>CALRLF020000048.1:0-32200 GCA_943368475.1 Allobosea thiooxidans
GTAATTTTCTTGCTGCAATACTTCATGTTCAAAACGTAAACTTCGATACTCTAATTCACCAAACAGATAATTAAAGTATTCATCAATTTTTCCAGTATAAACAATTTTGTTGCCCTTGTTTTTCCAAAAATCTATATCGTCAAAAAAATTGGCATTGGTTTGTACTTCAATACCTTCCAATAATCCATTAGTAATTGTGTTGTAACCTCCTTCTGGTATACCTTGAAAACGATCGTTAAAGTAGTTGTTATTGTAAGTAAAACGAACAGGCAAACGTTTAATAATAAATGCTGGCAGTTCAGTACATTTTTTGCCCCATTGTTTTTCGGTGTAGCCTTTAATCAGTTTTTCGTAAATGTCTTTTCCCACCAACTTTAAAGCTTGTTCTTCTAAATTTTTTGGTTCTTGAATATTTAAGCTTGCAATTTGATCTTTTATTTTTTGTTCAGCTTCTTGTGGTGTTTTAACTTTTAACAGCTGATAAAAAGTATTCATGTTAAAAGGTAAATTGTACAGTTCACCTTTAAAGTTTGCAATGGGAGAGTACACAAAATTGTTGAAAGTAGTAAACTGGTTTACATAATTCCAAATGCCTTCGTCGTTGGTGTGAAAAATATGAGGACCATACACATGTACATTAATGCCTTCTTTATTCTCACAAAAAATATTACCGCCTGTATGGTTGCGTTTATCAACAATCAAACATTTATGTCCACGTTTGGTGGCTTCATGTGCAAATACACTGCCCCATAAACCTGCACCAATAACAATGTAATCGTACTCTTTTGGCATTATTCAAATTTCAGTAAAAATACCAGCAATTAACTCATTCTGCAAAAACGGCTGTACAGTTTTTCGTAAACAGGAATAATATTTTTAATATCAAATTGGCAGGCTTGTTTGTAAGCAGCTTCTTTCATTTCTTGCAATTTACCATCGTTTTGTAAAATGCTTAATGCAAATTCACTCATAGCTTTTACATCTCCCACATTCGCCATAAAACCTGTTACACCATGAATATTAATTTCAGGTAAACCACCAGCATTACTGCTAATTACAACTGCTCTTGCAGCCATCGCTTCCAATGCAGCTAAACCAAAACTTTCATAATCACTCGGTAATAAAAATATATCGCTAACAGCCAAGATTTCTTCCATTTGTTCCTGCTTGCCTACAAAACGAATATCAGCATCAACGCCTAATTCTCTTGCCAATTCCTCTGTTGCTGGCCTTTCAGGTCCATCACCCACCATCATCAATTTTGCAGGAACTGTTTTACGTACTTCAGCAAAAATTTTAATCACATCATCTACACGTTTTACCTTTCTAAAGTTACTGGCATGCAATAGAATTTTTTCACCATTCGGTGCAATCACTTTTCTAAATGCATCAATGGGTTTCTTAGAAAAACGCTCCACATCTACAAAATTGGTAATTACTTCTATCTCTTTGGTAATTGGAAAACTTTTAAAAGTTTCGGCTCTTAAATTTTCACTCACCGCAGTAATGGCATCACTTTCATTAATCGAAAATGTTACAACAGGCTCGTAGGTTTTATCTTTTCCTACCAAGGTAATATCTGTTCCATGTAAAGTAGTAATTACTGGTACATTTCTACCATTTTTACTTTTTACAATTTGCTTAGCCATGTATGCAGCACTTGCATGTGGTATAGCATAATGCACATGCAACAAATCCAAATCATGATTCATAATTACATCTACCATAGTGCTGGCCAATGCAACTTCATAAGGAGGATAATCAAACAAAGGATAGGTTGGAACCCTCACTTCATGGTAAAAAATATTGGCATTAAAAACGTTTAGTCTCACCGGTTGCTGATAAGTTATAAAATGCACCTGATGCCCCTCATCGGCCAAAGCTTTGCCTAATTCTGTAGCCAATACACCACTTCCCCCAAATGTTGGGTAACAAACAATTCCAATACGCATAATTAAATGTTGAGCGAAGTCGAAACATTTTTCAACAATCGAGCGGGGTCGAGATTGAAATTGAATGCCAACTTCATTTTATAAAATCCATTCTCTGGTATAATCTGCCTGCAATTAACAACTATTTCTTCATTCTATACTTTCCACTTATACTATTAAAGGTTTTGAAAACAATTATTTCATATAGACGGTTCAAAGGGATTTTTATTTTATTTGTGTATTATCACTAATATTAATTTTGACTGTATAGAAAAACATCAATTTATTTATTGAAATGCATAATGAAAAATAGAATAAAGAAAATATTACTCTCCATTTTTAAGTCTCATCAGGTAATTGGTTTAGAATATCCGTTAGAGCTAAAGAGCAATTATAATTTCGAAAGCCCACATACCGAATTGATTAAAATTATTGAAAAGAATAAAAATGTATATACCACATTGATCAATCATTCATTGCATTTCAAGAATAATTTTAGTGAAATCTCATTTGATAAGGTTGATGAAATGCAACCCTATTGGAATAATCATTTTTTTCCAGGGCTCGATATTGTATTACTTTATTCTATTTTGGATTTATATCAACCTAAACAATACCTAGAAATTGGTTGTGGTACTTCAACTAAAGTAACAAGACTTTATCGTACCAATCATGCGAAAGAATTTTCAATTACTTGTATAGATCCTTCACCACGTCAGGAAATTTTAAAGGTTTCTGATCAATGGATAAACCAGCCTATACAAAAAACCGACTTGGCTATAATAAAAAATCTATCCGCAAATGATATCCTTTTCTTTGATGGAACACATGTGTTATATCCAAATAGCGATGTAATGTGCTTCTTTTGGGAGATATTGCCAATTATACCTAAAGGTGTTGTTGTTCAGGTGCATGATATTTATTTGCCTTACGATTATCCTGATTTTATGATTCAGCGATATTATAACGAGAATTATATTTTAGGCTCAGTAATTATGGCAAACCCTGATAAATACGAAATTATAAGTCCCAATTTTTATATCAGTGAACAAAAAGATTTGGCACAAATCCTAAATCCAATTTGGCAAATGCCATCATTGAATAAAGTAGAACAACATGGCGGTTCATTTTGGTTTAAGATAAAATAGTTTGTTGCAGTTAAGCTATCTTTAATCCTATGAAAAAACTGCTATTCCTGCTGGCACTTCCATTTTGTGCCCAAAGTCAAAACACAGATTCTATTTTCATTAAAAAAATTGCAAACGAAGTATTGGCAAATGGAGAGGCCCACACGTATTTAAAACAATTAACCAAAGGTGTTGGTGGCAGGCTTGCAGGCTCTCCACAAATGGTAAAAGCCGAACAATGGGGGCTGCAAACCTTTAATAATATTGGTGCTGATAAAGCATGGTTGCAAGAGTGCTTAGTGCCTCATTGGGTTAGAGGCAAAAACGATAAAGTAACCATCAGCATTAATGGTTCAACTAAAACCTTAGATGCTGCTGCACTGGGCAATAGTATGGGCAGTTTGAAAACTATTACAGCACCTTTATTGGCACTGGCCGATTTTGATGAATTGGAAAAACGTAAAGATGAAGTAAAAGGCAAAATTGTATATTACAATGCAGGCTTTAATCCAACCAATGTACAGCCATTCAGCAGTTATGGGCAAAGTGGTGGTTATAGAAGAGGTGGTGCCAGTCGTGCTGCTAAATATGGAGCTGTGGGCATTATGATTCGTTCTTTAACAGAGGCAACTGATAATAATCCCCATACTGGCACGATGAGTTATAACGATTCTTTTCCTAAAATTCCTGCTGCGGCATTGGGTTTAAAAGATGCTGATTTAGTTTGGCAACAACGCAATACCGCCAATGCAAAAATATCTTTGCTTACACATGGTGTGATGTTGCCTGATACCATTGGACACAATGTTATTGCTGAACTAACAGGTTCTGAGTTTCCCAATGAATATATTACCATTGGTGGGCATTTAGACAGTTGGGATTTAGCCGAAGGTGCTCATGACGATGGTGCAGGTATTGTACAAACCATTGAAATTCTTAGAACATTTAAAGCTCTTGGTTATAAACCCAAACGTACCATACGTTTTGTATTGTTTGCCAATGAAGAAAATGGATTACGTGGTGGTGCCAAATATGCAGAAGAAGCCAAAGCCAAAAACGAAAATCACATTTTTGCGTTAGAGAGTGACGCAGGTGGGTTTACACCTCGAGGTTTTGGTTTTACTACTAGTAATGATGCTCAACTCGATAAAGTAAAAGCATGGGCAAAACTATTAAAACCTTATGGCATTGATGATTTTAATAAAGGTGGAGGAGGAGCTGATATTGGTCCTTTAAAAGCAGGAAACCCCAATATTGTAATGGCAGGATTACAACCCGATGGACAACGTTACTTCGATTATCACCATGCACCGAATGATGTATTTGAAAATGTAAATAAAAGAGAACTATTATTGGGTGCATTGAATATGGCAGCTTTGGTTTATTTGGTAGATAAATACGGCCTTTAAAAAAGTAAAACATGAACAATAAAATTTTCAAAATTGCAGCAGCAATAATTGTAGCAGGCTTAATTATCTTTTGCTATATACGTTTTGTGTATGTATTTGCCGAAGGCACAAAAGCTGGTGTGCTAAACACCTTCCAGAAAAAGGGCTATGTGTTTAAAACTTGGGAAGGCATTATTATACAAAGCGGATTTAAAGCCAATGTGCAAAGCAATGAATTTGTTTTTAGTGTAACCAATCAACAGGTGATTGATGTATTGGAGAAAAATTCTGGCAGAGAAGTAAATCTGCACTATAAAAGGTATTTTGGAACATTGCCTTGGAGAGGTATGAGTACTTATTTGGTAGATAGTGTATATGAAGTAAGGGGTGTAGCACCTGAAACAACTATAAAACCAAAGTAAAAGTGTACTGATTGTTTCTTAGTGAGAAATTATTCTTGCTTAAAAAAGAATAAAATTTTACCACAGAGTTTATGAGTAAAGGAGTTTCACTGAGCCAATAAAAACCTTTGTGTACTTTGTATCCTTCGTTACTTTGTGTGAAATCTATTCTTCGTTTGAAATAAAAAATATATGAAAGCAGCAGTTATTGTTTCAGTAGCCCCATTGCGTAAAGAAGCTGCACACCGCAGCGAAATGGTGAGTGAATTGTTGTTGGGTGAGTGTGTAGAAATTACAGACAGTACCAAAGACTTTTATCAAATAAAATCATTGTACGATGGATATGAAGGCTGGTGTCAAAAAAGTCAGCTGACGCAGGTGGATGATCACTTTTACAATAGCAATCACAAATTGTTAACCGCAGAGCCTATTACCAAAGCTTTATGCAATGGTAAGAATATGTTTATACCCAGTGGCTGTTTTATTGGTTGTTTTTATGAGGGTGTTTTGCAAATCAATAATACAACCATCAGTTTTCCTGAAAGTCCATTTCATTTTAATGAAACCGATGATGATGTAGATATTTACGAAATTGTTCATCCTTATATCAACACTCCTTATTTGTGGGGTGGCAAAAGTATTTTTGGAATTGATTGTAGTGGCTTTACACAACAGGTATTTAAAATGCTGGATATTAAATTGCCTAGAGATGCTTACCAGCAAGCAGCTTTGGGTGAAGCTGTTGGTTTTTTACAAGAAGCACAAATTGGCGATTTGGCTTTTTTCGATAATGAGGAGGGTAGAATTACACACGTAGGTATTTTACTCAATGAATCCAATATCATTCATGCTTCTGGTAAAGTACGTGTAGATAAAATGGACAATATGGGCATTGTAAATACTGAAACAGGAGAACGAACCCATAAACTAAGATTGATAAAACGTTTTTTGGGCAATCAACAGTAGTAGAATTTTGACTTTTACTATTCCTGTAAATTACTTTTTTAAAGCTCAGGCTGAAATCCATAATGTATAATCTCTTTCAATACATCTGTATTTATATCTTTCAATTTTTTAAACTTAATACAATAGCCACTCACACTGGCTTTACCAAGTTGTTTTCCAAATGTTTGTGCCAGATATTGTTTATCTGCTTTACCAAGAATATAAACAGAAATGCCGGTAGTATTTGCACTTAAACCAATTTGATAAAAATCTTTCGTTGTTCCATCGGCATAATGAATGGTATAAAATCCATAGCCAATATTGGGGTTCGAAACAATTTTACCTGCCGTATTCTTTCCATCTAAAAACCAAAGTTTGCATGCTGGCATTTCCTGCACAATAAGGTTATGCAAAAAATGCATATCACTGCATTTCTGCTCATTCTGGCCGTTAATGTAAACTTCTATTTGTTTATGAATATGCATGCTTATTGCTTGCGTTTTTAGAACACCATTTTAGTTAAATACAAATGTTGCAAACAGCAATTATCTTTTTGATAAAGTAGCCAATAGATTTTCTAAATTTTCTAAACTTGCTGTATAACCCAGTTTAAATCCATCAAGTATTCTTTCCATGCGTTCAAACGATTCATTATAAATACGGATGTTCACTTTTGTGATACCATCTTGTTCGCTGAAATGAAAATCCCATTCCGAACCTGGCAACTCTGGATTTTCATCTTTATCGGCAAACGCATTGTACATTTGAAAATTGGTTTTGGGTGTAATGGAAGTATATTCCTGAATACCCCAACGTTCTAGTCCTTCAGGACTAACCATTGCATAAAATCTTTTTCCGCCCACTTCAAAATGCATGTATTTAGTTTTAGCAATAAATGGTGCAGGAGCTGTCCATTGATCTAGTAGTTCAGCTTTGGTAAAAGCATCCCAAACCAATGCTTGTTCAGCAGCAAATTCTCTAGTGATATGAACTGTTTTGGCTTCTTTATCAACGATAAAGTCGAATAATAAAGTAGAACTCATTTTTTTTGTTTTTTAATGGTGGATAATAGATTATCGAGTTGATTAAATCGGGTTTCCCAAATTTTTCGGTATTGCTCTAACCATTGGTCTATTTCTTTCATTTTCTCAATTTCTAGAGAGTAGTAAATTTCTCTTCCTTGGTATTCCTGTTTCACCAATTCACATTCTGTTAAAATGCGTAAATGTTTAGAAACTGCCTGGCGGGTAGAGTTAAAGTTTTCCGCTATTGCATTGGGCGTCATAGCTTGTAATGCAATCAGGGCAATGATTGCTCTTCTGGTAGGGTCGGCTATGGCTTGAAATACATCTCTTCTCATTGGTTCATTCTATTCTTTGTGAAACTAATTGGTTGCAAATATATGTGCAACTTTTTGGTTTCGCAATTTTTTTTCAAAAAAATTAGAATAGTTAGTATAAATGCTGAAGTGTTGCCTTGTAATTAACCAGTTTATATAACCCAATTGTAAAAGTGATTTTATCGTTTAAGTTTTTTAGCCATTTGTATAGAATGCTCTAAAGCATGTATGTTTTGCATTTCACTGTGTGCTACAACAATAAAATTTGGCTTGCTAAATTTTTGCTGTACTTTTCTTAGCGTAGCAGCGTAAGCTTTTTTATTGCCATCGCCTAAATAACCTAAATCCTCGGCATCTGTGCCTTTTATTAAGCAGCCACCAAATAAAATTTTTTCTTTTTCAAACCAAATAACAATATTGTCTTTTGTATGGCCTTCTCCCGGATAATAAGTTTCAAAAGAATATTCACCAATTTTGAAAGCAGTATCTTTAGTCATTAAAAATTCAGCCCTTTTTTTATTGTTCTTTTTACTCAGTGAATCTGTAAGAACAGTTGTATAAGTTCTAATGCCTCGCTGTTTGTAGTATTCAAGCCCTGCAGTTTTATCACTATGCCAATGTGTTGCAAAACAAAGTACTACATTTTTGTTGTGCTTTAATTTGATACTGTCGAGCAGGGGTTGAAATTGAGTAGTATCCCAGGGTGTATCGAATAATACAACACCATTTATTGTAACCAAATACATGCCATTGGCTGGCACTTGACTATCCTGGTAAGTATTATATGTGGTATAAATGTAAAAGTTGCCTGTTAGTGGAGCAATTTTAAGTTTTGCATTTTTTGCCTGGGCAAAAATATTGTTGAGGGAAAAGAAGCAAATTAGTATTATGATAATTTTAGGCATAAATTTTTATAAACTGTTGAGTAATGAGGTATGAAATCATTTTTCAAACTATTCGTTACTTTTTTCTTCTACATATTCTAAAATATCAGCAGGCTGGCAGTTTAAAACTTTACAAATGGCCTCTAATGTGCTAAAGCGTATTGCTTTGGCTTTTCCTGTTTTTAAAATCGACAAATTGGATAATGTTAAATCTACTTTTTCAGAAAGCTCATTCAACGACATTTTTCGTTTTGCCATCATCACATCTAAGTTTACAATAATTGGCATAAGTTATACAGTTAAATCGTTTTCGTTTTGAATTTCTACACCCTTCTTAAATATCGTTGCAATAATATACACTACTGCTGCCATTAAAATAAAAGCCTGACTATCTTCCCAAAATTGATCAAGCATATTTATGTCATAGCCTCTGTGCATTAAATATTTGGCTGTTTGTTTGGCAATATGGCTTAAGATACCAATAGAAAATGTATAGTAGCTTATTTGAGAAATTTGATTGGCAACAAAACTGTTAAAAGGGTTTGCCAAATTGAGTTTGCTTAAAAGATTGATAACTACATAAAAAAGCACTGCCTTTAAAATTGAGATAGATAATATAAAACTATACATACTCCAGTAAGCCCATATACTGCGTTGGTACATTTTACTTAGATCTAATTTTTGATACAGGTTTTGAATAATTTCTGGCTTAAAAAAGCTAATGATGAAATTAACTATCAAAGCTCCAGCTTCAATACACAAGCCAACAAAAATGATCCAAGCAACAATGCTAAGGCCTTTAAAAATGAGATTATTTGTTTTTGACATAATTGATACAATTTTAAATTATGCCACAAAAATAATAAATATTTATTGATAAACAATAAATATTGAGTTTAAATCAAAAAATATTCTTGAATGAAATTGATTCGATGTTTTCTGTTGATTGTATACGGTAGTAAACATGGTTTAGTAGATGTCACTTAGTTTTATTTAAGTTCTGAGAGTATTAGCTTCTTTTGCTTAAATGTATTCTTCATAGCCTTTTCTCTAATCTTTGGATCATTACTATTAATAAGGTCAAAATATTCAACAGGAACAACCTGCCACGATAAACCATATTTGTCTTTACACCATCCACAAGATCCCTCTGCTCCTCCATTTGTAGTTAATGCATTCCAATAATAATCTACTTCTGTTTGGTCTTTACAATTAATAACAAATGAAACCGATTCATTAAACTTGAAGAATGGACCTGCAGCTAAAATGCTAAATTCTATATCACCAATTTCCATAATTGCAGTTTCAAACTTGCCACCATCTTGCCCATTTTCTTGTGGTGGGTTTTTATATTGGCGAAACTCTTTCATTTTGCCATTTTTAAAGATGGAAAGGTAATAATCCACTACTGCCTTAGCATCTTTATCAACCCAAAGACAAGGGGTTATTTTATGCTTAATCGAATCAGTTTTTTTTGCTACAGTTTGATTGGTGGTTGTATCTGTTTTACTATTGTTGCTATGCTGTTGAGAATTTTCGCAACCCATTAGGTTAGCAATCGTTAATGCTATTAAGCTATTAATTATTCTTTTTTTCATTGCTTTGTTTCATTTTTTGTGATAGTTGCCAAAGGCAACAGAATACAACTCACGAAGTTGGCTAAAACCTTTTGTTGGCTGCAGATTTTCTACTTCGGTCTGTAGTCATCATTGTAATTTTTGTAGCCAATTAGTCTTGCAGTTGGTGCTAGTAAAAATTTCAATGTCTTTAAAACTGGTTTTGGTGGTGCATCTGCTATTGGATAAGAATCGAATTTGTTACCAAATACTGCAAGTTGAAAAAGAATTTTTGGCGGTTTAGAATTAGCCTCTTTTTCGTCCCAAAATGGATAAATTTGAGAAAGACAATATGCAAAGTCTAAAGGCATTACACTTGTTACTACAACAACCGAATCTGTTTCATTAAATGGTTTATGTGGTGTATTTTTTGGGATGACAATTGTTTGTCCAGCTGTAATTTTTTTAATATCGTTGCCATATACCATTGAAAGTGTTCCACTTTTTACAACGAAAGTCTCCTCGAAGTTTTCGTGTATATGTGTCACAGGACCATTTGATTTGGCTTCAATTGTAATGTCAGTTGTAAGTAGTCCATTCTCTACTTTTACGATTTTTTGGGAAAGCCCTTCTAGTTTTGAGTGAAACGATTGTCCCACTTTGAAATAGTTGGTTAAGTCAGGGGTTTTGGTTGGAAATATCCAATGATGCATTATAAGCCCAACAATGAAATAACCTGCAACAATAGAAACAGTCAATATTGCCATTTTTTTAATTTTTTGTTTCACTGTATTGATAATTTTAGAATGCTGAATCGTTTTAAATTCACAGCCAACAAGTAAATATACGTCAAGCGATTAACCTATAGTAAATAAACCACATTGATTGCTGCATGTTTTAGTACTTCGTTAATAGCATGTTGAACCTAGCCAAATTAGTACTAATTCATCTTTTTATGAAAAATTATATCCTAGTTGCCCAAGGCAAAATAGAATATAATTCACTACACTAAAGCTTATGAGAGCTGGCTTACTGCGTTTTTGTTTTATGTTGTTCTATTCCTTTTTTACTTTTTCTAAATGCCAAAAAGAACTGAAAAAGCCCAAGCAGTAAGTAAGTAATTGGCAATGCTTTTTTTCCTAAATGAAAAAAATCGATGGCTATAATAATGGATAATATACCTTCAATTAAAAAAAATACACCATCAATCCAGGGTGCTTTTTTCTCTATGATTGGATGAAAGAAAGCAATTGATAAAAATATAACTCCAGCCAAAGCAAACAGTTTGTAAGTATCGTGTCCACTTTCATATTTTTCATAAGCATGAATAAGAATAACAATACCAGCACCAATGTGTGCAAAGCGTTTTCTTTTCTCTCTATTTTTAAGTATATGTTTTAAAATCACTAGTTAAATTATTAGGGTTTAAAAAAAGTGATTATTAAATATACGCTACTTAGTTAGCCAGCCAAAATAAATTGCATTGATTGTAGATGTTGCTTATTAATTTATTTACTACGTTGTGAATAGATTTGGCATTTTGTAGTAATGCCAATTGTACTACCCATGAAAGAAAAATGGTGTATTGAAAACATAAAGAGGGTAGTAACGAATAAGTTGGGTCGAATGAGTCTAATTACAATCTGTTAAAAAAAGTGAATGAGGGTTGCCAAAGGCAACAGAATAAAACTCACGAAGCTGGAAGCTTCGGAGAGCTGGGCTTTTTATGTTTACCTTTTGTTAGCCCATTGGTGTACAAATTTCAATTAGAAATCCATCAATGTCTCTCACGTATGCAACAATTTGTCCCCAAGGTTTTGTTTTAGGATTTTCAACAATTGTCGCTCCAGCATTTATTGCTGTCGAGACTGTTTCTTGTACATTGTCTGTGGTAAAGCCAATTTCAATTCCAAATGGTTTATTCGTTAAACTGCTTTCTGTAAAACCGTTAGTCAAGTTTGATTTGGCTAATGTTATTGAAACAAACGAAAGTGTCGTTTCTCCAACTAAAAGCTCAGCGTAATCATTTTCTGGAGTTACAAACTTTCTCGTGAAACCAAAAGCGTTTTCGTAAAACTCAACAGATTTCGTTACGTCTTGAACGTATAATATTGTATAAGCAAATTTTATCATTGTGTCGATTTTCTTTTATTTGATTGATGTTTTTAAGTTTGGTGTCAGCAGATAAAACTCACGAAGCTAGAAGCATGGGAGAGCTGGGGCAGTGCTATTTTCTGTTAATTCAATTCTGTTTTCAATTTCCAATCCTTTATACCGATTAAGTTTAAAATTAGTATTCCATTTATTCTATAAAGTAAAATATTTGCTCTTCTTAATTCTTCGTTGTTTATTTTGTTTAAGCTACCGTGGGTAAGTGCATCCCTAATTTCTTTTAGTCTGTTTACACTGATTGGGAATTCAGAAACATTTAAGTCTTGACTTTCTAAGAAAGTAACCAAAGGACTTTTAATAGGTTTGTATTCAAGTTTACCTTTAAGTGAAGTCCACTTATTTAAAAAATCTTTATGCTCTAGTTCGTCAACTGTTTCAAGTAGTAATTTTAATGCTTGGTCGTATTTGGCTTTCTTTTTTGTTCCCTTCAATTTTTCCTTAAACTTCTCTGTTGTCGGCTTTTGCTTATTGCAAAGCTCTATTATGTTATATCGAATGAGATATTCGGAGTTGTTGTCAACCAAAGATGCTTGATTAAACAATTCAATAATTTTTTCAAGTAATTGATAATTTTTTAAGATGTTTTTTTGCCATTTAAACTTAATAAACTCGTCGAATTTCCAAGAATTATCAAATCCCCAAAGAGAACCATTTCTGTCAAGTACGCTATGCTTTTCAACTTTCTTAATTGTTATTGTATGTTCAGGTAAATGAATTATGCAAAAGATATAGTCAATGTGAGAATTGAAATAAAAACGTGATAATAATTTAACTACATCTGCATAAAAAATAGCATCTTTTTCAGTTGTCCCTGTAGTGTATTGAAATTGAATTTTAGGTTCTTTTATAACGGATGCTACTCTTGTGTTTCTATCGTCTTTTGAGTATGCGTTAAATTCAGGCCTAAACTTACATTTCTCAAATCTAAACTTATTATTTCTCCCTTTCATTCTTCTTAAATTGAACTTTTCATTCATTCCAAACAAATGAGAATAAAAAGGTTTTACTACTTTAAAACCAATGTCGTTCAAATAAAACTCTCCAGTATTTAATTCACTTTGAACAGAGTTCCAATAAAATTTAATTAAGTCAATTTTCAAAACTACAAATTTTGATTTTCCTTCGTAGTTAGATGTGCTTGTCTGTGTTGAGAGAAGTTTTGCCTCTGATAAATCTATCTTTTTTACTCTGTCATTTTTAGTTTCATTACTTGTTTTGATAAATGTTCCAAATTTTTCCCAAGCTATGCCTTGTGCCCAATAACTTAACTTTTCTCCAAAATAAGTTTTGTCATCATAGAATATTCTTAATTCAATTTCATTGTCATTAACGTAAATATGAGTGTGATGAATTTTTTCAACTTCTTTTTTGCCTTGTATATAATAATTGTTAAAATCAACATTTATAAACTCAATATCTACAAAGTAATAGTCTTTCATTCTGGAATTTGAAGTTTAGAGTGTTTCCCAAAGCATAGCACACAACAATTAAATATACGTCACATCCCTCATCTATACAAAATAAATTACATTGATTGTAAGAGCTGGTTTAAAGAAGTTCAATTATAAAATTTGCTGTAAGCATTACTCTACTGCAAACGCTTTTACCATTGCTTAATCCACTTTCTACAAAGATTGTACACGGGTTTTTCAAATAATAGATATCCAGTTATTGCAATTAACCAAAGCAATATAAAATTTCTATCGAACATTAATTTCTTTGCCGCAATTAGTTGGTTGAGGTAACCCATATGTATCAAGTAAAAAATGTAAGAGGCATTGCCCAACAAAACCATTATTTTAGTTGCTAAGAATTTACTTACCCATGTTTCTTCTGTAATTAACCCATATAAGAAAATAGCCATTACAATAGGCAACATAAAATTTCTAATACACAACCCAACAATAGTTTCTGTGCCATGGTTGTAAATTGTTTTTTCCCACCAGCTAATGCTGTAAATAACCAGCAAGCATAAAACTCCAGCAATTAAAGTAATGCGTTTTCCAAAGAACCATTGAAGCCAGGTATATTTTTTTTGCATGGCATAAGCCATAAAAACGCCCACAAAAAATTCAGTAAATCTTCCAAAAAAAGTAGCATCTGCAACAAACCACCAGTTATACAACCAGCGGTTGGGGTTGCCATTTATGTTGTGCCATACATAGCCAATGCCAACAGCAATAAGTCCAAGCAAAAATAAACCCAGCCAGGTTTTCCAAACACTTTTATTGATGAAGAAGAAAATAAAGGGAGCCAATATATAAAAACAAAGTTCAACAGTAAGCGTCCACGATTGAGCAATGCCATCTAAATTGTGTACATCACTAAACCCTTTTAGTAAAGAAAAATTCCACCCAACATGCTGCTTTGCAGGAAACCCCCAATGCCAATATTGAATAGCCAAAAGCAACAAAAATACCGGAAAAATTCTGGCAATTCTTACAGCAATATATTTGGTGTATGCTTTAAAATTTTGAGTTGGAGCATCGTTGTAGGTGTACGCAATTAAAAAACCACTCAGTACAAAAAACAATGTTACGCCGGTATGATATTCATTGAAGTTTCTAATCACAAATTCCGGCAACCAATCACGCCAATATTTTCTGTTGTGGTACAGAAAAACCATTGAAGCTGCAATGGCTCTTATTCCTGTAAGTGCATTAAAAAGTTGCTGCAATTTTTTATGCAAAAGAAAGCATATTTAGTTGTTCAAAGAAAATTGTATTACCAATGCTCTCAATTCTTCTTTTGTAAATATGCTTGATTGAGTAATGCATCTTAAACTCAAAGAAATTCTTAGAGAAAATTAATGCCTGTAACAATTGTTTTGAAACATGTTACACATTTGGCACAATTAAAACAATTGATTTTGAATTGTTTGTGTGTAACAAAAAATTGGTGACATTTTAAATTGTTACGATTTTTTTGTTACAAAAATTAGAGGCTTGGGCTTTGGAGCATTCACTCAGCAGATTCCTCCTTTCGTCGGAATGACAATCGCCTTTCATCTTCCACCTTAAGTCTTTCACCTTTCATTCTTCCTTTCCCCCAATAAAAAAACCTCAACACAAAGTGTATTGAGGTTTTACTATTGTTACAGGAGTTGATTATTCGACCAAATCCATACCGTATGCAAAATAGGTAACAACACCAGGTAATGCCAACCAAAACCATTGTCTGTAATCGGGCATGATAAGCATAAATAAAATTAATGCAAACCAAAGCAAGAAGAATATCCAATATTTACCTTTAGATTTTGTTGTTTCCATGTGTAATAAATTTTGGCAAAGATAGGGTTGCAAACTATTTGAACCAACCTAAGTTTTATTTAATGTTGCTTTGTTTTCTACAGGTTGTTCAGCTTTTGGTTTATCGATAAATAGCATTTTAATGGCTATTAGTATTAGTACAATAGCAAATATTTTTTTTAGGGTTGCATCGGGTAAAACCAATGCCAATTTGCCGCCAAAATATCCACCAATTAAAAATCCTACTGCAATTAAGGGTACTGCATTTACATTCATATACCCAGACTTGTAATAATAAAAAGCTGATACAATAACCACTGGTAAAAGCAATACTGCTAACGATGTGCCCTGTGCCTGTTTTTGGGAATATGCCAAAAAATATACCAATGCTGGTACTATAACTAAGCCACCACCAACACCCACTAATCCACTTAGCATGCCTGCTAAAACACCAATAATGATGAGAATTAGAATGGTTGTTATGGTCATTTTTTTCAAGCTTGTATTATTTTCTAAAATTGGTGTTGTACATTTCCATGGCATCTTCAATAATTTTTAATGCCATCGATTTGTCGCCAAACTCTTCTACTTTAACTGTTTTATTTTCTAGTTGTTTGTACTCTTCGAAAAAGTGTCTTAACTCGTTAAAAAAGTGTTTGGGCAATTCTTCGATATTGTTGTAATGGTTAACACCTGGGTCGTTGGCTGCTACAGCAATAATTTTATCGTCGCCATCGCCACCATCAATCATTTGCATTACACCTACCACTTTGGCTTCCATTAAAGTTAATGGTACAACAGGTAAAGAAGTAATTACCAAAATATCTAATGGATCTTTATCATCGCCATAAGTTTGGGGAATAAAACCATAGTTACATGGATAATAAAAAGAAGAAAATATTACACGGTCTAGCTTTAATAAACCACTGGGTTTATCGATTTCGTATTTACAACGACTGCCTTGCGGAATTTCGATAATTGCATTTACTACTCTTGGTGCTTGTTCTCCTGGAGGTACGCCATGCCAAGGATGTAAAACTTGTTGTTGAATGTTCATAGTAATTTGTTTTCGAGAAAATTATTTGAATGTTTTAATGGTTAATGGGGGAGGAACTCTA
Source organism: Allobosea thiooxidans (assembly GCA_943368475.1). Lineage (GTDB taxonomy): Bacteria > Bacteroidota > Bacteroidia > Chitinophagales > Chitinophagaceae > UBA1930. The sequence continues at coordinate 16,110 of CALRLF020000048.1, forward strand.
GTTTATAAATTTGGATTGAAGGTATACTTAAAATCTACCAGCCAAATGTTATTGTTTAAAACAGCTTTTACTTTTCGTGCCACTTTATCGAACGAATACGTGTAATAAATAATTGTGGTTGTGGTAGATACTTCTTCGATAGAAATATTTTGTAAAGATGCTTCGCTGAATTGTTTTTGTTGATTGGCAGATTTTGCCCTGTAAGTTTCTTCGGCTTCTTTGAGCAGTTTTTTGTTGGATTCGTCTGTTACCATGTAAGCTGCTGCTTTTTCGAAGTCGCCTTTTAAGCAACTGCCTAAAAATTCTCTGGCTGCATCTAATGCATCGGTAGCTGGAGGATAATTTTTAGTAGAAGTGCATCCATTAAGCGTACCTAATAGAATGAATAAATAAAAAGCGTATTTCATACTGTTGCGAAGGTAAGGTTTCAACGGATTATAGCATTAAAAAAGGCAGCCATAACAGCTGCCTTTACGTATAGTGAGGGGTAGTTTACTTAACGTTGGTGTAATCTTTTAGCATATTCGGCTTCCTCGGCTTCATATTCTTTGTCGTAAGCCCTGATGATGGCTTTTACCAAACGATGTCTTACCACATCTTCTTCATTTAATTCTACATGTGCAATACCTTCAATATTTTGCAAAATACGCATGGCTTTGTCTAAACCACTGCGTTGGTTACGTGGCAAATCTATTTGTGTTGGGTCGCCAGTAATAATGGCTTTTGCATTGGCACCAATACGGGTTAAAAACATTTTCAACTGTAAATCATTGGTGTTTTGGCTTTCGTCTAAAATAATAAAAGCATGGTCTAATGTTCTACCACGCATATAAGCCAATGGAGCAATTTCTATGGTACGTGTACTCATATAATAACCCAGTTTGTCGGCAGGAATCATATCATCCAAAGCATCGTATAATGGGCGTAAATATGGGTCGATTTTTTCTTTTAAATCGCCGGGCAAGAAACCTAAACTTTCGCCAGCTTCTACTGCTGGGCGGGTAAGTATAATTTTTTTAACCAACTTATTTTTTAATGCCCTAACAGCTAATGCAACAGCAGTATATGTTTTACCTGTACCAGCTGGGCCAATGGCAAAAACAATATCGTTTTTATCGACGGCAGTAACCATTTTTTTCTGATTGGCAGTTCTTGCACGTACCGTTTTGCCGTTGGGACCAAATACTAAAATGTCGTTAGGGTTTTTATCTACAAAGTTGTCAACTGTTTCAGGGTCGTCGCCACCTAAAATTTGCTCAAAATAATTTTCACTTAAATGTCCATTACGTTCTAAGTACTGAACAATTAGATCAATCTTTTCCTTAGCAGTGTCAATTTGTTCTGGGGCTCCACTGATTTTGAGTTGTGTACCTCTTGATAAAATTTTTAATAAAGGAAACTTTTTTTTCAGTAAATCCAACTTGCCATTATTTACGCCAAAAAACTCAAGTGGATTAACTGATTCCAGGTTGATGATTGTTTCTGTCAATGTAGTTGTTTTTATTGTTTGAATAGGATGTAGATTTTTATTTTCATCTTAACCAAATTTAATTTTATTCTGTTCAATAATACAGAGTTTATTATACACAATTTGTGGATAGAAAGTTAGAAGGAGGGAAGGTTGAAAAGGTAATTAGTAAATTTGAATACAACAAAATGCTTCTTGCTCTTGCAGCTAAAATTTAGGACAATGGATATTTCTATCGGTATTGGGGCGTCTAATATAGATGAGAGAAATTTCTAAACCGCCACGTTTTTCACTGGCTGTTTTTAAAGAAGAAGTATTTACGTCATAAGTTGCACCTAGTCTAAAATCGCCAAATTCTAAACCCACATAAGGAATGATGGCATCGTTTAAACGCATCCAAGAACCAGCATAAAAGCTGGTAGGTTTTTCGGCATCGGTACCACTTAAATTAAATTGCACAGCCCCACCTAAAACAGTTTCACTTGCACCACCTTGTAAACTTTGTAAAGCACTAATATGTAATGTAGTGGTTGGTCCAACACCAAAATACCCACCGCCATGAAAAGTAGTACGTGTATTTAGCAAATAATTTGCACCTGTAAAAGTTTGTTTTGGTCGTGTAATGTGGTACATACTTACACCTAAATAATAATTGTTTCTATCGTTGCTGCTGCCTGTGTATAAAAGGCCTGCATTAATATCAACATAGTTTGATTTTAATGCAGCAGGGTTACTGAAAATTTCGGAGGTAACACCTGTAAAACCAGATGACGTAAGTTGATCTTCAAATTTTAAGTTGGTGGTATTGATTAACATGTTAGCATAAGTAACCTGAAAGCCAACCCCAATTTGACTATAACCTTCTTCATCTAATCCTTTATGAAATGCAGTAGATACAGAAGCATAATTAAATTTTACAGCACCATTTGCACTATTGTCGCTGTAGGCCATCATACCAACGCCCCAATTATCGGTATAGGCAATTTTATTTTGTAAAATTTGAAAATCTACTGAAGCTGTATTGGTAATAAATGCCCTGTTTATTTCGGGCCATTGATTTCTATAATTTCCAGCAACACGAACAGTGCCATTGAACTTGCCTGTAAATGCTGGATTTAGTGTAAGGGGAGATGCAAAAAATTGCGAAAAATGTGGGTCTTGGGCATGCACATTTTCGAGCAGTAAAAAAATAAATATAATAAATACAATTTTTTTCATCTTTCTATAAGACACCGAATGTAAGAGAAATGTTGTAATTTTTTAAACTGTTTATAAGTTTTAACAAATGGATGATTGGGTAATGAGCTTTTGTATAAATATGTAAATACCGTTGCGTCGCACAGCCGATAGCTATCGGATTCAACAGTAGTAAATATTTCAACTTTTTTTACGATTGTGCCTTTGTTCCATAGGCCAAATCGCCAGCATCGCCTAAACCTGGTACAATATAGCCTTTGGCTGTTAATTCATCATCTATATCACCACACCAAATTTTTACATCGTTGCCACATTCACGTTCAATAAATTCAATACCAATGGTACTCGCTATTGCACATACCACATGTATTTTAGAAGGCTTCCAGTCGACTTTTAATACGTTGATTGTTTTTACAATTGAAGCACCTGTAGCCAACATAGGGTCACTTAAAATAACAACCCTGCCTTCTAAATTTGGAGAGCTCATGTACTCTAAACTAATTTCGAAACTTCCATCTCTATGATGTTTTCGGTAGGCCGAAATAAATGCATTGTCGGCTTTGTCTAAATAGTTTAACATGCCATTGTGCAGCGGCAAACCTGCTCTTAAAATAGTAGCCAACACAGGTTGTTGAGCCAATAATTTGCTGTTATGTGTGCCAAGTGGGGTTTGTATTTCTGCCTCTATCCAGTCTAACTCTTTACTTATTTCGTAAGCTGCTACTTCGCCAATACGTTCAAGGTTTCTACGAAAACGCAAACGATCGCCTTGTACGTTTACATCTCTCAATTCACTTACCCAATTACTAACTAAACTGTGTTCGTTACTTAGATTTACTATCATAGCAGTATATAATTTAAACGCTTCAAAGCTAAATGTTAATAGGCAATATTTTGGCTTTTCTTTCCACTAACATACAAATTATCTTTTACAATAAATCTGTAAGGTAATAGAGCATGTTCAGCTGCATAATCAACGCCAATACGTTTCGTTGCAAATATATTTTTTGATGCAATTCTATATCCATCGTCTGCAATGAATAATTCATTGCTTTGTAATTGCAAACCAGTAAGTGTTTTATCAATTCCCATAGCTTTAGCTACATTGCCTGGTCCTTTTGTTAAGGAGAAATCTGCTTTGAATTTACCTGTTCTTGCAAGCATGGTTTCAATGCCTTTTAAAGGTTCTGTGGCTCTTATTAAAACTGCATGTGGATGATTTGTTTTATTGGTTACTACATTAAACAAATAGTGCACACCATAACACAAGTACACATAACTGTTTCCACCATTACCAAACATAATTTCTGTTCTGTTGGTTCGCCTGCTGTTGTAAGCATGCGATGCTTTGTCTGTAATGCCTTCATAGGCTTCTGTTTCAACAATTCTGCTGCTGGTAAGTACACCATTAAATTGTGTAATCAACACTTTGCCCAACAATTCTTTGGCAATAGTGATTACATTTTTTCTTGTGTAAAATGATGCAGGTAGTTTGTTTATTTCTTTAGTTTTCATTGCTAAGTATTCAGGTAAAGCGTTGGTATATAGCGATTGTGCTAATTGCTACGTATATTAGCAACGAAAATACCCCCCCCAAAGTGTTAAAAGAAATTATCATTGCTATACAGGCTTATTTTGAAGCCCACAGATTTATTAAAAAGCATAATCTGTGGCGATGGATTATTATTCCAGGCATTATTTATTGCATTTTATTTTTTGTGGGCATGTATTTTTTTGCACATACAGCTAATGTTTTTTTAGAATGGTTTAAAGGACTAATTGGTGGCACTCTGAATAGAATAACTGGTGGCTTTTTGGGTTTTATTATAACCATGGGTAGTTTTTTATTGTGGGTGATGATGATGTTGTTTTATTTTTCTCTGTTTAAATATTTCTTCTTGGTTTTGGGGTCTCCAATTTTTGCTTATTTGAGTGAAAAAACAGAAGCCATTATCGAAGGGAAAGACTTTCCTTTTAACTTATCTCAATTGATGAAAGATATTGTGAGGGGAGTAAAAATTGCTTTTAGAAACGGACTTTGGCAAACAGTTTATGCTTTAGCTATAATAATTGTAAGTCTTATTCCTGTGTTGGGTTGGTTTACGCCTATACTAGCTATTTTAATTGAGTGTTATTATTATGGATTTTCGATGTTGGATTATAGTATGGAACGACATAAGAAAACACCAGCTGAAAGTATTTATTATATTGCCAATCACAAGGGCTTGGCTGTAGGCAATGGAATGGTATTTTACTTAATGCATTTAGTACCTTTTGTGGGTTGGGTTTTTGCACCTGCTTATGCTGTTGTTGCAGCAACTTTAAGTATGTACCCTTTAAAAGAAAAAAATGAAGAAAGCAAAAACTAATATCTAAGTTGTTCATTTGATAATTATACTTCCGTGTTTTAGTTTTTTTATTTTAGTCTTTAGTTTTTTAAATTCATATTATGGACATATCAATAAATACTCCAGCACTTTTATTTCCTGCAATTAGTTTGGTTATGCTGGCTTATACCAACCGTTTTTTAGCATTGAGTAGTAGGGTAAGAAGCTTACACGATAAGTACCAAAACCATGAGCAAAAACAGAATATTCATGCTCAAATAAGAAATATACGTTACCGATTAAAGCTCATTAAAAATATGCAGGCACTGGGTGTACTCAGTTTTTTATGTTGCATATTGTGCATGTATTTTATTTATATGCAGTACATTTTTTGGGCACATGCAATATTTGCGTTCAGCTTATTGTCATTTGCGGTTTCATTGGCTATTTCTTTGCTCGAAATTCAATTAAGTACGAAAGCTTTAGAACTTGAATTAAGTGACATGGAAGGATTGGAAGATCCTTCAGTATTGGAATATTTGAAAAAGAAGTTTGAAAGAGAGCCCCTAACCCCTAAAGGGGAATAAGTCATTTAAAATTAGTGAATTAATGGATTGACGGGTTTGCGAATTCATTAATTCACTAATTCAGCTATTCGGTAATTCGTTAATTAATTGCCGCTGCCATCATTTTTCTTTCACCAATTTGTTGTCTCCACATAGCATAGTACAAACCTTTTTCAGCCAGTAACTCAGCATGAGTGCCAGTTTCGGCTAGTTTGCCTTGTTCTAAAACAAATATTTTATCTGCATGCATAATGGTGCTTAGTCTATGTGCAATCATTACTGTAATCTGACTTTTTTCTTCGCTAATTTGCTTAATGGTATTTGTAATTTCTTCTTCAGTGATACTATCTAGAGCACTAGTAGCTTCATCAAAAATGAGTAAGTGTGGTTTACGTAACAATGCACGGGCAATAGAAATACGTTGTTTTTCTCCACCACTTAATTTTAAACCACCTTCGCCAATTACAGTATCAATGCCTTTTTCAGCTCTAGATAATAATTTATTGCAACTGGCTTTTTGTAAAGCATCATTCAAATCGGCTTCTGTTGCATTGGCGTTTACAAACAATAAATTTTCTCTGATGGTTCCAGCAAATAAATTCGTGTCTTGTGTTACAAAACCAATTTGTGTTCTTAAATCATCAAAATCAATATCGTTGCTGTTAATTCCATTGTACTCAATTGTGCCAGTTTGCTGACGGTACAGGCCTACCAGCAATTTTACCAATGTACTTTTACCGCTTCCACTAGGACCAACAAAAGCAATGGTTTCACCTTCTTTTACTTCGAACGAAATATTGTCTAGTGCTTTGTATTGTGCAGTTTGATGTTTAAATTCAACCTCATTAAATTTCAATGATTGCACTACGCCAATATTTGCAGGAGCAGCAGGTTTAGCTTCTACTTCTTTATTCATTAATGTATTGAAGTTGTTTAAAGATGCCTCAGCTTCACGATAGCTTAAAATGATATTGCCAATTTCTTGCATTGGTCCAAAAATGAAGAAGCTGTAAAACTGTAAAGAGATAAACTCACCTGTGGTTAATACATCTCTAAAAATGAGCCACAACAAAGTGAATGTAATTACTTGACGTAAAAAGTTAACCATCGTTCCCTGTATAAAGCTTAAGGTTCTTAAACTTTTTACTTTTCTTAATTCAAGTCCTAAAATTTTATAGGTATTGCTGTTTAAACGATTTACCTCTTCATTGGTTAATCCAAGACTTTTAACCAATTCTATATTGCGTAAACTCTCGGTAGTAGAACCTGCTAAAACAGTGGTTTCTTTTACAATGGTTTTTTGAATAACCTTAATTTTTTTACTGAGCAAACTGGTTACAAATCCAATTAAAATACTGCCACCCATATACACTGGAATAATGCTCCAATGTAGTTTAAAGGCATAAACAGAAACGAAAACAATGCTTACAATAATTCCAAAAAATACGTTTATGAAATAGCCAATAAATTTTTCGGTATCGGTTCTTACTTTGGTTAAAATAGATAGAGTTTCGCCACTGCGTTGGTCCTCAAATTCCTGAAAAGGCAAACGCATGCTGTGTTTCAAACCATCTGTAAAAATGCTAGCACCAAATTTTTGAATAATTACGTTCACCACATAATCTTGAAACGCTTTTGCAATTCTGCTTACCATTGCAGTACCTACTAACAGAAGTAGAAAATAAAATAATCCATGATACAGATTCGTACCAAACAAAAACTCATCTTCCGAACGAGACAATGTTTTATTTAGATCGAAATGTTTTGGATGGTTGGCAAACAAATCGATAATCTTACCAACCAACATGGGGTCGAATAAAGAAAAAACCTGGTTTACAATTGCCAGTAAGAAAGCCAAACCTACCAGCCATTTATAAGGTTTTAAGTATTGTATAAGTATTTTCATAATAAAATAAATGAGGTTTAAGATTGTCAAAAACAATGCTGTAGTAAAAATAATGACAAGTTGGCTGCAACTTGTTTACAATGCTTATAAACGGTTAAAGCCAATATTAGTTGATTGCCCAATAGGCTTAAAATAGTTACTTTGCCCTTTAATCATTGATTTTGTAAAGAAATGAAGAAATTTTCAAGGATATTTTATTATTTAAGCGACAGTAAAAGATACATTGCTTTATACTTTTTATTTAATGTGCTGGCTATTTTATTTTCCTTGTTTTCGTTGGCTATGCTGGCTCCTTTTTTGCAACTCCTTTTTGGGATTGAAAAATTGGTTGAAGCAAAGCCTGCTGTGGGTTTAAATGCAACGGCAATATTGGCTAATTTGAAATATTTAATTAGTGGTCTAATAAAAGAACACAGTGCTGTTTACGCTTTGGGCTTTATTTGTATTTTGGTTTTGGTAGCTATTTTCTTTAAAAACTTATTTGCTTATTTGGCTTTACGAACCATGAGTCCTTTAAGAAATGGGGTAATGACAAGACTGAGAGCCGATTTATACGACAAGCTTTTGAAGTTGCCTATAGGTTATTTTACTGAACAAAGAAAAGGGGATATCATTAGCAGAATGAGCAATGATGCCAATGAAATTGAATGGAGTGTGTTAAGTACATTAGAGGGTTTAATTAATCAACCATTGCAAATTATTGTGATATTGGTAACGCTGGTAATGTTAAGTCCTATGTTGTCTTTATTCTTATTGGTATTGTTACCTGTAACTGGTTTTGTAATTGGCAGGGTAAGTAGAAGCTTAAAAAAACAATCTGCCGAATCACAACAATTGCAAGGAACAATGATGAGTTTATTAGATGAAACTTTAGGTGGAATAAGAATTATAAAAGCATTTAATGCTGAGAAAATATTTCGTCATAAATTCTTTACCGTTAATTCAGGTTTAAATAATGTTCGCAATAAAATGAACTTTAGAAAAGATATGGCATCGCCTTTAAGTGAAATAATGGGTGTTGCTGTTTTGTGTTGTATTTTATGGTTTGGTGGGCAGTTGGTGTTGGGCAAATCGGCAGGGTTGGGGTCTGAAAGTTTTATTACTTATATCTTATTCTTTACACAAATTATTAATCCTTCAAAATCTTTGTCCAGTGCATTTTACAGTGCAAGAAGAGGTACAGCTGCCATTGAAAGAATTGAAGAAATTTTACAAGAACCAGTTGTGTTGGAAGATAAGCCCAATGCAATTCATTTAGAAGGATTTAAAGAAAGTATTGAATTGAGAAATGTTACTTTTTCTTACGGCGATACTGTGATTTTAAACAATATAAATTTAACTGTTCACAAAGGAAAAACAGTTGCATTGGTGGGTTCATCGGGTGCAGGAAAAAGTACATTGGCTGATTTAGTTCCCCGTTTTCATGATGTTACAAGTGGTGAATTATTAATTGATGGAATAAACATTAAAGACTATTCAATTGAAAGTGTTCGTAGTCAAATTAGTGTGGTAACACAAGAGGCTATTTTATTTAATGATACAGTTGCCAATAATATAGCTTTAGGAATTACAGGAGCAACTCATCAGCAAATTGAGGAAGCTGCAAAAGCTGCCAATGCCTATAATTTTATTGCACAAAAAGAGGAAGGATTTGATACCAATATTGGAGATAGAGGTAGCAAATTAAGTGGGGGAGAAAGACAACGTGTAACTATTGCAAGAGCATTGCTGAAAAATCCACCTATACTTATTTTAGACGAGGCCACCAGTGCATTAGATACAGAAAGTGAACGTTTGGTACAAGATGCCATTTACACTTTAATGAAGAGCAGAACCAGCATTGTAATTGCTCATAGATTAAGTACCATTCGTCATGCAGATGAAATTGTGGTAATGCAAAAAGGTGAAATTATTGAACGTGGTAAACACGATGAACTGATTGCAAAAAATGGTTTGTACAAAAGATTGGTTGACATGCAAGAAGTGAAATAATTTTAGTTAAAACACAACGATTCAAAGACACTAAGCAACACAACTAAAAACTCAGTACTACTTCCTTGCTCTGTTGCTCTGTGGTAAAATTTTATTCCACCATTTCTAAATATTTGGGTGCAATCTCCAACAATTGTGGAGGTTTGTTATTCAGTTGTTCTCCATTCAATACTTTTTCATACATGGCTAAATATTCATCAGCCATTTTTTTTGCTGAAAAATTAGCTACTACATAATCGTGGCAATGCTTATTGTTAAACTGCTGGATGTTTTTTAAAGCATTTGCTAATTCTTTGTAACTGGTTGATAAAAGTCCAACCTCATTGTTTACCAATTCAGGTAAACTGCCATAAGGTGTGCCCAAAACCGGGCAACCATAATACATACTTTCGGTAATGGCAATGCCAAAAGGTTCGTGCCACAATACAGGAAATAACAATGCCTTAGAACCATTCAACAATTGCATTTTTTCAGTGCCACCCACTTTGCCATAAAATTTTACATGCGTATCTAATGTAATGCGTATGCCCATGTTAAAATTGAAACGAACACCACCCAATACAGCTAATTTTTCATGTGCTTGTTTGGCAATTTTAATTGCTCCTGTTACATTTTTTACTTTCCACGCAGCATCGGCTAAAAAATGAACATAATTTCTTTTGATGTTGAAATTGGGTTTTTCGTAATCATCAAAATCTAATCCATTGTGTACAAAAGCAGTTGCTCCAAAACGTTGAGCCTGATTTTGAGAAACAAAAACTGTGTTGGGGTGATACAGTCTGTTAAGATCCGATGCGTTGCCATGTTCAGTTCTGATGAATGGTGTTTTGGTATCATCATCATGAACTGTATTGTAATGAACTATGTCTATGTTTTCGGGAATTTGGTCACAAAAAGGAATGGAGTGATCTATGAATTTTACATTGGCAAATGGACAAACTGAACCAGTTTCTACAAGATAAGTAACTTGATGTCCACGGTGTATATATTCTTTACCCAGCCACCATATCATACGTTCTATGCCACCATATTTTAGTACAGGAATTTTAGTATTGCTTACAATTAAAATGTGCATGCTGGCTGCATTTAAAACAGAAATGTACAATAATAGTCAAAGTAATCTTATTTATACAATACTGCCAACAACATTCATTCGGTTTCTTACAATGGCAAATCTTACTTTTACAAAAATTGATTGAAGAAAACGAGTATGAATAATCAACTACCCTTAATTTCTATTGCTATGGCTACCTATAGTGGAGCTAAGTATATTGGTGAACAGTTAGATTCTATTATTCATCAAACCTATACCAATATTGAAATTGTAATTGTAGATGATTGTTCTAAAGATGATACTGTTGCTGTGATTGAACAATACCAAGAACAGTATCCTTTTATTTATTTACATATTAATGAACAGAATAGTGGTGTTACAGTAACTTTTGAACATGCTATTTCGAAATGTACTGGAGAATTTATAGCAATATCCGATCAAGATGATATTTGGGAATTGAATAAGCTTGAAATTTTATTAAATGAAATAGGGGAGCATGATGCAGTATATTCAAATTCATTGTTGGTTGACGCAAATGGACAATCGTTAAATAAGTCGTTTACCACTATCATGAATATGAAGTCTTATTACAGTGGAGCCCCATTTTTGTTATCCAACTCAGTTCCTGGGCATACGATTTTAATGAAGCAGGAATTTGTACAGAAAATTTTACCATTTCCTCCTAAAATGTTGTTCGATTTATGGATTGGCTTTTGTGCTGCTGGTAACAACGGAATTAAGTTTGTAGATAAAACATTGGTTAAATACCGACAGCATGAAACCAATACAATTGGTACAAGAGATTCAAAAAACAAAAAGAAAAAAGATGCAGTCAATGTTCAATTTGAGTTTAAGTTGAATGAACTGAAAACATTGGCTACTGCACCTATTAAAGATGAAAAAACAAAGCTGATTTTACAGCAAATGATTCAACATTTTCACAGAAAATGGAGCTTTACAAGAAGTGCTTTTTTCTTTAAGTATTATGACGATATTTTGATAAGTAAAAAGAAAGCCGAATATCGTAAGAAGTTGTTTTGTATTAAGATGATTTTTAAGCCTAATTTTTAACTGGAGCATTTTTTACATAAGGCTCTTTCTTTTGTACAAAAGTTACAATATCCATTTCTATAATTTGATAGCGGTTTTTATTGTGGTGCAAAAATATATTCAATAATCTTTCCGACATAAAACCCAATGCTCTTGATTGATAAGCATCTGTTGGTATCGTGTACCTGTTTTTTACTTCGTACAAAATTACAAAAAGCCATTCTAAATATTCGTTCCAAATGGTGTGATGGGTAATCATCATGTTGCCAATACTCAAACCAGTTAACAATTCAGCTTCTTTGAAAGTGTTGCTGTATGCAGGATACAAATCGTTAACCACTTCTTGTAAAGTTCTCCAGCCAACAGCTTCATGCTCTATTGCATAATTTTCCTTCATGTTAATGGTTACCCCTTTGTTGGTGGTAAGTGGCCATTTTTTACTTACAATTATAGTGTTTGGTGTAAGTAAGGACTCAACTTTTGATTTGAATTTTTCAGAAAAAATTTGATCAATATTCTCTTGTGTTGGAGTGAGTTTATACGCATTTTCTTTTTTCTTAAACTGCCAAAACCAAAGTGGTAAAGTAAAATATCTTCTATAATGACAAAGTCCCCAAAAGGTATGTTCTTTATACAATTTGTTTTTCCAAATAGCATACAAAACAGTCAACTCACAAAACAATGGATTCAAAGAAGAAATATTGTCGCCTTCATTATCTCCCATAAAACTTAAATCACTCTTAGCAATTGCTTTACCAGCATGAATGGGTTGCACAATATTACTATTGGGCACAACAAAAGGTTTGTGAAAAACTGAATAAAGAATAAACTTGTTGCTCTCTGCCATGCAATAGTGTTAAACTGACTAAACAATTTTATAGTTGGTATAATCAAAGGGACGTTTACCTGTAATTTTTTCAACAATTAGTTTGAAACGTTCTTTCAATGAAAGTTTGCTGTAGCTTAATTCGTATTCGAACTGCCAGTTTTTAGCTGCAATTTTTGGTTGAATAACAGCTGGATGTTGCTCTGTAAATTTTTCTAATAAATCAATTTCACTATAATCGAAACTACCACTAAACATTTCTGTTTTATCAGGCTCAGTAAAATTATCGCCTCCCCAAAAATTACCACCATTAATAATTTTAGCCTGCATTTTACTGGGTTCTCTCACCCAACCATAATGGTGTATATACGCATCAACTGGTTTTACATTCAGCTTAACATCGTGGCCTTTTCTAAAGCCTTGGGCGTCTTTATAACTGTAAATACTTTTATCGTTTTTAATAACCCGTATTTCATTTCTGTACCAACGTGAAGAGGTTGCAACATAATCATACGAACCATAAAAGTGTAAGTACTTAAACAACAATCCATCTACACGTTTATCATCTTTATATTGCTGCATGGCTTTTAATACAGCTGCATGACCAGCTTCATGCATTACTTCATCGCCTTGTATGTATATTAACCAATCGCTATCATCACCAATTGCTTTAATTGCTTTATTGGTTTCATCGGCCAATACAATGCCATCTCTGTTTAAATTGGAATTCCAAACAGTATCAATAATTTTAATTTTTGTGGGGTGAACAGCTTGAACAAGTTCTCTTGTACCATCTGTACAATCGCCAACAGCAATAACAATTTCATCACATAGAGGTAATATAGAAAGCAGGGCTTCTTTGATAGGAAAATCAAAGTTGATTGCATTTTTAATAAATGAAAAGCCTGTTACTTTCATATAATTATTTCAAGGGAATAAGCTTTAGTTTGGTTCGGGTGTTAGACCTAACCAAAACTGAAAATAATCTTCTTTGCGACAATCTACCCGAACATTGTTTTGAAGAGCTGGTCGCCAGGTAGGCATTTTTTTAATCATTGGTTTAATAGCATCGTTAAAGTAGCTTTTTAAGTCGTCGAAGTATTTTATTTTTTTATCGCCGCTGCCCGATTTGTAACGGGTAGAACCTATATATATAAACTTAGGGTCATAAGCTACACCATTTTGATCAATAATAAATTCAAAATGTACTCTAATATATTTTCCAGTATCGCCACGTTCTACACATCGGCTTAATAAAGAGTCAAATGCTGTAAAATGAGATAAGTAAAAGCTGCGTAATGAGTCTGCAGTATAAGGAAATATAGGTTTGCGTTCTACAAAGTCGTATTCAAACAATCGATTGTAGTATTGCTTTCCAGCAGTTTCCTCTGTTTGTGCAAATGTTTGTAAACTAGTTATCAAACAAAATGCAAATAGTATTTTTTTCATGTTTTTAAATTAATCTGCTAAACTAAGATACACAATAATCTAAGAGATTTAAATAACCTTGAAAGCTGTGAAATAGTAGTTATTGGCAGCTGCTATTAATTCAAGTTTTATATAGTACGATTGTGTAAAATCTAAAAATGCTTTAAACTCATGTGTAGGTACTACAAATTCATCAAAAAAAATAATATCGCCTTTTTTTAAATAAGGAGCTAAAGATGTTAAAGCATATAATGTAGCACTGTATAAATCAGCATCCATCATTAATACATTTCGTTTGCTGTTGTCTAATTCTTTAACAAAGCCAGGAACAGTTTGCTGAAACAAACCTTTATAAAACTTTCCTCTATCATCATTAATTACAGGTAATTCGTTGGAATTACTAAATGAACCTTTTTTAAAAGGTCCCCAATCTTCTGGCAAACCATCAAATGTATCGAAACCATAAAATGTACTGTTGGCATCTTTGTTTTGTTCCAACCACCACTTAAAAGAATGACCAGCAGCAACACCAAATTCAATGTAGTTAATGGGTTTGGTTAATTGTTCATTGTCAATTACCCATTTGTACATGGCATTACGTTTAAAATAATCCCACTTGCTCGGAAAATCGTTGTAGGCAACTTTTTTATTTGTAAAAGCCCATTGAGAAAATTTGGTTAAGTAATACATATTGGCGAATAAGCCACTTAGAAATCCAAATATTCTATGCAATTGAAGCCATATGAACAATAGCTTAGTATAGCGTATAAAAAACAATTTCATGTGGCAAAGAAAAGGATTTGCTGGGTTTATTCAATCGGTACAACCAATGCCTTTTTGTTCTTTTTTATTTTTTGAGGAATACTGTCAGCAATTTCGTGTTTCAATACATCAATTAATCTTCGTTTTACAAAGTTTCGGTGTATGGCTAAACTTACTTCACGTACAGGAGCAGGATGTTTAAAATGTCTTATTTGTTGCAATTGTTTAGCTGTCATTTCAGTGGTTGCAAGATCTGGTAAAACGGTAATGCCATCATATAAATCCACCATTTTTTTTAAAGTTTCCAAACTGCCTGCTTCGTATGCAAAATGACTGTGTTCATTCGATATAGCCCTCAGCTCACACAAGTTCATTATTTGGCTGCGAAAACAATGACCTTCTTCTAATAGCCAAAGTTTGGAGGGGTCGATATCTTTAGGCAACACATAAGTTTTTTTGTAAGCCATGTTTTTTTTAGAAACATACGCTACCATTTCTTCATAAAACAAGGGAATTTCCGATATGCCATTTTCATGCAGTGGTGTTACCAAAATACCCACATCAATTCTGCCATCTTTTAGTCTTGCAATAATTATATCAGTAGTAAGTTCATTCACTTGTAATTTAATGTGTGGATTCTTTTGTGTGAATGATTGAATAAATAAAGGCAATAAATAGGGGGCAAGTGTAGGTATAATACCAATTTTTAACTCACCGTTTACAATGCCTTTTTTGTTTTCAATCATTTCGGTTAAATGATTTTTTTCAGCCAACACTCTTCTTGCTTGCTCAATAATGGGTAAGCCATTTTCTGTAGGTAAAACGGGTTGTTTGCTTCTATCAAAAATTTTTACGCCTAGTTCTTCTTCTAGTTTTTGTATTTGCATGCTTAAAGTTGGCTGCGTAACAAAGCAGGCTTTGGCAGCTGCTGCAAAATGCCTGTGTGTATCTACTGCAATAATATATTCAAGCTGAACTAAAGTCATAAAAAATAGTCGTTATCTATAAAAAAATAAAGTTAATAGATTTTATGAACTAGGCTGTAGAATAACTATTGGGCTGTGGTTGCGTCGTTTTAAATCCTGCTTATTGCAGGGCATAGCCTATAGCTATAGTCTACGCTGAAGTAGAATCATAAATATGATTTTCAATTTCAAATTGAATTCTAATTAAAATAATTATACTTTTTTAAACAAGTAAAAAAATATCTCAATAAAATATATGAAGATTCTGGAGTTAATGAATTAAATGAGAGACTACCAAACTCTTCAACCTTGAGTACCTCTTCTTTCCCTAAGTTACGCTGTAGTAAAAATCGAAAATGTATTTTTTCTATATGAATCTCAAATGTGTATTCTCTATTGTTATTATAGTTAAGCTCTCGATTTTGTGATATAACATAGACAATCGTAAGTGCATTCAATAAATCAATTTTAAAGTTCACTTTTAGCTGATTCAATTTTTCCAAGTTCTGAAGAATTTCGTCAGTCGAACCAAATAAAAAGTATAGTAATT
>CALRLF020000049.1:0-32148 GCA_943368475.1 Allobosea thiooxidans
TATTAGAACGAATGGTAAACAATTGGCCATTATCTACAGACCTTAAAATGGATTTATTCTACAGTAACAATGAAAAAGGATACACCGATTATCCGATTTATAAACATTAGTTTTTTACTTCTCAAAACAGTTCAAAAAGCATATAATGAAAAAAATATTAATTGCATTGGATTATGATCCAACTGCACAAAAAATAGCTGAAACCGGCCATGAATTGGCTCTTGCATTAAATGCAGAAGTAGTATTGCTGCATGTACTTTTAGAACCTATTTATTATTCATCTACTGCTTATGCACCTATCATGGGTTTTGGAGGATATGTAGATATGGATTTTTTACAACCCGAAATTGTAAACGAACTTAAAAAATGGTCACTTAACTTTTTAGAAAACACAAAACAACATTTGGGTAGCACCAACATAAAAACAAGTATTAAAACGGGTGATGCTGCCGATTGTATTTTAGAAACAGCCGTAGAAGAAAAAGCCGATATCATTGTAATGGGATCACTTAGTAAAAAGTGGTTAGAAGAGCTGCTGGTGGGTAGTGTAACCCAAAAAGTACTGCATCATTCTAAAATACCATTACTCATTATACCTACTAAACATAAGTATTAACCAAACAAATTCAAGAGATTAGAACAACAGAAAATGATCATTTTATACAGCATTTCTTTGTATGAAAAAAATAACTAAGAAAAGTATTCAATTTTTGTTTAAACCAAGAGAAGCAAATGCTCATAAAGGTAATTATGGTCATGCGTTAATCATTGCAGGCAGCATGGGTTGTATGGGTGCAGCTGTTATTGCTGCTAAAGCATGTTTAAGAGCAGGAGTTGGTTTACTTACACTAAATATTCCTGCCGATGAACGTTTTATATTACAAACAACCATTCCCGAAGCCATGTTGTTGCGTAGGGAAAATATTGCTTGTGATTTTAAGCGTTTTAGTGCTATTGGTATTGGTCCTGGTTTAGGTATCGATGCAATTGCTGTTGAATTGTTAAGCAATATACTCAGCCAAATTAATCAGCCATTAATATTAGATGCCGATGCGTTGAATAACATATCTGCTAATACTCATTTAATGAACTCCATTCCACCACAAACTGTTTTAACACCACATCCAAAAGAATTCGATAGGTTATTTGGCATGCATAAAAATGATGAAGACAGAATTCAAACTGCTTTACAAAAAGCCAAAGAATTGAATCTCGTTATTGTTTTAAAAAGCCATCGAACTATGATAACGAATGGCAGTGAAACATTCCAAAATACAACAGGCAATGCTGGTCTTGCAAAAGGGGGTTCTGGAGATGCATTAACAGGTATGATCACCGCTTTTTTAGCTCAAGGATATCAACCAATAATTGCTGCTCAAATAGGTGTTTACTTACATGGACTTGCTGCCGATATTACCCTACAAAAGCAAAGTATGGAAAGCATGCTCATTACTGATGTTATTGAAAATTTAGGACAAGCATTTAAACAAATACAATCATGATATTACTCATAAAAAATGAATTGTTTTATTCATTCCTTTAGCTGAGCAAAAACACTCGTATGGATTTCATTGATTATTATAAAGTCTTAGGTATTACCAAAACAGCTTCTGAAGAGGATATAAAAAAAGCTTATCGTAAACTGGCAAGAAAACTACATCCCGATCTTAACCCCAACGATAAGAATGCACAAAAAAATTTTCAACAAATTAATGAAGCCAACGAAGTTTTAAGCGATCCCGAAAAAAGAAAAAAATACGATCAGTATGGCAAAGATTGGCAACATGCTGAGCATTTTGAAGAACAAAAAAAGCAACGACAGCAATATGGTAATAGTCAACAATTTACTGGTGATACGGATAGCGATTTTTCCAGCTTCTTCGAATCAATGTTTGGTGGTGGAAGAAGTAGGCAAACAAAATATCGTGGACAAGATTATCAAGCCGAACTTAAGCTAAGTTTATTAGATGCTATGCAAACACATCAACAAACACTTACGGTGAATGGAAAAAATATTCGTATTACCATACCAGCAGGTGTAGAAAACGGACAAGTTATAAAACTAAAAGGCTATGGAGCACAAGGTGAAAACGGAGGTCCTTCAGGAGATTTGTTTATTACTTTCACCATTGCACCACATCCACAGTTTAAACGTTTAGGCAATGATTTATACACTACCACATCGATAGATTTATATACAGCACTATTGGGTGGAGAAATAACCATCGATACATTGAATGGTAAAATAAAGCTGATTGTAAAACCAGAAACACAATCTGGTACTAAAATTCGATTAAAAGGAAAAGGGTTTCCTGTTTATAAACAAGAAGCAACATTTGGTGATCTCTACATTACTTATCAGGTACAATTGCCCACCAAGCTTACCGAAGAACAAAAGCAATTGTTCACCCAATTGTCTAAACTTAAATAATACCGTATGCAAACAGATATTTTGGTTTCTGCCAATCAGTTTTGTATCCATCATAATGTGGAACGCTCATTTATTGAAGCATTACAACAATCTGATCTTATTAAAATTATACTTGTTGAAGAAGAAGCTTTTCTGCCTATTCATCAAATCAATCAATTAGAAAAATTTGTTCGACTGTATTATGAAATGGATATTAATCTCGAAGGCATAGAAGCCATAAACAATTTACTTCTGCAAATAGATAAATTACAAAACCGGGTGCTACAGCTCAATAATAAATTGTGTTTGTATGAAATGGAGTAAAATTTAAAACATTTAAGTGGTAAGCACTTCTTCTATCACTTTTGCAAAATGTGTATGTTCCAACACATGAATTTTAGCAGCTAAACTATCTGGAGTATCTTGAAGTTCAATAGGGCAGCTTGCTTGAAAAATGTGTTTGCCTTCGTCGAAATGTTCGTTTACATAATGTATGGTAATACCACTTTCTTTTTCTTGATTGGCAATTACAGCTTCGTGTACAAAATTACCGTACATGCCTTTTCCACCATATTTGGGCAATAACGCAGGATGTATATTGATGATTTTGTTTGGGTAAGCAGCAATCAACCATTCTGGTATCTTCCATAAAAAGCCAGCCAATACAATAAAATCGATTGCAGCTGCTTTTAGTTGTGGCAAATAGGCATCTCCCCTAAAAAAATTTTCTTTCTCTATTAATAGTGTAGGCACATGATTATTGGCTGCAATATTTAAAACGCCTGCATTGGGTTTATTGCATACAATCAATGCTATTTTTATGTTGGTATGCTGAGCAAAATATTCAATAATTTTAGCAGCATTGCTGCCAGCTCCAGAGGCAAAAATGGCTATTCGTTTCACTATTCCATTCCTCCTTTTATTTTAACCCAAATTCTTTTAAGATAATTACTAAAAAACTTAAACTGCCCCAATGGAATACTAATTAATAAAACACAAATTGGCCAGAGTACAGTAATGAGTGGAACATAGATTATCCAATAAACTACACTTTTTTCGGTTAATATAAAACTGAGTAGCCAGCTGCCCAATCTTGCACAGCTACTTCCGCCTAAAGCAAAAGTGCAAAATATCAATGTAAACTGTAGCCAGTTCACCTTCCATTTTTGTTTTAATTTTCCAAACATTGCTCGAAGGTGAAGGATTTTTTTAGTTCACACAAGGCAAAAGAAAAATATAAATTTAGTTAGCAAGCTCTTTACAAAAAAATGACAAAAATCAGGACCATTAAAGCCGTAATCGCTGAAACCTAAGCCCAGTAAGGCTAAAAAAATTTTTTTAACAATGTGTTTTTGTCAATGCGGTGTCATATTTTTGCACCCGTTCAGGGATATTTTTCCACACTTAGAACCATAGTTTGTGAATATGATTACTCACAGAAGTATAGCCAAAACCATTCTACTTAGTACACTCATCTGTTTGGGTGCTTTTTTCGGTAATAATGCTGCTGCCCAAGATGGCAAAGCCTTATTTAATGCCAACTGTGCTAGCTGCCATAAAATGGATCAAAAGCTTACAGGTCCAGCATTAATGGGCGTTGAAGAACGTTGGGGTGGCGACCGTAAAAAATTGACTGCTTGGATTAAAAACAGTGCAGCATTCTTAAAAACTGGCGATGAATACGCCAATAAGTTATACAACGAGTATGGCAAAGCTGCCATGAATGCCTTTGATGGGGTGTTGGATGACAAGCAAATTGATGCCGTTTTAACGTATATAAAAGATTGGAAACCAGCTGCTGCTGCAACTCCCGGAACTGGTAGCCCAGCTGCAAATGGTGCAGAAAGTGACAATACCTTATTATTTGGTATTCTTACTTTAATACTTGCAGTTGTTGCACTTACTTTATTACAGGTAAACAGCAATTTGAAGAAATTGTCTGATGAAAAAGCTGGATTCCGTACGGCTGAGCCTGTTCCTTTCTGGAAAAACAAGGCTTATATAGCTATGCTAACTGTTGTTTTATTTGTTTTGGGTGGTTATTTAACTACAAAAGGTGCTATTGGCTTAGGCAGAAACAAAGATTATCAACCTGTACAACCTATTTATTATTCTCATAAAGTACATGCTGGAACCAATCAGGTAAACTGTTTGTATTGTCATGGTGGTGCAGAGCAAGGTAAGCATGCCAATATTCCATCAGTAAATGTGTGTATGAACTGTCATAAAGCTATTAATGAATATAAAGGCGAAAAAATTTATGACGAAGAAGGCAAAGAAGTAAATGGTACAGCCGAAATTCATAAGTTATATGAATATGCTGGAGCCGATGTAAATAACTTAGCGGCTTGGGATCCTGCAAAAGCAAAACCTATTGAGTGGGTTAAAATTCACAACTTACCTGATCACGTTTATTTTAACCATAGCCAACACGTAAAAGCTGGTAAAGTACAATGTCAAACCTGCCATGGCGAAATCAACAAAATGGATGAGGTTAAACAATTCAGCGATTTAAGCATGGGCTGGTGTGTTAACTGTCACAGAGAAACCAAAGTGCAGTTTAAAGAAAACGGTTTCTACAGCATTTACGAAAAGTTCCACGATGAATTAAAGAGTGGAAAATTAGACAGTACCAAAGGTATTTCTGTTGAAAAAATTGGTGGTACTGAGTGTCAAAAATGTCACTATTAAGCTCAAATCCATTTACTTGGAATTTAGGAGCTGTTTCGAATAACAATTTTATTTATAAATCAAAATAATGTCTCCCTTCAGGAGATTGGGGCTTATGGAAAAAAAGTATTGGCAAAGTTTTGGCGAACTGAACAATTCTGAGGCTTTTCAGCAATCAGCAAAAGATGAGTTTAAAGAAGAACTTCCTTTTGAATCTAGCGACACCAGCTTGTTAGATGCAAAAACTCCCCGCCGTGATTTTCTTAAATATTTAGGATTTACAACAGCTGCTGCTGCCGTTGCTGCAAGTTGCGAAGTGCCTGTAAAAAAGGCCATTCCATTTGCCAATCGTCCAGAAGATATTGTGCCAGGTGTTGCCAATTATTATGCAACCACTTATGTTCAAGATGGCGATGTGGTAAGTGTTGTAGCTAAAGTACGTGATGGTCGCCCTATTAAAATTGAGGGTAACGAATTAAGCCCAATTACACAAGGTGGTACCTCAGCAAGAGTACAAGCCAGCGTGTTAGACTTATATGATGGTGCAAGATTGCGTTTTCCTACCATCGATGGTAAAGAAACCACTTTTGAAGCTATTGATAAATCAGTTGGAGAAGCTTTAACTAGTGCTGGTAATATTGTTGTATTAAGTAGTACAGTTAACTCACCTTCTTCTTTAGCTGTTATTCAACAGTGTTTGGCAAAATATCCTGGTAGTAAACATGTAACCTATGATGCAGTTTCTTACAGCGGTATTTTACAAGCCAACGAACTTACTTATGGTAAAAAAACCATTCCTTCTTACCGTTTCGATAATGCAAAAGTTATAGTAAGTGTTGGAGCCGATTTTTTAGGAACTTGGGTTAGTCCAGTTGAGTTTGCAAAGCAATATTCAAAAGGTAAAAAAATAAATGAGAAGAGCCCTGAAATGAGCAAACACATTCATTTTGAAAGTGTTGCCAGTTTAACAGGAAGTAACTCTGATGAAAGATATTTACACCGTCCATCTGAAACGGGTGCTGTTGTTGCAGCGTTGTTAAGTGCAGTAAATGGTCAAGGTGCAACAGGTATTAATGATGCCAAATTAAAAGCTGGTATCGAAAAAGCTGCGAAGGCTTTGGTTGAAAAGAAAGGCGAAGCTTTAGTAGTTTGTGGTAGCAACGATATTCATGTACAAGTTGCTGTAAACGCCATTAATGAAACACTACAAGCTGGTGGTAAAACCATCGATTGGTCTGCTACTTACAATGTAAGAAATGGTGTAGATGCAGATTTTGTGAAGTTAGTAGATGATATGAATGCAGGATCTGTTGGTGCATTATTGGTAATTGGTGCCAACCCTGTTTACAGTTGGTTTGATGGTGCTAAATTAAAAAGTGGCTTAGATAAAGTAAAAGTGAAAGTTTCATTTGGTTTGAAAAATGATGAAACTACACAAGTTTGTAAATATGTAATTCCTGATCACCACTACTTAGAAAGTTGGGGTGATGCTGAAGCAAAAACAGGACATTATTCTTTTATTCAGCCAACTATTTATCCTTTATTCAAAACACGCCAATGGCAAGATAGCTTGCTAAAATGGAGTGGTGCAACAACCGATTATTTAGCATACCTAAAATCTTTTTGGGCAACTAAATTAATTGGTGCAAATGCATGGGATAAAGCTTTGCAAGAAGGTGTATTTGGTACACCTGCTGCAACATTAGCTGGTGCTACTTTTAATGGTGGTGCAGTTGCTGCTTCATTGGCAAAAATTGCAGCTGTAAAAGTTAGCAATAAAACTGAATTACAGTTGTATCAAAAAGTGGCAATTGGTGCTGGACAAGGTGCTGCTAATCCTTGGTTACAAGAAATGCCTGATCCAGTTACAAGAGCAACTTGGGATAACTACTTAATTGTTTCTCCTGCTATGGCTAAAAAATTATTGGGTATCGATTTAACCAATAATGGTCAAGCAGATAGTTACGAAGTACAACCACCTAAAAAGGTTGTAGAAGTTAAAGCAAACGGTAAAACCATTAAACTTCCTGCATTAATTATACCTGGTACACATCCTGATACTGTTGGTATTGCAGTGGGTTATGGTAGAGATAAAAAAGTGGGCCGTGCAGTAGTAGATGAAAATGGAGAATTGGTAGGTGCTAATGCATTTCCTTTGGCTTCATTGGTAGATGGTAGTGTAAGTTTTGACATTACAGATGTTACATTAACCCTTACTGATAAAAAACATCCTGTTGCGTTAACACAAACCCACAATATTTACAATACCGATCAAGGTAATCGTACTGAGGTAATGAAAGAATTAACCTTGGCTACCTTGAAACACAATCCTAAGGAAGTATTAGAGGAAAGAGAGAAAGAATTGAATCCTTATGGTGGTGTAGAAAATTTTAGAGAAGAAGGTTCTATTTACAAGCCTTACGATAAACCAGGTATTAAATGGGGCATGAGCATTGACTTAAATGCTTGTAATGGTTGTGGTGCCTGCGTTGTTGCTTGTACTGCAGAAAACAACGTAGCTGTTGTTGGTAAACCAGAAGTATTGCGTTTTCACGATATGCAATGGTTAAGAATAGACCGTTATTACAGTGGCGATTTAGAAAATCCAAATGTGGTTTTCCAACCATTAATGTGTCAGCACTGTGATAATGCACCTTGTGAAAACGTTTGTCCGGTTGCAGCAACCAACCACAGCAGCGAAGGTTTAAACCAAATGACTTATAACCGTTGTATTGGTACAAGATATTGTGCAAACAACTGTCCGTATAAAGTACGTCGTTTTAACTGGGCTGATTATAGCAATGCAGATAGTTTTGCTGATAACCAAGGTGAGTTAAATGATACTGTTCAATTAATGAATGATGACTTAACAAGAATGGTATTAAATCCAGATGTTACCGTACGTTCAAGAGGTGTAATTGAAAAATGCTCTTTCTGTGTTCAACGTTTACAAGAAGGTAAATTGAAAGCGAAGAAAGAAAGTCGTCCGTTAGAAACTGGTGGAGAGAACAAGCAATGGGACTTGAAAGTAGCTTGTCAGCAATCTTGCCCAACTGAAGCAATTGTATTTGGTAATGTGAACGATAGTAAGAGTGCAGTAACTGCTCATAGAAGTAATAATGCCAACCGATTATTCTACAGTTTAGAGCAATTACACATTATGCCAAATGTTAGTTACATGGCTAAAGTGAGAAATATTGAAGAAGAGCATAAAGCTGAAGGAAAGAAAGCTGAAAAAGAACATGCATAAGCCCCTAACCCCTGAAGAGGGACAAAGAGTTTAAGTATTGTTGAGTAGAGATATACAGTTGAAGTGTGCGACGCCACTGCTGCTGATTAGAGAACAGAACGTTGATTACATAAAAATAAAACCACAGTTTACAGCAATGTAAACTGCTAAATAACCAAGACCAGATGAGCGTAAAGTACGAATCGCAATTAAGGGAACCATTGGTGTACGGTAATAAAACTTACCATCAGGTAACTGAAGACATTGTACGCCCTATTGAAGCCAAGCCAACCAAGTTGTGGTACATTGGTTTCTTCATTTCTGTATGTTTATTAATGTTTGGTGTTTACAGCGTTTACCGTGAGGTTACTTATGGTATTGGCCAGTGGAACTTGAATAAAACCATTGGATGGGGTTGGGATATTACCAACTTCGTTTGGTGGGTAGGTATTGGTCATGCTGGTACATTGATCTCGGCTATCTTGTTGTTGTTTAGACAAGGTTGGAGAACAGGTGTAAACCGTGCAGCTGAAGCGATGACCATTTTTGCGGTTATGTGTGCTGGTCAGTTTCCTATCTTCCACATGGGTCGTGTGTGGATGGCATTCTTTGTATTACCTTATGCTAACAGTCGTGGTCCATTATGGGTGAATTTTAACTCTCCATTATTGTGGGACGTATTTGCGATTTCAACTTACTTCACTGTATCATTATTATTCTGGTATTCAGGTTTATTGCCAGATTTTGCAACTGTACGTGATAGAGCAAAAACTAAATTACGTAAGCATTTATATGGAGTTGCAGCTTTTGGTTGGACAGGTAGTACAAAACATTGGCAGCGTCATGAAAGTTTATCATTGGTATTGGCTGGTTTAAGTACACCATTGGTACTTTCGGTACACACCATTGTATCTTTTGACTTCGCAACTTCTGTAATTCCTGGTTGGCATACCACCATTTTCCCTCCATATTTCGTTGCAGGTGCCATCTTCTCTGGTTTTGCGATGGTACAATCGTTAATGTTGGTGGTAAGAAAAGTTTTTGGCTTACAAGATTATGTAACCATGGGGCATATTGAAGCAATGAACAAGGTTATTGTATTAACTGGTTCTATTGTAGGTATTGCTTATTTGACTGAGTTATTTATGGGTTGGTATTCTGGTAATAAATATGAAGGATATACTTTCTGGTACAGCCGTGCTAATTTGTTCAGTCCTTATGGATGGAGCTATTGGGGTATGATGGCTTGTAACGTATTGAGCCCACAAATTTTCTGGTTCAGAAAAATGAGAAGAAATTTATTTGTAACCTTCTTTATGAGTGTATTGGTAAACATAGGTATGTGGTTCGAACGTTTTGTAATTATCGTAACATCTGTTTATCGTGATTACTTACCAAGTAGCTGGTCTGTTTACTATAGCCCATCAGTTTGGGAAATTGGTTTCTATTTAGGAACATTCGGTTTATTCTTTACTTGCTTTTTCTTGTTTGCAAAATACTTCCCAACAATTGCAATTGCTGAGATTAAGTATGTATTAAAAACAACTGGAGAAAGCTATAAAGATAATATGGGTGGAATTGAGCAAAAAACAGCTGATGAATTTGCTCATGAACAACATGCACACCACTAATAGAAAAAATTGAAAAAATTGTTCTTTGGTTGTTATAACCATTGACTAAAAGACAGAAATATGGCAAAAAAGAAATTTGTAGTAGGCTGTTTTGATGATGAAGATGTTTTATTTCCGGCAGTTAAGAAAGTTAGAACTGCAGGTTATAAAATACAAGATGTGTACACTCCTTTTCCTGTACATGGATTAGACCATGCATTGGGAATGAGAGAAACCAGCTTACATACTGCGGGATTTATTTATGGTATTACAGGTACTACAACTGCTGTAAGTTGCATTAGCTGGATTTTTACCAAAGACTGGCCTTTAGATATTGGTGGTAAACCACATTTTGCATTGCCAGCTTGGATACCAATTATGTTTGAGTTAACTGTATTGTTTGCAGCTGTTGGCATGGTACTTACTTTTTGCTACTTGTGTCAATTGGCTCCATTTGTAAAAAAACACCATTTTCACTTAAGAGCTACCGACGATTTGTTTGTAATGGTTATTGAGTGTACTGATAAAACAAATACTGCCGATTTAGAAGCTTTTTTAAGTAATAATGGTGCAGTAGAAGTAAAAACTGAAATAGCTGAAGATGGTTGGTGGTTAGGTAGATATGATAAAGACGAAATGCCTTTTGAACAACAATCAGCACTTGCTTAATTTTTTAGATAAAGAAAAAAGATGAAGAAATTATCCATCATAGCATGTTTAACTGTAGCAGTTGCAATTGTAAGCTGCAGTGATATTAAGCGTAATCCAAATAGCACGTATATGCCAGATATGGCGTATAGCCGTGCATATGAAACCTATGCAGATCATAGTAATTTGAAAGAAAAGGGCATCAACTACAACAATATGCCAGTTACTGGTACCATTGCACGTGGCGAAGAATATCCTTTTCCTTTAGCTAAAGATGCAGCTGGCGATACTACTAATTATACAGCTTCTAAATCAATCGTTAATCCAATTGATTCTTTAAGTAAATCAGAAACTGTTGAGGCTGAAAGATTGTATTTAATCAACTGCGGTATTTGTCATGGAAAGGCATTGGATGGTAATGGCCCTTTATGGAAAGATGGTAATGGTCCTTACCCAGCAGCACCAGCTAACTTAATTGGTAATGCTAAATATGTAAATATGCCAGCTGGACAAATGTTTTACTCTTTAACGTACGGTAAAAACACAATGGGAAGTTATGCTTCTCAGTTAAACAGAAAACAACGTTGGGAAATAATTGCTTATATAAAAGCAAAACAAAAAGTAAAAGCAGCACCAGCTGAACCAGCGAAAGAAGCAGTAGCAGCAACAAAATAATTTTCTATTCTGCTTGCAGAATAGTAACAGACATAAATTTTTGAGCCTTCGATGTGCTCAGGCATTCAAGAAAAATAACTAACAATGGCATCTATCAGACAAAGCTTTGAGATTCCCGGTAAAATGAAAACATGGTCTTATGCTCTTATGGGTATAGGTATTGTTGCCTTAATTGCAGGTTTGGTAACAAAAGGTATGAGTAAAGACCATCATGAGCAAGATATTTTCTTAGGTACTTTAATGTACAATACCATATTCTGGACACTGGTTTGTAATGCAGCCATGTTCTTTATTTGTGTTACTACAATGGCTTGGGGTGGTTGGCAACAATCTTTTCGCCGTATTCCTGAAGCAATTTCTACAATGGTTCCAATTTTTGGTTCTATTACATTGGTTGTTTTATTGTATGTAGCCTTTTCTGGAAGTCATATTTATCATTGGACAGATACCGCAGCTGTAGATGCTGATCCAATTTTAAAAGGTAAATCGGGTTTCTTAAATGTAAAATTCTTTACTATTTGGTCGGTTTTAGCAATTGGTTTGTGGAGTTTATTGGGTTGGAGAATGAGAAAAATAAGTAATGAAGCCGATGTAGCTGCAATGGACGGTGAAACTGGTCACAAATTCATTATTAGAAATACTACAAGGGCTGCTTTGTTCTTAGGTTGGTTTGGTTTAACTGTAGGTTCTACTGTACCATGGTTATGGATGATGAGTATCGATGCTCATTGGTATAGCACTATGTATAGTTGGTACAATTTTGCCAGCACATTTGTTTCAGGTATGAGTTTAATTGCTCTTTGGGTGATTTACTTAAAAAACAAAGGCTATTTAGAATACACCAACCAAGAGCATTTACACGATTTAGGTAAATTCATGTTTGCATTCTCGGTGTTTTGGACTTATTTATGGTTCTCTCAATACATGCTAATTTGGTATTCTAACCAACCTGAAGAAACCATTTATTTCAAACACAGGGTTCAAGGTGCTTATAAAGGAATCTTCTTTTTAAACTTGATTATCAACTTTATTTGTCCTTTGTTGATTTTAATGAAACGTGGAGCTAAAAGAAATTACACACTTGTTACATTCATGGCAGTGTTAATTATCTTTGGCCACTGGATTGATTATTATCAGCAAGTAATGGGTAGCATCAGCAAAGAACATGTTACAATGGGTTGGTTAGATTTTGGCATTTTAAGTTTGTTTGTTGGTATGATGATTTTTGGTGTAAGCAAAGCATTGGCTAGTAAACCATTGATTCCTGCACACCATCCATTCTTAAAAGAAAGTATTATACACCACACATAAAACATTTACTTATAACGGTTTGTTATAAAATTAAATGAGTGTTGTTTTAGAAAAATTGAAATCGCAGAAAAGAAAATAGTTATACATCATGACAATGTTTTTAACCATCGCTGTAGTTGTGCTCATCTTCGTAGTCATTTTTCAGATTTCGAAGGCAAGTGAATATGTGTCTGTTATAAAAGGAGAAGAAGCAGCTCGTAAACAAAACAATAAAATCAACGCATTTTTAATGTTAGGTTTTATGATTTTGGGTCTAATTGGTGTTTGGTATTGCAATGAAGCATTATTCGATAAGACCTTATTGGCTCAGCCTGCTGCAAGTAACCACGGAGAAAAGGTTGACCAAATGTTGTGGGTAACTTTGGCTGTAACTGGAATTGTATTTATTGGAACACAAATATTGCTGTTTTGGTTTGCTTTTAAGTATCAAGAGAAAGAAGGTCGTAAAGTTTTCTACTTTGCTCATAGCAATAAATTAGAAGCTTTATGGACTGTTGTTCCTGCAATCGTATTGGCAGTTTTGGTAATTATTGGGTTAAGAAACTGGTATTCTTTTACAGGCGATGCTCCTAAAGATGCAATGGAAGTTGAAGTTGTTGGAAAGCAATTTGGTTGGATTTACAGATATAAAGGAAATGATAAAGAATTTGGTAAAAAATACTACAAAATTATTGACGAAGCTACCAATCCATTAGGGTTAATTTGGCAAGATAATGCTGCTTTTAATTTAAAAGATGATAGCAAAGGTCATGATGATATTGTAGTGCAACAAACCATGTACTTGGTAAAAGATAAACCAGTAAAATTAATTATTGGTAGTCGTGATGTGATTCATGATGTGGGTTTATCACATTTTCGTATGAAAATGGATGCTGTGCCTGGTATTCCAACTACCATGTGGTTTACACCAAAGTACACTACTGCTGAAATGAAAAAGATTACCAACAATCCAAACTTTGTATACGAAATCAGTTGTGATCAAATGTGTGGAAATGGTCACTATTCAATGAAAGGGGTTATAGAAGTTGTAACACAAGCTGAATTTGATAAATGGATGGCCAGTAAATCTCCTGCATATTATGCAGCATTCCCTGATAAAGCTCCAAAAGCAGCAGCTGCCGATACAACAAAACCAGCAACTGCTGAAGCATCTGTTGCAGGCAAACCAATTGCTGCAAAAAACTAAAATAAATTTCAACCGAATTTAAAATTGGTTGTTTATTAAATAATTAGAAAGACGAAATAAGAATAAAATGAGTAACGAAGCAGTTCTACATGCAAATGTTGGTACTTCACATGAAGCCCATGGCGATCATCATCATGAGCATCACCATCATGAAACTTTCATAAGTAAATATGTGTTTAGCATGGATCATAAGATGATTGCTAAACAATTCCTAATTACAGGTATGGTATGGGCTGTAATTGGTGGTTTCATGAGCGTTTTATTTCGTTTACAATTGGGTTATCCCGATACATCCTTCCCATGGTTAGAAGATTTATTGGGTAAATGGTGGGCCGAAAAAGGTCATATCACAGCTCAAGGCTATTATGCATTGGTAACAACACATGGTACAGTATTGGTATTCTTTGTATTAACTGCAGGTTTAAGTGGAACTTTTGCCAATTTCTTAATTCCATTGCAGGTAGGTGCAAGAGATATGGCTTCTCCATTTATGAATATGTTAAGCTATTGGTTTTTCTTTGCAGCAAGTGTGGTAATGTTATCTTCTGTATTTGTTGAAACAGGACCATTTAGCGGTGGTTGGACTGCTTATCCTCCTTTAAGTGCCTTAGGAGATGCTTCTCCAGGTTCTAAAACAGGTATGGATATGTGGATTATTGCAATGGCATTATTCGTAGTTTCTTCTTTATTAGGTGGTCTTAACTACATTGCTACTGTATTAAACATGCGTACAAAAGGTATGAGCATGACCAGATTACCTTTAACCATTTGGGCATTGTTCTTTACTGCAGTATTGGGTGTATTATCTTTCCCTGTATTATTATCAGGTTTCATTTTACTAATTTTTGATAGAAACTTTGGAACCAGTTTCTACTTATCAGATATTTTCTTAACCACCACCAACTCTGCTTTACCTAACGAAGGTGGTAGTGCAATTTTGTTCCAACATTTATTCTGGTTCCTAGGTCACCCAGAAGTTTACATTATCTTATTACCAGCAATGGGTATGGTAAGTGAAATTTTAAGTACCAATGCCCGTAAGCCAATTTTTGGTTACATGGCTATGATTGGTTCTTTATTTGCAATTGCAATTTTGGCTTTCCTAGTTTGGGCTCACCACATGTTTGTAACAGGGTTAAATCCTTTCTTAGGTTCAATATTTGTATTGTTAACACTTTTAATTGCAGTTCCTTCTGCCATTAAAGTATTTAACTGGTTAACTACTTTATGGAGAGGTAATATACGCTTTACACCAGCTATGTTATTTGCGATTGGTTTTGTGAGCTTATTTATCTCTGGTGGTTTAACAGGTATTTGGTTAGGTAACTCAGCATTAGACATTCACTTACACGATACGTATTTTGTAATCGCTCACTTCCATATTGTAATGGGTGTTGCAAGTATGTTTGGTATGTTTGCTGGTGTTTATCATTGGTATCCAAAAATGTATGGTCGTTACATGAACAATACTCTAGGGTATATTCATTTCTGGGCAACCATGATTGGTGCTTACCTTATTTTCTGGCCAATGCACTATGAAGGTTTGGCTGGTATGCCACGTCGTTACTACGATTACAGCATTTGGGAAAGCTTTAAGAATTTTGTTGAATTGAATAGATTTATTAGCACCGTTGCAATGATAGTATTTGCAGTTCAATTCCTATTCTTATTGAACTTCTTCTACTCAATTTGGAAAGGAAGAAAAGTAACTACACAAAATCCTTGGGGTTCTAATACATTAGAGTGGACAACACCAATCAATCCTGGGCATGGTAACTGGCCTGGAGAAATTCCTGAAGTACACCGTTGGGCGTATGATTATGGAAAAGATGGAAAAGATTTCATTTCTCAAACAACACCAGTTGGAGCAGATGAAAGCCATCACTAAAAAACATTAATTGAATTGTAGTTATTTGTTTGACCAACAGTTCAGGAACAATATCAAAAATGCCCTGATAATTTCAGGGCGTTTTTTTTCAGCTTACTTAAAGTACTTCAATCACTATAATGTGATTGTATATAAAATGGATAAACAACAAAATACAAAGTTTTCATTTGCTACTAAACTTAAAGATTATAAAGAGCTTACAAAGTTTACGCTAAGCTTTACAGTAGTGTTCACTTGCGTTATTTGTTTTTTATTAGCACCAAATAATGGTTATAACCTTAAAATGATTGTGCTATTATTCGTGGCTGGTATGTTGGTTACGGGAAGTGCCAATGCGATTAATCAGGCAGTTGAAAAAAAGTCTGATGCATTGATGAAGCGTACAGCAAATCGTCCCGTTGCTTCTGGCAGAATGAGTCAGCAGGAAGCTTATACTTTTGCTTTTATTGCAGGATTGGTTGGTGTTTTAATGATGTGGTACTTTTTCAATTTTGCATCTGCTTTAGCATCGGCATTTAGTTTGTTTTTATATTCCTTTATTTATACACCATTAAAAACCAAAAATTCTATAGCTGTTTTAATTGGTGGCATTCCAGGTGCATTGCCCTGTTTAATTGGCTGGTTAGCCGGTTTTTATGATCAGGAAATAAGTTGGGGTGGCGGCTGGATTTTATTTGCCATTCAATTTATTTGGCAATTTCCACATTTTTGGGCAATTGCATGGGTATCGCATACCGATTATACAAAAGCAGGATTCAAATTATTACCCAGCGATAAAGGACCTACAAAATTTACAGCTCTTCAAGCTTTAATGTATAGTGTGTTGATGTTGCCTATTGGTATTTTGCCTGAGTATATTGGACTTTCAGGACATACCAGTATGTGGATTTTAATTGCCAGTAATTTATTTATGGTTTGGCAGTGTATTCGATTATATAAAGAAATGGATGTAAAAGCTGCACGTAGGGTAATGTTTAGCAGCTATATCTACTTGCCAATTGTTTATTTAGCATTGTTGGCCGATAAGTTATAATACAATGAAAAGAAACCTCTTTACAACATTCCTTTTTTTATTGCTGGCTCAATTGGTGCAGGCACAAAAAGAAATGCAAATAATTGATAGCTTAAAAAAAGAGTACAATAAAGCAAAACTGCTAACAGCAAAGGCAACCATTGCAGGAGAGTTATCTGGTATTTATATGAGCGTTAATTTGGCTGAAGCAGATAAATGGGGCAATCTAGCTTTAGAACATGCCGAGGTATCGAGAGATAGAAAGGCAATGGTTGATGCCAATAATGTAAATGGTCAAAGGTTTTTGGCAAACGGAGGACTTAAAGAAAATTTAGATAAGGCAAAACGTTTTTTTGAAACAGCTATAGATATTGCTAAAAAAAACAAACTCGACAAACAACTAAGTGAGTCGTATTTATCTCTTTCAAGACTGTATAGAAACTTGTCAGATTACGATAAAGCCCTATCAACTACTACTCAAGCAAACTCAATTGCAGGAACACTAAAAAACGATAGCTTATTAGCAGCATGTTATCAATCGTTTGGTAGTTGTTATTTTTGGAAAGGCGATAAAATAATGGCTCTTCGAAATTATTTTGAAGCTAAGAATATAGCCGAGAGAATAAAGAACGAGCAATTGATTAGGGTTTGTAATAGCAGTTTAATCAATTTCTTCTCATCTGTTAAAAATTACGATAAGGCTGTAGATTTTGCCTACAACAACTTAGCGAACTCCAGAGAAAGCAAAACAAAAGATTTTCAGTATTATATTATTTCCGATTTATACGCCATTGGCAATATATATAACCAGCAAAAAAAATTCGATTTAGCTAAATCATTTTATGAACAATCTATAGCGAAAGCAGATTCTTTAAACATAGCAATTTCCAAGTTTCAATCTTATGTTGGTATTTTCAATATGTACTTAACATCCGACCAGCCACAAAAGGCATTGGCTTACTTAAACGATCATCCAGAACTTAAAAAGGCATTTATCGATGTTGGCTATGCTGGTACGTTAGATTATGCTTTTGCTTATGCATATATAGAGTTCAATAAATTAGATTCTGCCGAATATTACATTAAAAAAGCGATGCCTTTCTACGAAAATCAGGTATTGGCTAGTACAAAAATTTCATTTAAAACAACCTATGCTAAATTCTTTGAGAAGAAAGGTAATATGAATGCTTCTATTGCCCAATTAAAAGAGGCAATGAGTATAGCACAAACCAATAAAGAGTTTTCTGCAATTGTTGAACTAGCAAAACTTTTAGATTCTGCCAACCAAAAAGTGGGTAATTATAAAGAAGCATTTTTTTATACCAATCTTCATACGACTATTAAAGATAGTTTAGATAAAATGAGTAAGGAGGATGAAATTTTGCAACTACAAATCTCCGATGAAGAGCAACGCAAAGAAAGATTATTAAAAGAAGAAGAGGAAAGAATCAAAAAAAGAAACAGTATTCAATATTTGGGAATTGTAATTGCTATTGTAGCTCTTTTTGTTGGCCTAGTAATGATGGGCTTGTTTAAAGTATCAGAAAATACCATCAAAATTTTAGGCTTCTTTTCATTTATCATGCTTTTTGAGTTTTTATTTTTGGTATTCAAAAAAAGTATTTATCAATATACACATGGAGAGCCCTGGAAAGATTTAACTGCAATGATTATAATTGCAGCAGTATTGGTTCCATTGCATCATTGGTTAGAACATAAAGTAATTAAGTATTTATCATCTCAAGAGTTAATTAGCTTAAAAAATAGAGGTAAAAACTGGCTACCCAAATTATTAAATAAAAACAAAGCCAACCATTAACTTGTTAATGTATAAGAGAATCATTAAAAAAACTCAATTAATAAAATGGAAACAGCAATTACCAATAATTCTCCTGAAAAGGAAACAGTTAAACGAATTCATCCACACAAGTTTACTCTTTGGGTGGCTATGGGTAGTATTTGTATGATGTTTGCTGGTTTTACCAGTGCGTACATTGTAAAAAAGAATCAAAGCAATTTTTTAGAGTTCAGCTTGCCCACTATCTTTTGGTACAGCACATTTGTTATTTTATTCAGTAGTTTAACTGTACAATTAGCGGTTCAATCTTTTAAAGCTAGAGAAAGAAGCCGCTATAAAATGTTCCTTACAATCACAGCCATTTTAGGTGTACTGTTTGCAATACTACAGGCAATTGGTTTTAGAGATTTAGAAAGCCACGGTATTTATTTAACAGGTCCAAAAAGCAATGCAGCAGCATCGTTTATTTTAATAATTGTTGGCATGCATGCTTTGCATGTATTGGGTGGCGTAATTGTTTTGCTGATAACTTTAATCCGGGCATTTGCCAGTAAAACCAAAAATTATAGTAGTACACCTATTGAAATAGTAAGTACCTATTGGCATTTTGTAGATGTTTTATGGATTTATTTACTGATATTTTTTGTTTGGATACGCTAAAACAGTAACTATAATCGTTGGATACATACTTTTATTTATAAACCCTAAAAAAAAGTAGAAGCTAAATAGCCTTTATAAGCCTTTAGCCAATATTTTTGTAACCGAAATTAGATAACCAAATATGTCAACTGCAACAACAGCACAACCAAAATGGTGGAATGGTGGTAAAAGCCCCTTCAACGTAGAGTATGGCAAATTAATGATGTGGTACTTTTTAATGAGCGATGCTTTCACTTTTGGAGCCTTCCTTATTTCTTATGGTACCATTCGTTTTTCTACCAATGGATGGCCTGATCCTAACGAAGTTTTCCAATCTTTTCCTGGTTTAGGAAGTGGTTTACCATTAATGTTTGTGAGTTTAATGACCTTTATTCTTATCATTAGTTCTGTAACAATGGTATTGGCGGTAAAAGCTGGTCACGAAAACAACAAACAAAAAGTTGTTATCAATTTAATTTGGACAATTATTGGTGGTGCAGCTTTCTTAGGTTGTCAGGCATGGGAATGGAGTCATTTACACCATGAAGGTGCATGGTGGGGTAGCAATCCATTTTTAAATGCCGATGGTTCTCAATCTTCTACCAACTTTACCAACTACTTTTTTACCATCACAGGCTTTCATGGTTTCCATGTATTAAGTGGTGTTGTTATTAATATTGTTATGTTAATTATGACGTTGAATGATACATTTGAAAAAAGAGGCCATTATTTAATGATTGAAAAAGCAGGACTTTATTGGCACTTTGTAGATTTAGTTTGGGTATTTGTATTTACCTGCTTCTACTTAATTTAATTAAAATACTTTATTACAACTGATTTAATATGGAACACAACGAGGTTTTACATGTAGAACACCATGAAAATAAAAATGAAGTAAGAAACGTAACCATCGTTTTAACTGTACTTACTTTAATTGAACTGGCATTGGGTTTTGCGATGATGAAAATGGAGCATGGATCTTTTGGCGTAATGGCTACAAAAGTTACCATTATCGTTTTAATGTTGGCTAAAGCTTATTATATCGTAGGATATTTTATGCACTTGAAACATGAAGTTCGTAATTTAATTATGACCATCACCGTTCCTCTTGCATTATTCATTTGGTTTATTGCAGCATTTTTATATGATGGAAATTCTTTTAGAAATTTGCGTAATAATTACGATCGTCATTTCAACGAGCAAAGCAAAGTAAAAGTTCAACCAAAAGAGCATGGTGGTTCTCATAACAATGCTACCCACGGAACTGAGGAGGTAAAACCAGCGGTGCATCAGTAATTTTTGCTTGATTAGAAAGTTAATTATTCTACAACAAACATATTCTACTCAACCATCGCTTCATAGCGATGGTTTTTTATTAAGTACATTCGCCCATTATGAATAAAAAAGCCTTTCTAGCACTTTTAATTGCAGTGTTTATACCAATATTTAGTTATTTGGTACTAAAATCTACCAGTGAAAGTGCGGTTACAGTACCTAAGAAATATTTTTTTGATACCGTAGTTACCAAAGAAGAAAATGGTAAAATTAAAACAGATTCTTTTTGGCACAAAACAGCCAACTTTCAATTGGTAAATCAGTTGGGCGATACCGTTCACTTATACGACATTAAAGGAAAAGCAATCGTAATTGATTTGTTTTTTACCAGCTGTGGTAGCATTTGCCCACAACTAACAAGAAGCATGGCTAAAATGCAGCAAAGCTTTATTCGTGGCGGCAATACACGTAGAAAAATTGATACATCGGTGGTGCAGTTTATTTCTTTATCCATCGACCCAGAGAGAGACTCTGTACCAGTTTTAAAGAGCTATGCCGATAGATACGATGTAAATCCAGATAATTGGTGGATGCTTACAGGCAATAGAGACAGCATTTATAATTTTATTTTTCAGGAACTAAAAATTGATAAGCTAGAAAAAGTACCTGTTAGCCCAGAGTTCCCACATACCGGTCGTTTTGTTTTGTTGGATAAAGATTACCTCGTTCGAGGAAGATTAGAACAACCTTACAGTGGATTGGCTAACGACACAGCTTCTATGGCAGCCTTAGCCAGAGACATTGGTTTATTAATGCTAGAAAAAGATAAAACTAAAAAAAGTAAAGTATTTACAGATATTGTAGACTTAAGTTGGTTGTGGCTTATCATTATTTTATGTGTAACAGGGTTTGTGTGGTATATGAGCCAACGAAGAAAAATTAATGGCTAACAATTTGATTATTCTGTTGTTTCGATCAAGTTTAACAGAATCTCATTTAACGACAATTCAAACACACATAAACTAGCATGATAACAAATTGTAAAAACTGTAATCATACGTTTAAAGGGAATTTCTGTAACAAATGTGGGCAAACCGCAAATACGCATGAAATTAATTTTAAGAGTATTGTACACGAAATACAACACAGTATTTTACATGTTGATAAAGGAATACTCTATACAACAAGAGAATTATTTAAAAGACCAGGACACACAATTAGAGAATATATTTATGGTAGGCGAATCAAACACTTCAAGCCATTTGCTTACATTCTAATTTTGTCAACCATTTATGCTTTGCTAACGAAGTTTTCAAATAAAACAACTTTTTTAGAAGAGATTTTTTCTGGAATGACTTTTGCAGAAAGCCAAAAACCAAAAGGCGAATTAGACGCATCTGTGAAAGTTTTGCTATGGATGAAAAATCATTATGCTTACACAACTTTGCTTATTATTCCCATTATATCTTTAGCGTCATATTTAGCCTTTTTAAGGTCAAAGTATAATTACTTTCAACATTTAATTCTTAACTCGTTTATTGCAGGACAAAGAACTGTACTTTTTTTATTAATACTTCCAATCACATATTTCATTACTGGTAAACATGCTAACGATGTTATTGATGATACCAAAATTGTTTTAGGAATAATATTGACTTTTTGGACATATTTCCAGTTTTTCAATTCAACAAAGCCTTTAAAAAAGATACTATTAACATTTTTAACCTACATTTTAATGGCAATTATTTCCTTTTTAATACTAATAATTATTTATGTAGTAGCTCGAACACTAGCTCAATAACATTGTTATTAGTGATTGTTAAATTAAGTATGAGGTGTGTGTTTCATGTTTAATTAGTCTCTTAGTGATTACAGTATAAGCAAATTGCTATATAATATCTTAATCTATAATTTTAAATCTCTCATTTTTATGCAGGCATCTATTCAAAAAAACGATAAAAAAGCAGGCTGGTTAATTGGTGTTTTTTCTTTTGTGGTTTTTGCAGTGGTGGTTAGTTTAAATAAAATTCATTTAAAAGTTGATTTGGGTTTCGATGTACACATTTTTGCAAAGATTAATGCATTCATCAACTCGTTAATTGCTGTTTTATTGGTTGCTGCATTGGTTGCTGTAAAAAATAGAAGATTGCACTTGCATAAAAGATTAATGCTTGCCTCATTAATGTTATCTATCCTTTTTTTAGTAAGCTATATTGCCCATCATTTATTGGCTGGAGAAACCAAATTTGGAGGTGTTGGAATTGCAAAAATAATTTATTACGTTATACTCATCACACATATTTTTTTGGCAGCAGTAATTTTACCTTTCATATTATTTACTGCTTACAGAGGGCTTACAGCCGAATTTGTTCAACATAAAAAACTGGCAAAAATTACCTGGCCACTTTGGTTTTATGTGGCAGTAACGGGGCCTGTGGTTTATTATTTAATCAGTCCGTATTATCAATAATTTAGTGTAAGTTTGGTTAAGTGTTTTTTATACATTTATTCAAACGAACCTGCCATGAAAAAGAGTTTCTTAGCTCTATGCATTTTAGCTTTATCAATTATTGGATTGGTAAGCTGTAAAAAAGCAACACCAACCGATAGAACAGTTGACGTAACCCCACCACCAGTTGTTGTTTCTAATTTTGCAAAAGGAGCCGATGTGGGTTGGCTCACACAAATGGAATCATCGGGCAAAAAATTTTATAATAGCAGTAATACTGAAACAGAATGTTTGCAGCTACTGAAAAGTGTTGGTATGAATGCAATTCGTTTACGTGTGTGGGTTAACCCAACAGGTGGGTGGAATGGTAATGCTGATGTGGTAGCTAAAGCAGTACGTGCAAAAAACTTAGGGCTTAAAATTTTAATCGACTTTCATTACAGCGATTCTTGGGCCGATCCTGGCCAACAGACAAAACCAGCAGCATGGAATACATTAACACTAGCTGGTTTACAAACTTCTATTACACAACATACTACGTCTGTTTTAACTGATTTAAAAAATGCAGGTATTACACCAACTTGGGTACAAATTGGCAATGAAACTAATAATGGAATGCTTTGGCCAGAAGGAAAGGCAAGCACCAATATGGATAATTTTGCTTCAATGATCAATGCAGGCTATAATGCAGTTAAAGCAATTAATAACAGCATTAAGGTTATTGTACATCTTTCAAACGGATATGATAATGCCCTGTTTCGTTGGATGTTTGATGGACTAAAAAACAATGGAGCCAATTGGGATGTTATTGGTGTTTCTTTATATCCTGACGTAAGTACATGGTCAACTTTAAATACACAATGTTTAACCAATATGAACGATATGGTTACACGTTACAACAAAGAAGTAATGGTGGTAGAAGTTGGCATGAGCTGGGATCAGGCAACGGCTTGCAATGCATTTTTAACAGATATTATTGCCAAAACAAAATCCATTGCCAACGAAAAAGGATTGGGTGTTTTTTATTGGGAACCTGAAGCTTATGGCAATTGGCAAGGTTATACCAAAGGAGCTTTTGACAATAGTGGCAAACCAACTATTGCACTGAATGCATTTAATTAACTATTATAGTTTCTAGCTATCCTTGCACTTCAAAAATTACTATAAATGAATCAATCCCATATCTATCGATTGCTTGTTATTGCCATGCTGTTTTTTGGATTAGAAACTGTAGTTACAGCCCAACGTACTCACCAAAATATAGATGAAGATTGGACGTTTCATTTTGGCCATGCTGCCGATGCAACCAAAGATTTCAATTATTCTATTGCAACTATTTTTTCAAAATCAGGAGCTGCCCTAACAACTAGTATCGATCCTAAGTTTAACGATAGTGGTTGGCGTAAATTAAGTTTACCACACGATTGGGCTGTAGAATTGCCTTTTGTAAACGTAAATAATTTCGATGTTCAATCACATGGTTATAAACCTGTGGGTGGCATGTTTCCTGAAACAAGTATTGGTTGGTACAGAAAGCGTTTTAGTGTAAACAAAAAAGATAGCAACCAGCGTTTTCAATTACAATTCGATGGTGTTTTTAGAAACGCTTCTTTTTGGTTAAATGGTTTTTATTTAGGTACCAATCAAAGTGGTTATGTTGGTGTAAATTATGATGTTACCGATTACATAAACTTAACTAAAGAAAATGTAATCGTTGTTAGAGTAGATGCTACACAATACGAAGGTTGGTTTTATGAAGGTGCTGGTATTTACAGGCATGTTTGGTTAAATCAATACAACAATACACATATTGCAGATATTCCTTTTGCTTATTCAACTGTACAGGGTACTAAGTCAATGGTTACAGTTGAAGTGCCTGCACAAAATCAATCTTTTGTAAAAGGAAATTATACCATAGAAAATTATTTAACCAGCAGAGAAGGTAAAAAAATTACTATATCTGCAATAAGCAATACAGCTTTTAAAGCTGGTGAAACAAAAACCATCACTCATCAATTAAATGTAGCTGACGTAAAGCTTTGGTCGGTCGAAAATCCATATTTGTATAGAGTTGTTTCTCTCGTAAAACAAAATGGAAAAACCATTGATAGTGTTGCTCAGCGTTTTGGTATTAGAACAATTGATATTAAAACCAGTGGTGTTTTTGTAAACGGCAAACACGAAAAAATTAAAGGCGTAAACTGTCATCAGGATCATGCAGGTGTGGGTAGTGCATTGCCAGATGATATTCAATATTACAGAATAAAGTTGTTGAAAGAATTGGGTGTAAATGCTTACAGAACAAGCCATCATGCACCCACACCTGAGTTGTTAGATGCTTGTGATAGTTTGGGTATGTTGGTAATGGATGAACAAAGATTATTGAATAGCAGTCCTGAATACATAGATCAGTTTGAACGTTTACTAAAAAGAGATCGAAGCCGAGCTTCTGTTTTTATGTGGAGCATTGGTAACGAAGAAGGCTGGATACATACCAACGGCACAGGCAAAAAAATTGCACAAACTTTAATTGCCAAACAAAAAGAAATAGACCCAACAAGAACCTGTACTTATGCAGCAGATGTAGCCAATGTATTTACTGGTGTTA
The DNA here is from genome assembly GCA_943368475.1 of Allobosea thiooxidans. Taxonomy (GTDB): domain Bacteria; phylum Bacteroidota; class Bacteroidia; order Chitinophagales; family Chitinophagaceae; genus UBA1930. The sequence continues at coordinate 25,409 of CALRLF020000049.1, forward strand.
ATGAAGTAATTCCGGTACGCAGTTTTAATTATAGGCAATTTGCTGTAGCCGATTACCATAGAGACCATCCAACACAACCCATTTTAGGAACAGAAATGGGCAGCACTGTTACAACACGTGGTATTTATGAAAAAGATAGCATCAGGGCTTATGTGCCTGATCAAGACATTACTGCACCATGGTGGGCAAGTACAGCTGAAGCATGGTGGACTTTGGCTGCTGACAATGATTTTTGGTTGGGTGGTTTTGTGTGGACAGGCTTAGACTATAGAGGTGAGCCAACACCTTACCAATGGCCCAATATTAATTCTCATTTTGGTATCATGGATATGTGTGGATTTCCTAAAAATATTTATTATTATTACCAAAGCTGGTGGACGCAAGATGACGTACTGCATATATCACCCCATTGGAACTGGAAAGGCAAAGAAGGAAAACCCATTGATGTTTGGGTTAACTCAAATGCCGATAATGTAGAATTATTTTTAAATGGAAAAAGCTTGGGTAAAAAACAAATGCCCAAGAATAAACATTTACAATGGATGGTAAATTATGAGCCAGGAAAATTAGAAGCTATTGCATATAGAAACAATAAAAAAATAACCACTAAAATAGAAACTACAACAGAGCCTTTTACTATTGAATTAAAACCATCTACAAATAAAATTAATGCTAATGGAAAAGATGCAGTTGTGGTGAATGTAAGTGTACTAGACAAAGAAGGAAGACCTATACCAAATGCCAATAGTTTAATTCAATTTTCACTAGATGGCGATGCACAAATTATTGGTATTGGTAATGGAGACCCAAGCAGTCACGAACCAGATAAATGTATAAATGGCAAATGGCAGAGAACTTTGTTTAATGGATATTGTCAAATAATTTTGCAAGCAGGCAAAACCAATTCAAACATTCAACTTAAAGCAAGTTCAACAAGTTTGCAAACAGCAGTATTAAATATTCAGCAAGTAAAATAATTGTATTTATGAACCAATTTAAACCCGAAGTAAAAGCATTGATTTTAATACACACCATTATGTTGGTGATGGTATTGGTGTTTACAGGGTTGTCTTACTTTGTTTCTGCAAAAATTATGACTACTCCCGTGGATGCCTCCTTAGATAAAACATTGCAACTGGTAGCTGTAGTTTTATCAGTTGCAGCACCATTTGCAGCGTTTAAAATATTTAATAAAAAACGATTAGAATGGCAAACAAGCACTGCTGGTTTTGATGAAAAAATGAATGCCTATAGGGCTGCATCAATCATGAAATTTGCTTTGCTAGAAAGTCCAATTTTATTTTCGGCTGTTGGTTATTTTTTAACCCAGAACATAGCGTTTATATTTTTAGCAACAGCTCTCATTTTTATTTTTGCAGGACAAAAACCCACAGTTACTCTAATGACTTATGATATGAATGTTAGCAGAGATGAGCTGTTCGAAAGATCTTAATTTTGTTTTGTATTTAATTGAAAGCTTTTAGAAAGTAAATCGGCCATGCCTTTTGAGCCTAGCTTTTCGCTAATATTTTTACGATGTGTTTTAACTGTAAGTTCACTTAAAAAAAGTAAGCCAGCAATTTCTTTACTGGTTTTACCCATTGCAATTAAAGAAATAATTTCCTTTTCTCTTTTAGATAATTTCAATTGATTGGTAAATGAATCTTGAACCGGATTTATGGTAAGAATATTGGGATCGAAATATTGTTTGCTGGTTTTCATACTTTCTAAAGCAGCTTCTAAAACATGTTTGCCTGATATTTTCAGCACATATGCATCTCCCTTAAAATTATCAACAGTAATACCAATATCAATTGGTTGATACATGGATAGAATCATAATTTTTAATAAAGGTTGCTCCTTTTTTAACTGTTCTAAAACTTCCATTCCATTAAATGGAGGAAGGTTTACGTCAAGCAGCAAAAAATCTATCGGATGTATTTTTAATAGTTCAAATAATTCAGGAGCTGAAGAAGCTATAAAACTTAACTCCATATCTGTTTTATTGGCAATAATATTGCTAATACCTTCTGCAAATAAAACGTGGTCGTCGGTAACACCAATTTTATATCTTTTCATTTTCGTATTGGTTAAATTCTATCGAAATACTAAAGCCATCTTTTTCATTACTCTCTATTCTACAACTGCCTTTTAATAGTTGTACTAAGGTTTCAATACTTTTTAGTCCAACTCCTGTACTTTCTGCACTAGCTATCATACCAATACCATCATCTTCAACATAAATAGAAACTAGTTGATCTTGTATCATTATTTGTAAAAAAGCAGTATTGGCCTTAGAGTGTTTCAACATATTTTGCATTAACTCCTGAATAATTCTGTAAATAATAATTTGGTATTGAATATTTATTTTTACTTTTTCTCCAATCCACTCAAATTGTATATTAATTAAGCTGTTGTTTCGAATCAGCTTTACCATATCGTCGATAGCATTGTATAAACCTTTATCCTGCAAAACAATAGGAGAAAATGAATGGCTCATATTGCGTACTTCATTACCAATTCGGGTAATATGTGCAGCAATGGTATTTCTACCTTCATTGGTTAATGGCATATTATCAGTTTCTAATCGTAAAAAACCCAAATTAGCACCAACAGTATCATGTAGTAAAGAAGAAATTCTTTGCATTTCTTTTTCTTGCCAAATTGCAGTTTCTCTAAAAATTTCCTGCTGAATTGCTACATTTTGTTGTTGTAGCAGTAAAGCTTGATCTCTATAATATTTATACTGCCATACGAGTAAAAAGGTAGCTAAAAATGCTTCACTAAAAATGGCTAAATAATTGGAATACTTTGTAACAAAGTTGGTACCAATTAATTCTTTTTGGTGCAAAGAGTAGATTACTAAAAATAAAGAGAATAAAGAGAAGGACAACAGTGAGAATATAGCAAATGGAATTTTTTTATATACAAAATACAGCGATTGAACAAGTGCTAAAAATAAAAATGGCAGCACTACAAATGTGCTTATTTTTAAAAGTAGACCATGTCTTTCATAACCTCCAGAGCTAAGTGATAATAGTGCAATAACGAATGCAAAAAAATACGTAAGAATAACAATGCGATTGTATAAATGAAGTTTTGGGAATTTACTTTTAATATCTAATAGATCTATAAAAAATAACAACATTGGTAATTCGATAAAACAAAAAATAGCGGGTCTTAATGCATCATTTAAAGAAGGATAATTTGGAGTAATATATTCAAAAAACAACCCACTATTGGCACATAAGTAAATAACAATAAGTAATAAATACAAGCTATACCAAACGTAAAATATTTTATGCAGCGAAGCAAAGAGATATGCATTAAACAACAAAAGCAATACACAAAAGCCAATTGTAATACCAAAATATAAAGTGTATTGGCTGCCTTGCTGAATGAAATAATCCTGCGTATAAAAAATTATGGGTAAATCTAGTTTAGTAAATCGTTTATCTGCTGCAATAATTATATCACAATCTCTATAATCTTTATTGTTTAAAGCAAATACAAAGCTTGTTGTTGGTATTTGTCGGGTATTGTATTTTGTATTATCGCCAGTTAGGGTAAAGCTTTTAATGATGCTATCATTACGAACAAGCCAGCATTTTAAAAAATTAATATGGGGATTATTAATATCTACATAATCAACTACACCATATTCATTGATGGAACTTATAGGAATTTTTAGCCAGGTTGTATAAGCTACATAGCTAATAGGTATTTGGGTATTGGTTAAATTTTTCCAGTTGCTTGGTTGTATGCTTTTTAAAGTACTATCGTTAAAAATTGCAGTTTGTAAAAATGCATATTTAATATTAGCAGTAGCATAATTTATTTCTACATCATTGTGTTTTACAAAGAATTGAGCATTTGTAGTTGTACAAACACTTAGAAACAGAATGTATAGAAATACTCTCAAAAGCATGGTATAAAAGTAAACATTACAAAATCTATTATAGATGTGTTTTTAAAAAATACTCCTTTGTTGGTATTGTTAAGTATTGCAATGGGTTTCAAATTTGTGCACTAATTTATTAGTGTCTTAACAGTCAATAATTATATATGAAAAGGATACTTATCTTCTCTGCTTTTTTAATAACTTCTTTTTTTAGCCAAGCCCAAACCGAAAGTTTTGCTCAAAAAAAATCTTTAAAAGATGATATTGCCGCTAGGCACAGTAGCCAAATGGTTAGCTACAACGGTAAACTGTATTTTTTTGGAGGTTATAACCAAGGACAAATAAGTAGCCAGGTAAATGATTTTTGGGAGTATACACCAACAACTAATGTTTTTCGAAGGTTAAATTTTCCAAATGTAAGCAATTCCAACACTATGAATATTTGCCATGTAATTGGCAATAAAATGTATGCAGGTCTTGGTTCACTATCACTAGATATATCTGGAAATTGGGCTGAATATGATTTTATAACTGGTATTTGGACGGCTAAAGCATCTTATCCTGGGGTTTCTCAAGGTAATCAGGCAAACCTTGGTGCTACAAGTGCAAGTTTTGTGATTAACGATACTATTTTCGTTTGTAACGCAGCAACAAACAATTCTTTTTATTCTTATAATATTCTTACAAATACTTGGACTCAAAGAGCCAATTTTCCTGGAAGTCCACGTGGTAGCTGTACTAACTTTAGTATAAATGGAAAAGGCTATATCGGTGGTGGTTTTGCTGCTGGTTCTTGTGCACCATACTCTATTTGTGGAGTGAATGATTTTTATGAGTACAACCCAATTACCAATACTTGGGCTACAAAAACTGCCTTGCCTTTCAATACACGATATGGCCTAAGTGCAGTAGTTAATGGTAAAGGTTATGCTGGCACAGGGCAAGTTTACGATCAATTTATTTCAGGAACTACAACTTCTGTTTGGAAGGAATATAATCCATTAACAGATACATGGGTAGATAAAGCACAATTACCCAATGTTTATGGTGCTGTTTCTGCTACTATTGGTACAGATATTTTTGTTTTTGGTGGCAAAACCACTTTGTCAAATGGATCTGGTGGTACCAATAATTCGATGCTGCGATACAATACCTTAACTAATGTTTGGAGTGTAGATACATTAACTGCTGGTGGAAACAGGGTGTATGGAAGCACTTTTTACCACAACAACAAAATATATATGGCTGGTGGTTCTGATGGAGATGTATATAATGACACATGGGAATACGATATACCAACAGATAATTGGACGAGAAAAGCAGATATGCAGTCAAAATTTTCTTACAGGGGCAATGCTAAGATTGGTAATAAATTATATGTAGTTGGTGGGTATAATGTAAACGCATCCTCTGCATCTCAGTACACAAATGAATTACTTGAGTATGATATTACCACCAATACTTGGGCTACCAAAACAGCTTTTCCTGGTGGGGGCTTACGTTTAATGTCTGCTTTTACAATAAGTAATGAATTGTATGCTGGTTTAGGGTGGAGTGGTTCTACTTCTCCATTACAAACGTATAAGGGTTTGTATAAATACAATTTTACAAACAATACTTGGCAAGCTTTAGCTAGTTGCCCAAGAGTTGGAAGTGGAGAAACTAAAGGAACTTTTGTAATTGGGGATACTGCTTATATTGTATTTCAAGATGGGAATATGTGGGCATACAATAGAGTTGCCAACTCATGGAGCCAAAAAGCAACTATAGTAGATGCTTACTTTACAAATTCTATGCATGAAGCAGTATTTTCAATGAATGGAAATGGCTATACAATAAGTATTAACAATATCAACCAAACTTTATCAGATTTAAAAAGATATAATCCTTCTACCAATACCTGGGATTATGTAAGAAGAAGTTTAAACATTAAAAGAAGAGATGTATATAATACTGTTGTTACAAACGATTCCACTTTTTATATTGGTATGGGGCTATTTTATCAATCCCCTCCAGGTAAATATGGTACAATAAACGATTGGCACAAATTCAGTTTCAAGGCAGATATTGCTACCAAAGTTGGTGATATAGCATTATCTCCATTGAATTTATGGAATAATGAAACTTTTACAGTTTATGATAGTTTAGGTGGAATATTATTAGGTGCAATTGGTACTAGTACATCTAGCAGTGGCAATGTGAGTGGGCGAAGTGCTGATACACTATTACCATTTAGAGAAAAAATTGCTCCTCTTGCAATAGGAGGACCAATGCTTAATATTATGTTTTTAAATAAAAATATTTTAATAAGTAGTGGTTTTGTTGCAGGTACAAAAATTAGATTATTTTTTACCAATACTGAAATTTCAAAATTTGTTACTGCCTTTAATGCAAAGTATGGCACTAGCTACACTGAGAATAATATCAGTATTTTTCATTTTAATGATAATAATAATACTGCAAACAATGATTTAAATCCTGTAAATAACAATACAGGAATTCCAACAAATTATGCTGCACCCACTATAGTTCCTTATGGCACTGGAAAATATTTTGAAATCACTGTTCCGAATGGTGTACTACTTGGGGGAGAACTGTATGCCATTCTTTCTACTACAAACTGGGCTCTTCCATTAAACCTACTTTCTTTTAATGCAGGGCTGCAAAATAATCAAGTACTAACACAATGGCAAACCACCAATGAAGTAAATGTAAGCCACATGAATGTACAAAGAAGCATAGATGGAAGTAGTTTTTCATTTATTGGAAAAGTAGATGCAACAGGTTTGGGAATTTACAATTTTACAGATGCAACATTACCAACCAATACAAAAACCAT
>CALRLF020000050.1:0-31805 GCA_943368475.1 Allobosea thiooxidans
TAAAAATGGTATTAACAAAACAAAATGTAGAAGCAAACAATCAATTCTTTAACTTCAAAATTATTTTCAAAGGATTTAAATATTGTCATTTTGAATTATTTAGCCCATGCATTTTTATCCTTCAATCGCACCGAAATTTTGCTGGGCAATATGAGCAGTGATTTTATTAAGGGCAAAAAGAAATTCGATTATCCATTAGGTATTCAAAATGGCATTTCCTTACATAGAATGATTGATGCATTTACCGATGAACACCCAGCAACAGCACAGGCAAAAGTATTTTTTAAACCCTCTGTTGGTTTATATGCAGGTGCCTTTGTAGATGTGGTGTACGATCATTTTTTAGCAATGGATAAAAATCAATTTCAAAGCACTGATGATTTACAAAATTTTGCTGCTAACACTTACCAACAATTACAATTACACAAAGATGTATTGCCATTAAAATTGCAACAAATGTTGCCCTACATGCAAACGCAAAATTGGTTGTACAATTATCAATTTAATTGGGGCATACAAAAAAGTTTCGAAGGTGTGGTTCGTCGTGCTGCTTATTTAAACAATAGCAACGCTGTTTTCGAAGCATTCGAAAAAAATTACGACGCTTTACAAAATTGTTACAACCTATTTTTCAACGACGTTAAAAAAATGGCCTTTCAGCAAATTCAGTTGTATTAAAATTTGCAGCTTATATCTTTGTCAAAATTTAGAAAATGAAAAAAATTGTTCTTGTACTAGCAATTACAGCTTTGGGTTTAGTAGCAACAGCACAACAAAAACCAACAGAACTAGATAAAAGCCCAATGGATATGAGCTATTGGCCAAAAGATTATCCAATACTTAAAATGAGTGGTAAAAGTAAAGACATTCCCACTGCAAGAATTTTATATGGTCGTCCGCAAAAAAATGGAAGAGATATTTTTGGCGGCATTAATAAGTACAACGAAATATGGCGTTTGGGTGCCAACGAAGCAACTGAAATAGAGTTTTTTAAAAATGTAAAAATTGCCGATAAGCCAGTTGCCAAAGGCCGTTATACGTTGTTTTGCATTCCTCAAGAAAACAAATGGACCATTATTATAAGTAAAGACAACTTTTCTTGGGGCAGTTTCACCTACGATGCAAAAAAAGATTTATTACGTACCGATATAACCATCGAAAAAAATCCTGAAACAGTCGAAGCCTTAACCATGTATTTCGAAGAAACCAAGAAAGGAGCCAACCTCATTATTATGTGGGACGATATAAAAGCAGCACTTCCCATCACTTTATAAAAAATTAACCTCCTTAATTGGAGGTTTTTTTTATTGGGGGCAATCAACCATACAATATCTTTCAACTGTAGTTACAGCTTTACGCTTGTAGTGTACTGCAATATTGCAGCACAGCTACCGCTTCAATCTGCCTGCCTTTCAACAATAGAATTTCTATTCAGCAGTTTTAACACAGCATCAATATCTTTATCACTAAAAATTTTTCAACTCTTTCAACCTTTTCAACTTTTCATTCATGTGTGGTATTGCAGGCATACTATCTAAAAACCCAACAGTTGTACAACAAAATAAGTTACAACTTATGGGCAATGCCTTGCAACATCGTGGCCCAGATGGCGAAGGTTTTTGGATAAACTCCAATCACACAGTTGGCTTTGCACACAGAAGATTGGCTGTAATTGATTTAAGTGATAATGCAGCTCAACCCATGCAAAAAAAATTTGCTGCAAGAACAACAGGAACATTGGGCAAAAAATTAACTATTGTTTTTAATGGAGAAATTTACAACTACATTGAACTAAGAGATGATTTAAAAAAGAAAGGCTATCACTTTTCTACAAATAGCGATACAGAGGTAATACTGGCTTTATATGATTATTATAATGAGGATTGTATACAGTATTTAGATGGCATGTTTGCATTTGCTATTTGGGATGAAACACATGAAGTACTGTTTGTTGCCAGAGATCGTTTTGGCGAAAAACCATTCTACTATTTTTTCGATGGAGAAAAATTATTATTTGCCAGTGAAATGAAAGGCTTGTGGGCTACAGGTGTACCAAAGGAAGTTAACAATAGTATGTTGCTTAACTATTTGGGTGCAGGCTTGGTAAGCAATGCCAATAATGCAGCTGAAACATTTTACAGCAATATCAAAAAGTTACCTGCTGCTAATTATTTTGTTTATCGCCCAGGCGACGCTGAAATTGAAACTTATAATTATTGGAACTTATTAGACAATATTCAGCCTACATCAATTACCGAAAATGAGGCTATTGAGCAGCTGCAATATTTACTGCAACAATCGGTATCAAGAAGATTAAGAAGTGATGTTGCCATTGGTACAAGTTTAAGTGGTGGATTAGATAGCTCAAGTATTGCAGCAATCGTTCATCAACTCAAGCAATCATCGGTACATTCTTTTTCGGCAGTTTTTCCAGGTTTTGAAAAAGATGAATCTCAATACATCAATACAGTTAATAAAAAATTCAGTTTACATGCTCATCCTGTTACACCAACAGCCACTGATTTCGTAACTGATTTTGATAAACTATTGTACCATCAGGAAGAGCCATTTCAATCATCCAGCATTTATGCCCAGTATAAAGTATATGAACTGGCAAAACAAAACAATGTAACTGTTTTGTTAGACGGACAAGGAGCAGATGAAACATTAGCAGGTTATACTAAATTTTATCAATGGTACTGGCAAGAGTTATTTAGAAAATCTCAATGGAAATTACTTAGCACAGAAATTAATGCAGCCAAAGAAAATGGGCAAACCATAAATTGGGGTATAAAAAATTATGCAGCAGCAATATTACCTGCTATTACTGCTAAACTTTTATCAAGGAAATTAAAAAATCAATTGCAACAAAAAGGTTTATTTAAAGCCGATTTTTTTGAGGCAAATTTTAATGAAGCCAGTATCATAAAACCTAATATACAAAGCCTAACAGATATTTTGTATTATAATACCTGTTTTACAGGTTTAGAAGATTTATTGCGTTACGCCGATAGAAATTCAATGGCTCATAGTAGTGAAGTTCGTTTGCCTTTTTTAAGTCACGAATTGGTGGAGTTTGTTTTTAATTTACCCAGCAGTTATAAAATACACAATGGCTTTACAAAACATATTTTAAGAGCAGCTATGCAGCAGCATTTGCCACACAATATTGTTTGGCGTAAAGATAAGGTTGGCTTTGAACCACCACAGCAACAATGGATGCAGCACAAGCAAATACAGGAGCAAATTGTCGAGAGTAAGAAAAAATTAATTGCTAAAGGAATTATCAAAAAGCAAAGTTTAGATTTGTCTGTTCCAACAAAAGCAGCACACGATGCCAATAATATAGATTGGTGGATGTTGTGTGCAGGTAGTATGGTTTAATTAAAACCATTTTGTAACAATGAACAGAAAACATTTTCTTCAAACTTTAGCACTCACAGGCATGGCAACCATTACCACTAAAATAAATGCATTGGGTAAAATAACCGAACCATTAAGCAGTTCTGAGCAAATGCCTGTATTGTTTTTAGGACATGGCAGCCCCATGAATGCAATTGAAGAAAATGAGTTTGTAAAAGGTTTTAGAGAAGTGGGCAAATCTATACCTAAGCCCAATGCTATTCTTTGTGTATCGGCACATTGGGAAACCAAAGGCACCTTTGTAACAGCCATGGAACATCCAAAAACCATTCATGATTTTGGTGGTTTTCCAAAAGAATTGTTCGATGTGCAATATCCAGCACCTGGCGACCCTGCTTTGGCAAAAGAAACAAAAGCAATCATTCAAAAAACCGAAGTTGGCTTAGATGATAAATGGGGTTTAGATCATGGTGCATGGAGTGTGATAAAACATTTATATCCAAATGCCAATGTACCTGTAATACAACTAAGTTTAGATTACACACAAAAACCACAATACCATTATGAGCTTGCAAAAGAATTGGCTGCACTTCGCAAAAAAGGTGTACTGATTATTGGAAGTGGAAATATGGTACACAATTTACGTATGGTTGCTTGGGATAAATTAAGGGCAGATAATTATGCGTATGATTGGGCTACAGAAGCCAATACAAAAATGAAACAGTTGATCACAAATGGCAATCATGAACAGTTGATTAACTATACAGCTAATGGAAAAGCATTTGAATTAGCCATTCCAACACCAGAACATTATTTGCCTTTATTGTACACTTTGGCTTTAAAAGAAGAAAACGAAAAAGTGAGTTTTTTTAATGATAAAGCTGTAGGTGGTTCATTAACCATGACTTCTGTAAAAATTGATAAGGCCTAGTAGAGTTGTTTTAAATGAGGAAACTGAATTGATCAATATTTTCCCATCTTTGTCATTGTTCAAATTATATTCAAAAGTTGATGGCTGAGGGATTGAATTATAATTGTTGAAAGCCACAACTAAAAACTATAAAACTAAATAACTTAATCATGAAGCTTGCTACAAAATTTATTCATGCTGGTATGGAACCTGACCCAAGTACAGGATCAGTTATGATTCCTATTTATCAAACCAGTACTTATGTACAGGAAGCTCCTGGAAAAAATAAAGGCTTTGAATATGCCAGAAGCCAAAACCCTACTCGTTTTGCATTGGAAGAAGCTTTTGCAAAAATAGAAAATGGCAACTATGGCTTAGCGTTTAGTAGTGGTGTTGCTGCAACTGATGCGGTAATAAAACTATTAAACCCAGGTGATGAAGTAATTGCAGCCAATGATATGTATGGTGGCACTTACAGACTTTTTACAAAAGTGTTCGAACGTTTTGGTATTGTATTTACTTATGTAGATACCACCAATGTTGAGAATATTGCTAAAGCAATTAGTGCAAAAACTAAATTGGTTTGGGTTGAAACACCTACCAACCCATTAATGAACATTACAGATATTGCTGCTGTTGCTGCAATTACTAAAGCTAATAAATGCTTGTTGTGTGTTGACAATACATTTGCGTCACCTTACTTACAAAATCCATTAGATTTAGGTGCTGATATTGTAATGCACAGTGCTACTAAATACTTAGGTGGGCATAGCGATGTAATACAGGGTTGTTTGGTGGTAAATGATAAGCAACTGAGAGATGATTTATATTTTATTCAAAAAAGTTGTGGTGCAGTTCCTGGTCCACAAGATTGTTTTTTGGTATTACGTGGTATTAAAACATTGCATGTACGTATGCAACGCCATTGTGAAAACGGGGAGAAAATTGCTCATTGGTTACGCAACAACCCAAAAGTTGCCAAAGTATATTGGCCAGGATTTGAAGACAGTAAAGGCTATGCTGTAGCTAAACAACAAATGCGTGGCTTTGGTGGTATGATAAGCTTTGAGCTAAAGAATGATAGTATTGAAGAGGTGAACAGGGTTTTATCATCTACACATTTATTTTCATTGGCAGAAAGTTTAGGTGGTGTAGAAAGTTTAATCAATCATCCTGCAAGCATGACGCATGCTAGCATTCCCAGAGAAGAGAGAATTAAAAATGGTTTAAGTGATGGACTAATAAGATTGAGTGTGGGTATTGAAGATGTGGATGATTTAATTGAAGATTTGAATAAGGCAATTGGTTAATTGGAACACGGATAACACAGATTGAAAAGATTTATACGGATTTTATAAATTGAGTAAAAGCAGAAATGAAAACCATTTCTGCTTTTTATTTATTAGAAAACCATAATTACAAAAACCTTTCTTTATGAACTTTGCGAAATACCTTTGTGTTCTTTGTGGTTAAAAAATACATTCTTGAAAAATAATAAACTCATAGATTTTTTAAACAGTAAGGTTGAAGAATACAATCAACCTTCTTTTATTAAAGATGATCCTATTTGCATTCCTCATTTATTTAAGAAAAAGCAAGACATAGAAATAGCTGGATTTTTTGCAGCCACATTTTCCTGGGGTAATCGTACAACCATCATTAACAAAAGCAAAGAGTTGATGCAATTGATGGATATGCAGCCATTTGATTTTGTATTACATCATTCAGATAATGATTTAAAGAACTTACTGCATTTTAAACACAGAACCTTTAATACCACTGATCTTTTATATTTTATTGAATTTTTTAAGTTTCATTATTCAGCCAATAAAAGCTTAGAAACCGCATTTACTAAGTGGGGCAATACCGTAGAAGAAATGCTGATTGGTTTTCATCATTATTTCTTCTCGTTAGAACATGTGCCTAACCGAACTAAAAAGCATGTTGCAACACCTTATAAAAACTCCAATTGCAAGCGATTAAATATGTATTTGAGATGGATGGTTAGAAAAGATAAAAAGAGTGTTGATTTTGGTATTTGGAAGAAAATACAACCATCGCAATTAATTTGTCCGGTTGATGTGCATGTTGCAAGAGTAGCTAAACGTTTTAATATTATTCAACGCAAACAAATGGATTGGCAAACAGCTATTGAGTTAACTGAATATTTACGAACTTTGGATGCCAACGACCCAGTGAAATACGACTTTGCATTATTTGCTTTGGGAGTAATGGAAAAATACACATAACCATTATTAGTTTTGTATTGATAAAATATAATTCTAAAAATGAAAAAGTTATTAGCAAAATTTAAAGGTTTAAATCCGAACATTCAACTAATAATTACATTTTGTTACAACTTTTTATTTTGGGTTGCATTTAATTTTTTGTGGTATAAAATATGGCCAGCTGATGAGCCTATGTCATGGAGAGGAATTATTTTCAAAGCAAGTTTCATGGGCATTTTTTTGACACTTACTTTTAATTGGAAACTGGTTAAACAATGTTTTACAAAGCATGAGCAATGAAATAATCATTAAAGAACAAATTGAAAAGGAAGCTGGCATTGTTTTGCAACATAATTGGCAAGCAACTTTTCATGAATATATCAATCATCTCATCAATACCGATTTTGAGAAGTTGGTTTTTCTACTATACAGAATAGATGTAAGTGAAAAAAAGATAAAAGCATTACTCGACAATACATCTTCATCAAATGCTGGTGAATTAATTACACAAGCTATTATTGAAAGACTTGAGGAAAAGAAAGCCTCCAGAGAAAAATATAAACAAACAGGTGAAATTCCTGAGGATGAGAAGTGGTAATGGTATTAAATGCTCCACATAGTACAAAGCGTTGAAGAGTGCCCTGCTAGTTAGCAGGATTTACAACGACACCAGTAAAGTCGAATAGAAATTCTACAGCTCGTCCCCAAATTATCTTCTATTTTCGCAGCTAAATATTTACACGATGAAGCTTGTATCTTACCTGAAAGATGGTCACGACCAATTGGCATTTTTAGTAGACGATTATTTATACGATTGCGATTTTGTGCATCCTGAATTGCCCAGCAGCATGAATATGTTTTTGAACTATTGGGATGATATGTTTCCTGTTGCACAAGCTGTAAATACTGCTATTGTTGATGGACGAATTGGCAAAGAAAAAGGTATTGCATTGGCTGACGTAAATCTGCTTGCACCAGTTCCCTTTCCTACCAGTTGCAGAGATGGTTATGCTTTTCGTCAGCATGTAGCCGCTGCAAGACGCAACAGAAAAGTAGATATGATTGCTGAGTTTGATCAGTATCCTATTTTTTACATGACCAATCATTTAAGTATCCAAGGTCCCGGAGATATTGTTTGCATGCCTGACCATTTTGAAAAATTAGATTTTGAATTGGAAGCTGCTATTGTTATTTGTAAACATGGAAGAAATATTCCTGCTGAAGAAGCTGACAATTATATTGGTGGATTGATGATTATGAACGATATGAGTGCAAGGCGTTTGCAAATGGAAGAAATGCTGTTGAACTTGGGTCCCGCCAAAGGAAAAGATTTCAGCACAGTGATTGGCCCATGTTTGGTAACATTAGATGAATTGGAACAATATGAAATTGCCGCAAAAGAAAATCATGTGGGCAAAGCATGGAACTTAAACATGAAATGCTGGGTGAATGGTGTACAGGTAAGTGAAGGAAATGTGGGTGATATGGATTGGACTTTTGCTGAAATTATTGAACGTGCTAGTTATGGTGTTAACCTACATGCTGGTGATGTGATTGGCAGTGGCACTGTTGGCACAGGCTGTTTTCTTGAACTAAATGGAACAGGTAAATTAAATGATTCCAACTATCAAGAACAATGGTTACAAGCTGGTGATGTAGTTGAAATGGAAATTACTGGTTTAGGTAAATTGAGTAATTCGATAGTGCAAGAGGAAAGTGATTTTTCAATTCTTGCAAAAAAGAAAGTTTGATTACCGCAGAGGCGGAGAGACGCAAAATTTGAAAGTATACCTATAGTATTTTAATTATGACTAAAATAGAATACAACTATTTATCTGGACAAATCCTTGATGCATGTATTGAAGTACATAAACAACTTGGCCCTGGATTATTAGAATTGGCATATCAATATGCATTAATTGTAGAGTTTAAATTGAGAAATATAAAAGCTGAAGCTAAAGTACCTGTTCCATTATATTATAAAACGATTGATACAGGAAAATTATACGAGATCGATATACTCATTGAAAATGAAATTATTTTAGAATTAAAAGCTGTAGATATTTTACATCCAGTTTATGAAGCACAATTAATTAGTTATTTGAAACTTGCAGATAAACGACTAGGCTTTTTAATTAACTTTCATGTGCCTTTAATGAAAGATGGTTTCAAAAGATTTGTAAATAATTTTTAACTCAGCGTCTCTCCGTCTTGGCGGTAAAAAAATAATTATGCTCATCAATATTCAACAACTCCCCATACAGCAACGACAGGCTTGGTTACAACATGCTGTAAGTCCACGCCCAATTGCGTTTGCAAGCACAATAGACAAAGAAGGAAATGTGAATTTAAGTCCATTTTCTTTTTTCAATTTATTTTCTACCAATCCGCCCATTGTAATATTTTCTCCTTCACGTAGTGGAAGAGACAATCATTTAAAACACACACTTCAAAATGTGTTAGAAGTACCAGAAGTGGTGATTAATATTTGTGATTACAATATGGTGCAGCAAGTAAGTTTAAGTAGTTGCGAATATGCTAAAAATGTAGATGAATTTATTAAAGCTGGATTTACAAAAGAAGCTTCTACTATAGTAAAACCACCCATGGTTAAAGAAGCCAAAGTTAAAATGGAGTGTAAGGTAATTGAAGTGAAAAGCTTAGGAGAAACTGCTGGTGCTGGTCAATTGGTTATTGCAGAAGTATTGTGTATGCATGTAGATGAAACTATTTTAAATGCAGAAGGTACCATGATTGATTTGCACAAACTTCAACCCATTGCAAGATTAGGTGGCGATTGGTATGCTGTAATTAATGAACAAAATATGTTTACAGTTGCTAAGCCTAATAAAGAATTAGGTATTGGTGTAGATGCTTTACCTGAAGGCATTAGAAACAGCAACATACTTACAGGAAACAATTTAGGACAGTTGGCAAACGTACAAAGTTTACCCATAGTCAACCCTGCATTTGAAGATGATAAGTTGAAAAATATTGTACAATACTTTTCTATTAATCCATCTGAAATGGAAAAAGAATTACACTATTATGCCAAGCAATTACTGGATGACGCAAAGGTAGAATCAGCATGGCAGGTTTTATTGGCTGGCGAAAATGTGTGATTAATGTAACTCTTTTACAAGTTTATGTATTATATTATACAGTAAAAGAAATCACCTTTAATTGGTAAATTACCTTATCAATTAAAAACACAATAATGGATACGAATACCAACCACGAACCAAAAATTGATGCTGGGTCAATAATGCTTCAAAAAACAAATGAAGACTTCAATAAAAAAACACCCATTCCTGATGGGCCAGATTTTAAAGACCCCATAAAAGATCCTGCAATTCCTGTAATTGGCGATGATGGAGAAGAGATTCCCAATCCAGAGACCGAAGCTGATGTAAAAGAATTAAGCCCATATGTTGATGCTCATGTAAAAGGCGATGATAAATACGATATTAAAAATGATGAAAATAATGACGCTTTACTTGGTGAAGAGTAAATAAAAAAACATTGGTAACCATCTAAAGCCCAAAACTTAACCAAAGTAAAATTTGAAGTTGAGGATAATCAAATAGTACACATCAACTTTTTTATACCCTTTATAAGATTAGTTATTGCTAAGGCATAAAAAAGCTGTGATGTTCATTCAAACTTTGTTTATTTAGCTTTTTGCATCGTTGTGTGAAATACATAATTTGCATCCATGCCTTTTCAATTACAATCTCACTATCAACCAGCAGGTGATCAACCAATAGCTATTCAACAATTAACCGATGCGATTAATGATGGTGAACAGTTTCAAGCTTTATTGGGCGTTACAGGTAGTGGTAAAACATTTACTATGGCCAATGTTATTGCAAATGTGCAAAGACCCACATTAGTATTAACACACAACAAAACATTGGTAGCTCAATTGTATGGTGAGTTTAAACAGTTTTTTCCAGATAATGCGGTGGGCTATTTTGTAAGTTATTACGATTACTATCAACCAGAGGCGTATATGCCTACCAGTGATACGTATATTGAAAAAGATTTAAGCATTAATGAGGAGTTAGATAAACTACGTTTACAAGCCACTAGTGAATTATTGAGTGGACGACGAGACATTATTGTTGTGGCAAGTGTGAGTTGTATTTATGGTATGGGCAACCCTACTGAATTTGAAAATGGTATCATAAGAATTCATAAAGGGCAGGTATTATCACGTCAGGGATTTTTACATGCGTTGGTAAATAGTTTGTACAGCAGAAGTCAAGGTGATTTTGGCAGAGGAACATTTCGTGTAAAAGGCGATACCGTTGATATCAATTTGCCTTATGTTGACTTTGGTTACAGAATTACATTTTTTGGCGATGAAATTGAAAGTATTGAAAGCTTGGAAAAATCTACCTCTAAACGAATTTCAACCTTAGAAAATGCAGCAATCTTTCCAGCCAATTTGTATTTAGCACCCAAGGATATGATTCAACAGGTGATGAATGAAATTCAGGATGAAATGATGGCTCAGGTAGAATATTTCAAACGGGAAGGAAAATTTATAGAAGCCCAACGAATTAAAGAACGTGTAGAATATGATTTAGAAATGATTCGTGAATTGGGCTATTGCAATGGCATTGAAAACTATTCCCGTTTTTTTGATAGAAGAAATCCCGGTACAAGACCATTCTGTTTATTGGATTATTTTCCAAAAGATTTTTTATGTGTGATAGATGAAAGTCACCAAACCATTCCACAGGTTGCAGGTATGTACGGAGGTGACAGAAGCAGAAAAATGGTGTTGGTAGATTATGGCTTCAGACTTCCGTCAGCCATGGATAACAGACCCTTAAATTTTCATGAGTTTGAAAGCCTAGTTGGTCAAACTGTGTTTGTAAGTGCAACTCCCGGTGATTATGAATTACAAAAAACTGGAGGCGTTGTGGTAGAACAAGTTGTACGACCAACAGGATTATTGGAACCTCCTATCGAAGTAAGACCGAGCGTAAACCAGATAGATGATTTACTGGACGAAATTGATAAAACCGTAAAAAAAGGGGATCGTGTTTTGGTTACTACATTAACCAAACGTATGGCAGAAGAAATGGATAAATACTTAGGCAGAATAAACATTAAAAGCCGTTATGTACACAGCGATGTAGACACTTTGGAACGCATAGAAATATTGCGACAGTTGCGTTTGGGAGAAATTGATGTATTGGTTGGGGTGAATTTATTGAGAGAAGGATTAGACTTGCCTGAAGTAAGTTTGGTAGCCATTTTAGATGCCGATAAAGAAGGCTTTTTGCGTAACGAAAGAAGCCTTACCCAAACAGCAGGAAGAGCAGCAAGAAACAGTGATGGTAAAGTAATTTTTTATGCTGATAAGATGACAGAAAGCATGCAACGTACCATTGATGAAACAGACAGAAGAAGAGAGAAACAGGTTGCATACAACACTCTCAATGGCATTATACCAACTACTGTGAAGAAAACCATTGACCAAATTATGAGAAGTGGCAGTGTATTAGATATTAAAGGTTACGACCCTAAAAATCCGTATGCTATTGTAGATGATGCTCCAACATTAAACATAGCTGCCGAAGAGCAGGAAACTTACAAAACCATTCCACAAATGGAGAAAGCTATTGCTAAAGTGAAAAAGGAAATGGAGAAAGCCGCAAGAGATTTAGATTTTATACAAGCTGCCAGTTTAAGGGATCAAATGTTTGCTATGGAGAAGGAACTACAAAGCATGAAATAAGTTTAATAGAATTAGGTTGTAGCTTCACTCTCCTGTTGGAGAGGAAGTGAGGGTGAGGCTGTTTGGAATGCAAAAGGAGTTAGAAGGAATGAAATACCATTAAAGTGGTATTGTAATTATTGTTATGAACTTATATTTTTATCAAAATTGTTTTGATGAAATATTGTTTGTTGATTATTGCTCTATTGTTTGGTTATGTTGTAAATGCACAGGAGCCAAGATTGATGCTGCCGATTGGGCACAATAGTTTTGTTACAGACGTACACTTCAGTAAAGATGGGAAAAGATTACTTACCGCTTCTATGGATAAAACGGTTAAAATCTGGGATGTTACCACAAAAGCTTTGCTATTAGATTTAAAAGGTCATAAGAATGATGTTTTTTTAGTGAGATATAGTCCTGACGAAAAAAAAATTGTAACTGCATCTGCAGATAGTACAGTTAAAATTTGGGAAGCTAATACTGGTAGACTTATAGTAGATTTAAAAGGACATGGAGATAAAGTTTTATCAGCTAGTTTTAGTCCAGATAACAAAAAGGTTGTCACAGTTACAGAAAACAGGATACCACGAATATGGGATGCTAAATCAGGTATGCTGCTTATTAAACTGGATAAGCAATCAAATTTTCCCAACTTTGAAATGATAGCCAAAATTTCAGATTTAGAGCAGTTAACAACAAGTCTTGATTTTGCTAGTTTTAGTCCGGATGGAAAAAAAGTTGTAACTGTTGCTCAAGATTATTCAGCCAAAGTTTGGGAGGTGAATACAGGCAGACTTATAAATAATTTAAAGGGACATACTCATTGGGTTTCTTCTGTATGTTTCAGTTCAGATGGGGGAAAAATCTTAACTGCTTCTCAAGATAATACAGCTAAAATTTGGGAGGTGAACACTGGGAAACTTATAACTGATTTTAGAGGACACAATAATTATATACGATTTGCTGATTTCAGCCCAGATGGGAAAAAAGTTATAACTGTGTCAGGTGATCGTAAAGCCTTTATTTGGAATGCTACTACTGGAGCTTTGATTGATGAATTAAATTGGGCTAGTCATGATATCTTTTTTGCTAAATTTAGTCCAGATAGTAAGAAAGTTGTGACTACATCTTTGAACAATAATACTGCCATAATATGGAACTCGTCCAATGGTTCTTTTATGGCTGAGTTGCGAGGTCATAAAGATTATATTTTATCCGCAGCTTTTAGTTCTGATAGTAAAAAAGTTGCGACTACTTCATGGGATAATACGGCTAAAATTTGGGATGCTACTACTGGTTATCTAATTGCGGATTTAAAAGGACATACTAGTGTTATATGGACATCCAGTTTTAGTCCAGATGGAAGAAGAGTGGTTAGTAGCGGCAATGATGTTAAATTATGGGACCCTAAATCAGCAATCCTTGTTGCTGATTTAAACGGGCTCTCCAATTTCATACTATCAAGTTTTAGTCCGGATGGTAAGAAAATTGTAACTGCTTCTCAATTCGATAAGAATGCTAAAGTTTGGGATGCTTTAACAGGCTCTTTAATTACAGATTTAAAAGGGCATAGGATGTCGATAGAAAACTTTAGTTTTAGTCCAGATGGAAGAAAAGTGGTTACAGCCTCTCGTGATGGGACTGCTAAAGTATGGAATGTTGATTCCGGAAATTTAATAACAAACTTAAAAGGACATACGAGATGGGTATGGTCAGCCAATTTTAGTCCAGATGGAAAAAAAATTGTAACTACTTCCGAAGATCAAACGGTTAAAATGTGGGATTCAAAATCTGGATTCATAATTAATGAATTAAAGGGACACACTTTTCACGTCTATTCAGCTATTTTTAGCCCAGATGGGGAAAAAATTGTAACTGCGTCTGCTGATAGTACTGCCAAAATTTGGGATGCGGTTACAGGAGATCTAATCGCAGATTTAAAAGGGCACTCCAATAGTGTACACGATGCTAAATTCAGTCCAGATGCAAGCAAGGTTTTAACTGCTTCTGGTGATAATACAGCGAAAGTTTGGGATGCAAACTCTGGAAGCTTAATTGCTAACCTAAATAATCAAAAAGGGTATACTACTTCAGCAAGTTTTAGCCCAGATGGAAAAAAAATTGTGACCGCTTCAGCAAATAATGACGCCATAATCTATGATGCGGTTACTGGTGTAACTCTTAAAGTATTAAAAGGCCATGCAAACTTAGTTAAAATAGCTAGTTTTAGTCCAGATGGGAAGCGGGTACTTACAGCTTCATATGATAATACTGTCAAATTATGGAATGCAGAAGATGGTAATGAGTTATTTACCTTTTTAGCTATTGATAGCAATGATTATTTCTTTTTAATTCCCACTGGTTATTATAAATCCTCTCAAAATGCTTCTAAGCTCATACATTATGTAACCAAAGATTTAAAAATTATTCCCTTCGAACAATTAGATGTAAAATACAACCGTCCAGATAAAGTTTTAGAAGCAATTGGCAACACCGATACAGCATTAATTAACAGCTACAGAAAAGCCTATCAAAAACGCATTAAAAAATTGGGCATTGATACTACACAATTCAAAGATGGTTACAGTGTACCAGAGTCAGACTTCATTAACAGAGATGCTATTGAGTATGAACAAACAAAAGATAAACTCACACTTAAAATCAAAGCTGTTGATAGTACTTACAAGTTAGAACGTTTTAATGTTTGGGTAAACGAAGTTCCTCTGTTTGGATTAAGAGGAGTTAGAATAAAACGCTCCAACAACTTCGATACAACAATTACCATTACTTTATCACAAGGAGAAAATAGAATAGAAACATCCATTACCAATGCCAATGGAACAGAAAGTTATAAAATGCCTTTGTTTGTAAAATATACCCCAGCTAAGCCCATTGAAGAAAAGCAATATTTCATAGGCATTGGCATCAATCAATTTGCCAACTTAGATTATAATTTAAGTTGGAGTGTAAAAGACATTCGTGATTTGGCATTGAAACTAAAAACTAAATATCCAAACATCATCATAGATACCTTATTTGATAGTAATGTTACACGAGAAAATATTTTAGCTCTGAAACAAAAACTATTGCAATTAAAAGAAGATGATAAGGTGATTGTTTCTTACAGCGGTCATGGGGTATTGAGTAAAGACTTTGATTATTTTCTTTCAACTTACAGCATTGATTTTTCTAACCCATCAGAAAAAGGTTTGGCTTATGATGATTTAGAAAGTTTGTTAGACAATATCAAACCCAGAAAAAAACTAATGCTCATAGATGCCTGCCATAGTGGAGAAGTTGATAAAGAAGAAATAGCCAAAATTGAGGCTGCAAAATCAACCTTAAACAACAATGGTGTAACAACAAAAAGTACGATTAAAGTGGTGAAGAAAGAAAAGCAATTAGGCATGTCCAATAGTTTTGAACTCATGCAAAGCCTTTTTGTAAATGTTGGTAAAGGCACAGGAGCAACAATCATCTCAGCAGCAGGCGGTATGCAATATGCTCAAGAACGTGGTGATTTAAAAAATGGCGTTTTTACCTATAGTTTAATAGAAGCATTTAATAATAATTCAACCTTAAACGTTTCTGAGCTAAAAAAGAAAGTTGGTGAACGAGTAACTCAATTAACCAATGGTTTGCAGAAACCTACCAGTCGTAATGAAACCAATAATTATGATTGGGTGATTTGGTAAATACCCAACTTAAGGTATTCATTTCTACTTCAATATTTCTATCTTGTAGTATGAAATTTCTTTTTACCACTATAATATTGTTATTGCAGTATTTAGCACTGTCACAAGAACCAAGATTGGTAATGCCTGTTGGACACACATTGGCAGTAAACTGTGTAGCATTTAGCAACAATGGAAAATATTTAGTTTCTGGAGGAAGAGATAATAACGCCTTAGTTTGGGATGTTGCAAGTGGTAGATTGTTGCATGTTTTAAGAGGACATACAGAAATGATTGCCGCAGTGCAATTTAGTCCAGACGATAGTAAAATACTGTTGGCAGGTTATGATAATATTACTTCCATTTGGGATTTTTATTCTGGAAAAAAAATAGCCGTTTTACAACCATCTACTCAGCCAGACCCCTTTAAATCAAATGTTATTAAAGAAGCTTTTTATACCAACGATGGTAAATACATTATTACCAAAACGGCCTTAAATGGTACCATTGTTTGGGATGCAACTACGTACAAAAAGAAAAATGTTTTTGATGGTAAATATGGTTCACCCAATGCTGTTGTTGTAAGTAGAAATAGTCAAAACTTATTTTACTCCGATAACACAAAGGTTGTAATGGCCAACATTGAAACTGGTTCGATAGTAAAAGAATTTTCAGCTCACACAAAAAGCATAAGTCATCTTTCAATAAACAATAACAATCAAACATTACTGTCTACCGATATCGATGGAAAAACAATGGCCTGGAATATTGAAACAGGAGAAAAACTCTTCGACATAACAGTTCCGTCAGTAAAAATTGTTGCGTCATATTTTAGTCCAGACAATACACATATTTTAACCCTTTCATCAGGCAATGATATTAGTATTTGGAATGCAGAAAAAGGGAAGAACATTTACAGTTTAACTGAAAAATCTGAACAGTTAAAAAGCAACCACTTTTCTCCCGATGGAAAATGTTTTATTACATCGCCTAATAATGGGGTAGTAAAAATTTGGGATACAAAAACTGGAAAAAAAATTGGAGAAGTTATTGGCAATGCCAATTATGGTTTGGTAGAATGTGCACAGTTTAGTAATACCAATAATACTTTAGCTGTTGGTAGTTGGGATAGAGCTATTCATCTTTGGGATTATACAACACTACAAAAAAATAACACATTAGCAGGTCATACCTATTATGCAAATACCGTTCAATATAGCAAAGATGGAAAGTACTATGTAACAGCATCAGACGATTCTACAGCAAGAATTGTAGATGCTACCACTGGTGCAAATTTATTTGCACTAAATGGCCACAAACAACATGTATTAAATAGCCAGTTTTCGCCTGATAATAAATACGTATTAACTGTTTCTAAAGATGCTACAGCCATTATTTGGGAAAACGGTACAGGCAAATTATTACATCATTTAAAAGGGCATACAGCTTTAATTTTTAGGGGCGAATTTAATAGCGATGCAACTAAAGTGGTTACAGCCAGTAACGATAAAACTGCAAAAGTTTGGAATGTACAAACAGGCAATCTTTTGCTTGATTTAAAAGGACATACAGATGAAGTTTGGAATGCACATTTTAGCAGCGATGGTAAAAAAATTGTAACTGCATCTTTAGATGGTTCTGCCATTATTTGGGATGCAGTAAATGGCAGTAAATTATTTACACTTACTGATAAACAAGGAGCAGTGTCTGACGCTATTTTCAGCAAAGACAACCAAAAAGTGTTAATCATGGGTGAGTTTAAAGAACCTATTGTTTGGGATGCCAATACTGGCAAAGGTTTGTTTATTTTAGGTGGGCATAAACAATCGGTTTACGCAGCAACTTTTAGTAATAATAATCAATACATTGTTACAGGTGCAAGAGATGGCACTGCTGGTATTTGGAATGCAACTACAGGAGCATTTATAAAAGAATTAAAAGGGCATACCAATCAAATAACAAGTGTACAGTTTAGTAACAACGATGAAAATATTGTTACAGCTTCGCAAGATAGAACAGCTATTATTTGGAATACAAAAACCGCACAACAAATACAGGTTTTAAAAGGACATACTGATTTTATTAGAGCTGCAGAAATTAGTCCTGACGGAAATCATATTTTAACTGTTTCAGAGGATAATACCATTAAACAATGGAATATTCAGCAACAGCAATTAGATTATACAAGGGTTCAGATAGATAAATTGGACTACTTAGTAAAATCTCCAACAGGCTATTATTTTAGTTCTCCTGATGCTGCAAAAAAATTGCATTATGTTACCAACGATTTAAAAGTATTGTCGTTCGATCAGTTTGATATTCAATATAACCGGCCAGATATTGTGTTGAAAAAAATCAAACCAACCGACTCTGCACTTATCAATTCTTATCATAAAGCTTTTGTAAAACGAATAAAAAAATTAGGTATTGACACTGCTCAATTTAAAGCAGGGTTTCAAGTGCCAGTAAGCGATTTCGCTAATCGAAATACGATTGTATACAATCAAACCACTGGTAAATTAACTGTAAAAATTAAAGCTGTTGATAGCTCTTATACATTAGATCGTTTCAATATTTGGATTAATGAAGTGCCACATTTTGGATTACGAGGAATTAAGGTTAAACCCAAGAACAATTTTGATACAACCATTACCATTACTTTATCACAAGGAGAAAACAGAATAGAGACTTCCGTCATTAACGTAAATGGAACAGAAAGTTACAAAATGCCTTTGTTTGTAAAATACGCACCAACTAAGCCAATTGAAGAAAAACAGTATTTCATAGGCATTGGTATTAATCAATTTGCTAAACCCGAGTATAACTTAAGCTGGAGTGTAAAAGATATTAGAGATTTGGCGTTGAAACTAAAAACAAAATATCCAAGTATTATTATAGATACATTATTTGATAAAAATGTAACCAAAGAAAATGTGTTGGCATTAAAGCAAAAACTATTGCAGTTAAAAGAAGATGATAAAGTAATTGTTTCTTATAGTGGTCATGGTGTATTGAGTAAAGACTTTGATTATTTTCTTTCTACATATTCCATCAACTTCAATAATCCAGCAGAAAAAGGTTTGGCTTATGACGATTTAGAAAGTTTGTTAGACAATATCAAACCTCGAAAAAAACTCATGCTCATAGATGCTTGCCATAGTGGAGAAGTTGATAAAGAAGAAATTGCCAAAATAGAAGCTGCAAAATCAACTTTAAACAACAATGGCGTAACAACAAAAAGTACAATTAAAGTGGTGAAGAAAGAAAAGCAACTGGGCATGACCAATAGTTTTGAACTCATGCAAAGCCTTTTTGTAAATGTTGGTAAAGGTACAGGAGCAACAATCATCTCTGCAGCAGGCGGCATGCAATATGCACAAGAACGTGGCGATTTAAAAAATGGAGTTTTCACTTACAGTTTAATAGAAGCCTTTAATCAAAACCCAACCCTCAAAGTATCTGAGCTAAAAAAGAAGGTTGGAGAAAGAGTCACCCAATTAACCAATGGTTTGCAAAAACCCACCAGCCGTAATGAAACCAATAATTATGATTGGGTGATTTGGTAAAATACCAAGAATGGGGTATGTGTATTTTCAAAAAACGATTTATGTTGTGCTAAATTAGCTCATGAAATTTTGGTTCATTATATTTTGTAGTCTTTGGTTTACTAGCTCAATATCTCAACCACCTAATTTAGTATTGCCGAATGGACATACAGACAATGTAAATACAGCTATTTTTTCACCAAATGATAAAGCAGCACTCACTGCATCTTCAGATGGTACAGCCAAACTTTGGGATGTAAATTCAGGAGCCTTACTCTACACATTAGATCAACATAGCGGTGGACTTTTTTCTGCAAAATTTTCTACAGATGGCAAACGTATTGTTACAGCATCAGCAGATTCCACAGCCATCATTTGGAATGCTGAAACAGCAAAACCAATCATTGTAATAAAAGACAAAACAGGAAGTGTTTTTTATGCCTCCTTTTTTTTAAATAATACCAAAGTAATTACTGTTTCTACAAAAGGAATTGTACAAACCTGGAATGCTTTCACAGGAGCTTTGTTAACCAGTTCTAAAAATAATAACATTGGAATTATTTCAGCTTGCGAAATTTCACCAAATGAAAAAATGATCGCAACAACTTGTGAAGATAATAATGCCATTATTTATAATTCAACTAGTGAAGTGTTGTTGAAACTAGAAGGACATACAAATAAAATAAACGCTATTGCCTTTTCGAATGATAACAAGAAAATCATAACAGCATCAGCCGATAAAACCGCCATTATTTGGAATACAAATTCTGGTAAACAAATTATATCAATAAAAGGCAATAGCAGCGATATTACTGCTGTAGCTTTTTCGCCAGATAATAAAAAAGTAGTTACTGTAACTTGGGATGGATCATGCAAAATTTGGAACGCAGATAATGGAGAACTTATTTGTACGCTTCTAGACGTAAAAGGATTGGTTAATGCTGCAAAGTTTTCACCAGATAGCAAAAAGGTGATTACTTGCTCTTTTAGGAAAGTAACAATTTCAGATGCAGAAACAGGCAAAATAATCATGCCTTTGGTTGGTCACATCATTACGGTAAGTAGTGCAAATTTTAGTGCAGATGGTAAGAAAATAATTACTGCTAGTAACGACCGAACAGCCAAAATTTGGAACGCACAATCAGGTAGTTTAGAAAGAGATTTAAAAAGCAAAGTGCTTTATTTCAATTGTGCTAGTTATTCGCCAACTGGAAGTAAAATTGTAGCAGGTTTTGAAGAAAACTCAGCAAAAGTTTGGAATTTATATTCTGGGGAATTAACAGCTGTATTAAGAGGTCATAAATGGAGGGTTACTACAACAAAATTTTCTAACAATGGAGAGAAAGTAGTTACAGGATCTGTAGATAGTACAGCAAGAATTTTTGATGCAAAATCTGGAAAACAACTGGCTGTTTTATATGGTCATACAGGCACTATTCACGATGCCATTTTTTCGAGCAATGATCGAATTATAGTTACTGCTTCGCAAGACAAAACAGCAAGGGTTTGGAGTGTTGAAACAGGTAAACAATTGTTTGTACTGCAAGACCATACAGCTGCTGTTAACGCTGTTGCATATTCTAAAACTGGTCTTTTAATAGCAACAGCCTCAAATGATAAAAGTGTTAAAGTTTGGAATGCCTATTCAGGTAAAACAGTATTTACATTAAACAATCATTCTGCCAGAGTCTTAAACCTTACATTTTCAAAAAATGAGCAGCGTTTAATATCTTGTTCGGCAGATGGAACAATTAATTGTTGGAACCTTATTACAGGCAAGCTAGAACGTGAGTTTAAAGGTCATCAAGCAGCAGTAACCCATGTATCTTTTGTGGGTGATGATGAAGACGGAATATTGAGTGCATCAAATGATAATAGCATAAAAATTTGGGATGTTGAACAAGGTAATTGCTTAAGAACTATATCATTGGGTGCCAACACTTTTTTTCGAGGATTTTCGCCACATATTGGCCATGTAATAGCCACTTCTAATACAGCATTAAAAATATTTTCCATAGGCAATACATCATTGAAATTGTTAGCCAACATTTATACAATGATTGATGCTAAAATTGACTTTAAAGAATATGCTATGGTGCTTGCCAATGGCTATTTTAAAGCAACGCCCAATGCAGCCAAATTGCTGCACTATGTAACCAACGATTTTAAAATTATAAATTTTAATCAGTTAGATGTAAAATACAATAGACCCGATAAAGTATTAGAGGCTTTAGGCAATTTAGATACTACACTTATAAAAAGTTATAAGAATGCTTATAATAAAAGGGTAAAAAAACTAGCAATTGATACTTTACAGTTCAAAGATCAATTTAGTGTGCCAGAATTAAATTTTGTAAAAAAAGATGCCATTGAGTTTGAACAAAAAAATAACAAACTTAGTATAAAACTTAAAGGATATGATAGTGTTTACTTACTTGATAAATTCAATATTTGGGTAAACGAAGTTCCTTTATTGGGGTTAAAAGGAGTTAGTACAAAACGTTCAAATAATTTCGACACAACTATTACTATCACTTTATCTCAAGGAGAAAATAGAATAGAAGCTTCCATTGTTAATGTCAACGGAACAGAAAGCTATAAAATGCCTTTGTTTGTAAAATACACTCCAGCTAAACCTATTGAAGAAAAAAAATATTTTATTGGTATTGGTATCAATCAATTTGCCAACCCAGATTACAATTTAAATTGGAGTGTAAAAGACATTCGTGATTTGGCACTCAAGCTAAAAAGCAAGTATCCCAACATCATCATCGATACATTGTTTGATTACAATGTGACCAAAGAAAATATTTTGGCATTAAAGAAAAAGCTATTGCTGTTGCAAGAAGATGATAAGGTAATTATATCGTATAGCGGCCATGGCTTATTGAATAAAAATTTTGATTATTATTTATCTACTTATCCCATCAACTTCAACAACCCAGAAGAAAAAGGATTGCCTTATGATGATTTAGAAAGTTTGTTAGACAACATAAAACCTAGAAAAAAATTAATGCTCATTGATGCTTGTCATAGTGGTGAAGTAGATAAAGAGGAGATTGCTAAAATTGAAGCTTCAAAATCTTCATTAAATGCTAATGGTGTTACAACCAAAAGCACTATTAAAATAGTAAAAAAAGAAAAACAATTAGGTATGGTTAATAGTTTTGAGCTCATGCAAAATTTATTTGTAAACGTTGGTAAAGGCACAGGAGCAACCATTATTAGTGCAGCAGGTGGCATGCAATATGCACAAGAACGTGGCGATTTAAAAAATGGTGTATTTACCTACAGTTTACTTGAAGCTTTCAATCAAAACCAAACACTCAAAGTATCTGAACTCAAAAAGAAAGTTGGTGAAAGGGTAACACAACTAACCAATGGCTTGCAAAAGCCTACCAGCCGTAATGAAACCAATAATTATGATTGGACGGTTTGGTAATTATCTATCGTATTATACTACATTTGATCTAACCTATTTCTAAAACAAGAGAGCCGCATTAAAATGTGGCTCTCTTAAATTTTTATCTAACAGCAGTTTTATCAAGTGGTATATCTCTTTTCAACATTTCTTCTCTATTAGCCATAACCCATGCAGTATTAAAAATTAAACGAACACGTTTTTCCATAACATCGAAATTAATTTTATCTACTGTATCACTTGGGCGATGATAATCTTTATGTACACCGTTAAAATAAAAAATAATTGGTACTCCTTTTCTTGCAAAGTTGTAATGATCGCTTCTGTAATAAAAACGATTGGGATCTTTAGGGTCGTTGTACCTTCTATCTAACTCCATCTTAACATGTGTATTAATACTATCAGTAATTTTTATTAAGTCACTGCTTAGTTTATCTTCTCCAATAATAAATACATAGTTTAAACTATCGCCTTTGTACGATGGGTCAATTCTACCAACCATATCTGTATTTAAATCAACACTGGTTTTTGCCAAAGGATAAATAGGATGCTCTGAATAATATTCACTGCCCCATAATCCTTTTTCTTCTCCACTTACTGTCATAAATACAATGCTACGACGAGGACCTTTGCCACTCTTTTTTGCTTCAGCAAACGCTTCTGCCATTTCAATTACACTTACAGTGCCACTTCCATCATCATCGGCTCCATAATAAATTACATCGCCACGTTTTCCTAAATGGTCGTAATGTGCAGTAAGTATTACATACTCATCTTTTTTATCTGTACCTTCTAACAAGGCAACAACATTAGAGCTTTCTAAAGTATTGGTGCTTTTATCGATAGCAACTTTTGCATTGGTTGGGTAAACGCCTGTTGCAACCTCTTTTAAAGCCGTGTACGATGTTAAAACTTTAGACAATACTGATGCAGCTGCCTGATAAGAAATACTTAATACTGGAATAGCATTAGTAGCTGCTTGTTTGTTCAAGTACATATTACCTGTATTGTTAGCTGGTATTTGTTTTTCGGATATAAAACTTTTCGATACAGCCAAAACACCAATAGCACCTTTTTGCATAGCTGTTCTTACTTTAGTAGAAAGTCCAAAACGATTGCTTGCAGGAATATTATTTTCGCCTTTGTCCATATCGGCAGGGGTAATATCTAACAATAAAACCCATTTGCCTTTTACATCAACATCTTTATAATCATCTCTGTCTTTATCACTTATTCCATAAGCTACATAAGCAATATTGTTTATTGTCCAACTACCATTTACCGTGTTGTTTAAATTAGCAGAAAAGTGCCTGTTGTATTCGAACGGAAAATTGTACAAGTTCAACGAAGCCGATTTTAATTCGTCTTGATAAACCGGATAGGTTTGTTGGTAACTATTACCATTACCAGGCTTTAGTCCAAATTTTTTAAACTGTTCTTCAATATAAGCAGCGGCTTTTTTTTGCCCTGCTGTAGCTGTTTCACGACCTTCCATTTCGTCGCTGGCAATAATGGTTAATTGATCTCTTAAATCTTTTTGGGTAATGGTAGACGCAAACTTACCTGCATCTTTATTTTTTTGTGCACTTGCAGCTAAAGTTGCAAAACACATAGATAGTAGCAATACTTTTTTCATTGATTTGTTTTTTATAAAGAAAAATGTTGAATTTATAATTCCTTAGAAACTAAATATTAACTGCAAGCAATTTTGTCAACCCTGGTTGCATGACGACCTCCTTCAAATTCGGTACTAATAAAATTTTCTATCATTTCAAACGCTAAAGGCAAAGCAACAAAACGTGCAGGAATGCAAATAATATTTGCATTGTTGTGCCTGCGTATCAATTTGGCTACATCATTTTCCCAGCTCAAGCCTGCTCTTATTCCCTGATGTTTATTGGCTGTAATACAAACACCATTGGCACTACCACAAAATAAAATACCAAATGCAGTTTCGCCAGTTTCTACACTTGTTGCTACAGTATGGGCAAAATCAGGATAATCTACAGAAGCTGGTCCATCGGTACCAAAATCTTTAACTGTGTATCCTTTTTCTTCTAAAAATTTCTTAGTTGCGTCTTTATATTCAACGCCTGCATGATCGCAGCCTATTGCAATAGGTTTTGCTAAATCAAAAGTGAGTAGTTGTTGCATGTAGTGCTTTTTAAAATGTTTAAATCGCTGTTTGCAAATAAACTAACTCTATAGAATTGACAATATTTATTTTAAGAATGGTACTATATGCACATCTAAAACTTTACAATTTGATTACAATTATTCAAGCAGCTACATCATTAAAGTACATGTCTTAAATTGAAAACTAATTGCAATGAAATTGGCTATACTCATTCTTTCTCTAGCAATGACTGGGGGCAAATACTGCACCAATAGAGGTATTGATACAAACTACAAAGTTTTAGGACAAAAACCAATTTATAGTAACGATGCTAGTTTAAAACAAATACGCATTGATACGGCTCATGCTGTAAAAAATGCCGGAAACATCTATGCTTACCAAAATTATTTATTACAATGTGAGGTTGGAGAAGGTATACACATTATAGATAATACTATTTCTTCAAACGCTAGAAGAATTGCATTTATTAGAGTACTTGGTTGTAATGAGATTTCTATTAAAAACAACTTTATTTATACCAACAGCTTTAATGATATGGTTACTATAAACATTAGTAGCCTAATGCAACCTGTTGAAACAGCTAGAATTGCAAATGCTTTTACGGTTAAAGGATATTTACCCGAACCTACAGAAAAAGGTTATTATGAATGTGTGGATTTGCAAAAAGGAGTAGTCGTTGGTTGGACAAAAGACTCAATAAATTACAATAGTTGTTATAAATTTTAAAACTTACACATGAAAAAAGTATTTCTTTTTTTAACACTTGTATTTATAGTTGGAATGATTGCATGTGAGAAATCTGCCGATTCAAATGCAGCAGGCAATAATGTGGGCATTGGTGGTTCTTTAGCAAGATTTACAATAGTTAATAATTACTTATATATTGCTGATGATAGTAAGCTTAGGATTTTCAATATTTCCAATAGTTCTTCTCCAATATTTGTAGGAGAGGTAATTGTAGGTTTGCTTATCGAAACAATTTATCCATATGAAGATAAACTCTTTTTGGGTGGACAACAAGGCATGTACATATATAGCTTAGCAAATCCAGAAAAGCCTGCAAAGCTTTCTCAGGCATTACATGTAAGGGCTTGTGATCCAGTTGTGGCTAAAGATACTTTTGCATTTGTAACATTAAGAAGTGGAACAAGGTGTGGTACAGCTGAAAATGCTTTATATACTTATGGCATTGGTACTATCACAAATCCAAAATTGTTAAACACATTATTATTACCAAATCCAAAAGGGTTGAGTTATAAAGATAGTACGCTATTTGTTTGTTGTGAAGACAGTGGTTTGGCAATAATAAACATTAAGCAAGCCAATAAGCCTGTAATAAAAAGTTATGTGAAAGGAGCATCTTTCAGCGATGTAATTTGTTTAGGCAATACGTTGGTTTGCTTAGTAAAAACAGGAATAAACTTGTACAATATTTCCGATGTAAATGATATAAAGTTTATTAAAGCTGTTAGTAACTAGAAGCGTTTTTAACTCCACTCTTCAATACCAGCATCTTCTTTCGCCATTTTTTTATAGGCTCTTTTCGAAACTAAAATACCTAACCAGTATAAAGTCATTAAAGGAATGAATACAATTAACTGGCTATACCAATCGGGGCTGGGTGTTATAAATGCAGCTACAATTAAAATAACAACTGCTGCATATTTGGTAGATGCTTTTAAAAACATAGGTGTTATTAAACCAATTTTGGTAAGCACAAATGCTAGTACTGGTAATTCAAAAGCTATTCCACAACCTAAAATAATATTGGTAAGGTTGTCGAAATAATCAGATAACGTTGGGCGTGTATCAATTAAGTGTTTGGTACCTAACTGAAACCCAGCTAAAAAATTAAAGGTAAATGGCCCTAATAAAAGAAAACCAAAAGCAGCACCGCTAAAGAAGAAAAAAGAAACCCAAAAAATAACTGAACGGGTATTTTTTTGTTCGTTTTCTTTTAATGCAGGTTTTACAAATCGCCAAAACTCCCAAAATATATAAGGAAAGGCTACAATAATACCACCAACAAAAGCAAGTGTAATACTGCTTAAAAACTGACCTCCAAAAGTGTTGCTTTGCATTTGTATGGCAACTGGTGGCATACATAATGAATTGCCTAAGTGCAGTTTATGGCTTAAACTGCATAAAGCTCTATAGGTAATAAAATCAGGATTTAATGGCCCACTGATAATATTATCGAAAATCCAATCTCTGAAAATAAAAATTACGATGGCCACTACTAAAATAGCAATCACACTTCTTACAATGTGGCTACGCAATTCTTCTAAATGGTCTATAAAACTCATTTCTGCCTTATTGCTATTGCCACCACGATTAAAAATTCCTGCCATAGTATTTTACTTAGAAAGTGGCAAAGGTAATGAGTTGATGTTTGAAAAGAATAAAGCCAGTAATCTAATATTACTGGCTTTATTATACATTTTATTGAGTGATTTATAAATCTAAGGATGGTAAAGTCACTGTTACAATCGTTCCTGAATTTTCGATAGAGCTTATTTTTAATTCGCCACTATTAAATTCAACTAATCTTTTTACTAAGTATAAACCAATGCCTAAGCCTTGTTGCTCAAATTTTGTTCTGTTAAACTGTTTAAAAGCTGCTATTTGGTCTAAGCTTTCAATTACAAACCCTCTACCAATGTCTTTAACTTCAATTACGTATAACTCTCCTTGTTTTTTACCAGTAACCGAAATAATTTGTCCTCTTTTAGAGAATTTAAATGCGTTATCGGTTAGTTCTAAAATGATACGTAACAAATACTCTGGATTAATTTTTAAATCGCATGCCTGCATATTGAACTGCAACTCATCGGCACGGTTATAAATTTCTTTGGCCATGGTATGTAGCTCTGTTTCAATTCGGCTAGGCCAATTACCAGAAGTGTTGCCATTACTAAACATGCTGAGTAATTCGGTATATACTTCGGCACGTTTAATTTCTTCGAACAACATCAAATTTGCCAAAGAGTGGTTTAAACGTAAACCTGATTTTAAGATAGAATACAGTAGTTCCTGAATTTGCTTATCGTTAAAAGAATCTCTGGCATTAATTAATAAGTTAATGCCGCCAATAATGCCATGTAATGGTGTGTTAAATTCGTGATAATAAGTTGCAAAAACAGTGGTATCGAGTTCGTGTTTAACTTTTGCGTATTCGCCAATTATTTTGTGCTGCTTTTTTAAACGGGTTTCTATTGCACTTACTAAATCTTTAGAGGTAAAGGGTTTAGTTAAGTAATCATCTGCACCCAATTCCATACCATGTCTAATGTCTTGCCTGTCGATTTTTGCAGTTAAAAAAATAAAGGGTACGTTTTGAACAATGCTTGTTTTACGTACATATTCCAATACTTTAAAACCGTCCATTTTGGGCATCATAATATCGCATAAAATTAAGCTGGGCCTAAAGTCTATAGCTTCAAGAATACCCTGTTTGCCATTAGATGCACTACGTACATGATAGTCTTTTGCTTCTAAAAGTTCTTGAATATTTTCCCTGATATTGTCATCATCTTCAATTACTAAAATCTTGGTTTGTGCTTCCATTGTTGCGTAGTTTAAATTTAGTTCGACCTATTTTATTGGTAATATAACGTTAACAGTTGTACCATTATTTAATTCGCTTTCTACAAATATTTGCCCTGCGTGTTTATCTATAAACTCTTTTACTATTGATAAACCCAATCCCGTTCCTTCAATTTCAGTAGTATTGGCCGCCCTGTAAAACGGCTGAAATAAATTGACTAAATCGTTTTCAGGAATACCAATGCCTTTATCACTAATGGCTATTTTTACAGTATCGTATTCAAAGCTAATGCACATTTCAATATTTCCATTTTCTGAATACTTATAAGCGTTACTTAAAATATTTTCTAAGGCATGGTCTAACAATTTTGGATCGAACATTACATCTTGTTGTTTGCCCTTGAGTGATATTACAACTTGCCTGTTTTCAGCAAAACGATTGTTGTATTTACTTTCTACCAAATCTTCACAAAAACTAACTAGGTTTTTACTTTCAGGATGGTAAGGCGTTCTGGTAACATCGGCTCTACCAAGTAATAACACATCGTTCATTAAATCTTGCAATCGAACAACTTCTCCCTGTATTTTGGTAAACTGTTTTTTAAATGGTTTTTGTTTTACTTCAGGTAATCCATCTAAATAAATTTCCATTAACTCTACACCACTTTGTATTACGGTTAATGGTGTTCTGAATTGATGAGATGCAGTGGATACAAACTGTGTACGTAATTCATTTAGCTCTCTTTCTTTTTCTAATGCTTGTTCTAAATCTTTCATCAATTGTTCACGTTCTGTAACATCACGTGTGCTGCAAATGATAGAAGTGGTTTGGTTTTTAGCATCTACAATTGGTTTAAAATAAGTTTCTACCCAATAATAGTTGCCAGATTTTGACAATATTCTGTAACGCAGTTGTGATGCAGTTTTTTCGAACACTGCTTTTTCTAAAACATCTTCAATAAATTTAGGAACATCATCAGGATGAATAATGTAAATAGATTCTTCCCCAATTAATTCATCGGGGTTATAACCAATAACTTTTTCGGCAGATGGAGAAGCGTATAAGAAACGACCATCGTTGTCGATGATAGAAATAAAATCGGTAATATTCTCGGATATAAAACGAAATTTTCTTTCACTCTCAATCAAATTCTGTTCAGCATTTTCGATATGTGTATAATCGGATTTTACAATGTACACTTTATCGGCATTGCCCTCTTCATCGGTTGCTACTGTTATTTTTTCAAGCAACATTTTTGTTTCGCCAATAGGTGTGGTAATACGGTAAAAGAATTCGCCTTTGCTTTTATGTTTAATTACCTCATCCATTTGTTTAATAATACTGGTGGCATCTTCGATATGTATTATATCTTGCCAAAACAACCCTTGCTGCATAAAGGTATCTTTACTGCAACCAAAAAATCCTTCGATATTATCGCTTACAAATTCGTATTTATTTTCTTTTAAGTTGTAAATGGCATACACATCATCGATATTATTTATTAAGTGTGTAAGCTGTTCGGTAAGTTGAGTGAGGTTTTTTTCGAACTCTAACCGTTCTGTTATATCTCTTAATACACACAACAAATATTTTTTATTTTTAAAAGAGAATACCGATGTTGAAAATTCAAAAGGAATTTCAGTTAATCCATCTTTTGTAGAAAATAATATTTGCTGACTTCTTACCGCTGTTTCACTTTCGCTGGCATGTTTTAACAGGTCGTGAAATTTGCGTCTTTTTTCCAGCGTCCATTGTGTGTAATATTGACCAATCCATTCATCAGGTGTATAACCTAAAATTCGAATAGCATCGTTTACATTTTCAATTTGTCCATTTTGCAAATCGATGGTTAAAATAATTTCTTTACTACTGTTTAAAATGGTGTTTAGTTTTTCGTTGCTCTCTTGCAACATGTGTACTAAAAATTCATTTTGTTCTTTGTGTTTTTCTAATTCAAACGCTACCTGTTTGGTGTCGTTAATATCAGCAGTAGTACCAACAATAATGGCTGGTTTACCAGTATCATCACACAATAAAGTTTGTCGTACCTGCACCCAAATGTATTGGCTGTTATCGGCACTAATTATTCTATATATTTCTTCTAAAGTGCTTTTATTAGGCTGCTTTAAAAAATTATCGAAATTTTTAATTACTCTTTCTCTATCGTCGATATGAACTGTATCGAGCAATAATTTTTTATAATTGATGTTATTGGTTTGCTGGTTATAGTTGCCAATACGTGGGGCAAAACCCATAACATGAATGGTATTTTTGCGTAAGTCGAGCTCCCAAATTAATTGGTTTAACGTAGCCAAAGTGGTTTCATACACTTCATTTCGTGAGTAGAGTTGCTGACTTAAGGTTTTAGCTGCAATGGAGTTACCAATGGTTTTTACAAGCTTTTCACTAATTTCCTGTAGGGTAAAAATTTTACTATTACTACCAGCATGAACGAGTAAACCATATTTTTCGCCATTGCAAAAAATGGTATTTATTAAAATTGCATCAACATTAAATTGTTGTAATACTTGCTGCCAATCTTGCGTTGCATTTTGTTGCGTATATAAAATGGTTTCTTGATTGGTATGGCTACACAGTTCGATAATTGCATGTGCAAAAGCTGTCTCTTCTATGTCTAAATTGCTACCTGACCTGCCGTATTTTAAGTGATAATGATTATTGTATCTATCGCAACCTACGATTCCACAAAAGTCGGTTTCGGCATAATTAATTATATGAAATGTAATGTTCTCTAACGCTTTTTCAGCACCCGATGCATTAATCAATTGTTCATAACAAGCTGCTAACAATAAACTGTTGTTGTTTTCTATGGCAGCTGTATAATTCATTTTTAAGAGTGGTGGTTTTATAGAATAATTGGATTGTGTTTGCTTTATAATAATTTCAGTTTTACTGTTTCAATTCGGGTATCACTAACACTTAAAATATCGAATTGATAATTACCAATAATAATGGTTTCTTTTTGTTTTGGAATGGTTTCATAACGATTGATGATGTAACCCGAAAGTGTTTCCGATTCGGTAACATCAAAGTTTAAATCGTATTTTTCATTCAACATATCCAATTCCAATCTTCCACTAAAAATAAATTCATGTTCGGCCAATTGTTTTTCTACAAATTCTTCTGTATCAAACTCGTCTTTGATTTCGCCAAAAATTTCTTCTAAAACATCTTCCATTGTTACAATGCCAGCAGTGCCGCCAAACTCATCTACTACCCATGCAA
>CALRLF020000051.1:0-31215 GCA_943368475.1 Allobosea thiooxidans
ATAATAACCGTACAAAAAACCAACTCCACGCCAAGCAAAAGCGAAACTAATGGTTAGTATTATAATCTTCAGAAGAATAGGCCTTTTAAAGTTAATAACAACCTCAGCAAACAGAATAATAGCCTGTAAAAATAACCCAAATGCTAAAAATGCGATTAAAGTTGCTGGCATATTTACGTTTGTTTCTTAAACAAATGTATCAATTTAATATAGAAATGAATTTATAATAACTTGTAGCCATTGGTTATTTATTGTACTGTTATACAAAGTCATAAATCTTTATTAGCGAATACCTTCATTCTAAACCAAAAAATCACTAACTTCAACACATATTTTACCCCAAAAAGATTGCTATGAAAGTTGCTGCTATTCTGCAAAAAAAGACCAAACCATTGGTTACTATTATAAGTACTATTTCAGTATATGATGCTCTTAAGATTATGGGTGAACATAATATTGGTGCATTGATGATTGTAGAGAACGAAAAATTGAATGGTATTATTTCGGAAAGAGATTATGCAAGAAAAATTGTACTGAAAGGAAAAAATTCACACGATACTTTAGTAAAAGAAATTATGACGAGTGAATTAATTACCATTTCGGCTAATACATCTATTGAAGAATGTATGCAGTTGATGCGTAACCATCATATACGGCATTTACCAGTGCTAGAAAACGAAAAATTAACTGGCATTGTTTCTATTGGAGATGTGGTAAGTGCTGTAATTGATATGCAAAAAAACACCATTGACCATTTACAAAATTATATTAGAAACAGTGGTTAATCTAACAACTGTTAAGAAGCAAAAAGCATAGCCAATGAGCTATGCTTTTTTTGTTTTAGTTGAAGGATTAATTATTTATGACCCTGCAATATTTGAATATAGTTGGCTCTTTCGTATGCTGTTGGATCACTAATATTTTGTTGGCTCATTGCTCCTTTAAATGCTTTGATATTGTCGAAGCGCATCATTACCATCCAATCTTGTAATTCTTTATTCATGGTTTTTAAATATGAAATACCATTTTTATATAAAGAAGAAGCAGTCATAACAGCATCGGCACCAGCAAGAATATATTTAACTACTTCAATAGCACTTTGTACACCTGTTGTTGCAGCAAGTGATACGTTTACCTTTCCATACAACAAACCAAGCCATAACAATGGCAATCGAATTTCATTCGATTCACTATAATGTAAGTCGTGGGTTACTTGCAATTTATTGATATCAAAATCGGGTTGATAAAAACGATTAAACAAAACCAAACCATCAGCTCCAGCTAATTGCATGCGATTAGCCATATTGCCCATCGCACTGAAATAAGGATTTAACTTTACCGCTACAGGAATTTTTACTGAATGTTTAATTGATTCTATAATATTTAAGTAGCGATGCTCCACTTCGGATGAAGACATTTTAACATCTCCTGGAATAAAGAAAATATTGACTTCTAAAGCATCAGCTCCAGCTTGTTCCATCATTCTTGAATAATCAATCCAACCTTCATTGGTTATACCATTTAAGCTTCCAATAATTGGTATGCTAACTCTTTCTTTTGCCTTGCGAATATTTTCTAAATACTCATCTGTACCAACATTAAAATCATCTAAATCTGGAAAAAAATCTGCAGCTTCTGCAAAGCTATTGGTGGTAGTAGAAAGTACACCTTTAAAACGAGCTTCTTCCATTTTAATTTGTTCTTCAAATAAAGAAGACATCACCACAGCACCTGCACCACTATCTTCCATTTTGGCAATATTATCTGTTTGTTCAGACAATGTACAAGCCGATACAACGATTGGGGAATTTAATGGTAGCCCCATGTATGTTGATTGAATATTCATAATATATTTTTAAGCTTTTTTATACGCTGTTTAAATCCATTAAATTCGTGTCATCCGTGTTCTATTAATTATACCAATGGTACAAAGTCACTTGCTTTTTTAGTAGCCAGTTCTTCGTAATTTTTCCATTTAAGGTTTACTAAATCCTGTGCATGTTTTATTAAACGTTCTGCAGCTTCAGGATTAGTCATTGTAAGCACTTTGTATCGTAACTCGTTGTAAGCATAATCTTTCAAAGTAATGCTTGGGCGAATTGAATCTAATACAAATGGATTTTGATTTTTAACCCTTAATGTTGGATTGTATCTTAACAAAGGCCAGTGACCGCTATCTACGGCTTTATTTTGTTGACTCAATCCATCTTTTAAATCATATCCATGTGCAATACAATGGCTGTAAGCCAATATTAATGCTGGTCCATCATACGCTTCAGCCTCTCTCATGGCCAATAAAGTTTGTTGTGGATTTGCACCAAATGCTACTCTTGCAACATATACATTACCATAAGAAATTGCCTGCATCGCCAAATCTTTTTTGCCACCTGCTTTACCACCTGCTGCAAATTTTGCAGTAGCAGCTGTTGGTGTAGATTTAGAAGATTGACCACCCGTATTAGAATATACTTCAGTATCTAAAACCAAAATCTTAATATTCTTTCCACTTGCCAATGCATGGTCTAAACCACCATAACCAATATCATAAGCCCAACCATCGCCACCAACTAACCAAACGCTTCTTCTTACCAATTGGTCAGCTACAGATAATAAATGTTGTGCTGCAGAAGATGTCATGGTTTTCAATTTGTCTTTCAACTGCTGAACCCTAGCATGTTGTTGTACCAATTCTGACTCATGTACTTGAGTTGCATTGAGAATTG
The DNA here is from genome assembly GCA_943368475.1 of Allobosea thiooxidans. Classification (GTDB taxonomy): domain Bacteria; phylum Bacteroidota; class Bacteroidia; order Chitinophagales; family Chitinophagaceae; genus UBA1930. The sequence continues at coordinate 2,724 of CALRLF020000051.1, forward strand.
CGTCAACTAGCTCAGCTCCTATTTCATCTTTTAATTGATTCAAGTATTGTTTGGCAACATTCACCTGGTTATCGGCTGTAATTCGCATGCCCAAGCCAAACTCTGCATTGTCTTCAAACAATGAGTTAGACCAAGCTGGGCCACGACCATCTTTATTTTTAGCCCAAGGTGTAGTAGGTAAATTACCACCATATATAGAAGAACAACCTGTTGCATTGGCAATTAATAATCTGTCTCCAAACAATTGAGACAACAATTTCAAATATGGCGTTTCACCACAACCTGCACATGCACCAGAAAACTCAAATAAAGGTTCTAAGAATTGTGCACCATGCACTGTTGAAAAATCAATTTTAGAACGATCGTTCCAAGTAATGCTTTCGAAGAATTCAATATTTTTCTTTTCTTCTTCTACAATTGGTGCTTTCTCAATTAAATTAATTGCTTTACGGGTTCTATCTGTAATATCTGTTGCTGGACAAACCTCCACACATAAATTACAACCTGTACAATCTTCTACATACACCTGTAAAGTATATTTTGTTTCAGGAAATCCTCTTGCGTTGATTGGTGCAGATTTGAAACCTTCTGGAGCTTTTTCCAAATTCTTTTCATGATAAAATTTAGCCCTGATAACACTCTGAGGACAAACATAAGCACAGTTACCACATTGAATACAAGTTTCTGGTTCCCACAAAGGCACAAGGTCTGATACATTTCTTTTTTCCCATTGTGTTGTACCACTTGGATAGGTGCCATCAATAGGCATTTTACTAACTGGCAATTGATCTCCATGATCGGCCATCATTACAGCAGTGATTTCTTTTACAAAATCAGGAGCTTTATCTGATACAGTTAATAATTTATGGTCGGCTGAAGTAACTGATTTTGGATAATCTACTTCAAACAAATTGGCCAAAGTTGCATCTACTGCTTTAAAGTTTTGATCTATTACTTTCTGACCTTTTTTAAAGTAAGTTTTCTCAATGGCTTTTTTAATTTGTTTAATGGCATCTTCTCTTGGCAACACACCAGATAGAGCAAAGTAACAAGTTTGCATAATGGTGTTAATACGACCATTCATGCCAGTTTCTCTTGCAACAGTGGTTGCGTCAATTATATAAACTTTTATTTTTTTATCGATGATGCTTTTTTGTACCTGACCAGTCAATTTGCTCCAAACCACATCTTTATCATAAGGGCTGTTTAATAAGAAAGTGGCTCCTTCACTTGCAAACTCCAGCATTTCCACTTTCTCTGTAAAGTTGAATTGATGACAGGCAATAAAATCGGCTTTAGAAATTAAGTATGGAGCTCTTATTGGTTTTGGTCCAAATCTTAAATGCGATACAGTTCTTGCACCAGATTTTTTTGAGTCATAGACAAAATAACCTTGTGCATATAAATCAGTATTCTCACCAATAATTTTAATGGTATTTTTATTTGCACCAACGGTTCCGTCAGCTCCTAATCCAAAGAACAAACCTTGTCTCCATTCACTTTCATCTAATTTGTAAGAAGGATCATAACTTAAACTCAAATGTGTAACATCGTCATTAATACCAACAGTAAAACCATTTAAAGGTTGTTCTTTTTTCAACTCATCATAAACAGCTTTTACCATGGCAGGTGTAAACTCTTTAGACGATAAACCATAACGACCACCAATAATTCTTGGCAATTGTTTCAATTTACCTTGTTGCAAAGCATTGACCAATGTTGAAAGAATATCTTGATACATTGGCTCACCAGATGCACCTGATTCTTTAGTTCTATCCAACACGGCAATAGATTTTACAGAAGCAGGTAATACTTTAATTAAATGCTCTAAAGAAAACGGACGATACAATCGAACATGAATCATACCAATCTTCTCTCCTGCTTTATTTAAAGCTTGAACAGTTTCCCCAACAGTTTCAGCACCTGAGCCCATGATTACAGTAATATGTTCTGCATCAGGAGCACCTACATACTCAAACAAACCATATTGGCGGCCCGTCATTTTAGCAAAGTCATTCATTACATCTTCTACAATACCACTCATGTTATCATAGAATGTATTCACCGTTTCTCTTCCTTGAAAATAAACGTCTGGATTTTGTGCTGTACCTCTGATAAATGGATTTTCAGGGCTCAATGCTCTTTTGCGATGAGCAATTACCAAATCGTCGGGTATCATTGACTTGATTTGCTCATCAGACAATAGTTCTAATTTATTTACTTCGTGAGAAGTACGGAAACCATCAAAAAAATGGATGATGGGAATTCTAGAACGTAAAGTTGCAGCCTGTGCAATCAAAGCAAAATCATGTGCTTCTTGCACACTTGCAGAGCTTAACATAGCAAAACCTGTAGTTCTTGCAGCCATTACATCTTGATGGTCGCCAAAGATGGATAATCCCTGAGCAGCCAACGAACGTGCAGCCACATGAAATACGGTTGACGTAAGTTCACCTGCAATTTTATACATGTTGGGCAACATCAACATCAATCCCTGCGATGCTGTAAACGTAGTAGTTAAAGAACCTGTTTGCAAAGCACCATGCACTGTACCTGCAGCTCCTGCTTCACTTTGCATTTCCATAATATCAGGAACTGAACCCCAAATATTCTTTGTGCCTTTTGCAGCCCATTCATCTGCTAATTCAGCCATGGTTGAAGAAGGTGTAATTGGATAAATGGCACATACTTCATTCACTCTGTACGCAACATAGGCTGCTGCCTCATTGCCATCTATTGTTGCGATTGTTTTTTTATTACTTGACATTGGTAGTTGCATTTACTGGTTCAGAAATCATTTCAATTGCATGACAAGGACATTGCTCATAACAAACTGAGCAACCTGTACATACATCATAATTAAATTTATAGCGGTTGCCTTTACCTAATTTTACAATGGCCTCTTCAGGGCAAGCACCAAAACAACCATCACACTCAAAACAGTTACCACAACTTAAACAACGTTGTGCTTCGAACCTTGCTTCTTTTTCAGTAAGTCCAGCTACAATTTCATTAAAGTTTTGTACAGCAACAGCTGGTGCCAATTTATCCTGTTCTTTTTGTGGAGCATCGGTTTTATACCACATATGCAATTTTCTAAACCCAGCTGTTGGGTGTTTATCTGGCTTTTGATAAATTTCACTAATTAAAAAAGCATCAATATATCTGGCTGCTTTTTTTCCATGCCCAATTGCAATGGTAGAGCTTCTATTTTCTCCTGGCAACATATCGCCACCAGCAAAAATACCATCAAAACCTACCATTCGATTAGCATCAATTTTAACTGTTCCATCTTCATTTAAAACTACACCAGTTAAGGCTCTTAAAAAATTAGTGTCCGATTCCTGACGGTTAGCCACAATCAGCACATCGGCATCAACTGTTTCTATAACTCCTGTTCCAATGGCTTTACCTTTTTCTACTTTCATCTGCTCTAAAAAAATATTTCCATTTGCAACTTTTGTAATGCTTTTTAACAACTGTACATCTACACCTTCTGCCAAAGCATCTTCTGTTTCATAATCATAAGCAGGCATCATTTTTTTATCTCCATTAAAATAAACAGCTACCTCACTTCCAAATCTTTTTAATATCCTCGATAAATACAACGCCAGTTTACCACCACCATACACCACTACTTTCTTATTCATGAAAGGTGAAGTATTGGATTTTATTTCATTAAAAAAAGAAAATGCATCTGTTACATAAACCGATGCATCTTGCTCAAAGTTTTCTTTATGTATTATTTGTGCACCAACAGATAAGTACACAGCATCAAATTTTCCATTTTGCTTTTCTGCCAATATATCCTGCACTTTATAATTCAATTTCACTGTTACACCCATTGCTAAAATGCGATTCACTTCAGCATCTAAAATTTCTTTTGGTAATCTATAATCAGGTATGCCACTATACATCAATCCACCTAAATTCCCAGTTGCTTCAGCAAGTTCAACTGTGTGTCCTAAACGTACCAAATGATAAGCAGCTGCCAGTCCACTTGGTCCACCACCAATTACCAATACACGTTTACCAGTGGTATTTTTATTATAGCGTATTTGCCATTTTTGTTGCAATGCTTCATCGCCTATATAACGTTCAACTGCATGAATATTTATGGTTTCATCTACATGGTTTCTATTGCAACCAGTTTCACAGGGCTTCACACAAATTCGACCCATAATTCCTGGAAAAGGATTATCGGCTACAATGGTTTGAAACGCTTCAAAATAATTACCAGCTTGTGCATGTGCCATCCATGCCTGAATATTTTCTCCACTAGGGCAGGCACTGTTACAAGGTGGCATAAAATCTACATAAACTGGTCGCTTGCTACGCAATGGACCAGTTCCATCTGCATGGCTAGAGAGGTCGATGGCTTTGGTAATGTCGGTTACAGACATGGTAATAATTTTAACTGTTAAAGCAATTATTTAATTGCCGCAATGGTGTTGCTATACAAAATGACACGTAAAAGTAAAATCAGTAGCAGCCATAATTCCTGATTTTGAACAACTGCAAACATGACAAACATCATATTTATATTTTCATGGGCGGTCATCTGCATCAAATAAATCAACTGTAGCATTGGGCTATTCGTTGCTACTTCATGTTGCACATGAGGTATTCACTCCTATCCCACGCCCATCAACAGCAGAACAGTTTTCAAAAGGTACACCCTTATATTAAATGAGAAGTAGTATTTTCATTGCATGATTAAATACTGCATACTACTATTGGCTTTTGTACAAACTTTATTTGCACAAACAACATTACAAGAATGTGCAATTGGCGATACCAGTATTCAACTGCAAAAACAATATTTTGGTACTGCACCTAAAGGAATATATTTTATTAACCTGCATGCCAATGAAACAACCAGTATCGATGCAACCAACCAATACTTAAAAAAATCGAATGGCAGTTTTATTCAATTAAAAAATGGAGATGTAAGAAATGTTCGATTTAGTTTAACCAATACTTTATTTAAAGTTGATCCCAATAGAATATTCACCAGTGATGGTATAGAAACAACATTGAAAAAAAATAGTACATACACAATTGATGCTGCAAAAGTGGTAACAAATTTTGCACAAAACATAATAGATGCTATGCCCCAACCAAAGCTAATTATTGCCATGCACAACAATACCAATAACGATTTTTCGATTAGTAGTTATAGCAAAGGAAAAAATGAAGCCATCAATGCTGCCAAATTATACATTAACCCAGCTATGGACGCAGACGATTTTATTTATACTACCGAACTCAAAATTTTCAATTACTTAAAAGGAAAGAAAATAAATGTAGTACTACAAAAAAATAAAGGTTTTAAAGATGATGGTTCATTATCGGTTTATTGTAGTCAACAAAAAATCCCTTATATCAACATAGAAGCTCAATTGGGTCATCTAAAAGAACAACTACAAATGTTAGAGGCAATTAGTACTGTTATTGAATGGTACAAATAAAAAAGTTGCATTACGTTAATAATGCAACTTTTAAAAAACTACAAACCTCATAAGCCGGATTCTGTTTCTACACTATCATTTATCTGGCTGCAACATTACTGTTACAATCTTGCTGCCTACCCTGAAGCTCGAACGAGCAGCCCTCAAACGCTTCTATACGTGGCATTACAGCATTTAAAGTTTACCCATGTAATACATTACTGTAAAACATCGTGAGCTCTTACCTCACATTTTCACCTTTTCTCTGCAAGCAGAGTAGTTATTTTCTGTGGCACTCTTTCTTATTCTTACGAATAGCCGGCTCTTAACCGGTAAATTGCTCTGTGCTGTCCGGACTTTCCTCATTCCAATAAATTGAAAAGCGATAGTTCGAGTTTGTAGCCATACAAAAGTAATTGTAAATATTGATATTGCTGCATACAGCTATAAACAAAACAGCCATCATTGCCGATGGCTATTGTATTATCTTCCACTTAGTTGAATAGACTTTTTCAATTCGTGATTAAATGCATCCTGCTTTTGTAACTCTTCCAGCGATAAATGCATTCTGTAACACCAATAATGTTTAGGATTTGCTGGTATATTAATACGTTCATCATTCGGGTTTTCTCTTCTTATGTTTTCATCAATACCCAATAAATCCTGCAACTGAAATACACTCCACATGGCAGGAGAATATAAATGTTGAATTACAATGGCTTTATTAATCCATGCTTCACAAAATTGTGGTGCATCGCCCCATTGACCTAACTCATGATTATAAAATTTCTGTGTAGCAGCTCTATCTTCTTCCCACCAACCTCTAATGGTACTCATATCATGTGTAGATGGTGTAACTACACTTAAATAAGGAGCATCGTTTGGATGAAAGAATTGCTTTTTAGCATCTTTAGGCATCCGTTGAATTTCCAGACTTAATAAACCCAACTGCTTCATTACATCAGGTACACAGGTTGGCACCATACCCAAATCTTCTCCACAAATCAACATATTTGTTGTACGCTTTAATGCAGGCAGTTTTTGTACGGCTTCCCTCATCCAAAAATCATCTTGGCGACGGAAGAAATAATTAATATACAAATCACTTAATTGGCGTTGTGTATTATTATCTAAATTTTTAAACGAAGATGTTCCATCAATTCCAAAACGGAAATGAAATCGCTGACCACTCGAACCTTCAACCTCAAATAAAATTACATTACTAATTAAATCGAATAAGCCTTGTTTAATTGATTTGTTGAAATTATTTTGTTCTTGCTGAGCAAAATATTTATCTACCAATTGTTGTGTAGCAAATTCATTTTTCAATATATAATTTCCGTACCCATCATAATTAAGGAAATTATTTTTCGCATGTTCATGGTTATTTCCAAACATTTCCCACAATACACCATCTGTAATAAATGGCTTTGTGTAACGATTGTAATCGAACCAAATACCTTTTTCATTAAACTCGTTTATATGAATAGGAATTGCAGGCACAAAATTGCCCATAATACCTTCTACAGCGTGTATAGGGATACTCCATATTCTAAAGAATCCTAAAATATGGTCTATTCTAAATGCATCGAAATAATAGCTCATTTGTTCGAAGCGTTGTTTCCACCATGTGAAACCATCTTCTTTCATTCGTTGCCAATTGTATGTTGGAAAACCCCAGTTTTGACCTTTCACTGCAAAATCATCTGGAGGTGCACCAGCTTGCACATTCATATTGTATAATTCAGGCGATTGCCAGGCATCTGTTCCATAACGATAAATACCAATGGCAATATCTCCTTTTAGAATAATGCCATTAGCATGAGCATATTCTGTAGCTTCCTTCAACTGAAGGTGTAAATGATATTGTATAAAATAATGAATAGCAATAGCATCAAACACTTTAGAACCCTTTGCACACAATGCTTCTATCTCTTCTTGTTGATAATTATTGTGAGATGGCCATTCATCGTAATGAGCAGTTCCATACTCATCTCTTAAATAACAAAATGCAGCATAAGGTACTAACCAATGCTTATTTTGCTCGAAATAATTTTGGTAATCTTTAGAAGCAAATGTTTCTTTTGCCTGTGATGGAAATATTTTTTGAATAAAATCGAGTTTTACTTTAACAACCGTTTCATAGTCAACTGTAGTTAAACTATTTAAACGAATACGTTCTTCTTCTAACTGCCCTAATAATTTATGATTTTTTTTATTTGCGACCTTACTCAGGTTTAGATAAATAGGGTGTAATGCAAACGCAGAAATTGCTGCATAAGGATAAGAATCTGCATTGGTATAAGTTGCAGTGGTATCGTTAATTGGCAAAATCTGAATCATTTTCATGCCAACTTGCTTACTCCAATCTACCAATTGTTTTATATCGGTAAATTCTCCAACGCCAAAACTTTGTTCACTTTTTAAACTGAAAACAGGGATGGCAATACCTGTTCCTTTCCAACTGGTATTGGGCAAAACTGCAAACGCATCATTAACAATGGTTTGTTTATTTTTTACAACAGCATCATAAACTAAACGGTTATTACCATCTTCAAAATGTACAAATCTTTTGTGCACAGTATCGTAAACACCATATTTATATGATACAGGAAATTCAGATTTGCTTAAATCCACATCTGCAGTATAATGCACAGCACCAACTGCTTTATGCATAACTACAGGGGTTTCTGTATTCCAATTGCCCAATGTAGTGTTGCTACCCAATAAGCAAAGTGTTTGCCCTTTTGCTAATAAAGGGGCTTTTACTTTAAATGTATGTGTTACAGTTTTGCTGTTTTCTTTTATTGGTTCAACTACATTTGTTTTAAGTAACACATTTTGAAAAGGTTCACTGTAAAATGCATTTTCATAATAACCTGCATAGTTCCAACCATCAATAATTAACAACTCTCCCAAATATTTTGCTGGATTAATTACTTTATCTCTTCCCCAATCAAATGAAATGGTTCCATCTGCATTTTTTACAAAATAATTGTAAACAATGTCTTCTTTAATCAAAGTATGATCACTCAGGTAAACTTTCAATTGCCAAAACTCATCACTCAAAAATTCCATGGCAACTGCCTGCTCAATATTGCCATTACCAAATAAGGGATGATTGGCTGTAACAAAAATAGTTTGACCATAATTAGTTGAAAACCTCAACCTAAAAGTTATACTCAAATCATGAGCTTTATTGGTAGCTTTTGTAACTTTATTAGCCACAACTTTTTCCGTTTTTTTTGCAATAGTTTTTTGGGTTGTAACAACTTTCTTCGCTGCTTTTTTTTGAGGAGCAATATCTTCAGGTTTTACTGTTACAGCTTTTACACTTGCAACTTCAACTGATATAGACTTTGCTTTTTTAGATAAACTATTCTTTTCAGTCGAAACTTTTTTTTCGATTACATGTCCATTGCTTTTACCACTGATAACTTGTTCAGTTACAGTATCGGAGCTTGGTTTAGTTTCCTTCTTTTTCATGGTAACTCCGTTATAATAAGGTGATTCAACAGCGAAAATGTCGCTGGAAATTTTTTCTGTAGCCAAGGTCAATCGTTTTAGAAATTCAAAGTAATGAAATTTAATGTGTAAATCCAACACATTAACCATTTTTTCTGAAATTCTTTTCTAAATCATGCTACAATGGAGTTTGCAAATTTCTGCATATCTATTCCATCATAATTGCCACTACTCATCAACAATAAATTACTGTTGTTATAGTTTTGCTGTGATAGCCATGAAAATAGGGATTCTTTATCATTTATCACCAATAGATTTTCTTTATTAAACCCTTTTTTAACCATTTCTTTAGGCAAAGGAGGCATGCGTTTTAGCTCTAAAGCATGATTCGAATAAAAAACTACAGTAACATCTGCTTTATCCATTGCTCCTTGATATTCTTGCATAAACTTTTCGTTCAAACTACTAAACGTATGCAATTCTAAAACAGCAATTAATTTTCGATTTTGATATTGTTGTTTTACAGCCTGCACTGTTGCTTTTACTTTACTGGGTGCATGAGCAAAATCTCTGTACACATTAGTGGTAGCATTACTAGCCAAGAGCTCTAAACGTTTAGAAGCTCCCGTAAAATTTGCAATGGCATGTAAAAAATCTATTGCCGAAATTCCCAATTCTTTGCAGGCAAAATAAGCTGCATACAAGTTTTGCAAATTATGGTTGCCAAAAACACTTAATCCTTTATTAATTCCATCAATGGTAACCGAAGTAATACCATCTACAATTGAGTTTTGTGGTACTTGATAAGGTTGATAACGAATATCAGTTCGCTGATTTTGTTCAACCAAATTTTTCAGTATGGCGTCACTTTCGTTATAAATTAATAGACCCCCTTTTTCTATTTTGTTGATAAAAATGATGAACTGTTCTAAGTAAAATTCGAAAGTTGGAAATACATTGATATGATCCCAGGCAATACCTGTAAGTATGGCCACATGCGGAAATAAAAAATGAAACTTAGGTTTCTTTTCGATTACGCTTGCAGGATACTCATCTCCCTCACAAACAATTACTGGAGCGTTGGTAATGTTAACAGATTGATTAAAGCCATCGAGTTTTGCCCCAACCAAATAATCAAAATCCTTATTCAAGCTTTTCAGCACATGCATAATCATGCTGGTAGTAGTGGTTTTACCATGGCTGCCCCCAACAACTATCCTTTTTTTATTAGTACTTTCTTGGTAAATATATTCTGGAAACGAATAAATTTTTAAGCCCAATGCTTTGGCTTTCTCTATTTCTGGATTATCTGCTTTGGCATGCATGCCTAAAATAACGGCATCTAAATCGCTGGTAATTAAATTAGGTTGCCATCCAATTTCGGTTGGCAGTAATCCTTCGGTTTCTAAATTGCCTTTGGCTGGTTCAAAAATTTCGTCATCCGTTCCTGTAACAATATAACCTTTACGCTTTAATGCAATGGCTAATTGATGCATAACACTTCCTCCAATTGATATAAAATGTACTTTCATAAATATTTTTTCTACCACTTTATGGGTATTTTTCTAAATTTATACTAAAAAAGAGGGTTAAAATACCCAAAAGATGCAACGTTTTTATGTAAACCTTTATCTTCGTAATAAATAGCAAATTAAAGCGTTATTGTAAAAACATAAACATAATCTATGAAAAAGGTTTTTATTGCATTAGTATTTCTTTCTTTCACAGCTATCTTGCTTTCTTCATGTGGTGCATCTCGTTATGGAGCTGGACAAGGTTGCCCTACTACTAATCCAAGATATTTTAGAGGTTAATCTAACTCGCAACTATGAATTGGATTAAACTCAATTCTTTAGACCAATTGACAGAAATAAAGAAAAAGTCTAAAGAAACGCCCCAAATAATTTTCAAACACAGTACCCGTTGTAGCATTAGCTCAATGGCTTTAAATCGTTTGGAAAAAGCAAAAACACTTCCTTTAGCTGACTTTTATTACTTAGATTTAATAGCCTTCAGAAATATCTCCAATTCAATTGCTGAGCAATTTGATGTTTATCACGAATCGCCACAAGTACTACTTATTAAAAATGAGGAATGCATTTACGATGAAAGTCATAGTGGTATTACAATGGATGAATTGATTGATCAGGTTAGTCAGCTGAACTAATCTTCCTTCGCTATCTTTAGCAAAATAATTTTATGGTAATCACAGTATTTGGTGCTACAGGCCAAGTAGGCAAACGTGTAGTTAACCAAGCATTGGCATTTGGTTATACCGTTAAAGCCTTTGGCAGAAATGTAGATCATCTAATAGATAAAGATATTAATGATGAAAAGTTTGAAGCAATAAAAGGCTATATTTTTGATGCAAATGAAGTATACGATGCTATTAAAAATTCCAATGCAGTTATCTCAACTTTAGGTGGCAGTTTTGATGGAACTGATAAAAGCAGAAGCTTAGGCATCAAAAATATCATTACCCAAATGGAGAAAGCCCATGTAAATAGAATAGTTGCCCTTGGTGGTTTAGGCATTCTTAGTGCAGCCAATGGCACATTTTTATTGGATGCTGAAGACTATCCTGAAGAATACAAACCTGTTGGTTTAGAACATTTAGCAGCTTACAATTACTTAACTATTAGCAATTTGGATTATACATTTGTTTGTGCACCAAACATTTTAGATACTGATACAACAAAACAATATGTAACCAATGCTACTTATCCCCCAACCCCTAATAATTATGAAATAGCAGCTGGAGATTTAGCTCATTTTATGTTACAAGAATTAAGTAATAATCAATTTGTAAAACAAAGGGTCGGTATATCAAGATTATAATACAAAATGGAAACACATAGGAATAGAGTTTTTTAAGGACACATAGAATTAACCCTCCATGCCCTTTTCTTTACTCTAATCCTATGTGTTTAATCTGTCTTCACAGATAACGAAGACAACACAGAAAATAGCTGCAAAGTTTAATTATAACTCTGTGTACTTTGTGTATTCCTTCGTGAGCTCTGTGGTAAAACTAACTGCCTTCAGGCAGTTCATCTCCTTTGCTTCTTTGCCCTGTGGTTAAAAACATTACCATCATGCAAATAATTCGTGTAATTAGCGTAATTCGCCCAATTCGTGTTCTAGTCTTCCATTTTATTCTTCAGCTTACCCAACAAAGAATACGCATTTTTTATAACCACTTTTTTAGTATCAATTACTGTTGCATTCTTAATTTCTACAAGTCCCCCATCTTTAGTACCAGTTTGTACTTCAATCATTTCAAAGTTCTTGGCATCTTTTGCAACAAACACATATTCTTTACTTTCAAAACGTACAATAGCTTCTTCAGGCAATGCTTTTACCGATTGATTGGTAATATCAAACACACCTATTAAAAACATCCCAGGTAACAAATCATGATTCTGATTTTCAAAATGACAATGCACCAAACCAGTTCTGTTATCACTAATGTTTTTTGTGGCAAGAATTACTTCTACATCATACTTTTTGTCAGCTTTATCAGCTAAAGCAACTTTGCCTTTTAATCCTTTTTGAATAGATGCAATATCTTTTTCAAAAACCGTCATGGCTGCATGAATATCATCTGGATTTACCAACTCAAACAACACATCACTTGGGTTTACATACTTACCAATATTCACATTCACCTTGGTTACATATCCACTGATAGGACTTCTAACACTTACTGTTCTTGAAATATTTCCTACACTCAACTTATCAGGATTAATACCAATTATTTTTAATTTTTCTTCCAAAGCTTTTATCATCACTTGTTGTGTTTTAAATTCACTCAACACCAATTGATAATTTTTTTTACTGGCAGCATCAGCATCACTCAATTCTTTTTGTCGTTGTACATCGCTGTTTAAATATTCCATTTTTGCTTTTGCTACTAAATAGTCCTGCTGCAACTGCACATAACTCTGATCTTCCATTACTGCCAATACTTCTCCTTGTTTAACACTTGTGCCAGGTAATAAATGAGATTCTTTTAAGTAGCCACCCAAAGGAAAACTAATACTCACTAAACTTTGTGGAGGCACATCAACACTACCATTTACTTTAATGGTGGTGTGCATTGTTTTTACAATAACATCACCAATAGTTAATGCTGCATTTTTTAATTGCTCATCGTTTAGTGTAACAATGGTTTCGCTAATTGTTTTTGTTTCAGGCTCCTTTTTTTGTTCTTTACTACTGCAACTAACCAATACCAGTAATGCAAAAAAGAAAATTAGGTTACCAGCTTTTGTACTGCGATGTAGCTTCGTTGTAAGTTTATCCTGAGCGTTAGTCGAAGGACCTCCTTCAAAACTTTGTACTTTACTGAACATGGATGAAAATATATATTGTTGTTTCATTGTTTAATTTTTCTGTAATAAATAATTTAATTCGGTTTCAGCAATATGCAAATTTTTTAAAGCTTCCAAATAATCAAACTGAATGGCAATTGCCTGATGTACCAAACTGCTCCATTCAATATAATTCATTTGTCCATTCTTATAATTTAGGTTGGCTGTTTGAATAATAATGTTCGATTGTTTCACTCCTTCACCTTTATAAAAATCAATTGCTTTGGTGTATTTATTGTACTCCTGATAAGTCTTCAATAGCATAGATCTTAATTGTTGTTCAGCCAGTTGCGTTATGGCAACAGTTGTTTTTTCATTGGCCTTAGCAGCTTCAATTTTAGCTTTTTGTGGTTTGGTAAAAAGGGGAACCCCAACTCCAACCATTAATGATGAAAAACGATTACCTGCATTGTAATACACTTCAGTTTTGTCTTTCTTTTGCTGCCAACCCATCAACGATTGATTATTAATTCCTACCATCCATTCAGGTTTTAATTTGGCTTTTTCCAATTCAGTTTGTGCAATAGCTGTTTGTTGTTGCTGTGCATACAATTGTAAATAGGGATGTTGCTTCAATGCACTTGTATCAAACAATTTTTTATTACTGCTAAGTTCATCTGCTGCAACAATTCTTATATCGGATTGTATCAAAATGTTCAGTTGTTGTTGCACAGCCAATACATCATCTTCCAATAACTGCAACTGTAATTTATTTTGATTCGCCTGATTTTCTAAACTGGCTTTCTCCAGTAAATTACTCTCTCCTTTTTCAAAACGAAGTTTGGCAATAACATAATAGTTGCTGTACAGGCTATCTAATTTCAGCAACAATTTTTTTCGACAATCAATTACCTGCAATTCAACATACAATTGCTGAACTAACTTTTTTAGTTCAGCTTTTTGAACCAATGTTTGCATTTGAGTAGTGGTAAAATAAGTTGCTAAAACTGTTTTTTGCTTTTTATACAAATTACCTGTAGCAAAGCTTTGTGATACAGCAATTTTACTATCAAAAAATCCACTATTATAATTACCCAACTCAGTGCTAAACTGTGTTTTAGGCAATTCACCTCCTGTACGTTGCATTACGTCGTGGTATTTTTCCTGTAACTGGCTTACCTTAATTGCCTGAGCATTATTCAACGCCAAGTCAGTAACTTGTTGTAAGCTCATTTTTTGCGTTATAGGTTGTGCAAAACCAATTACACCAATCAACAAAAACAACAATACTGAAGCAACCACTGCTGCATTCTTTTTCATAGGTTTCTTTTTTTCTTCCATTAATAAATACAAACAAGGCAATACGATTAAGGTTAATAATGTAGCGGTAATCAATCCACCAATTACCACTGTTGCTAATGGACGTTGAACCTCGGCTCCTGCTCCATTGCTAATAGCCATAGGTAAAAATCCTAAAGATGCAACTGCTGCTGTCATTAATACTGGTCTTAATCTTACTTTGGTTGCCTGAATAATGATGGCTCTTATACCATGTACATGCTCAGTTTTTAAACGATTCATTTCACTGATTAATACAATACCATTCAAGACTGCTACACCAAATAATGCGATAAAACCTACACCTGCACTAATACTAAATGGCATGCCTCTACTCACCAATGCAAATACACCACCAATGGCAGATAAAGGAATGGCTGAGAATATCAATAAACTGTATTTCAGTTTTCCAAAAGCAAAATACAGCATCACCAAAATCAACAACAAAGCCAAGGGCAAAGCAATGCTTAAACGTTGTGTGGCATGTTGTAAGTTTTCGTATTGACCACCATAACTGATATAATAACCACTTGGAAATTTAATTTGCTTAGTTACTTTATCCTGCAGTTCTTTTACAATACTTTGAACATCTCTTCCTCTAACATTAAAACCAACAGTAATCCTACGTCTTGCATCTTCTCGTTGAATTTGATAAGGTCCATCATTTAATTCAACATTTGCTAAAATATTCAAAGGCACTTGTTGCCCACCAGGCAAACCAATCATTAAATTACCAATATTATCAATGTTTGCTTTTTGTTGTTCGTTTAAACGAACCACTAAATCGTATCGCTTATCACCTTCAAAAACCAATCCTGCAGATGAACCTGCATAGGCAGCTTGTACAGCAGTATTAATGTCGGTAATATTAGCTCCAAACCTTGCTATAGCTTCTCGATTATAACTGATCACCATTTGTGGTACACCAGTTACTGTTTCTATAAATAAATCTTTAGCTCCTTCTACGCCATTAATAATTTTACCCAATTCATCAGCATGTGCAGCCAAACTATCTAAATCGTCGCCAAATATTTTACACACTACATCTTGACGTGCACCTGTCATCAACTCATTAAAACGCATTTGAACAGGATATTGAAACCCAGTTGTTATACCAGGAATAGCTTCTAATGCAGTGCTCATTTTTTCTGCCAATTCATCAAATGTTTTGGCCGATGTCCATTCTTTTTTGTCTTTAAGAATAATCATTAAATCAGCAGCTTCCATAGGCATTGGATCGGTTGGGATTTCTCCAGAACCTATCTTCACAACTACTTTCTCAACCTCAGGAAATTTATCTTTAATTAGCTTTGCAGCTTTGGTACAACCTTCAATTGTTCCTTTTAAAGATGTTCCTGTAAGCATTCTAACTTCTGCTGCAAAATCGCCTTCTTCTAGCTTAGGAATAAACTCACCGCCCATATTCAACATAACGACCAATGCAACGCCAAACATTACAAAAGAAGAACTTACAATTAATTTGGGGTAGTCTAAAAACTTCAGCAAAATAGGTTTGTACCATTGTTGTATGCTGTCAATAATTCGTTCAGATAAATTTGGTTTGTGACTAATCTTTTTACTTAAAAATAAAGAGGTCATCATGGGCACATACGTTAACGATAAAATAAATGCACCAATAATGGCAAACGAAACGGTTTGTGCCATTGGTTTAAACATCTTTCCTTCAATGCCTTGCAATGAAAGAATGGGTAGATATACAATTAAAATAATAATTTGACCAAATACAGCCGAGTTCATCATTTTACCTGCCGATCCTTCAACCTCAACATCCATTTGATGTTGGTTAATTTTGGTAGATTCTTTAAAACCCGAATGATGGGTTAATTTATGCATCACTGCTTCTACAATAATAACAGCTCCATCTACCAGCAAACCAAAATCCAAAGCTCCTAAACTCATTAAGTTACCACTCACTCCAAATGCATTCATTAAAATAATGGCAAACAGCATACTTAAAGGAATCACTGACGCAACCACCAATCCAGCTCTTAAATTGCCTAAGAAAATGACCAAAACAAAAATTACAATCAACGCACCTTCCAATAAATTTTGCTCTACTGTTCCAATGGCATTGTTTACCATTTTGGTTCTATCTAAAAAAGGTTCTATAGCAACACCTTCGGGTAAACTCTTTTCTATTTCTTTAATCTTAGCTTTTACCTTACCAATTACCTTATTACTGTTCTCCCCTTTCAACATCATTACAACAGCACCTGCAACTTCACCTTCACCATTGTATAAAGTTGCCCCATAGCGTATGGCTGCACCAAACTTTACATCTGCTACATCCCTTACTAAAACAGGTACATTGCCATTTATTCTTTTTACTACAATAGTTCCTATGTCATCCAATTTTTGCACCAAGCCTTCGCTGCGTATAAACAAAACATTCGGTCCACGTTCAATATAAGCACCACCAGTATTTTGATTATTCTCATTTAAAGCCTTATATACATCAGCAATGGTAAGTTGAAAACTGTTCAATTTATCTGTATTAACAGCCACTTCATATTGCTTTACTTGTCCACCAAAACTGCTCACATCAGCAATACCTTCTGTTCCTAACAATTGCCTTCTCACAGTCCAATCTTGTATATCTCTTAATGCTGCTAAATCATATTTGCCCTCGTAGCCAGGCTTTGCTTTAACCACATACTGAAAAATTTCTCCCAATCCAGTAGTTAATGGTCCTAATGACGGAACCCCTAATCCAGCAGGAATTTGTTGTTGTACTTGCACCAATCTTTCACTTACCTGTTGCCTTGCCCAATACACATCGGTATTATCATTAAACACAATGGTAACAAGGCTTAAACCAAAACGGCTGAAACTTCTTTGTTCAATAATGCCAGGTACATTTCGTGTTGCTTGCTCAATAGGCACTGTAATAAAACGTTCAACATCGGGTGCTCCTAAACTTGGAGCAGATGTAATAACCAACACTTGATTATTGGTAATATCTGGCACTGCATCAATGGGCAATTTGGTAGCAGCAAAAACACCCCAAATGATTAACCCAAATGTGAGCAGCCCCACAATTAATTTATTTTTTATAGAAAAACGTATAATGCCATGTAGCATAAAAGGTATTTAATGGTAAAAATAATTTTGGTAGCCAGCTTTTGTAACATTCATCAACATTACTGGTAAGTTTATCCTGCTGAATAGCAGGACACTCTTCAACTTTCTGAACAAAACTGAACATGTCAAAATTGAATGTTCTGATTCTATTTTTTTGAATAGTAAAAGTGATTAAAAAGTTCAATAAAGAACCGAACGTACAAGTATGACCTGCAATACAGCAGGATTTACAACGACGTTAGTGATGTAACACTGAATCCCTATAGTTATCGGGACTACTGCTGGTTACAAAAAAAAGAAAAATAAAAATTAAACTGCTTTGGGAGGCTGAAAAATATCTTGTGTAGAAAGGAAGGAATAAGCTGCATCATTAATGATGGGTATAGATTGTTTTACAACGGGTGTTGAAACAATTTCCATTTCAAATTTTGGCGTAGGAAGAGTTGGCATTACAGACAAACAAAAATCTTCGCTATGAGCTTTAAAAGGCAATTGCATGTCTTGTGCATAATCATCATCGAAAATTACTTTCTCTGCATAATGCATTTTTAAAAATGCAAGTAAAGTAATATGCTTGTCTTCTTTTTGGTGCTGTATAAAATGTTTTACCAACATGGGCACTTTAAGCAACTGGTGTGCCTCAGTACTTGCAAACAGGTACAAACTAAAAAGAAATATGACAGTTATTTTCTTCACTTTTACAAAAGTAGGTGTTTACAATTACTTGAAAACATTAAAAAAAGTGTACTCCAGTTTCAATATAAAACCATTGGGTGCTGTTCGCAGCATATTGTTGTACAATTGATATCGATAACCAAAATCAAGCCTAGCTTGACTTTTGATAATAAACTGAACCGATGGAGCAGCATCTAAAAACGATTTCCCATTGCTTAAACGCTGACCTAAGAACTCCATCATTAAATTCACATTGGTTTGATTGTAATTAGTATATTCCTTAGGCAACATCAATTTACCTACCGACAAAGTATAATTAATTGCATTATTTGCTTGCAAGCTTGGAAACTTATTTACGCTACTATTATCCATAGCTTTTTCATAACTCACAGATGCACTTATGGCAACTTTATGTAATAATTTTGTAGCAATTAAACCCAACTCATACCCACTATTGTGACCCATGGTTTCTATTTCATCTTGATGAATATCGCTATTGTTGGTACTTAATCTTGCATAAGTTGCCATTCGAAAATGACTATGTACATCATCGTTACTTAAGAAACGATATTTAGCATATAAGCTACCACCCTCGGTTATCAATTTTGAGTTTCTATTACTGATAAATCCTTGTGCATGTAACATCCATTTTTTATTGACGCCCCACATCACTTCAGGCATTAAATGATAATTAATACCACTGCCATCTTTTTCATTCATAAACGAATTCATAGCTCTTACACCAATAGACTTTGCAGCCATATTGCTTGCTGGCTCTGTTAACACAAATAGCTCCTGACCAAGAGTGAATTTTTGGATGAATAACAGTATAACAAATACAAATATCTTTTTCATTACAGTAAAGGTTTAATAACTGCTTCCAGTTCTTTTGCCTCCAAATCGGCAGCTACAATTTTTCCATTTTTATCTACTACAAAAGTGAAGGGCAGATACCCAATACGCCATTTGGTAGAAACAGCCATTTCTTCATCAAAAAGCAATAGCCAATTCATTTTATCGGCTTTAATGGCACGTTTCCAAGCAGACTTATTATTATCGCAGGAGATACTATAAATTTCTAATCCTTTTTCTTTGTAAGTAGCATATAGCTTTCTCAACGTTTTGTTTGCAACTCTACAAGGACCACACCAGCTTGCCCAAAAATCTATAATCACTACTTTTCCTTTTAAAGAAGAAAGTGAAATAGTAGTTCCATTTACGTCTTTTAAAACAATTTCAGGCACTTGCATGCCAACTGGTGGTTGTGCCTGAACAACAGAAAAGAAAAGAGAAAAAAATACAATCAATAAATACTTCATAAAATTGGATTGCTGAAATAGTATTTAAATAATGGTTACATGGTAAATTCTTTTAACAGCATTGGTACTGGGTTTGGTGCAGCAACTTTCCATTACACCAGTTTCATAGCATTTCATGGTTGTAAACTTGCTGTACTTTTTAAACTCTTTTGCAGTAACAAAATTTTTATCAACTAATACAACTGTTTTAGTACCATTTAATGTTTGTGATTGCACATTTAAGAAATGCCAGGTTTTACCAGCTTGCTCAATATGTGCATCATTTTTTATAGACTGGTTCGTGAAATTTATTATTGCCTTAAACGACGCAACTGAAAAACCAGCATCGGTAACTGCTTTTTTCAAAACATCTAAATCAACCTGTGTGCTGTCTTTAAAAGAAATTACAAAAGCAGAGTTTTTAATATCGCTATTAACCTGTTTTACAAAAGCAACAGCTGATAAAGATTTGTAAATAGCTTTACTACACATGCTGCAGGTTAATCCACTTGCCTGTATGGTTACTTCTTTAATTTGTGCTGAGGCTTGCGATGCAAATCCTAAAAAGAATAAGAAAATCATTTTTTTCATACGATTAATTATTTACAAAACATGGTTCACAAAACTGTGAACCATGTTTTAAGTGATTATTTCATAGATGCAGGCTTCGGAGTTTCTGTTTTTTTATCTACTGCCTTTCTATCGTACTGGCAACAACCTGGCAAATTATTGTAAGCCTCCTCAGTTGCAGTTTCGTTTTGGGTATCGTAACCGGCTGCTGCAACTTTTTTTTCTATTTTATCGGTACTGGTTTTTCCTGCAGTATATTTTACAGTCAACACTTTTGCTTCATCGTTCCATAATGCAAAGCTTACACCAGCAGATTTTGCTGCTTTTTCTATTTTAGATTTACACATTTCACAATTGCCCCAAACTTTTATTTTTTCAGTTTTAACGGCTGTTTTGGTTTGTGCAAAAGAGCATAATGATGCAAATAGTAAAGCAAATACAAATGATAATTTAGTTTTCATTTTAAATAATTTGTGCCTTCTTTTATAGGTTAAAAGTTGACGATTGAATAAATAATAATTGAAATGCACAAAGAGGTTGTGCAACTTATGTTTGTACTACGTAGTACGAATAATTACATGTACAATTTTAGTAAGACAATATGAATCTTAACTTAATCAAAGTACAGCAAATAAATGAGTGGATTAAATACGAAAAACGCAATTGCGTTTATAAATAGCTTCTTGAGAAAGCGTAGGTGGTGGAAGATTATTGAATGCAGTAATAGAATTATTACTATTCAATATGCTATTAAAATTATAAGTAGTTGTAGGCAATATAGCAACGGGAACATCACAAGTAAAATGTGCTGCCGAAGCTTTATGATTGTCTTCTAGTTTAACCAATTTGTGTTCTGTTTTGCAACAACCTTTTTTGGTTTCTTTTTTCTTGCAGCCGCAAAGATTTTTTGCCAATAAATCAACTTTTACAGAGCTGATTTTACCACGACAATAGTGTACATTAAATACAATACCACTGGTCATGGTAAAATAGATAATTGCCAATATTGCGATGGTGAACTTTTTCATTACTGCACAAAAGTAGTTGTAAAATTGAAAACTGAACAAATTAAAATCACAATCTGTTGTGAAACCTAATTTACAAAATCCCACCAAATACCTAATCTAAACCACATGGC
The DNA here is from genome assembly GCA_943368475.1 of Allobosea thiooxidans. Taxonomy (GTDB): domain Bacteria; phylum Bacteroidota; class Bacteroidia; order Chitinophagales; family Chitinophagaceae; genus UBA1930. The sequence goes on from CALRLF020000051.1 coordinate 24,073, forward strand.
ATTGCCAGCATAATTTTCGGACGAGAAGTTATATTTTCCATTTCCTGGTATTAATGTGTTGATGTTTTCTAATCGAACAAATGCTTTAAATGTTTTGATTCTGAAATGCATGAATGCATTTATTTCAGGTCGGTTGGCAACACTGTAATTATTCTGATAAAAAAACTGTCCTGTAAAAGCTGAATAGCCTGATGGTTTATAATTGGTATAATACCTTATTTCTACACCAGTAGATAAAAATAAATTGGTAAAGAAATTTCCCTCAAAAGCCAATCGTTGGCGTGTTAAAATGAGTGGCAAATTAACTGGTGCATTGCCTGTGGCTTGTTGTAAGTGAATTTCGGAATACAGATTAAATTTCTTAGAAAGTTTAAATTGCTTCTCAGCCCCAACATGTAAAACATTGAATAAATTTTTCTCTTGTTTGGCTGCAAAAAAACTATCGAAATAAGTATAATTGTTTACCAGATAATATTCGCCAGTAAGTTTAAAATGCTTCAATGGATTTTCATAAGCTGCAAATAAACGAACAGTATTTTCTTTTTTAGATACATCGGTTGATGAAACCCAAAAACTATTGTTATTGTTATAAATGGTAGACGGAGTTCGGTTTACATTTTGAAAACCCAATTCAAGAAAACCAACCTTCTTACTTAACAATCTTTTTAAACTAATAAAAGCCTGATAATCGCCGCTATTTAGACCATTTAAGTACAAGCTGCCAGTTGCTTCTATATCCCAAATTTTGTTACGTGTTCTATTGCGGTATTCAGCAGTAGCAAAAACATTGTAGTCTTTAGTTTCAATTGTACCAAGTGTACCTTTTATGTTTTGTAATGCTGCACCTAATTTTAAAAACTGGGCTTGGTTATTTTTATCCGGAAAAGTAATGGCACTAAACTCATTGGTCACCACATTCCATTTGTTTAGCAGCTGAATATTGTTGTTATTAAATAAGGTTACACCAAAGTATTTTTTATACTGATCAATATTTACATTGTTATCGATAAACTCATAATTGTAAGAACTCATGTTGATGGTATGCTGTAATCTTACACGACTGTAAAACACTTTATTGTAAACAGAATCTTCCTTATAAAAAAATGAATCTACTTTACCCAAATCGTAATAATGTCTAAACAAAAAACTGCTGTTTTTATAGCGATTACCTGTAGAAATATTAGTATTGAATGGGTTTTGAGAAAAAGCCCCTGAAGCACCCAATCTTGTTTCTAACTGAAATGGATTGCTGAACGATAAACTATCTAGTAAAATTACGTTTTGCAATCCACCGTTTTCAGATGCAACATGTTTATTAGAAACAATAATAAAAATAGCCCCATACTTTCTATTATTGGTTGTATATGCAGCATTAAAACGAATATTATTATGGTTATTGTTCTGGCTTTTGTAACTGCCAGGGGCATTGATAAAACGATATTCAAAAGCAAAATTAAAATTCGATTTTTTGTTTTGTGTATGTAATAAGTTGATAGTTTGCTCAGACTTAGAACCCAACACATACGCCAATTGTGTAAACGGACGGGTAGTTTGAAAAAATTTAGAGTTTTCTACTGTAAAAGCATATAAATCGAACTGGTGAAAACCTGCATCCCAGCCTGCTTTCATTAAAGGATTAAAAAATAGTGAACGAGCTGCTGAACCATAATTACCCAAGTTTGTATAGTTATATGGTTGTGCAAAACGGGTTCCAAAATCGTTTAAAGAGGAATCTAAATTTCGGCTAGTTGAAGAGTCGTAATAACGATAAGAAATAGTAATTGAATCGGCATATTTATCTCTTTTTTGTAAAGAATCTTTGCCTCCAGTTCTTCTATTGGGAATTGGTCTTCCTTGAGAATCGTAAGTAGTAGTTGATGTTGTACCAGTAGCACCTTCCAATTCAACTTGTGTGTTTGTTCTGGTACGTTGAGCCAATACATGTATTTGCAACAACAAAATGCAGGCAATAAAAAATCCTATTTTTTTGTGTCGAAAAAACTTCATGGCTGCAAAATAAACGTAAAGCTGTGAATGAAGTGTAAAAGAATGAAAATAGTGATTAGTCTATGGCAAACAGAAAACATAAAGCGTTGATATTTAAAATAAAAAATGGTAAGTGCTTTTGAAAACACTTACCACTTCTATTAACATAAATTGTTATAATGCGTTCACCAATTCTTTAAATATCAACGTTAATTTAGGCTCTGCTTCTTTGGCTGCCTGTAAAACTTCTTCGTGGGTAATTACATTGTTGTCTTCACGAATGCCTAAATCTGTTACCACACTAACTGCAAACACTTTCAAGCCACAATGAATAGCTGCAATGGTTTCTTGTACCGTACTCATACCTACAACATCACTACCAATAACTTTTATTAAACGGTATTCGGCATGTGTTTCAAAAGTTGGTCCTGTAACAGCAGTATAAACACCTTCATGCACATGAATATTATTGGCTGCTGCAAGGGCTTTTGCTTTGGTAATAATTTCTTTACAGTATGGTTCGCTCATATCAGGAAAACGAGTTCCCAAAGCTTCTTCATTTTTACCCATCAAAGGATTTTCAGTAAAGAAACTGATATGATCATTGATAATCATTAAATCTCCAACTTTATAAGAGGCATTCACCGCACCAGCAGCATTACTTAATAATAAGGTTTCTACACCTAACATTTTCATTACACGAACTGGATAAACGACTTGTTGAGCAGAATAACCTTCATAAAAATGAAAGCGACCACTCATTACAATTACTTTATTGCCACCCAGCTCACCGAAGATTAGTTTTCCTCCATGTCCTTTAACTGTACTAACAGGAAAATGAGGAATTTCTGTATAAGGTAAAGCCACATCTGTTTTTATCACTTCTGCAAGGTTACCTAAACCACTGCCTAATATAATACCAGTAGTAGCTTCAAGCGTTACTTTACTTTTAATGTAGGCTACTGTTTCGTTTAATTGTTTAATTAAATCACTCATAAAAAATAGATTAAGGGAACAAATATAAAGTGAAGCAGATTTAAACCTGCAAATGTGAACATGTTTAGTAATCTACCTTATCAACTTTTGCAGCCCATGCTTCGAAAACCTTGATGGCTTCATTGCGACCCAAACATTCGATAGCAATTTTTCTTTGATTTAATGGCAAGGATAATTCTTCGTAAATCAATGAATCATCAAAGCCAACATTCGCAGCATCTACTCGGGTATTGGCATAATATACTTTTGCTGGACGAGCCCAATAAATGGCTCCCATGCACATAGGACATGGTTCACAAGAAGTATAAATTTCACATCCATCTAATTGAAATACACCTAGTTTAGTACAGGCATCTCTAATTGCTGATACTTCTGCATGGGCTGTTGGATCGTTGGTACTAGTTACTTTGTTCCAACCACGACCCACAATTTCACCATCTTTTACAATTACACAACCAAATGGACCACCATCATTATTCATCATTCCTTTTTGAGAAAGTTCAATGGCTTCCAACATAAATTTCATTCTATCCAGCATATTAAAAATTCATTAGAGCCTGTAAAAGTAGTATTTAGTTACGAGTTAAGGATTATTAGTTACTAGTTTTGAAGGATGAGGCTTTTTTCCAAAATACTGAAACTTTTCATCAATCATCTCAAACCTTTTTCACCTTATCTTCAAATTAAAAAACTATGATTAGTTGGGAAGATTTTGAAAAAATTGAAATACGAACAGGCACTATAATAGATGCAATTGAATTTGCAAAAGCAAAAAAGCCAGCCTATCAATTAACCATTGATTTTGGAGTATTGGGCATTAAAAAATCTTCTGCACAAATAACACATCATTATAATTTAGCTGAACTGAAAGGAAAGCAAATTATAGCAGTAGTAAACTTTCCCCCCAAACAAATTGCAAATTTTATTAGTGAATGTTTGGTATTGGGAATTTATGATGAGCAGAAGCAGGTAATTTTATTGCAGCCCGATAAAAAAACAGCAAATGGGTTATTAATTGGATAATTTTACCAAGCCATAAAAAAAATGCATGCAAGAACTGTATTATACTTATTACGAAAGCCCAGTTGGTTTACTCAAAATTGGAGGAACTGATAATTTTATTGCAGAAGTAAGTTTCATTGATAATAGAGAACAAATTGAACATGGAGAACCTGGTGTAAGTGATATGATTCATTACTGTACTGAGCAAATGATTGAATATTTTGCAGGCAGGCGTAAAGTATTTGATATTCCTGTGCATCAGGAAGGAACTGATTTTCAGCAAAGAGTTTGGAGTCAATTATTGGCTGTACCCTTTGGTAAAACTGCCAGTTATTTAGATATGGCAAAAAAATTAGGAGACCCAAAATGTATTCGTGCAGCAGCGGCTGCTAATGGAAAAAACAGTATTGCCATAATTGTACCTTGCCATAGAATTATTGGAAGTGATAAAAGTTTGGTTGGATATTCTGGTGGTATGTGGCGTAAAAAATGGTTACTGCAACATGAGTTTAGAATTAGTAATGGTGTGCAAACGTTATTTTAAAGTGTAAATGGGTACTAAAAACTAAGTAGTATTTCAAAATTATATTTCAATACCTATATAGTTTTTTGGCTAAACAACCTGATTCTAAAAACTATTGTAGCAATAATATTGTTTCTTGTAATAATTTTTCTTTATTGATGGCTACTGTTCCTACTTCTTCACAAACCAAACCACCAGCAATATTGGCTATTTCGGCACTTAGCTGCATGTCTTTGGTTGCAGCATACACCAAACTTGCAACAGCAATAACAGTATCGCCAGCACCACTTACATCAGCAATACTTCTTACATGTGTTGGAATAATATTAGCTGTTGTTTCTGTATTATAAAATACTCCTTTTTCAGATAAAGTTATCAATGAAATATGATGTTGCAAATAATCTTTCAACTTTTGATGAATTTGTTGCATACTATGTAAATCAACAGTTTCAACCAATAAATTGAAAGCTTCTTTTACCTCTTTTAAATTGGGTTTAAAAATATCTACCCCTTTAAAAGCGAAGAAATTTTTTCGTTTTGGATCTACAGTAGTTATGATATTGTATTGCTTGCACAATGCAATTACTTTTTCAATTAAAGTGGCAGTTAGAACTCCTTTGTTGTAATCTTCAAAAATTACTACATCTGGTTTATTGTTGATAAAGCAATTTTCAATCTTCTGAATTAAGGCATTTTCTTGAGCCAGTTCAATATCATGAATAACCTCTGAATCCAAACGCATCATGTGTTGGTTACGGGCTATTACACGAATTTTATTAGTTGTAATTCGGTTATTGGCTTTTACAATTCCATCGGTATTAATATTACTTTGCTCCAGCAAATCAATTAATGTATTGCCATCTTCATCATAACCTATAACAGAGAAAATATACGTTTGTGCATGTAAAGCAACTGTGTTCAAGGCAACATTACTTGCACCACCCATTCTGTATTCTTTCTTTTTTAAAGAAACTACAGGCACAGGTGCTTCGGGAGAAATTCTTTCTACACTACCCCACATATAGGTATCTAACATTACATCTCCAATAATGGCTACTTTCTTTTGCTTAAACTCTTCAAATAAGTCTGTAAAAATCATTACGCCTTTTTTTTGCTATTTGAAAGTGCAAGATAATAAATTGGAATTCCTGTTAAAACAATAATCAATCCTGGCCATGTGTACTGAGGTTTAAATATTGCCAACATAATGCAAAAAGACAAACCCATTACAATATATAATGCAGGTAAAATAGGATAACCAAAAGCTTTATAGGGTCTTTCAGCATCAGGCATTTTTTTTCTTAAAATAAAAATTCCAGCAATAGTTAACACATAAAATATGACTACCACAAAAGAAATCATGTCTAACAAATCGCCATATTTTCCACTTAAGCAAAGTATTGCAGCTACAATACATTGTGCCCATAAAGCCCATTGTGGTACATTGTTTTTATTTAATTCACCAGCTTTTTTAAAGAACAATCCATCTTGTGCCATAGTATAATAAACCCTTGCTCCTGCTAGGATTAATCCATTGTTACAACCAAAGGTGGATACCATAATTAATAGTGCAATCAAGGTTGTACCAAATGCAGGAAAGATTGTATTTGCAGCAGCCACAGCCACTCGATCATCTTTTGCAAATGCAATTTCATTCAATGGCAACACATTCAAGTACATTAAATTGGCACTTATGTAAATGGCTGTAACTATTAAAGTTCCTAAAAATAAACTCAATCCAATATTGCGTTTTGGATTTTTCATTTCACCTGCAATAAAAGTTACATTGTTCCATGCATCGCTACTAAAAATAGAACCTACCATGGCCGCAGCAATTGCTCCTATTAATGCACTTCCACTTATACCCATCCAAGCTGTTCCTTTTAAAGCTCCTGTAGCATCTTTAACACCAAAATCTTGTGTGGCATTAAATCCAGTTTTCCAATTTTCTGCCCAATGGCTATCTTTTACCAACACAAATCCAAATACAATTAAACCCAATAAAGCTAATAGTTTGGCACTGGTAAATATGGTTTGAATAATTTTTCCTTCTTTAACGCCTCGAGAATTTACATAAGTCAATAACACAATGATTACAATGGCCACAAGCTGACCAGAATACACTTTTATAATGCCTGCATCAAACAAAAAATAGTTGTTACCCAACTCTGGAACAAGGTAAGCCAAGAACTTAGAGAAAGCCACACCAACTGCAGCTATGGTTCCTGTTTGTATCACAGCAAAAAAACTCCAACCATACAAAAATCCAATCAATGGGTTATAAGCTTCTTTTAAGTAAACATACTGTCCTCCAGCTTTAGGAAACATACTGCTCAATTCACCATAACTCAATGCAGCAATTAAAGTCATAAAGCCTGTAATTAACCAAACAAGAATTAACCATCCAGCACTACCTACATTTCTGGTAATATCGGCACTCACAATAAAAATACCAGAACCTATCATGCTGCCAGCTACAATCATAGTGGCATCCATTAAACCCAAAGTAGGTTTGAAAGAAGTATTACTCATAAAGCATTTGGTATTAAAAAATCCCATCTGAAATGCTCAGATGGGATTTGAAGATAATGATTTCAGTTTATTTAGTTTTTCTTATTCTTTTTGTATTCTTCGTT
>CALRLF020000052.1:0-30406 GCA_943368475.1 Allobosea thiooxidans
TTTATCCTCATTGTAATTTTAGTTCCATTTTGTAAACACGTAATATCTTTTTGCAATTCCCCACCTTTTGTATAACCAACTGCTATAAAAGAGTACTTAATTTCGGTAGTGTCTTGTAGAACCCTATTTTCAACTTTTATTGATGCACTCAATAACAAAAGGCTAAAGCAACATGAAATAGATAGTATTAAATGTTTCATAATTTATTCTTTAACCAATTCTCCCAACAAGGTTCCTGCTGTACATTCATACACATGCACCATAGCATAATCTCCTTTTTGTAAAATACCATCTTTAGGAAATATAACTACTTTATTATGATCTGTTCTTGCATGCCAATGAGCATCACTTTTTTTAGAGTTGCCTTCAATTAATACTTTAAAATTTTTGTTTACATCTCGTTGCATGCTTTCTAAAGAGTGTATGCGGTGCAAATGAATAATTTCTTGCAAACGCCTTTTTTTAGTGGCTTCTGGCACATCATCTTCATATCTTCTTTCAGCTAAAGTACCTGGTCTTTCGCTGTAATAATACATGTAAGCTAAATCGTATTTACAGTATTCGATTAAACTGTAAGTATCTTGATGATCTTCTTCAGTTTCGGTACAAAATCCTGTAATTATATCTGTACTAATAGAAGCATCAGGTAAAATTTCTCTAATTCTGTTCACTTTAGCAATGTACCATTCTCGGGTATAGGTTCTGTTCATCAATTGCAAAATTCTGGTACTACCACTTTGCACAGGTAAATGAATATAGTTGCAAATATTTTCATATTTGGCAATGGTAAACAATACCTCATCTGTAATGTCTTTTGGATGAGAAGTGCTAAAACGTACCCTCAAATTAGGAGAAACCAATGCCACCATTTCTAACAACATTGCAAAGGTTACTGTCGTATTATTTGCTTCATCAGCCCAGTAATAGCTATCTACATTTTGACCTAATAAGGTTACTTCTTTGTAGCCTTTGTTCACTAAATCTTGAACCTCTGCTAAAATAGAATTAGCATCTCTACTTCTTTCTCTTCCTCTTGTAAAAGGCACTACACAAAAGCTGCACATATTGTTGCAGCCACGCATGATAGAAACAAAAGCACAAACACCATTACTATCTAAACGAATAGGAGCAATATCTGCATAGGTTTCATCACGGCTTAATAAAACATTTACTGCTTTTTGTCCAGTTTCTGCTTCTTCAATTAGGTCAGGTAAAGTTCTATAAGCATCTGGCCCAATTACTAAATCAACCAGTTTTTCTTCTTCTAGTAATTTACTTTTTAAACGTTCAGCCATGCAACCTAAAACACCCACCAACATGCCGGGTTTACGTCTTTTGGCCAATCTAAATTCAGTTAAACGTTTGCGTATGGTTTGTTCTGCTTTTTCTCTAATAGAACAGGTGTTTACCAAAATCAAATCAGCTTCTTCAAAATTTTTGGTAGCACCATAGCCTTCTGTTTGTAAAATGGAAGCTACTACTTCACTATCTGCAAAGTTCATTGCACAACCATAACTTTCTATAAAGAAATGCTTTTTATACTTGTTTTCGTCTTGCTTAAAAGGGGCAAAAGCTTCACCTTGTCTAGATTCGTCGTGAGCTTTTGATTGTAAATCCAGTATTTCCATTGATGGTTTGAAATTAGCTAGCAAAAATAACAAAAAAAACGTCTGATTGTCAATTTGGCAGAGTGTTAACAGATTAATATTTTAGCAGAACACTATTTTTGTTGCTTTAGTTTAGAAACCTATACCTACATGAAGAAATTTATTGCACTTCTTTCTATTTTCATCTGTTTACAGGTTGTTGCACAGGAAATTCCTGTAAAAGTACTGCCTAAAGAAATTTTCAGGAACGTAAAAAAAGACAATGATACCACCAAATGGACTTGGAAAAGAGGTGGTTTATTAGGTGCAAATCTTGCACAAGGCTCATTGAGTAATTGGGCTGCAGGTGGAGATAATTTTTCTATGGCCATTAACACCTTTGTAAGTTATTATGTGTTGCACAGGGCAAAAAGATACACTTGGGACAATAGTTTGGACTTTAATTTTGGTTTTGTACAAGCCACCAGTTTGGGTAGTAGAAAAAACGATGACCGTATAGATTTATTATCGAAATATGGTTATAGAGTAGATACTGTGAACAGATGGTATGCATCGGCATTATTTAATTTTAGAAGTCAGTTGTTCGATGGTTACAATTATTCGGGTGGAACATCGAATTTTTCGTCTTCCTTATTTTCTCCAGCCTATATTTTATTATCAGTTGGTATGGATTATAAACCCAACTCTAAATTTTCGATGTTTATTTCTCCATTAACCTCTAGGTGGATTGTTGTTGCCAATAAGTACTTATCTAATTTGGGTGCATATGGTGTTGCTCCAGGTAAAAATGCTTTTAACGAAGTGGGTGCTTTTGCAACAGTGAGTTATAACCATAATATTGCTAAAAATGTTACTTATAGAGGAAGGATGGATTTATTCTCTAACTATAATAATAATCCTGGTAATGTGGATGTTTTTTTAACTAATTTATTTTCTTTCAAAATAAATAGACTTTTGTCGGCTACTTATAATTTAGATATGATTTATGATGACGATATTAAAATTTTTGGCTCTGAAAAAAATGCTCCAAGGCTTCAAGTAAAAAGTTTGGTAGGGATAGGTTTTTTACTTCAATTTTCGCCTAAAAAAGTATAGGTTACGCAATCACTTTTAAAGTATGTTTTATTTTGTTGGCTTTGTAAGTTAAGTCTTGATAGTCTTTGCTGATAATAGTTACATGCCCCATTTTTCTACCCGGTTTGGTTTGTGTTTTACCATATAGGTGTACAAAAACATTGTCCATTTTTAGTACTTCGTTCAAACCTTCATAAATCGCATTGCCACTAAAACCTTCGGTACCAATAATGTTTACAATTGCTGATGGTAGAATTGGGTCAGTATTGCCCAATGGATAATTGAGCATAATTCTCCACAACATATCATATTGACTGCTGTAATTGGCTTCTATACTGTGATGCCCACTGTTGTGAACTCTTGGAGCAGTTTCGTTTACCAATACATCGTCATTTTCATCTACAAATAATTCAACTGCAAATAAACCCGGGCTTTTTAAATTCTTTACTACTGATAATGCAATAGCTTCAGCTTTCCATAAAACTTCTTCAGGTAATAGGGCAGGAGAAAGTTGATAGTCTAATAAATTTAAAATTAGATCACAAACCATTTCGGCAGGAGGATAAATTGCAGTTTCTCCTTTACTATTCATCCCCACAATTAAAGCAATTTCTTTTTTTATGTTCACCATTTTTTCTAAAACAGCTGGTGCATCAAAAGCTTTTTCAATATCGGTAGCTGATTTGATAATTTGAACACCTTTGCCATCGTAACCACCTTCGCCCAATTTATGTACAGCTGGAAAAAAATGAATTTGTTCTTGAACATCTTGCTGTGAATTAGTAATGACAAATTCTGATGTTGGAATTTGATGTTCGTGGTAAAACTGCTTTTGAATAATCTTGTTCTTAATAGTTTTTATGGCCGATGGTTTTGGATAAACCTTTACACCTTCTTCTTCCAATTTTACCAATGCATCTACATTAACTGCTTCAATTTCTATAGTTAGTGCATCCAGATTTTTTCCAAAATTGTACACTGCATCAAAATCTTGAATATTGCCTTTTACAAAGTGATGGCATAAGTGAGCCGCAGGACAATTTTCATCATTTTCTAAAACATAAGTTTCTACTGTATAATTTGCAGCCTGTTGTAACAACATTCTACCCAATTGTCCACCACCAAGTATACCAACTTTTTGGGCAGTCCTGAGCGTAGTCGAAGGGTTGCTTTTTGGGGCATCGAGCGGAGTCGAGATGTTATTATTGTTATCCAAATCTTGGTATTTGCTGTGACTCATATTCTGGCATTCTGATAAGAGTTGCAATTTGTGAAAATTCTGCTCAATAATTGCTTTTTTCTTTACCCGACTCCAACCTTTTATTTGAATTTCTCTTGCTTTCGCTTCTTTTAAAAATGGGATAACTTCATAGTATTTTAAAATTAGTGGTATTCTTTTAAATGTGTAACAATTGGTATATACACCATCAATATGTTCTTGAAACCTTTTTAGTAAGTCATTAGTTAAGCCAACATAATAGCTGCCATCGTTACAAAGCAGGATATAAACAAAGTAATGTTCTTGCATATTCTAAATTAGTCATTTATCAAATAAATCACATCTCGACTCCACTCGATGTATAAAAAAGTCCTTCGACTTCGCTCAGGACTTTATACATTTGTTTCTACATGCTGCCAGATTATCCTCATAAAATATTTTCAGACAAAAGAACAGTGTACCCGTTGTTGGTACAAAGCATGGCAATGGGTTCTAAATAGTTCAGATTTAATCTTCCGTAGAAGCATATAATTATTGAGTTTCCTTTGTTAACCAAAGGATACACTTGCAACTTTTTAAGGATACTATTTTCACACTAATACAACATCAAAACTATACAACTAAATAACCATAAAACTATTTATATGGAATCATTGATTGCAGAAAAAGTAAAACAACAAACGCAAAACGATTTTTTGCCTTTGCAGGGAACCGATTATGTAGAGTTTTATGTGGGCAATGCCAAGCAGGCTGCTCACTTTTATAAAACAGCTTTTGGCTTTCAAAGTGTGGCTTATGCTGGTCCTGAAACAGGTGTTAAAGACAAAGCCAGTTATGTAATTCGTCAAAACAAATTGACTTTTGTATTAACCACTCCAATTAAGGCAAATAATGCAATTGCCGACCATATTTATAAACATGGTGATGGCGTAAAATTTTTGTCGTTGATGGTGAATGATGCAAAAGATGCATGGGAACAAACTACACAACGTGGTGGCAAAAGTTATATGGAACCAACTGTGTTAAAAGATGAACATGGTGAAGTGGTAATGAGTGGAATTCATACTTATGGAGACACTGTTCATTTGTTTATTGAAAGAAAAAATTACAAAGGTGTTTTTATGCCTGGTTTTAGAAAATGGGAGAGTGTTTACAATCCTGCTGAAACGGGTTTATTATATGTGGATCATTGTGTAGGAAATGTGGGTTGGAATCAGATGAATCCATGGGTGAAATTTTATGAAGATGTAATGGGCTTTAAAAATATTTTAAGCTTTGATGATAATGATATTTCTACTGAATATTCTGCTTTAATGAGTAAAGTAATGAGTAATGGCAATGGTTTTGTGAAGTTTCCTATTAACGAACCAGCAGAAGGGAAAAAGAAATCTCAGGTAGAAGAGTATTTAGATTTTTATGATGGGGAAGGTGTACAACATGTGGCATTGGCTACCAACAATATAATTGAAACTGTAACTGATTTGCAGAATAGAGGTGTTGAGTTTTTAAAAGTGCCTGGCAGCTATTATGAAACAGTTTTAGAACGTGTTGGAACGATTGACGAAGACTTGAAAACATTAAGCAATTTGGGCATTTTAATTGATAAAGACGACGAAGGTTATTTATTGCAAATTTTCACTAAGCCAATTGAAGATAGACCAACTTTGTTCTTCGAAATTATTCAACGTAAAGGTGCCAAGAGTTTTGGAAAAGGTAACTTTAAAGCATTATTTGAAGCATTGGAAAGAGAGCAGGACTTAAGAGGAAATTTATAGTTCCGTTGAAAGCATAAAAAAAACTCCCAACAAAAATTGGGAGTTTTTTTATGACTAAAAAGTCGATTTATTTTTCTTTTGTATGAATGCTAAAACTTACACCAGATTTACCATTTAGGTATTGGCCGTATTTGGCAATCACTTCAGCAGATTGTTCTTTACCATTAATGGTTAGTTTTCCATCTTTAAAGTCAACATTTGCTTCATCGCCAGTAATAATTCCATCAGCTTTTAATGCAGCAACAAAAGCATCTGCACCTTCGCCTTTATTGGCAGAAAATTCAACTGTTTGTCCGTTAACCCCATCGGCTTGTACTTTTATTTCAACAGTTTTTTCAACTGCATGTGAGCCATGAGCTGCTTTAGTACCATGTATTTGAGCCAAAGAAGGAGCAATTACCAACGATACAATACTCATTAATTTAATTAAGATATTCATAGATGGTCCAGAGGTATCTTTAAAAGGATCTCCCACTGTATCGCCTGTTACAGATGCTTTATGTGGTTCAGATTTTTTGTAATACATCTCGCCATTAATTTCAACACCTTTTTCAAACGATTTTTTTGCATTGTCCCATGCACCACCTGCATTATTTTGGAACATTCCCATTAAAACACCACTTACAGTTGCACCAGCTAAGAAACCACCCAATGCTTCAGGACCTAAGATAAAGCCCATTAACAATGGCGATACAATTGCAATTGCACCAGGCAACATCATTTTTTTGATAGATGCATCAGTAGAAATGGCCACACATTTATCGTATTCTGGTTTACCAGTTCCTTCCATAATTCCAGGAATAGTTTTAAACTGGCGACGAACTTCTTCTACCATTGCCATTGCAGCTTCACCAACTGCACGAATTGCTAAAGAAGAGAAGATGAAAGGAATCATTGCTCCTACAAATAAAGATGCCAACACTTTTGCTTTATAAATATCAATGCCTTCGATACCTGCAACACCCACAAAAGCAGCAAATAAAGCCAATGCTGTTAATGCAGCAGAAGCAATTGCAAAACCTTTACCTGTAGCAGCAGTTGTATTACCAACAGCATCTAATACATCTGTTTTTTCACGAACATCGGCTGGTAGTTCACTCATTTCAGCAATACCACCAGCATTATCAGCAATTGGTCCAAAAGCATCAATTGCCAATTGCATAGCTGTTGTTGCCATCATACCTGCAGCAGCAATGGCCACACCATATAAACCTGCACAAGCATAAGAACCCCAAATACCACCAGCTAAAACAAGAATTGGTAAGAAAGTACTTTCCATACCAACTGCCAAACCTCCAATTACGTTGGTAGCATGACCTGTAGCACTTTGACGAATGATAGACATTACAGGGCGTTTGCCCATTGCTGTATAATATTCAGTAATAATACTCATTAATGTTCCTACCAATAAACCAACACCAATTGCACCAAGTACACCCCATTTAGTGAAAGTCATTCCACGTAAACTCATGGTTTCAGGTAAAATATAATAAACCAAGCCTATGCAAGCAACAGCTGTTAAAACAATTGAACCCCAGTTACCCATGTTTAGGGCTTTTTGTACATTCTCTGTACTCACTTTTGCTGTTTCGCTGATGCGTACAAACCAAGTTCCAACAATTGAGAATAAAATACCTAAACCAGCAATTAACATAGGTAACAAAATAGGGCCATAGCCACCAAAATTATCAACAGAAGTAGTTTCTTGTCCTAAAACCATTGTTGCTAATACTGTTGCAACATAGCTACCAAATAAATCAGCACCCATACCTGCAACATCACCTACATTGTCACCAACGTTATCTGCAATGGTTGCAGGGTTACGAGGATCATCTTCAGGAATACCAGCTTCTACTTTACCTACTAAATCTGCTCCAACGTCAGCAGCTTTGGTATAAATGCCACCACCCACACGAGCAAATAAAGCAATACTTTCAGCACCTAATGAAAAACCAGTTAATACTTCAATGGTTTTCAACATATCGTTAGAGCTAACTAAATCGGCAGTGAAAAAGTGTTTCAAAATAATGAATAAACTTCCCAATCCCAATACAGCTAAACCAGCAACTCCTAAACCCATTACAGAGCCACCAGTAAAGGAAACTTTTAAAGCTTTAGATAAACTGGTACGTGCAGCCTGTGCAGTACGTACATTGGCTTTGGTAGCCACTTTCATACCAATATAACCAGCAACAGCACTACAAACTGCACCAATAATAAATGCAATTGAAATACTCCAGTGGCTATTAGGATTTTTACTAGCCATAAAGCCCAATAAAAGAGCAACAGTTATAACAAAGTAGGATAGTATTTTCCACTCGGCTTTTAAGAAAGCCATTGCACCTTCGGCAATGTAATTACTGATTTCTTTCATGCGGTCGTTGCCAGCATCTTGTTTAGAAACCCATTTAAACTTTACGAAAGTGTACAATAAGCCAACTAAACCCAATAGTGGCACAGCAATTAGTAACATTTTGGTAGTCATAAGCAAGAATGAACTTAAGTATTAATTAAAAAATGTTGGCAAAAATAGGGGTATAAGGCTAATAAAATGAGTTACGCAAACGTTTGTGGAAACTTATTTGGGTTTTATAATCAGCCTATTATATTTATAGTACCAGCTGAAAATAGATAATAGCAATAGTAAAATTACCCATATCATAATATTACTGAAACGTAATCATCTTGTAATCGACTGATTTTAAGTTGATTAAATATTTTTAGGATTAATGCACACCTTTTCTAGCCCTGATGGAAGTGGATACCCCACAACGAAGCTTTGCTTGGTGCGTTGGGGTGAGGAGTAGTAACGTACAGCAGGAAAAATGATGCAATTAAAACCCAATTTTGGTTGCTTCATTTACTCCTCTAAATCTTGTTCTACTGTTTTGTCAGAAAAAATATTCAGCAATTGTCTACTACTATATATGCCTCGATTGTATTTGTTGCCCAACGTTATAATTACAGCAGTATCTTTTAACGACCTAATAAAAACTGCATTGTTGCCATGCCACCAACCATTGTGGTAAACAGATGTGTCTTTGCCATCGATAAACAAACGAAAGCCCAAACCATAATTTTTTTTACCTGGTTTTTCGTTGCTATATGGCGTAAAAGCTTTTTGTATAATGGCTTTGCTAATGAATGAAGTGTCGTATAAGGCCAAATCCCACAGCAGCATATCCTTTACAGTACTATACACATTTTTATCGCCATACACACAATCTAACGACTCTAATAAAAAAGGTGCATTGTTGTAATTGTATGAAGGGACATATTTGGAAGTATCTGCAATGCTGAACACAAAAGTATTTTGCATGCCGAGGGGTAAAAAAATATTCTCTTTCATGTAATCGGGAAAGCGATGTTGTGTAACTTTTTCTACAATTAGTGCCAACATTACAAAATTGGTGTTACAATAATGAAAGACCCTGTTTGGCGATGCATAAGCTGCTGGTTTTTTATCAACCATAAATTGCAATACATCATTATTAGTGGCAATGCTTTTTTTGCTCCAGGCGGTATCTTCTTCCATAAAGTATAAATAGTTGGGCAATCCGCTGCGATGACTGAGTAACTGTTGAATTGTAATGCCATGATAGGGGAAAGAAGGAAAATATTGTTGAACAGAATCTTCGAGTTTTAGCTTACCCTGTTCCCACAATTTTAAAACAGCAATACCTGTAAACGTTTTAGAAACTGATGCTAAATGAATAGGTGTATTTTGGTTAATGCGTTCCTGCTTTTGTATATTGCTAAAGCCATTATATGCCTCGAAAATAATATCTCCATTTTTAGCAACTAAAATACCACCGCTAAAATTGTTTTTAAAGTTGCGATTGTAAAATAGTTCGGCCTTGTTGTAGAAATTTGTTTTTTCTTGCTTGCTAAGCTTTCTAAGTTGCAGTTGTTTTCTTTTTTTTGTAACTGGTGTTTCTATTGAAGAGCAGCTTTGTAAAAAAATAACTAATGTTAGTATGTAGAGTATCTGTTTAATCATTAAATAGTAATGTGTATAGGTGGCAAATATAATAGTTGATAATTGCAGATAAGTCATCAAAAATTTCCATCAAATGATTTATTTTCGCCAGCATGAGCAATGAAGTAATTACAAGCTATCCCAAAGAAAAAATAAACATTCTTTTTTTAGAAAACATTAGCGACAAAGCAGTACAACATTTTAAGCAACAAGGCTATACCAACGTAAAAAAAATAGCAGGAGCATTAAGTGAAGAAGAGTTAATTGCAGCAGTAAAAAATGTGCATTTATTAGGCATTCGTTCTAAATCGCAAATCACCGAAAAAGTATTGGCTGCAGCCACCAAATTGCAGGCAATTGGATGTTTTTGTATTGGTGTAAATCAGGTTAATTTAAAAGCAGCTACTAAAAAGGGAGTGGTAGTATTTAATGCACCTTATAGCAATACAAGAAGTGTAGCTGAATTGGTAATTGGTGCATCGATTATTTTGATAAGAAGAATTCTTGATAAAAATATTGCAGCACATAAAGGTGTTTGGATGAAGGATGCTAAAGGTAGTTTTGAATTACGTGGGAAAACACTTGGCTTAATTGGTTATGGCAACATTGGAAGCCAAGTAAGTGTATTGGCTGAAAGCCTTGGTATGAAAGTAAAATTTTATGATGTGGAAACCAAATTGCCTTTGGGTAATGCAACATCTTGTAAAAGTTTAAAAGAATTGGTGAGCAGTTCAGATATTGTTTCATTACACGTTCCTGAAACAGCACAAACCAAGAACTTAATCAACAAAACCAATCTTAAATATTTCAAAAAAGGAAGCATTTTAATTAACTACGCAAGAGGGGAGGTGGTTGATTTAGATGCATTGAGTAAATCTTTAAAAGAAGAGCAATTAAGTGGTGCTGCTATCGATGTGTATCCTTGGGAACCTGAAAAAAATGGAGATGCATTTACTACACCATTACAAGGCCTGAGCAATGTGTTACTTACACCACATATTGGTGGCAGTACAGAAGAAGCACAACAAAATATTGGTGAAGATGTAAGTGTAAAACTATTTCAGTATTTAGAAAGAGGTATTACCAATGGCTCACATACAGTGCCAGCAATTGGGTTGCCACCAATAGAAACAGCCCATCGTATTTTGCATATTCACAACAATGTGCCTGGTGTATTAAGTGCAATAAATACAACTTTGTCTAAACATAAAATAAACATAGTTGGTCAGTATTTAAAAACCAATGAAAGTATTGGTTATGTGGTGTTAGATGTAGATAAAAAGCTATCTAAAAAGGCAGTTGAACTACTGAGAGAAGTAAAAGAAACCATTAAAGTAAGAATGCTGTATTAACCAGCTTCGTAGTTTATTTATTTTCCGTTCATTAAATCAACTTTGATGAACGGTTTTTTTTTATTTATTTTCAATGCATAAACTACGATTCAATGCTTAAAAAATTAAGTGCTGCCACAGCAATAACTACTATGCTTGCATGTAATAATTCCGACATTAAAAGAGAGCCATACACTTGGCCAGAAAATGTAAAAGCCCCAATAGCCGACGTAAAGCCACATGCAAGAATTATGCATGGCGATACAGTGATAGATAATTATTACTGGATGTATGATTATTTTGGTAAAGGACCTGATAGTTCTAAAGCTGTAGATTATTTAAAAGCTGAAAATGCTTATTTAGATACCATGATGAATGGTACTAAAAAATTGCAGGCCGATTTATTTACTGAAATGAAAAGCCGTATTAAAGAAAAAGATGAAAGTGTGCCCACTTTTAAGAATGGCTATTTTTATTACTCTAGAACTGAGGATGGAAAACAGTATTATAAGTATTGCAGAAAAAAAGGCAGCTTAGATGCTAAAGAAGAAGTATTGTTAGATGTAGATAAAATGGCTGAAGGCAAAGCATATTTTTCTGCTACTGGATTTGAGGTAAGCGATGACAATAAACTATTAGCATTTGGTGTTGATGAAGTTTCAAGAAGGCAGTACACAATTTATATAAAAAACTTAGAAACAGGTGAAATTTTAAAAGATGCTATTAAAAATAATGAAGGCAATGCAATATTTGCAAGTGACAATAAAA
This sequence comes from Allobosea thiooxidans, assembly GCA_943368475.1. Classification (GTDB taxonomy): domain Bacteria; phylum Bacteroidota; class Bacteroidia; order Chitinophagales; family Chitinophagaceae; genus UBA1930. Next base: position 11,754 of record CALRLF020000052.1, read on the forward strand.
CCTTGTTTTATACCTCTAAAAATCCGGTGACTCTATTGTCTGAAAAAATTAAACGCCATACTTTAGGCACTGATGAAAGTGCTGATGTTGTGGTGTATGAAGAAAAAGATAAAAGCAATTATATAGCTATTGGAAAGTCGAAAGATGCCAAACATATTCTAATTTACTCCCAAAGTACATTATCAACTGAAGTTCGCTTGCTGGCAGCCGATAAACCCAACGAAGCATTTAAAATTTTTCAGCCAAGAATGAAGGAAGTATTATATGAAGTCATTCCATTGGCAGATAAATTTTTAATTATTACCAATAAAGATGGAGCCAAGAATTTTAAATTAATGGAATGCCCATTAGATAAAACAGATGCTGCCAATTGGAAAGAAGTAATTGCACACCGAACCGATGTTTTGTTGCAAAGTGTAGATGAGTTTAAGGACTTTATTGTAATCAATGAACGTAAAGACGGATTGGTTAAATTACGTATCAAAAACTTAAAAGACAATAGTGAACATTATGTAGATTTTGGTGAAGCTGCTTATGCTGCAAATATTGGCAGCACACCCGATTATAACAGTACAAAATTCAGATATAATTACACTTCATTAACCACACCCAATTCTGTGTATGATTATGAAGTAGCAACTAAGAAAAAGGAGTTAAAAAAACAACAAGAAGTTGTTGGTGGCTACAAGGCTGAAGATTATACTACTGAACGATTGATGGTTACTGTAAAAGATGGTACAAAAGTTCCAGTATCGTTGGTGTATAAAAAAGGGTTTAAAAAAGATGGTAATGCTCCATTGTTGTTATATGCTTATGGCAGTTATGGTGCAAGCATGGATGCAAGTTTTAATAGCAGTCGTTTAAGCTTGTTAGATAGAGGATTTACTTATGCAATTGCTCATATTCGTGGGGGACAAGAAATGGGTCGTCAATGGTATGAAGATGGTAAAATGTTTAAGAAGAAAAATACCTTTACTGACTTTATAGATTGTGGTGAATTTTTGGTTAAAGAAAAATATACATCTAAAGAACATTTGTATGCACAGGGTGGTAGTGCTGGTGGTTTGTTAATGGGTGCTGTTGTAAATATGGCTCCTGAATTATGGCATGGTGTAATTGCTCAAGTGCCTTTTGTAGATGTGGTGAATACCATGTTAGATGAAAGTATTCCTCTAACAACCAACGAGTTTGATGAGTGGGGAAATCCTAAAAACAAGGATTCGTATTTGTACATGAAAAGTTATAGCCCCTACGAAAATGTAGAAAAGAAAAATTATCCAAACATGCTTGTTACCACTGGCTTACATGATAGTCAGGTGCAGTATTTTGAACCATCGAAATGGGTGGCTAAATTAAGGGCAATGAAAACAGATAAGAACCTTTTGTTGTTGCACACCAATATGGAGTTTGGTCATGGTGGTGCAAGTGGGCGTTTTGACTATTTAAAAGATGTTGCATTAAACTATGCATTCTTATTTTCATTAGAAGGTATAAGAAAATAATTTTTTGTTACCAGCTGATGAATAAGCATGTAACAGCCGTTGCGTCGTTGCAAATCCTGCTTATTGCAGGGCACTCTTCAACTTTCTATTCTCTATTGAGCAAAAAAAAGCGGTTAGATTAAAAATTAATCTGACCGCTTTTTTTATTTACTAAATCTATTTTTATAATGCTTTATAAGCCTCTCTTTCAGGATAAAAAACATCCAACAATTTACAATCCGTAATTGCTTTGCCACTATGTAATACATTGGCTGGAATAACCATTACGTCATTGCTGGTTAAAGTGTAAGTAATTCCATCAACAGTCAATTCAAATATTCCTTCTAAAACCATCGAAACCTGTTCATTCATGTGGTTATGTTCTTGCAAAATATTTCCAGCTTTAACTTCTACAAAAGAGTAAGTGTTATTTCCAGTGTGAATCAGCCTTGCAAAAAAGCCAGCTGCAATTTCTTTTGCTTCAATTTTGTTTAAATGATGTAAAGGCATATTAGCTTTAGTGCTTGTTGAACCTAATTTTTAGGTGGTTGAAATTGTTTTTAAAACATAGTAAATATATCATTTAGTGCATGTTGCATTGGATGACAATGATAACTCAGAAACGATGATTTTTTATTCTAAGAAGAAAACAATCGTACTAACAACCCTTGCTTTTTGAAGATAAGGTTCTGATGGTGCAGTATTATCAGTACCACCTTCTTCGTCATAACGATATTTTCCAGCAATTGAAATTTGCCCCTGTGATGCAGTTTTAATTTTGCCAAGTGTAGCTTTTGAATCATTTGCAAATTGTTCGCCTGCTATTCTTGCATTTTTTGTACTCTCTGCAATTAATTGGGGTTTAACAGTGTTTAATTCAGGGAAAGTATAGTTGGTAGTTACAGTTGATGTTAAGTCTTTACTTATTAAATCTAATTTTATTTGAGCAGCTTTATTTTCTGTAGCTTTTATATCTTTCGATTCTAGTGTTAATGATTGTACTGTTTTGTATCGATCAATTTTTACTTTTACCTGCTGACCATTCTGCCATTCAGTTGCATAGTAGGTTTCCTTATCCTCAATGTCTATATTGTTGACATAAATATCTTTTTTATCATACCCCAAACTGCTTAAGTAAGTAACAATCGCATTCTTTTTTGTTTCAGTTTGTTTAATGATTTCCTGCAAATTATCTCCCGAAAAAGAGAAACTTAAAGACATAAATGCAGAAGTAGCAGTAATATTTATTTCTGCTAAACCTCTTACTGCAACAACTCTATCTTTATCACTAAATGTTTTTAATCCCTTAAAAATAAAAAAGCCTAATAGTGTTAAACCAATTACAAGAGAAACACCAAGTATATATGATTTAGACTGCGGTTTATTTTCCATTTTATTATTGATTTAGAATTTGCTTACCAAGGTAGTTATTTTATTTGCTCATTATGCAATCCAAAACAGTTAAACTTTTTTAAAATTATCCATTCAAATCTATCCAATCCGTTTTCCAATCTAAAAATCAAATTTGATTCCCTGAGCCAATGGTAAATTGTTGCCATAATTAATGGTGTTTGTTTGTCTACGCATGTAAGCTTTCCAAGCATCGCTTCCACTTTCACGTCCACCACCAGTTTCTTTCTCTCCACCAAATGCACCACCAATTTCTGCTCCACTGGTGCCAATATTTACATTGGCAATACCACAATCACTTCCTTTGGCCGATAAGAACAATTCAGCTTCTCTTAAATTCAATGTCATAATAGCTGATGATAAACCTTGCGGCACGCCATTTTGCAATGCAATTGCTTCTTCAATGGTACTGTATTTCATAATGTATAAAATAGGAGCAAAAGTTTCATGCTGCACAATTGCCATATCGTTTGTGGCTTCTGCAATACAAGGTTGTACATAGCAACCACTTTCATATCCTTCTCCATTTAGTACATCACCTTCAACTATAAAATTGCCACCTTGTTGTTTGCATTGTTCAATAGAATGTAAATATTGAGCAACAGCATTTGTATCAATCAATGGACCCACATGATTGTTACTGTCAAGCGGATTTCCAATTTTCAATTGTTTGTAAGCAGCCACTAATTTTTGTTTCAGTGTATCATAAATACTTTCATGAATAATCAATCTTCTGGTGGTTGTGCAACGCTGTCCTGCTGTACCAACAGCACCAAAAACACAACCAATTAAACTCATATCAATATCTGCATCTTTCGATATAATCACTGCATTGTTTCCACCCAATTCTAAAATAGTTTTCCCTAAACGTGAAGCCACAACAGCATTTAAAGCTTTGCCCATTCTTGTACTTCCTGTAGCACTAATTAAAGGTAGACGTATGTCATTACTCAACCATTCACCAACTGCTCTACCACCTTGTACCAAACAATTTACTCCTTCGGGAACATTGTTTTTCTTAAAAACTTCAGCAGTAATATTTTGAACCGCAATTGCACACAATGGTGTTTTTTCACTGGGCTTCCAAATACATACATTGCCGCAAACCCATGCCAGTGCTGCATTCCAACTCCAAACCGCAACTGGGAAATTAAAAGCAGATATAATTCCTACAATGCCCAATGGATGCCATTGTTCATACATTCTGTGATTGGGTCTTTCACTATGCATAGTTAATCCATATAACTGTCGAGATAAGCCAACAGCAAAATCGCAGATGTCAATCATTTCCTGTACTTCACCATAACCTTCCTGCAAACTTTTGCCCATTTCATAGCTTACTAATTTGCCCAAAGCATCTTTATTTGTTCTTAATGCATCGCCTAATTGTCTAACCACTTCTCCACGTTTTGGTGCAGGCCAATTACGCCATTCTAAAAATGCTTCCTGTGCTTTTGCAACAACTAATTCGTAAGAGTTGGCATCAGCACTTTCAACTGTACCAATTAATTTCCCATCAACAGGAGATTGGCTTTCAATAATTGCTCCTACACTTTTTATCCATTCATTGCCGGTAGATACACCAGCATTTGTTGCTTCTATATTCAACTGTTTTAAAAAATCCATTGTATTTTATTTTGAGTTGCAATTTAAGCTAACTGTTGTAAGTATTTTAATAAGCAAAGCATACAATAAAAAAAGTTCAGTAAAAAACTGAACTTTTAAATAAAATAAAATTGCCATTGGCTAATAAAATAATAAATTTTGTTCTTCAACTTGAAGATTCTTGCCTAGTTGTTTAAAACAAAAAACTATTACACTATTCTAGAGTTGTCATTATGTTTTTAGAAACTTTAATTCACGAAAAATTAATTGGTATTCATAGCAACATTCACTTCAATATCTGGATTGTTTAATAAAAAACTGGCCATTTCATCATTCATCGTAAAACCTCTGTCTTTACTAACCAATGTAATGTTCAAATTTTCAGTTGGCTCAAATAAATTAATTTTCAATCCTGCTTTACCAGGATTATTTTTTACATTTTTTTCCATAAAACTCACTACTTCAGGAGAAACAGCACCAACATGTAAGTTCAAATCAACTTGTTTGGTAAGGTTTTGTTTGGCTGTTTCTAATAAATTAATTGAAAGTACTTTAAACTCATATCTATCGGGTTCTCCTTCTTTCTTCCAACCAGTTTTAAAGAATCCTTGCAACAACACATTCTTACCTTTCTCTAGGTAATTGGTGAACTTTACATAGTCATCACTCCACAAAGCAATTTCAGTTTTGCCGCTATAATCTTCAATCGCTAGAATGCCAAAGTTTCTTCCAGTTTTAGTTACTCTGTGCTGAGCATCCACTACTAAACCTGCAATACGAATGTTTTTATTTACATAAGATTGAGATAGCGTTGCACTCTCTTTAATTTCAATAAAATCGTTTAAGGGCATTATTTTATAGTAAGTCAATTCAAATTTAAAATGGTCTAATGGATGACCACTCATAAATATGCCAGTAATTTCTTTTTCATGTTCCAATTGTTCAGTTAAAGTCCACACTTCACAATTTGGAATTTTTGGGGGTGGAATTTCCATTACCTGTTGTAAATCGCCAAACAATGTATTGGTGGTACCACTGGTAAGTGAATCTTTGGTTTGTCCATAGCCAATAATTTTTTCAATTCCTGTTGTACGATCTCCGTCAGGGGTATAAAAATATTGGGCTCTGTGAAACTGAGGGAAACAATCAAATGCTCCTGCATATGCCAAACATTCAATGGATTTTTTATTTACAGCACGTTGATTAACTCTAGTAATAAATTCAAAAATATCTTTAAAGCCACCGCTTTTACTTCTTTCTATAATTATGTTTTCAATGGCATTTTCACCCACACCTTTTAAGCCACCCATTCCAAAACGGATTTCTCCCTTTTTGTTGGGAGCAAAGCCTTTAATGCTTTCATTAATATCTGGTCCCAATACTTTTATGCCCATACGTTTGCACTCTTCCATAAAGAAAGTTATCTTTTCAATACTTCCAGCATGGTTTAATACTGCACTCATATATTCACTTGGGTAGTGAGCCTTTAAATAAGCCGTTTGATAAGCTACAAAAGCGTAACAGGTTGAGTGAGATTTATTGAATGCATATTGTGCAAAGGCTTCCCAATCTGTCCAAACTTTTTCCAGTTTATCTGCTGGATGACCTTTAGCAGTTGCACCATCAATAAACTTTGCTTTCATTTTATCCAGCACTTCTTTTTGCTTTTTACCCATTGCTTTACGCAGTACGTCAGCATCGCCTTTGGTAAAGCCGCCAATACTTTGGCTAAGCAACATCACCTGTTCCTGATATACAGTAATACCATAGGTTTCATCTAAATATTCTTGCATTTCAGGCACATCGTAAACGATTTCTTCTTTGCCATGTTTACGTGCAATAAAGTTTGGAATGTAAGCTATTGGTCCAGGACGATACAAGGCATTCATGGCAATTAAATCTGCAAACTGATCGGGTTTCAGCTCACGTAAATATTTTTGCATGCCCACACTTTCAAACTGAAATGTGCCATTGGTTTCCCCTTTTTGATATAGTTGAAAAGTCTTTTCATCATCCAATGGTAAAGTGTCTAAATCTATAACTACACCATGGTTTTGTTTAATTAATTCTAATGCAGTTTTTAAAATGGATAAGGTTTTTAAACCTAAAAAGTCCATCTTAATTACACCAGCTTCTTCAATAACACTTCCTTCAATTTGTGTAACCCACAAATCCGAATCTTTAGCTGTTGCAACAGGCAATAATTCAGTTAAATCTTTTGGTGCAATGATGATGCCAGCAGCATGCAAACCAGTATTACGAACACTTCCTTCTAAACGTTCAGCTTCTTTTAAAACACGTGTTCTTAAATCGTTGGTTTCAAGATTATATATTTCACGTAAACGCCTTGCATTATCGATATCTTCAGGGGTATAGCCTTTTTCTTCTAAACTTTTTTCTCCTTCTTTTACAGTAAGTGGGGCATGTAAAATTTTGCCCAATTCTGTACCCGGTTTATCACTTACCAATTTTGCCAATGCATTACTTTCTGGCAGTGGCAAGTCCATTACACGAGCCACATCTTTAATACTGCTTTTGGCAGCCATTGTACCAAACGTTACAATTTGTGCAACCTGAGATTTGCTGTATTTCTGAACCACATAATCAATTACTTTTTGTCGGCCCTCATCGTCAAAATCAGTATCAATATCGGGCATGCTCTTTCTGTCTGGATTCAGAAATCTTTCAAAAAGTAAATTATATTTTATAGGATCAATATTGGTAATGCCAATACAATAGGCAACCACAGAACCAGCAGCCGATCCACGTCCTGGGCCAATAAAAACACCCATATTTCTACCAGCTTTAATAAAGTCGCTTACAATTAAAAAGTAACCAGCAAAACCCATGGTTTTAATGGTGAATAGTTCAAAGTCTATTCGTTCTCTCGTAGTTTCTTCAATTTCACCATAACGTTGTTTGGCTCCTTCGTATGTAAGATGCTTTAGAAATTCCCACTGGTTATTTACATCAGGCTTAATAATGTCTTTACCAATTACTTCATCTGAAAAGTGAATTTGAAATTCTTTAGGAATAGGAAATGCTGGAAGTAAAATATCTTTCTTCAAATTCAGCACTTCGATTTTATCTACAATTGCATTGGTGTTATCAATACTTTCAGGAATATCGATGAAGAGTTTCTTCATCTCCTCAGTAGTCTTAAAATAAAACTGATCGTTCGGAAATTTGAAACGTTTGTTTTTTACTTGTGCATCGTCATTTACAATATCATCAAACCCAGGTGTGGCTTGCTTTTCACCAGTATTGATACACAGTAAAATATCATGTGCATTATAATCGTCTTTATCAGTGTAATGACTATCATTCGTAGCAATTACAGATACATTGTGTTTCTTGGCAAACTTTAATAGTATTTCGTTTACCTGAATTTGTTCTTTCAGATTATGGCGTTGAATTTCTATATAGTAATCTTCACCAAACATATCTAACCACCATTTGAACTCAATTTCAGCAGCATCTTCCCCTTCTTTTAAAATGGTTTGTGGTACATAAGCACCTAGGCAACAGGTTGTAGCTATTAAACCTTCATGGTATTTTTCAATGAGTTCTTTATCAATACGTGGATACTTGCTGTACATGCCCTCTATATACCCAAGTGAAGTAAGCTTAATTAAATTCTGATAACCTACTTTATTTTTAGCCAATAAAACTTGATGATAACGATGGTCTTTTTCACCTTTGGTAAAAGCTTTTGCAAAGCGATCTTTAACTACATAAAACTCACAACCCACAATTGGTTTTACAATGGGTTCTACAATGTCTTTTCCATTTGCATCTTGACCAACAATTTTTGTTTTTTTCCATGCTTGTGCAACAAATTCAAATGCACCAAACATATTGCCATGATCGGTAATTGCCAAAGCTGGCATATTATCTCTCATTGCTTTCTTGTACAAACTATCTATAGAAGCTGCACCATCGAGTAATGAATATTGTGTATGAACGTGTAAGTGAGAAAATGGTGTCAATTGAATTAAGAATTAGAAATTAAGAGTTAGAAATTAAAAATTAGAAATCAGCAATTTCTATTCTTTTTTAAATGTAAATACTTTTAAACTTCCTCCAACATAATTACAAACCCATGCTTCTAGCTTTGCGTCATCCTCATAAATATCTACACCAACAGGCTTGCCTTTACACTCTAAGGAATAAAGCTTGGTGAAACTATTCTTGTTTATTTTAAATACATCAACCGTATTGCCACTATAGCAGGTAACAAATAAAAATTGGTGGTTCTTACTTAAAATAATCGTTCTTGGCTGTGCATTGGTAGAAGCAGTAAACAAAGTTTCTCCTGTTGCTGGATTTACACAGGCAATTTTTCCAATACTATTATAGCTTACAAATAAACGATGTTTATTATCCATTACAATATGTCGTGGAGTAGATGCAACTTTTAATTCTTTTTCAATTTTCCAGGTATCATTATTTACTACACTGATGGTTTTACCACCCATAATAGCAATGTAAGATTTGTTATTTACATCATCTACAACAATACCTCTAGGAATAGCAGAAACAGGAATGGTTGCAATTACTTTTCCATAAGGTTGTGCGGTATCATTGGCTTCTAAAACACTAACGTTATTGCTATGCCAATTGCTTACTAAAACATATCTATTATCACCTGTTCGAGCAATTACTTTTGGTGTTTTTCCAGTTTTAATAAAAGGTACATACACAGAATCTTTGGTTTGCTGAACCATATCTTTTACATACACTTTCTTAGTCGTAATTTTTTTATCAGCTTTAAATGGCAAATCTTGCAAATTAATGGGAACAATTCCATGTGCATTGTGTAACGAAACCCATAAAATTTTATCGTTGTGGCTAAAACATGCTTCAACTGGTTTTTCTTCGAAAGATGGTACTGGTTGATGCGTAGCATAATCCCAGCCACTGGCTTTAGTTGGTTTAAATTTAAATTCTCGGGTAATTTTTCTGCTGGCTTCATCAAACTCATAAACGCTCATCCCTTCCAAATTCATTGCATAGAGCTTACTGCCTAAACTATTAAATAAAACTGATTTTGTACCAGGAGCTGCGGTTAGATTTTCAGCTTTTTGATAAACCAAATTTTTGTAAGTAACGGAAGTGTCAATCCTTAATTTATGGTCTGTTTTTTGTGTTGTAGTTACTTTTTTATGAGTAAAACTGTTAAAACTTACGCTTACTGTTATAGCAACCACAGCAGCAACACATTTAACGGCTTGATTCAGGTTCATAAATAAAAAAGTTTGATTACAGAGCAGTTTACAAATATCGTTTGATTGTAAAGTTTATCGGCTTCCCAGTTTTCCACAAGTGCCTTAAACTGAAAAGAATGTTAAAAAGTTTTGCATAGGGCTTGTTTCATAGGTATTCAAAGGTTATTTTGCATCAATTGAGTTATGAATATACAACAGAAATGGATAGCTATTTTGGTAATTGCTGCAATGGTAAGCTGTAAACCGTTGAAATCTTTAACTTCTAAGGATACTTCTTCTACGGCTAAACAAAGTACAAACAAACCGAGAAATAAAGATGTAACTTTTATAGACAATATAGAAGTGACGCCAGGTACAGTTGTAACTTCTAAACATAAAACCATCAATACTACATCGGCTAAGAAAACAGTAAAAAAAACTGGGAATGGTGGCGGACAAGAAGTTTCTAAAACTGACGCAACCGTTGGGCTAGCCAATTCCAACATTGAAAATGCCGATTATTTGCAACTGAAATATGCCATGATGTTGGATGCAACGGTGGAGAAATTAACCAATATTCCTTTGTTGCAAAATATTGATAAATGGTGGGGTACACGTTATTGTTTAGGTGGAAGTACTGAAAACTGTATTGATTGTTCGGCTTTTACACAAACTATTGCTAGAGATGTGTATCGTATTTCTTTACCAAGAACATCTCAGGAGCAATACGATAATTCAGATCATATTGATATGAGCGATTTAAAAGAAGGTGATTTGGTGTTTTTTCATCATGGAGGTAAAAGCAAAAGAGTTTCTCATGTTGGATTTTATTTAATGAACAATAAGTTTGTACATGCATCTACCAGTAATGGGGTAATGATTAGCGATTTAAATGAATCGTATTGGAAACAAAGAATTAGAGGTGCTGGAAGAATTACAAAAGATTAATTGAACCGCTTCTTAATATTATTGATTAGTTGAACAGCATCTGGGGTAAGTTTTAACCAAAAAGTGCATACAACAAATCCTACTGCAAATAACAATGTCTTTAAAGCCATAAAGAACCAACCATTTAAGATTTGAAAACTAAAATACACTAAGCTGAATACTATAGCTACCATTAAAATAGTACCAACTGTTTTTTGTGTAAATGGTTGCATATTAAACTTTCTTCTTAAAAATTCGAAGCGTATAAAATTGTAAATGGAGTAGCCAATTAATTCTGAATAAGCTGCTCCAATAGAGCCATACTGTTTAATAAAAATATAGGTTAAAGGCAATCGTATAGCAAGCATAAGTACGCCACTAAAAAAATCAAACTTCCAAAATGTTGATGTAGCAATGATGGTTCCATTAACACCTGTGCCTGCATCTATTACACGAACTAGGCCCAACACAATTATCAGGTTTATTGCAGCTGAATAATCATCATTGATTTTTAACAATGAAAATAAATCCTGCACATTTAATAAAATACAACTGAAAATAAACAAACTCATCAATAACATATTGATAGAGGAACGCTGATAAATGCGATTGATTTCAGCATAATTCTTTTCTTTCCAGGCTTGAGATAAAACTCCTGTAGAAATTGATTGCATACTTCTTTGTGGCACTTGAATAAAATTTGCTGCATACAATGCCAATGTGTAAACTCCAGCAAAACCAAGCCCTTTAAGGCTTGCAATGAAAATACTGTCCATAGTTTGCCCTAATGCCTGTATAACCATTCCTCCAAAAATTAAGCCTTGCATGGCTAACATTTTAGGCAATATTTTTTTGGTTACTTTACTAACACGTAGTGTAAAATGTAATTTTTTTAAATAAAATAAGTAGCCAGCTAAAACAAGGCTCATTAAAATAAATAACAGTGCAAATAACTGTATAAAAGTGTGGTAACTGATGTAGTTAAAATAGTAGAGTAGAATAAAAATTAAAGTAATCAGACGTAAACCAGTTTCCTTTAAAAAATTAGGGACAATGGTTTTATGTAAAGCCCAACAATGTCCTTCTAATACACTAAAAAATAACATGCCCATTGCAAATGGAAAGATGTAATGATAGTATTCTACAATTAATTGAGAACGTTGAATAAACTTTTTTACAATCAATGGCTCAATCAAATAACCTCCAATCAAAACCAAAACAAATCCTACACAACTAACCAGCAAAGACCAGGTGAGTAAATCGTTTTCTTTATCGGGTAAATGGCCTTTGTAATAGGGATAAAATTTTAAGACAATAGGTATTACTCCCAAACTTGCAAATACGTAAAAATTTTGAGCAATGTCGAAGAAAATTCGAGTGAGAGCAAATTGTTCAGCAGTAAAATGCCCTTCTTTTACATATAAATAAGTATTCACAGCACCGATAAAAAAACCGATGTACACCAATACACTAGAAATGATGGTTTGTTTTCGAATACTGCCCATGCTACAATTTAAAACGCTGAACAATAAGTTCAGCGTTTGTAAAGTTACTCGGTTGGTGTTACCTGTTTGGTTTTAATATAAAATAGCTTTTCTAAATTTTGTGGAACAGCAAATTTTTGTTCTTCTTCTTCTAGTGGAATTGATTTCCAGATTTCAGTTGGCTGAATTTGCAATGCATTGTTTTCTGTTGAAAATAACAATGGTAAATTAAAACCAACAATACAATTGCTGTAACGAAAATGTAATCTTCGGCCTTCTTTACTGAAATAATATTCCAATACAGGAATTTGGATTGTTCTTAAATATTGGTCGAATACTTTTTGAAAATTAAAGCCAGCTTGTTTACTGATATACTCTTCAATCTCTTTTGTGGTAACAGTTTTATGCCAAAATGTTTTATTTAAGCCACGTAAAATGGTTCTGAATTTTTTATCATCATTCATGGCATGACGTATACTGTGTATCATGTTGCTGCCTTTATCGTACATATCACCACTGCCTTCTTTATTTACACCATAAGGGCCAATAATCGGTTCATCGTTTCTTATGTTTTTACGTTGACCATAATTGTATTCGTTACCAGCCTGAATGCCATAATAATATTCAGTAAATAAAGTTTCACTGTATGTGGTAAAGCTTTCATGCACCCACATATCAGCAATGTCTTTTGTGGTGATATTGTTGGCAAACCACTCATGCCCACTTTCATGAATGATAATGAAATCCCATTTTTTTCCCCAACCACTATTGCTTCTATCCATGCCCAAATAACCATTCTTGTATTGGTTGCCATAAGCAACAGCACTTTGGTGTTCCATACCTAAATGTGGTGCATCAATTAGCTTATAACTGTCTTCATAAAAAGGGTAGGGGCCAAACCAATATTCAAAAGCCCTAAGCATAGGTTTTACTTGTTTAAACTGTTCTTTGGCTTTTTCTAAATTATAATCAAGCACATAATATTCTAAGTCCAACTTGCCTTTTTCACCCATCAAAGTATCTGAGAAATGTACATATTTACCAATGTATGGAACAATGCAATAATTATTGATTGGGTTTTTTACTTCCCAGGTGTAGGAATGGAATTTGGAATTTGGAATTTGGATATCGGTTTTTAATTTTCCATTGGCAATTGCTTTTAAACTATCTGGGACAATCATTGTCAGCGATGCTCCATGATCAGGTTCATCGCCTTGGTAATCTTTACAAGGATACCAAGCACTTGCTCCTAAGCCTTGCACAGCAACGCTCATCCATGGATTACTATTTTTATCTTTTTTCCAAATCCAACCACCATCCCAAGGTGGTGTTTTTGCTTCTATGGGTTTGCCGTGGTAGTAGATTGTGATTACTTCATCTGGTATAATAACAGTATGTCCCTTATGAACTATTTTATTTTTTGAAAAATTGAAATTGCTTAAAGTCCAAGAATTAGCAGTTTCTTTTGAAAATGATATTTTCTTTTTATTGTGAACAACACTATCAATAATCAGAGGAGATTGCAGATCAATTTGCATGACTAAATTTTTTTTTCTATTTTCTTGAGGCTGAAATTTTAATTTAACAAATCCCTCAATCTCCTTCTTCTCATAATCAGGTTTCACAGTTATATCATAACGTAAAACATCCCACCAATCTCTGTTTTCATTGAGGCTGCCTCTTAGTGTATCTGCTTTAGTAAATGTTGGTTTGTTTTTTAGGAGTTGAGCATTGGCAATTACTACCATGCAGGAAAAGATGAATAGCATTACAGAACGTTGAAGGGAGTGACACAACAGGCGTTTCATAGTAGTACAAAAGCTGGTAACAAAAAAATTCTTATTCATGTTTTAAAAGTAAGATATTCGGGCTAATGAAGTTGAAAGGAAAGGATAAAAAAATAAAGTCCATAGTAAATGGTCGATGGTCCACAGTAAAACAACTGTTGAATGTTGTCTGTGGTTTGTTGACTTTAATGGCATGTACCAGCAAGCAACAATCTAACAAAAAAGTTTTCACTTACAACGAAAGCACTGGCATTGCAACATTAGACCCTGCATTTGCAAAAAATCAAAGTATTATGTGGGCAGTACACCAGTTGTACAATACGCTGGTGGAGATTGATAGTAACTTAAATATTGTTCCAAGCATTGCTAAAAGATGGGAGATCAGCAACGATAGAAAAACCTATACTTTTTACCTGCGTGACAGTATTTATTTTCACGACAATGAAGCTTTTACAAATGGCAAAGGAAGAAAAATGGTGGCTGCTGATGTTGCTTATAGTTTGGGAAGAATTATTGATAAAAAAGTAGCCAGTAGCGGTGGCTGGATTTTTAATAAACGTGTAGATACTATTCAGCCTTTTGTTGCATTGAATGACAGTGTTTTTCAAATTAAATTGTTAAGGCCGTTTCATCCAATTTTAGGTATTTTAAGTATGCAGTATTGTAGCATTGTACCTAAAGAAGTGGTGGAAAAATATGGTAAGGATTTTAGAAGGCATCCTTGTGGAACAGGGCCATTCAAATTTTTTATGTGGGAAGAAGGTCAGGCATTGGTAATGCATAAAAATGAACGGTATTGGGAAAAAGATGCTGACGGGACTCGATTGCCCAAATTAGATGCAGTCAAAACAACTTTCTTTGATAATAAAGCAACAGAATTTTTACAATTTCGTCAGGGTAAATTGAGTTTTATAAATGATATTGATCCAAGCTTTAAAGATGAAGTATTAACCAAAAAAGGAGAGCTGAGAAATGAATGGAAAGACAAAATTATATTGCATAAACATGCTTACTTAAATACAGAATACCTGGGTGTTTTGGTAGATGAAAATAATCCTTTGGTGAAAAACTCATCTACAAAAATTAAAGCAGTTCGACAGGCTATTAATTATGCTATTAATCGCCAACAACTCATGATGTACATGCGTAATGGCATTGGTACACCTGCTGAAAGTGGATTTGTACCTGGTGGTTTGCCCAGCAAAAATGTAGAATTGGTAAAAGGGTATGAATACAATCCTGCCAAAGCAAAGGAGTTATTGCAATCTTGTGGTTACAACGAAAGTTTTCCTGCCATTAAATTATTAACCATAAATATTTATGCCGATATAGCCAGTTTTATTGCCAAGCAATGTGAACAGGTTGGCATTAAAGTACAGGTTGAAGTGGTACAGAAAAGTTTGTTGTTAGAGCAAACTTCTAAAAGCCAGGCTTTGTTTTTTAGGGCAAGTTGGATTGCTGATTATCCGGATGCTGAAAATTACTTAGCTGTGTTTTACAGTAAGAATCCTGCACCACCTAATTATACAAGATATAAGAATGAAGCATTCGATATATTGTACGAGAAAGCGTTGTTGGAAACCAATGACAGCATACGTTATAGCTTATACAGGCAAATGGATAAAATGATTATTGACGATGCTCCCATTGTACCTATTTGGTACGATATGGCCATACATTTAGTAAATAAAAATGTACAAAATATGCATGCAAATGCATTGAATTTATTGGAGTTGAGAAGGGTTAGTTTGAAGTAGTTTTTACGGATGCTATAATTTCTTCTACTTTATTCCATAAAATATGATTGGGTGGAATAAAAGATGCTTTATTGTCTTTAATATATTTATTGGCATCAAAAACTTTATTGGTTGCTTCATTTAAGTTTTCAATTCTTGCCAAGTCTGTAGCCATATTTGAACTATTATAGTTTGGGTTGCTCATGTTATTTCGTATAGCGGCAATTTGCCTAATTTGATTAAAGTAATTGGGATTGTGTTGGTCTATACCACTTACCATAGAAGTGTAACTATACAAGGTATCTGGCGTAGAAATTAATACTCTCTTTATTAAAGAACCAGTACCAACATTATACACATCCATAAATGCAGAAAATGAAAATAGTACTATAAACTCACTGGTTGCAGTTTTGTTTGTTACTGATTGTATTGATGGGGGAAAAACAAAAAATTTAATAAAGTAATCGGCATTGCAATTAATGCATTCTTGTTTGTCTTTTAACTCTGGTACTAATTCCTGAACAAAATTATTTATTTTAATTAAGGTTCTGCTTTTGCCTTTCCAAACTTCTGGCAATTGGTAAGAATATTTGTTTTGAAAGCCATTACTTTTTTGGGCTTTCAACTCGTTAGTATAACCTATTATTAGTATTAATAGGGCTATGCAAAAATATCTCTGCATTAATTACATTTTAATAAAGTTAAATATAGCAAATAAAATGCCCAACTTTTTGGTTGGGCATTTTATAATTAATTTTTTTTCAGCTTGTCTTTAAATACTTTTTCAAACTTCTCCAGCTTAGGTTGTATTACATAACGGCAATAACCTTGGTTTTGATTGTCGTTGTAATAGTTTTGGTGATACATCTCGGCGGGATAATAATTTTTATAAGGCTCTATCGCCGTAACAATTGGCTTATCCCATGCACCACTTTTATCCAATTCAGCTTTGTACTTTTCAGCTTTTTCTTTTTGCTCTGTGTTATGGTAAAAAATCACACTTCTGTATTGTGGACCTTTATCTGCTCCTTGTTGGTTTAAAGTAGTAGGATCATGTGTTTTCCAAAATACTTCCAGTAATTCATCAAAAGTAATTTCAGCAGGATTGTAAACTATTCTTACCAACTCTGCATGACCAGTGGTTTTATCGCAAACCTGTTCGTAGCTTGGGTTTTCTACATGTCCACCACCATAACCACTTCTAACACTATACACGCCTTTTAAACGTTGAAAAATAGCTTCGGTACACCAAAAACAGCCAGAACCAAAATCGGCTGTATCTGTTTTTACACCATCAGGAATTGTTGTTACACTCATATTTTGTTGTTCTTTTTTATTTTTTGTTTGGGCACAAGATGCCAAAGTTATCATTGCCAGTAAACTGCTGAAGAAAATCTTATGCATTGGTTGTGTTTTATTAATGTACGAATATCGTTTCATTTGGTTCTATAACATTAAACAACGTAACAGAAAATAAGTTGAGTTTATTTTTGTAATCAGCTGAAGAATATGCATTAAACTGTATGGGCGTCGCACCCTTCAACTATAAAATATTTTTCAACACTAAATACGAAGTGTCTGTATTTTCCTTACGTTAAAGAAATGATAAATTAATTATCTGAAACTGGTTGATAAAGTATAGCAAACCTTGTCGTTGATTCTGTAAAAGTCATCTCCATTTATTTTTCTCAATCTTTTTCTATTGCGTTTGTCTAATAATAGCCCATCTGAATTGTAATATTGTGGCTGTTTGTAAAAGGTGAGTATATAATACTTTTTATTAGAGAATGGTATGCTAAATCTTTGAGGTCTTATGGCCATAAATACTAAATTTTGTTTTATGCCATCTACATAATAATCTCTGGTGTTTATCCAGGTACACTTTATGGCTTGCATTTTACGAATCAATTGCATGGTGGTGGTGGTATCGTAACCAAATTTTAATAAGGTATCATCAATGGTTCGTTCTGCTAGATTAAATTCGCACACATACCTTAATGTGTCTGTTTTAATTTGCAGGGTTACATAACTAAAATCCTTATCTGCAAAGTCAATTATCAATGACTTTTTTGCATTGGCTTGTACATACAGTTGTTCTATTTTAACAATGGCTTTTTCATTTTTCTTGTAATAGTCAACTACAAATTTTCCGGGTATTTTTATACACGAAAATGCAGTAGTTAACAAAAACAAACAATAATAAATATAGCCAATTTTCATAGTGTATTATCTTTTTTAGTACACCATGTAATACCATATACTATATTATTTAAAACTTTGGATGTAAGTTGTTGCAGGGTTTTGAATCCATAATCCCAGTAAATTAAAGTAACCAATCCATTAGTTTCTTCAATATCTAATAATGCTACATAATGTGTAGGAATCATTTTTCTAATGTGGTTGTGATTTTTTTTGTGGAGGATGGTATTATTTAAATACACAAATACCTGAGCCGTTTGTAGTTTTTCTTTTAAAAATGCAGGAATACTTTTAAGCGATGGTCTGATTAAATCCCATCCAACCGATTTTACTTCATAGTTACACATTCTTCGAAGCATACGATTAAACTTTGAAAAATTTGTAGATGCCCATAAACCATCTTCGTTACCTGGATGGTATTTATGGTTGAAAAAATTTACATACCCTTTAAAATGATCTGCCAATGATAGAAACCACATTTGGTCGGCAGGATGAATATCCAATTCACCTTTAAATTTAAATGTACCCGCTGCTTTTTTTACTGCTAAAGATGGATTGATTTTTTCTTTTCTAACATTTGCTTTACCATTGTTATACAGAGCAATCATAAACCTTGCATACATTTCAGGATAATTATTAATAAAACTGTAACTAAATGCAGCATAGCCACAAAAATTTGTACCATTACCACCGTAAATAATGGCAGGTTTGTAAATATTGTTTTTTACATTTTGTAAAAATTTTTCAGGATTAATATTGGGCCAAAATAAACTCTGCTTTAAGCTGTTTACACTATCTAGAAATTGAAGTGCTTTTT
>CALRLF020000053.1:0-29152 GCA_943368475.1 Allobosea thiooxidans
CAAAATGCCATTAAACATGCACATGCCCAAAACATATTTATTAACTTGTTGCAAAATGACGCAGCTACTCTATTTACCATCACAGTTGCTGATGATGGGCAAGGCATGATTGAAACCAATCTTGCTACAACAGGCGTAGGCAAAATAAATATGCAGCAACGCATACAGTTATTAAATGGTAAAGTAGAATGGCAAACTGCTACTACCGGTACAACTGTAATTATTCAATTACCTATACAACCATTTGAAACATGATTAAGATTGGTATTGTAGACGACCACCAACTTTTTGTAAAATCTTTAGGTATGATGCTTGATACGTTTAAAGATTATAAAGTGGTACTGGAAGCTTGTAATGGTAAAGATTTACTGGCTAAAATAGCTTTACAAAAAGAATTGCCTGATATTATTTTACTGGATGTGAACATGCCACAAATGAATGGTTTGGAATGTGCACAGTGGTTAACTGAACATTATCCTGCTATAAAATTGGTGGCATTATCGAGCAACGATAACGACCAAATTATAATTGGTATGATTAAAGCTGGTTGCTGTGCTTATATGCTCAAAGACACGCATCCCAATGAGTTGGAAAAAGCATTGACTGAAATTGCAACCAAAGGTTACTACAATGGCGATATAAGCAATATTAACTTCAGGCGTTTGCTGCAATTGCAGGAAAAAACAAATGCCTTAAATCTTACCGAAAAAGAGAAAATTTTTTTACAACATGCTTGTAGCGACATGACGTATAAACATATTGCTCTGTTAATGAATGTGAGTGAACGATCGGTAGATAGTTATCGGGAAAATTTGTTTGCCAAGTTTAATGTACAAAGCAGGGTAGGGCTTTGTTTAGAAGCAGTGAGGAGAGAACTGGTGCAGTTATAGTGTTTAGTTGGCAGTTAGAGAAATTGAAAAGGTTAAAAGAGTGGAAGAAGGAAAGTAGAAAGATTTTATAAGGTTGAAGGAGTTGAAAGGGTTGAAAAGGTCGACAGACTACTTTCAATATTCAAATATCCATTGACCATTGACTATTGACTACTTTCCAAATTCAATGTTCAAAAACTGGAAGCCTGTAACTCGTAACCGAGTAACTAGCATCAAATAACTACCATCCAGCATCCTGCATCTGCTATTAATGTTTCATTTTATCGAATACGGTATCTAATGATGCAACAATTTTATCAATTGCAACACTCAGTGCTTTTTCTACAGTTGCTTCGTAAGTGGTCACAGCAACAGGATTTTGCCCTTCTACTTTTACTTCAATCATGCAACGCTTATCATCATTGGCAGATTTGCCAGCATTTTCATCGGTTAAATACACATCGGCTCGGGTAATTTTATCAGCAAAGCGATCTAAACTTCCAGCAATTTCTTCTGAAACATAACTGTTCAATCTTTCGCCACCTTCAATGTGTTTATCGGTATGTATTTGTATATGCATGGTAATCTGTTGTTTTTTTAATTGGTTCATGAATTGAAACCATTGGTGAATATAGCTGAGTATTAGCCATGGAAACGTATTGTTGTAAATGGGTTTTGTTAAATTAACAGAAAACTGGTAGTTACGTTTGTATATTAAATTAAGCTGTATAAAAAGTTTGTGTTAGCATTGCAGTTTTAAATTGAATACAGCAACATGGAAATTATACAACCATCGGATATTACAGCAAAAATTTTATCGATTATAGATGAAGCCAATGAAAGCATTGTATTGGTGAGTCCTGCTTTTGGATTTTACAAATGGGATGCGTTTTTAAAACGTATGCAAAGTGCAAAAAAACGTTCGGTAAGAGCCAGTTTTTGGACAAAAGAACCCCTAAATAAAAAAGAGCAAATTAGCATACAAGAAGTAGAAACTATTGGCTATACACCTAGGTTAATTCCGCATTTAAATACTTGTTTATACTTTAATGAACATACTGCTATAATTGGCAGCAAACCATTAAGTTTTGAAGCCGTTGAAACACATGGATTAGACTTTGCTTTTAAAACAGAAAACCCTTTAGAGTATGCACAAATCATGGATTTTTATGAGAAGTTTATAAAAGTTGATGGTGCTAATTTGGTGTACGATACCAATGCATTTTTAGAAGATTTAGACAATGGTTTATTGTCCTTATTCCCTAAAAATATTCGTATTCAGTACGATGGTAAAATGATTATGATTAATGCCAAAGGGCGTTACAGAATATCGATTGTGCAAGAAAAATACAATTGCCTAAAATTGAATTGTATTTTAACAGCCGATGAAATGGAGCATTTGAAAAGAACCCGAATGGAGCTATTGAATAAAGGCAAATTACTAATGGAGCTGGAAGAAGGCGAAGACCAATACCATCAATTTATTTGGGGAACATTACCGGGCATTAAAACAAGTTCGTTGGATAAAATATTAGACAGTGAGGCAGTAGAGTTAAAAAATACCATTGTAAACTTTATTGCAGCCATTAAAGAAATGAAAGATTATGTGGCTAGTGGTAAAGCGTAACAATACATACAAAAAAAGCCACTCTTAACGAGTGGCTACAACTAAACACTGATACATGAAACCTATTCCCCTATAGTTTTAACAGCTTTGCTTTTTGACCATTATTGAATTGTAGTAAATAAATACCAGCACTCATTTTGTTAAGTGTTAATACTTCAATACGTTGGTTTATAACGCCTTGTTGTATTAGCTTACCTATATTGTTATAAATAGAATAGCCAATTGGTTGATTGATGTTTTCTCCCAAATCAATTGTACAAGTATTCCCTTTTACAGGATTGGGATAAACACTTAATGCGTTTTTATTACCAAGGTTAATTGCGATTATTTTACTATAAGTAACTCGGTTATCCTTATCTATTATTTGCAGGCGGTAATAAATGGTTTTTGTAGTAAGAGCAGCAATATCATTACTGAATTGATAGTTGTTACTACCACTGCCAACTGCAAGTACATTACCTTGATTGGTATAATGCATACCATCGATACTTCTTTCTACTATAAAGTTGGCTGTATTTATTTCACTAGTGGTTTGCCAACTTACCAATACTTTATCATTTTGTTTTTGTGCTTCAAAAGAAAGAATGCTTGCAGGTAAAGCCAGGTTACAGGTAAAACTGGTGCTATTGGTTGTATTACCATTACCTAGTTGACCATACGCATTATTACCAGTTAGGCAAGTTGCATTTCTATCGGCTTTTATAATGGCTGTATGTAAATTATAAGAACCACCTGAATGTAACGCCACCACATTGGTTTGACTAGTTATTTGTGCAGGGCTGCCAGCTACAGTTGTAGTGCCATTGCCAAACTCTCCATTGGTATTAAGCCCCCAAGCCCAGAAACTTCCATCACTTTGAATAGCAGAAGAAGTGATATTGCTTGCACCAATGCATGTCCATTTTGTTGCAGTACCAATTTGTGTTGCAGAAAATCGATTGGTTGTTGTGCTATCACCCAATTGAGCAGAACTATTTAAACCCCATGCCCACAAAGTACCATTGCTTTTAAGTCCTAGTGAATGTATAGCACCCCCTACAAGACTTGTCCATGTATTGTCTGCATGAAAGTTAAAAGGGCTTGTTTTGTCTTGTGAAGTTCCGCTACCTAATTGTCCTGAAACAGCATCGCCCCAGCTCCAAACAGTACCATTACTTTTAATGGCCAATGAATGTTGATTTCCTGCAGATACACTAACCCAATTTACATCTGTACCAATTTGAACTGGTGCATTTCTATCTGTTTGTGTTGCATCGCCTACTTGTCCCTGACTGTTATTACCCCATGCCCACAAGGTTCCATTTGCTTTTAGTGCAAGTGTATGAAATCCGCCAGCTGCAATACTTATCCAGCTGTTATCAGTACCTATTTGTATAGGTGTACTTTTAGAAATGATTGTACCATCTCCTAACTGACCATAACCGTTAAAGCCCCAGGCCCATAAAGTGCCATCATTTTTAAGTGCAACAGAAAAATTATTACCTGCTGCTACTGACACCCAGTTACTATCTGTACCAATTTTATAGGGTGTTGTTATTGCAACACTTAAACTTGTTCCATTGCCTATTTGTCCATCCGAATTAATACCCCAAGCCCATAAAGTACCATCTAAATTAACTGCAAGCGTATGCGAACCTGATACACTGATAGACAAAATACCTTTTTGCTTTACACTTGTTTGTGTGGGTGAGGTTCTATCGGTAGTATTTCCCAAGCCCAATTGGCTTTCAAAGTTGCGACCCCAACCCCATAATGAACCATCGCTTTTTGTAGCAAGTGTATGTAAATAGCCTGCCGTTATGGATGTCCATTTATTATCTGTACCAATTTGCACAGGAAGGCTTTGAGCTGTAGCATTACCGCCAAGTCCTAAAAAACCACCAATGTTTAGTCCCCAACACCAAATGGTTCCATCGCTTCTAAGAGCAAATGCATTTTGAAAACCACCAGTAATTTCTATCCATTTTGAAGCTGCTGCAATTTGTGTTGGAACTAACTTATCTGTAGTTGTACCATCACCTAGTTGGTTTAAAGAGTTATCTCCCCATGCCCAAAGTGTGCCATCACTTTTAATACCATGCGAAAAACCTTCACCACCAGATATGGTTTTCCATTTATTATCTGTTCCTATTTGAGTAGGAGATAATTTATTCACTGTTGTTCCATCGCCTACCTGACCAGATGAATTAGAACCCCAACCCCAAAGTGTACCATCACTTTTAATACCTAAAGCAAATGCACTTCCTGCTTCTATAGTTACCCATTTATTATCTGTACCAATTTGTGTGGGACTTGTTTTGCCAACAGTAGTGCCATCACCTAATTGTCCTCCACCATTCGTACCCCATGCCCAAAGTGTTCCATCACTCTTGATACCATAAGATGAAAAATTACTTGCAACCACCGACACCCATTTATTGTCTGTTCCAATTTGTGTTGGTACTAATTTAGCAACAGTTGTACCATCGCCTAATTGACCAGAAACATTATTTCCCCAGGCCCATAATGTTCCATCTGTTTGTATGCCTAATGTATGACTGCCAGAAGAAGAAATAATTGACCAAGTATCTGTACCTATTGCCACTGGAGAGCTTTTTCTTACAGTAGTACCATCACCAATTTGACCTTCTGTATTTTGTCCCCAAGCCCACAACCTACCATTGGTTCTAATCTCAAAAGCAGAATAAGACAGTGAACCAGAAAAAACTCTTTGGTAATTGTTTCTATAAGCATTACTGCTTTTTCTATGTGCTGTACTTTTTTGTGCAATTGACTGTACACTGTAAAGTAAACTGCAGCATACAAAAAGCAAACCGATTCGTTTAATTAGATTTTGTTTCATGTGGGTGTATTTTATATGGATGAGAAATATTCTTTTGTTGAAGGGCAAACCGATTGAAGTGAAAAGCCCACAGGCCACGACGTAGGAGTGGACGAGGACTTGTAACGTAAAGCGGTTACTGCTGTTGATTGTTGTTGTGGTGGTGATTGCCCAAATTGTTTTGTATTTTAACCTTACTGTTTGCCTTGCAGGTGACTTTGTTTGGGGTAGATACTACTATTGCTGAATGTGATTTTTTCATACGCTGTACAATTAATAGTTTGATTGCTTTGATCTTTATGAAACAAAACTATTAATTGCAAAACCTTGCAGTTACTGCATTTCATTAACGATAACACTCATTTTATAAGTGACTAATTGGCTTTAAAAGAAGAATTGAGTACTTTATATCAGTTATGTGTTACATGGTATCATTCATGAAATCAAACACCTCTATTCTGAAATCAAAGTAAGAATGAACGCTCAATGGTATAGTTTAGTTGTTGGTTATACTGCAATCATTTAAACCCTTTACAACAAACAAATGATTATTGAAACAATTGATAAACAAACCTTTCTTCTTAAAAAGGATGACCATAAAAAAGAGGCCATGTTATCGTACAATAACAACTCGTTTAATAGTGGGTTTATTATTACTGAAAAGCAATTTTCACTTCGTTTACTAGCTACCGGTATTTGGTTAACTGAGTTAGATATTCAAAAAATTATTGAAACAAAAGTGGGTATTGGTGGAATCATTAATATGCATTTCTTTAAAAGTAAAAAGAAATACATTTTTAAGAAATCTGTTAATTGGAAACTTCGTTTTTGTGTATGCAACCATGCAGGAGATGAGGTTTTAAGTTTACTACCATCGGTTAATTGGGAAAAAGCATCGCATGATTTTGTACTACAATTGAATGAAGAATTTGAACAGGAATGTGATGCATTACTTATATTACAGGCACTACATTGTGCCAATTGCAGTTTAAGTATGATGACAGGTGGAAGTGTACCAGCATTAATTAGTGTATAATGTTTTTTAAACCATTTATAATAATGAAAGCGTTATTTGTAAAAGCCATTTTTATAGCACTTTTATTCATCGCCTATACGGTAAATGCACAAAGTGATTGCAGGTGTAAAGTGTATGAAGATTTAGCAAAAGCTGAAAAATCTAAACTAGAAATTTACACAGAGGTAGTAAAAGATAAAAGCAAAATATGCCAAGCTAAAGCAGCAGAACTAATTGCTGATATAGCAATGTTGAAAATAAACAATTTAGACTCGGCAGAAATTTATTTAAAAAAAGCAGAAGAATTATACAAAAAAACAGGTTGTGGTGAAGGCGTTTTAATGGATACATATAGACTACGATTTCAGGTATATTGGAGTAAATCAGATTTTCCCAATGCACAAGAGTATGCCTTAAAATGTTTGCATAGTGCCGAATTAGAAAAAAACATTTATAAGCAAGCCATGGCAAACACTATGATTGCAATTGTTTTTTATAAAACCAACCAATTTGAAAAGGGATTAACTTTTAATGATAAAGCTGCTGAACTAATGCCAAGTATTACAGAAGATAAAAAAAGGCAGAAAATACTCTACTTTTTAGCTGCTCGTTATATGACCCATTATTTAAGTACAAACGTTAAGTCTAGTAATGAAAAATCGTTGAAATATAGTTTGCAACATCTTGCATTATCAAAACAATTAAAAGATACAGTTGAATTTTCTAGAAGTTACTTTAACCTCTCAGGTACAGCAGAGGAAAGCAAAGACTGGAAAAAGGCGATGGTTTATTTAGATAGTGGTTATCTTTTTATAGACAAAACCGATTCCATTGATTTATATGATTACTATGTAAATAAAGCCAGCTTATATTTAGAGTTAAAAAATTATAACGATGCAAATCTGTATGCAGATACTGCACTATTTTTTGCACAAAAAACAGCTCATACCCATACTATCGCTGTAACCTATAATCTTATTGCAAAAATAGCACAAGCCAAAGGAGATTATAAAAGAGCATTGGAATATTACAACCTAGATAGAGTTATTAGAGACTCTATAAATAATGTAGATAAAACAAAAGCAGTAGTAGAACTAGAAAAAAAGTATAACCAAGCAAAAAATGAAAACATCATTAAAGATTTGGACAAGAAAAAACAATTTTATCTCTTTCTTGCGATAGCAGCTTTGCTTGCAGCTTTAGCCATCGGATTCTTTTTACGGCAGCAATCCCTAAAACACAAAAAAAATATTTTAGAAACAGAACAACGATTGAACAGAGCCAGAATGAACCCACATTTCTTTTTTAATGCACTTACTACTCTGCAAAAATTTACTTTAAGAGATAACGATGGACAAGCATTGGCAAGTAATCTCTCTAAGTTTAGTAATATTATGAGAGAAACCTTAGAAAGTACTTATAAAGAATATGTAACCATAGAGCAGGAAATGGAATTTTTAAATGAGTATCTTGAAGTACAAAAAATTAGATTTCCTGAAACCTTTTCGTACAACATAACTGCTGATGAGCATATGGAAATTGATGACTTGCTCATTCCGTCAATGATCATACAGCCATTCGTAGAAAACAGTATTGAACATGGTTTTGTAGGTTTAAGTAAAGCTGGTTATATACATATTTATTT
This sequence comes from Allobosea thiooxidans, assembly GCA_943368475.1. Taxonomy (GTDB): domain Bacteria; phylum Bacteroidota; class Bacteroidia; order Chitinophagales; family Chitinophagaceae; genus UBA1930. The sequence goes on from CALRLF020000053.1 coordinate 7,978, forward strand.
TGGTATAAATAACAAGGAGATTTTGATAGAAATAAAAGACAATGGCAAGGGGTTGGCTACTGAAGCAAAAGAAACACAACATGTTAGTCGTGCTAGTCAAATTATAAAAGACAGAATTTACTTACTGAATATAAAACTAAAAACCAAAGCTGGATTTAGTATCCATAATAATGAAAACGAAGATGGCGTAACGGTGAAAATTCATTTACCAATTTTATATAAAGAAAATAAAGCTTAAAACCTGCCACTATGAAGATTTTAATAATTGATAATGAATATGAAATAAGAACTATTTTAAAAGATATGGTAGTGCAATGGGCTAAAGGATTACACAACATTGAAGAAGCAGATGGCGTAGCAACTGGTTTGGAGAAAATAGCTGCATTTAACCCTGATGTGGTTTTATTAGATGTTGAAATGAACGATGGAACAGGTTTCGATTTATTGAAGCAATTAGTTAATCCTATGTTTCAATTAATATTTACAACAGCACACAATCAATATGCTTTGCAGGCTTTGAAAAGCAGTGCTATAGATTATTTGTTAAAGCCCATTGATCCAGTTGAACTAAATATTAGTTTAGAAAAGGCAACTACGAATATTCAAAACCAAAATTTACAAAAACAATTGGTTGTTTTAATGAGTCAGTTATCGCATAAAAATGATATTGATAAACAAATTGTATTAAAAGACATTGATAAAACGTATTTTATTAAACAAAATGATATTATTTACTGTGAGGCAGAAGGTTCTTACACCAAATTCTATATTACCAATAGTGAGCCCATTTTTGTTTCTAGAAATTTACGTTCGTATGAAGAAATCTTAGCCCCAGCTGGTTTTATACGTACACATCATTCTTGTTTGGTAAACCCCAATAAAATAAAAATATTCGATCGTAAAACCGATAGTGGTACACTTATTTTAGAAGGTGGTTATACCATTCCTGTTTCTCAACGTAAAAAAGAGTTTGTAATTCACTTGCTCGAAAGTCACTAAATACAATCTATCAGCACCTAAAAGCAGCTGCTTTTTCGAAACTTTCAAACCTTACCTTTGCCGCCATTATGAAGTTCGAAAAAGAGATCAATCGTCGTAAAACTTTCGCCATTATATCGCATCCCGATGCTGGTAAAACTACCTTAACAGAAAAATTATTGTTGTTTGGTGGAGCCATTCAAACAGCAGGGGCTGTTAAAAGCAATAAGATTAAAAAACATGCTACAAGTGACTTCATGGAAATTGAACGTCAGCGTGGTATTAGTGTGGCAACTTCAGTAATGACGTTTGAATACAAAAATCACTTGATTAATTTATTAGATACACCCGGTCACAAGGATTTTGCAGAAGATACTTACAGAACATTAACTGCTGTAGATAGTGTAGTGTTGGTAATTGATAGTGTGAATGGGGTAGAAGACCAAACTAGAAGATTGGTAGAAGTATGCAGGATGAGGGATACACCTATAATTGTATTTGTAAACAAAATGGATCGTGATGGTAAAAACCGTTTCGATTTATTAGAAGAAGTAGAGAAAGAGTTGAAACTTTATTTACATCCAATGACATGGCCCATTAACAGTGGTAAAGATTTTAAAGGCGTTTATAATTTGCATACCAAAGATTTGTGTTTGTTTACTGCAAGTACCAAAGCTGACGCAGATGATGAAGACACTATTTCAATTACTGATGTTGCCGATAAATTATTAGATGCAAAAGTGGGTGAACGTGATGCCGACCAATTACGTGAAGATGTAGAATTGTTAGAAGGTGTTTATGGTGCATTAAACAATGAGGAGTATTTACAAGGAAAAATTTGTCCTGTTTTCTTTGGTAGTGCAGTCAATAATTTTGGTGTTCGTGAAATGCTGGATACCTTTATTACCATTGCTCCAACACCTTTGGCCAGACAAACCAATGTTAGAGAAGTAAACCCAGGAGAAGATAAATTCAGTGGATTCATTTTTAAAATTCATGCCAATTTAGATCCTAAACATAGAGATCGTATTGCTTTCATGAGGGTTTGTAGTGGACGTTTTGAACGCAACAAATATTACCACCATGTTCGTATAGATAAAGATGTACGTTTCAGTAATCCTTATTCATTTTTAGCTCGTAGTAAAGATGTAATTGACGATGCTTACCCAGGCGATGTAATTGGTTTATTTGATACTGGTAATTTTAAAATTGGTGATACCTTAACCGAAGGAGAGAATTTCTTTTATACTGGAATTCCTACTTTTTCACCAGAAATTTTTAAAGAATTGGTGAATAAAGATCCAATGAAAACCAAGCAGTTGGAAAAAGGTGTTCAGCAGTTGACCGATGAAGGTGTTGCTCAGTTATTTACTCAATTTGGCGGTAATCGTAAAATTATTGGTTGCGTAGGAGAGTTGCAGTTTGAAGTAATTCAATATCGTTTATTACAAGAATATGGGGCTGCTTGTGAGTTTAGAACTTTGCCTTATTACAAAGCCTGTTGGTTAACGAGTAAAGACGAAAAGAAACTCGAAGATTTCTTACGTTTTAAACAACAAAACAGTGGTGAGGATAAAGATGGCAATCCAATTTATTTAGCCCAAAGTGAATGGTTTTTAAATACAGAAATTACCAATAACCCAGATATTGAATTTCATTTTAGTAGTGAGATACATAAGTAGAATTTTATTTAACCAGTATTATATCAATATTCAACTGTATTGGCGTAGCACTCTTGTACACTATAACCTTATTGAACCAACTATATTTGCAAACAGTTTATGAAAGCAAGAACATTAAAGCAAGATAAAGTCAACATCATCACCTTAGGTTGTAGCAAAAACTTGGTAGATAGTGAGGTGTTAAGTGGTCAACTATTGGCCAATGATATTGATGTGGTACACGAAAACAAAAAACTCGATCACAATATTGTGGTGGTAAATACTTGTGGGTTTATTGATAAAGCCAAAGAAGAAAGTATTAACACCATTCTCGACCAATTAGAATTAAAACGAAGAGGCAAACTCGACAAAGTATATGTTACAGGCTGCTTAAGTGAACGTTACAGAGAAGATTTAGCTGCCGAAATTAAAGAAGTAGATGCATGGTTTGGTACCATGGAATTGCCATTGATGCTTAAACAGTTCAATGCCGATTATAAAACTGAATTATTGGGTGAAAGATTGTTAAGTACACCTAAGCATTACGCTTACATGAAAATTAGTGAAGGTTGTAACAGAACCTGTAGTTTTTGTGCCATCCCTTTAATGAGAGGTCAACATATTAGTAAACCTATTGAAGAGTTGGTTCGTGATGCTGAAAGTTTGGTGAAAAAAGGCGTTAAGGAAGTCATGCTCATAGCACAAGAGCTCACTTATTACGGATTGGATATTTATAAAAAACGTGAGCTGCCAAAATTGTTACATGCTTTAGCAGATGTGAAAGGGTTGGAGTGGATTCGTTTGCATTATGCTTATCCTTCTAAATTTCCAATGGAAATATTAGATGCAATGAAAGAGAGAGACAATATTTGCAATTACTTAGATATGCCTTTACAGCATGCCAGCGATAATATGCTCAAAGCCATGCGTAGAAATATTACCCGTAGTGAAATGACGGACATCATTCACCAAATTCGTGAAACTGTTCCTGGCATTTGTTTGCGTACTACTTTAATTGCTGGTTTTCCTGGGGAAACTGAAAAAGATGTGGAAGATGTTAAAGAGTTTTTACAAGAACATCGTTTTGATAGAGTTGGGATTTTTAGTTACAGTCATGAAGAAAATACATCAGCTCATGCGTTAGAAGATAATATTCCACAAGAAGAAAAAGAAGCCAGAGCTCAAGAAATAATGGAAGTTCAGCAGGAGATAAGTTTGGAGAAAAATCAGGAAAAAGTTGGTAAAACTTTTAAAGTAATCATCGATAAAAAAGAGGCTGGTCGTTATATAGGTCGTACAGAATTTGATAGTGTTGAAGTGGATAATGAAGTTGTTATACAAACTTCTAAAAAACTACCTATTGGTGAATTTGTGAATGTAAAAATTACCAAAGCATACGATTACGATATTGAAGGCGAAGTTGTTGAATAACCACATAGATAGTTAGGCACATAGGCAATAACAATCAGTATTATACGCTTTCCAACATTAATGTAATAAGCAAATCTGTGAAAATCGGATCCATCAGTGTTATCCGTGTTCTAATATTCGTGTAATTCGTTCTAATTCGTGTAATAAACAAATCTGTAAAAATCCGTTCAATCAGTGTCATCCGTGTTCCCATATTCGTGTAATTCGATAAAATTCGTGTAATAAAAACAAATCTGTGAAAATCAGTTCCATCAGTGTCATTCGTGTTCCAATCTGTTCACATTATTTCGATTTACGAAGTATCCTTTACAAACGGTTAACTTAATAACTTAAAATGCTCTTATTTTGTACGTACAAATTACAGCATGGAAGTTAATTGCAGCCACATATCTTATCAAGAAACTGGATATTTTTCAAAAATTGTAACCGATTATTTAGATCAGGCTCCGCAATTACAGCCTTTTTACAAACATGAAGTATCCTTAAAAGGCATCAAGCAATCTATCGAAGCCCGAAAAAAATTCAATACCAAGCGAACAGTTTTGGTTGAACAATTAACCAAACAATACGAAGGTTTGCCCTTAACAAATACGCAACAGCAAAACCTACAATCATTGTTAAGTGAAAATACATTCACTATAACAACAGCACACCAGCCCAATATTTTTACAGGACCACTGTATTTCATTTATAAAATCATGCATGCTATAAAACTGGCTGATGATTTAAAACTCTTGTTACCTGAATACAATTTTGTTCCTTTTTACTATATGGGTAGTGAAGATGCAGATTTAGACGAATTGGGTTATATTAACTTAGGAGGAGAGAAACTGATTTGGGAAACCAAACAAACAGGAGCTGTTGGCAGAATGAAAGTGGATAAAAATTTGCTGAATCTCATAGACCGTATTTATGGACAAATCGGCATTCACCCACATGGAAATGAAGTAATCGATATTTTCAAATCAGCTTACACAGAGGGAAAAACTATACAGCAAGCTACATTAGAATTAGTAAATACATTATTCCAACAATATGGTTTATTGATAGTTATGCCAGATAATGCAATTTTAAAAGCTGAATTTAATGAAGTAGTTAATAAAGAAATTACAGAAAAATTCTCTCACCAAATTGTACAAAATACCATTGATACATTAAGTAAAAACTACAAAGTACAAGCTGCTGGTAGAGAAATAAACTTGTTTTATCTGTACGAAAATCATAGAGAAAGAATTGAACAAAAAGGAGGTGTATTTACTGTTAAAAAACTAAATAGAACCTTTCAACTAATTGAATTACAAGAAGAAATAAAAAATCATCCTGAAAGATTTAGTGCTAACGTTATTTTGAGAGGCGTTTTTCAAGAAACCATTTTACCCAATATTGCTTTTATTGGGGGAGGTGGAGAGTTGGCTTACTGGCTAGAGCTGAAAAATGTGTTTGAAGCAGTACATGTTCCATACCCTTTATTGATATTAAGAAATTCTTTTTTAATCATAATTAATAAGATTAACTTATTGATTAACAGTTTAAATTTATTTTCTACCGATTTATTTAAATCAGAATTTAAATTGTTTGAATCTATCGTATTACAAACCTCTGGCAACCAATTAAATTTAGATGAAGAAATAGACCAAATTAAACGTTTATACCAGCATATTCAACATTTGTCGTCTTTGGTAGATGAAACTTTAAAACAGCATACCCAGGCTTTAGAAACTACAGCTGTACATAAATTAACCCAGCTAGAAAAGAAAATACGCAGGGCTGAGAAACGAAAATTCACAGAAATACAACTTCAAATAGCCAAACTCAAGACTGAATTATTTCCCCAAAATAACCTGCAAGAACGTGTAGAAAATTTTTCTTTATTCTATGCTAGAGAGGGAAAAGAGTGGTTACAAAAAATCTATGATTGTTCAAATGGATTGGATCAAAAGTTTACGATAATAAATTAGGCACAACTAATTATATAAAGTTTCAGCAGTAATTTTATATTTACCTTTACTATCTAGTAAACCTCGTTTTATTTTATCAATCCTTATTTTATTATTTGCATAACCTGTTGCTGCACCAAGCGATAAAAATAGACGTGAGTTAGCCGCCTTTAAATAGGCCTTCAAATTTTCCACATCCAATTCACTTTTTTCTACTTTGCCATTATTTAAGTTAATTATTAGTTTACCCAAGCCATATAGGTTTAAATCAATTTGCCTTTTTGTTTCGCCTAGTTCTCCATAAGCTATTGCCCATATTTGCTGTAGAGTATCAATAGAATTTAAGTAAGGATTATCCATTTGTTGAACAAATAAGACTTTCATTTCTTCTATTTTAGAACTAAAAATTTTCAAATGATGTTCATCAAAAACTATATTAGAGAAATCAAAATCGTCACTATATTTTAATGATTCAATTTGATGAATGGCGTTTTTGAGTTTGTTCATATTGCCAATCATTGCATAGTCATAATTTAAATTAACTTTTTGCTGCTCCTGTCGATTTAAACGAAGTTGCTCATTTGATGCAAGAGAAATACTGGCTAATTTTTTATTAAGTAAAACCAAAGCTTCAATTTGATTGTTTGACAAAACTGTCATCTCTGAAGATTTGTTTAGGATGCTATCCGTTTTTTCTAAAAGATAATTAAAGTGCTGAATGTCTAGTGATGTTTTTCCTTGCTCTTCTGACATTTTAATTTGAACATTTGATAATCGGACTTGTTCTTTCCCAATTATATACCCAAAAATGCCAAATACAATGGCTATTACGATTCCGAATACTGCTAAAATATCAGCAGTTTCTAATTTTCTTTTAACTGCAATACCAATGCCTTTTTTAAGCCTTTTGATTGTTCTCCTGTTTTTTGTAGTACCCGTAGATTGCATTTGAAATTATTAACCAAATGTAAGCAACGGCAAAATTTATTAATAACCAAATAATATTTTTTCTTTTTTTCGACTAAGTAGGTTAGGTGTTATTTTTATGTATAACCATTTCCAGTTCGTCTTTGCTAAGTTCTATTTCATCAATCTCGTACTGGAAGCGTAGGGGAAAAAGGAAAATAACATAAAATATCCCCGTGACTACTTAACATAAAAGTTAGTTATTAGATTAAAATGTATTACCTTTGTTTTTATTATTGCGATTTTTTATGTACTGTGCAGCTGGCATTTTTGGTGTGTTGGCTTCATAAAAAATCGCAATAATAAAAACACAACTGCTACGATAGTAGCACAATAGAAAGATTATACATTTATATAATAACTCAATATTATGTTTAAGTGTGGCAGGTTTTGTGGTGCATTTTCCCTAATTTCTTAAAGGGAAAATAGCACGGGAGGGCAGGATTATGTATTGGGTTTTATTTTTTCCTGTGCTGCGGAGCATATCTTTTCACGGAGGCAAAGCCGACGAATTAATACTATAAATATAAGATGAAATTATGAATGAATTGCTTATTTCGCAATACATGGATAATGCTGATAAGGTTAGGGGAATGGTTATTAATAATACAACTTTATTAGAAAGAATAATAGACGATTATATTGCTAAATATTTTTCTCAAAATGAGTATAAGCGAAAAGAATTAATTGAATTAATTCTTTTCGACAAAGTAGATTTTAGTAAAAAAGTAAGAATAGTTCAACAAATATTTAATAAAAAATGTGAAGTTTTAGGTAAAGAATTTACAAAAGAGTACCCTAAATTCAGTGCAGATTTGAGAGAAATTTATGAACAAAGAAATAAATTTGCACATCAATTAATTGCAGTGCCAGAAAATATAGAATCTAACAAATACGAAATAATACTTTTAAATTATTCTGATAAAGAAAAATTTATCCCTTATACAAAAGATAGTATTGAAAAAATGATGGAAATGATAAATTCTTGGATAAATATTATAGACAAAGAATATAATTCACTTTTATAAAAAGTTACAGAATCAGCAACTCCCTTGCTGTCAAGTCAACTTAAGTTGATATGATTAAATTAGAGAGTCACTAGTATTTTTATTTCGCTTAAATCTTCGCTAAAATACGTCCGCACGTGCGTAGGGGAAAAAATAAAATTCAATACATAATCCCGTGCCTACTTAACATAATATTAATTATAGGATAATAGATAAGCAAATTCCCAAATTGAGATTGGTAGTCAATTCATTATACAAATCAAAAAATAAAGCAAAAATTATACGAACCGTTATTTTCATTCTATGAATGAGTTATGTTTGCCAACCATTAAAGCAGATTAATAATTACCCGTTCATGAGAAAAATTTTTTACGCTTCTGGATTATTCAGTTTAGTAAGTTTATTATTGGTTTCTTGTTCACAAACCACATCAACTGTTAGTTCTGTTCCAGTTACCATAAAACTTTCCTTAGATAAAACAACTGTTCTTGCAGATGGTATCGATAAAATTTTGGCTACTGCAAAAGATCAATCTGGCACCGATATTACTTCTAGCTGTTCATTTGTGGTGGATGGAACTTTAATTGTAGGCAATGGCGTTAGCTTTGAATATAATCAACAGGGCACTCATAAAATTTTTGCAAGCAAATTTGGTATCATCAGCGATACTTTAACTGTTACAACAATAAATCCTCCAGCTGCAAAATATTCTACCAAAGTACTGGCTGAAGAGTTTACTGCTGCTTGGGCTGGCTGGTGTCCACGGATGACTTATAAGGTTGACAATTTTATGCTGAACAATCCTAAAATTTTTGCTATCAGAATTCATAATAACGATGCTTTAACCGATCGTACTGCAGATTCGACAATGAGAGCAAAATTTGGTATCAGTGCAGTTCCTACAGTAATGATCGATCGTTCGGTTATCATGAAAGAAAATGGCGACATCTCTAATTTGAATGATAGTACAGAATTTAGACCTTATCTTCAAAAAAGAGCTGTTCTTGGTTTGGCTTTAAACACTAGTGTATCTGGAAACAATTTAAATGTTACGGCTAAAGTTGGTTTCGATGCAACTATTAGCGACAGTTTAAAATTAGTGGTGGTTGCTGTAGAAAACGGTTTGGTATTAAAACAACTAAACTTTTATAACGCTAATACTTTCTATCCTGGTAATCCATATTTTAATGCTGGAGATACCATTAATAGTTTTGTACACAATGGTGTTATTCGTCGTACACCAACCACTGTTTTAGGTACTACAATTCCTGTTGCCAATCAGGTTAAAAATGGAGAGTACTCAACCAATTATACTATTGATATTACAGGCTTAAACGCTGCCAATATTCGTGTTGTAGCTTTTGTTGTTTGGGGCGATGGTCAAGCAAAAACTGGATTATTAAACAGTCAATGGGTTGTTGCTGGACAAAACAAAGCCTACGATTAATTTGATATTGATAAAATTTTACAAAAATCCTTCAGTTTGCTGAGGGATTTTTTATGTTCATTCTCTCACACCTCTCCTATATTTGTTGCACCATGAAGCCAATCAGTTTCATTATTATTACTTACAACCGTGTAGCAGATACGTTAGAACTGTTGCAAAATATTTGCACTTTAAATAAGGGTGCTGACTTGCTACAAGACGTAATTGTTGTTAACAATGCTTCAAGTGATGATTATACAGTTGTAAAAAATTTCATCAACGAACAAAGCTCAACTATTCCTTTTCAATACATCGATGCTCCATCTAATTTAGGCGTAACAAAAGGTAGAAATTTTGCCTTACAATTTGCCAAGGGAGAAATTTGTATTTTCTTAGACGATGATGCCGTTCTTCAAAATAAAGATGCACTTGAAAATGTAATTTCAAGTTTTGAAAAACCCGGATTTAACAATCGTGAAGTAGCCATTGTTTCTTTTAAAGTTTTATACTACGAAAATTTGCAAATGCAGGTAAATGCTTTACCACACAAACAATTCAATAAGTATAAAAATAAGTCTGAATTTTTCACCTACTATTTTGCTGGTGGTGCACATGCTATAAAAAGAAAGTTATTGAACGAAGTTGGCAACTTGCCTGAAGAGTTTTTTTATGGTATGGAAGAGTACGATTTAAGCTATCGCTTAATTGATAAAGGCTATTGCATTAAGTACGATAACTCCATTGTAATGCTGCATAAAGAAAGTCCGTTAGGGCGTAAACCCAAACACGAAAAACTGCAAATGATGTGGGTGAATAAAAGTAAAGTGGCTTATCGTTATTTACCCATTGGTTATTTTTTTACAACAGCTTTTATGTGGAGTATTCAGTTTTTAAAAGAAACAAACTTCAATTTTACCTCATTTTTTAAAGGCTGGAAAGCGGTTTTAAAAATCACCAAAACTGAAAAACGCACACCACTTAAAAGAAGTTCTTTAGAATATTTACAACAAACTGAAGCTAGACTTTGGTATTAAAACGTATGCCAGATCTTCTAAAGTGTAGCATACGTTTTAATTGTAGTTAATTTTTTTCTTTTTAGAATATACAAGTTTAAAAGTTTAGTAGGTTAATAGTTTATTGTTTCATCATTCGTGTAATTCGTAAAAATTCGTGCAATAAATCAATTAATCCATCAATTCGTTAATTCGCCAATTCAATAATTCATCAATTCTTCTATCCGTTCAATTCCTGTAAATACTTTAAAAACAGCTCCAACCCTTTTCGTTTTTCATCATTCAATATATAACTAATATTTTCAGTATAATATTTTTTCAAATCGTATACATCAAAAGGATTTTCAGCTACTACTTCATCAATATGTTTTAAACCAAAACCGTTGGCCATATTAAATCCATCTAAAAAATCTTCTGGCAATTGTTTGTTGGCAACCCAAGCAGCAAACACAAATGGCAATCCAGTAAAATCAATCCAACTCTTAGCCAAATCGTATACAAAAGTTGAAATTTTTAATTGTTCCAAAGCCCTATCACCAATAACAACACCAGCTGTGGTGCCTTTAATTTCGTTTCTAAAATCTTTGCCGCCATCAACAATTTCAACCTCTTTTTTCCAGTAATTTTTCAATAAAATTTTACATAAATTAACCGATGTACGGCTTTGATAATCTAATAAAACCCGTTCAATTTTATCCAATTCAACTTCGCTAAATAAACAAACGCTTGCTACTTCTTGCACGGCTCCAATACAGTAATTGGTTACAATATGGGCTTCAGTAAGTTTAGGTATTATGGCAACTGGCACTAATCCAACATCAATCTCGTCGTTTAGCAACATGGCAGCTATATTAGCAGGATAATTTTCTATCAATTCAATTTTATCCATCAATCCGCTTCGCTTAATTCCGTACAACAGCGGCTTTGTATTTTTATAACTCACCGCCCCAACTTTAATCTTCTTCAATTCATTTACATTTGCGGCAAAGAAAACATTTTTTTAGGGAACCAGCTGCAGAATTACTATTGTATTTCTGTTGCGTCGCACACTTGTACTGTAACAAATTACTGAGCATTTTTGAAGCGAAGGTTTTTACCACAAAGACATAAAGAATACAAAGGTTTACGAAGTATTTTCTCTTTGCGGTAAAAAAAGATCATTAAAGTGCATAGCGTTGAAGGGTGCGACGCCACTGGTGTTGAACAGAGATTCATAAGCTCGTTACAAAAAAAAATTTCAAACTTTAAACATTAAATTTTAATAAACTTTTTATACATGGAACTTACACCACTTACAGCCATTTCGCCAGTTGATGGTCGTTACAGAAAACAAGTAGCTCATTTAGACCAATTTTTCTCTGAATTTGGATTAATAAAATATCGTGTAATTGTAGAAATTGACTACTTTTTGTTTTTAGGTGAGAAGAAATTTTTTAAGATTACCCCTAAATTGAAACAACATTTAAACGATGTAAAAAACAATTTTAATTTAGATGATGCTCAACAAATTAAACAAATAGAATCTGTAACCAATCATGATGTAAAAGCGGTTGAATATTTTTTAAAAGAGCAATTGGATAAAGCTGGAGCAAGCAATTTAAAAGAATGGATTCATTTTGGTTTAACCAGTCAGGATATTAACAACACTGCCATTCCGTTAAGTTGGAAGGATTGCATGGAACATGAATATTTACCTGCTGTAGTAAATACACACAATGCTTTACAAGGTTTGGCAAAACAATGGAGCAATATTTCGATGTTGGCACGTACACATGGGCAACCAGCCTCCCCTACTGTTTTGGGTAAAGAAATTATGGTTTTTACTGAGCGTATTTATGGACAAATAAAATTATTTACGGCTGTACCTTATGCAGCAAAATTTGGTGGTGCTACAGGTAATTTCAATGCTCACCATATTGCATTTCCTAAGAAAAATTGGATTGATTTGGGCAATGAATTTGTAAACAATGTATTGGGTTTAGAACGTATGCAGTTTACTACTCAAATTGAACATTATGATAATTTGGCTGCTCAATTAGATGCTATGAAACGCATAAACACCATTTTAATTGATTTGTGCCGTGATATGTGGACTTACATAAGCATGGATTATTTTAAACAAAAAACCAAGAAAGGAGAAGTGGGCAGCAGTGCAATGCCACACAAAGTAAATCCAATAGATTTTGAAAATGCAGAAGGTAATTTGGGCATTGCCAACGCTTTTTTAGAACATTTATCGGCTAAACTTCCTGTTAGTCGTTTACAAAGAGATTTAACCGATAGTACTGTTTTAAGAAATTTAGGAGTGCCTGTTGCACACACCATGATTGCAATAAAATCATTAGAAAAAGGGTTGGGTAAATTATTGCTAAACGAAGCAAAAATAAAAGACGATTTAGAAAATAATTGGGCTGTAGTTGCAGAAGCTGTTCAAACAATTTTACGTAGAGAGAATTACCCTAATCCTTACGAGGCTCTAAAAGATCTAACCCGTGGCAATAACAAAATTAATAAAGCAACCATGCATGAATTTATCAATGGGTTAAAAGTAAGTGCTACTGTAAAAAAAGAACTAAAAGCTATTACACCTTGGAATTATGTAGGTGTAAATCCTGTTTATTAAACCGCTAACGAGCTGGTTTTAAGTTTTTAGCTAATAAATCGCTGGGAGAAATTCCATATTCTTTTTTAAATGCTGCTGCAAAATGACTAAGGTTGCTGTAACCAACCCTCATGCCAACTTCTTTCGAAGTATGTGAACCTTCTAATAAAATAGATTTAGCTTTGGCCATTCTATTTTTTTGATAATACTCGTACACTGGTGCTCCATACAATGTTTTAAATTCATTTTTAAACTTTGTTGCACTCATTGCACAAAGCTTTGCCAATTTTTCTATTGTAGGTGCAGTAACACTAAAGTCTTTTATTAATAATGCTTCAACCTGAATTAACCTTTCTAACTCATTGTTATTTAGTCGTTGTTTTAAAGAAATTTCCTGTACTTTATGTTGTTTGTACATGAATTTTTCAAGTAACAGTAAGATTCGATTTTGGATGAAATTAATTTTTAACGGTTGATTCAATTCTGCAACCATTAATTCATCTAAGATTGGCTTATACACCACATCAATAATATCAGATTTGTCTCCTGTAAGCCTACTTAATAATTCCTCGTTAAATAAACCTTCAATAATTTGCTGATTAAGCAGCTGACTTAATTGCTCAATTGTAAAATAAAAACGTAGAGTTCTTAATCGAACATTTGGCTCTAATGTGTACGATCCTACTTCAGGTATTTTAACCAATTCTACAAAAGATTGTAGTAAAATTTCGGAGGTAATACCTTGCTTTATCGATTCTGTAAAAATTTCAGTGAATTGTAATGAAAAAACATGATTTGTATTTTCTTTTCGTTCAATAGTCCTCCTTCCGTTTATAAGCTTACAATCAGCAGCAAAAATGCTCATGTTGTTTGGCAATGTTTCCGCCCAAAGCCAGCCTGTTCCATTTGCTACAGGAACTTTTAAAAGGCTATCCTTTATGCTGGTTTTACAACTAGCAGCAATTTGTTGCAGTAAGGTTACATAATTGGTGTTATTGAATGAAACTTCAATCAATTGCTACGTTTTAAGAGAATTAGTATAAAAAATATGTAAATTAGCGAGAACCTAAAATATCACTTGGTAATTGATCGAACGACTTTTTGAAAGCTTTGGCAAAATTGCTCAGATTACTGTAACCAACTTCCATTCCCACATCTTTCACAGTATATTTTTGCGACAATAACATAGCTTTTGCTTTGTTCATTCTATGTTTTTGGAAATATTGATAGATTGGTAATCCATAAATATCTCTAAACGTTGTTTTTAATTTAGATGGGCTCATAGCAGCCATTCTAGCCAGTTTTGGAATGCCAGGAGGTATTGCTGAAAAGTCTCGAAGTAATTCTGCCTCCACAGCCATTAATCGTTGTAAATCATCAGTAGAAACTTTCATCTCAAAGCTAGAGTCACTCATTTTTTTGTAAATCCGAGTGAAAAAACGCTCCATCAACAGCATAATTCTGTTTTGTATAATGAGCGATTCAAAAATTCTATCTTCTTCACAATATAAAACTTCACTCATAATACGCTTATACTCAGCATCTAAAGGCTCATAATTAAATGCACTGGTTTTTAGGCTGAGGTACTTTTTTATAAAATCTCCTACCCTTTCAATTCCAAGAAAACTATCAAGCCATTCTCTACTAAAAATAATATTGATACCCCTGATTCTTGTACTTTTTTGCGTAAAAAATAGCCAGTCGAATTTGGTGCTCATTAAAAAGACAGCACTTTTTGCTGAATTTTTATTATCGATGATTTCTTCAGAAAACTCATCATCCATAGAAGTTTCATCAAAGCGAAGCGTAAAAAAATCGTCCTTAATTTTTTTACGTTGCAATAAAACATCTTGATGAACAGTGTAGTCGGATATTATTGCCTGTAAACCATTGGGCAATTTTACAAATCTCATGTACCCTTCTCCAATATCTTTAGAAAGTTGCAGCTTATCGTCTTTTATTTTACTATTGAACGATTTAGAAAAATGCTTGATAAGCTCGTTATAATCTGTATGTATATATTCAATCTTTAACAAGGGAATTGGTATTTTAAGGGTCTCAACTAAATTATAAATTTTTGAGTGGATTTCGTTTGGCTATGTATATATATCGTTTAATGTTAAGCCAAAATGCTAAAATCATATACACCAAAACTGGCGATCCCATAGTTAGAAAAGAGATGTAAATAAACCACATTCTAATTCTGGAACTTGCAATTCCCAGCATTTCACCAATAGCCGTGCAAACTCCAAATGCATGCATTTCTAAAAATGCCCTGAGTTTATTCATAATAAGATGTTTTTATAGTTTTTAAGGGCTATATAACTGCAATTTAATGAAATAGATTTGTAATTTTCAAAAACACATTTCATCAAATTTTTCTTTTACTGTAAATTCGCAGCAATTAAAAAAATATTGGTTCAAACCATTTGCTATTTAATTTAAAACATCATTATTTACAGTCTTAAATCTAAAATTACCGTTATGGCTTTTGACATTGAAATGATTAAGAAAGTATATGCAGAAATGCCTGCTAAGGTAGATGCTGCACGTACTGCTTTGGGTCGTTCGTTAACATTATCTGAGAAAATTTTATTTGCACACTTACACAGCGATATGAAGTTAGAAAACTTTGGTCGTGGTAAAAGTTATGTAGATTTTGCACCAGACCGTGTGGCTATGCAAGATGCAACAGCACAAATGGCTTTATTGCAGTTTATGCAGGCTGGTCGTCCTAAAGTGGCAGTTCCATCAACAGTACATTGCGATCACTTAATCACTGCAAAAGTGGAGGGCAAACAAGATTTAGCTGTTGCACAAACGGAAAGCAAAGAGGTTTTTGACTTTTTATCGTCGGTCTCTAACAAATATGGTATTGGTTTTTGGAAACCAGGTGCAGGTATTATTCACCAAATTGTTTTAGAAAACTATGCTTTTCCTGGTGGAATGATGATTGGTACTGATTCTCATACAGTAAATGCAGGTGGTTTAGGTATGATTGCAATTGGTGTTGGTGGTGCCGATGCTTGTGATGTAATGGCTGGCTTACCTTGGGAATTGAAATGGCCTAAATTAATTGGGGTAAAACTAACTGGTAAATTAAGTGGTTGGTGTGCTCCTAAAGATGTGATTTTAAAAGTTGCTGGTATATTAACTGTAAAAGGGGGTACTGGTGCTATTGTTGAATATTTTGGTGAAGGTGCTACTAGCATGAGTTGTACTGGTAAAGGAACCATTTGTAATATGGGTGCAGAAATTGGTGCTACTACTTCTACTTTTGGATATGATGAAAGTATGAGTCGTTACCTTGCAGCCACTGGTAGAGCAGATGTAGCTGAACTTGCAGATGCTATTGCTCCTTACTTAACGGCTGATGCTGAATGTTATGCAAATCCTGAACAATATTTCGATCAAGTAATTGAAATTAGTCTAAACGAATTAGAGCCACATTTAAACGGACCATTCACTCCTGATTTAGCTACACCTATTTCTAAAATGAAAGAGGCAATGGCCGCAAATGGTTGGCCTGCCAAAGTTGAAGTGGGTTTAATTGGTTCTTGTACGAACTCTTCTTATGAAGATATTTCAAGAGCTGTTTCTTTAGCTAAACAAGTATCTGAAAAAGGATTAAAGGCAAAAGCTGAATTTACCATTAGCCCAGGTTCAGAACAAATTCGTTATACAATTGATAGAGATGGATTCTTAAAAACATTCGATCAAATTGGTGCAAAAGTATTTACCAATGCTTGTGGACCATGTATTGGTATGTGGGATAGAATGGGTGCTGAAAAGCAAGAGAAAAATACCATCGTTCATTCTTTCAACAGAAACTTTGCAAAACGTGCCGATGGTAATCCTAATACTTTTGCATTCGTAGCAAGTCCTGAAATTGTAACAGCATTAGCTATTGCAGGTGATTTAGGATTTAATCCGCTAACCGATACATTGACTAACGATAAAGGTGAGCAAGTAATGTTAGACGCTCCTACTGGAGATGAATTACCTAAAAATGGTTTTGCAGTAGAAGACGCAGGTTACCAAGCACCAGCTGCAGATGGAAGTGGTGTAACGGTTGCAGTTGCAGTGGACAGTAAGCGTTTACAATTATTGGCTCCATTTGCAGAATGGGAAGGAACTGATTTGAAATCATTAAAATTGCTTATTAAGGCAAAAGGAAAATGCACTACAGATCATATTTCTATGGCAGGTCCATGGTTAAAGTTTAGAGGACATTTAGATAACATTTCTAACAACATGTTAATTGGTGCTGTAAACTTTTTCAACGAAAAAACAGATAATATTAAAAACCAATTAACAGGCCAATATGGTCCAGTTCCTGCCACACAAAGAGCTTACAAAGCAGCAGGTATTGGTAGTATTGTTGTAGGAGATGAAAACTATGGAGAAGGTAGTTCACGTGAGCATGCAGCTATGGAACCTCGTTTCTTAGGTGTACGTGTGGTGTTAACTAAATCTTTTGCACGTATTCACGAAACCAACTTGAAAAAGCAAGGAATGCTGGCATTGACTTTTGCAAATAAAGAAGATTACGATAAAATTCAAGAAGATGACACAGTTGATGTAGTTGGATTAACCAATTTTGCTCCAGGAACTCCATTAACATTGGTATTTAACCATGCTGATGGAACAAAGGATGAAGTTGTAGCAAACCATACTTACAATCAACAACAAATCGAATGGTTTAAAGCTGGAGCAGCATTAAATATTATTAGAAAGCAAGTTGCTGGAAACTAATAATAGCTGATCTTTATTATAATAAAAATCCCTCAATGTTATATGTTGAGGGATTTTTTATTATTCAAAGCGTTCAGATAAATTAACTATTTCGTTTAATACTACAGCCTACTGATTTACTTTCTTTTACAGAGATGGTTTTGCCTTTTGTAACTTCATCAATTGCAATTTTTAAATGTTGTCGTTTTACATTTTCTGCTTCGGAAGGGTTATCATCAATTGCTCCTTTATAAACAATAATACCCGCTTTATTGATTAAGAAAACTTCTGGTGTACGTGTTGCACCAAATGCATTGGCAATGGTAGATTTTGCATCAGCTGCATAATACCAATTATAGCCTTGCTTTTTAGCGTATTCCTTCATGGCTTCAAAAGAATCATCGCTGTCTCTTTTGGCTTCATTAGAGTTAAACAAAATAACACCCATACCATGCTTTTGGGCATACTCGGCTATAGCTTTGGTTCTCTCTTCATTTTTAACCACATAAGGACAAGTATTGCAACTGAACATTACCAGTACACCGTTTTCTTTCATAGCTTCTTTAATAGAAACTCCTTTACCGGAAACGTCCTGCATTTGTAAATCCAACATTGGTGCTGCTGTACCAACAGCTACCGACTGAATATTTTGTGCTATAATTCTGCCTGCAAAAAATGCAAGAAATGAAAATAAAATTGCTTTTTTCATAATGATGAAATGTTTTATTGTATAAAAGTAGGTTCGTTTTGGGTTTGCTCCAAACCGTTTATAGTAGTATCTGCTCTTTTATCAGCATCGTTTCGTAAATGCATGATACTTGCATTTAATTCAAACCCAATTAAAAGTATTAATGAATTAATAAAAATAAGCAGCATGATAATTAATACAGTACCAATCGAGCCATATACTTTATTGTAGGCTGAAAAATTGTTAACCCAATAAGAAAATACGATGGTCGTAACCAAGGTTAAAAAAGTAGCAAACAACGAACCAGGTGTAACAATTGGCCAACGTTTTTTTAAAGATGGTGCAAATTTGTAAATGAATGAAATTCCATAAAAAACCAATCCTACAATAATTACCCAGCGAATGCTGTTCCATCCTGGAATTTTGGCTCTTCTTTTCATGTGAAAAAGCTTCTTTAAAATAAGAGTTAGCTGTTCATGCCCTATCAGCATTAAAATACTTATAATCACCAGTATAATTAAAATCACTGTTAAGCGTATTGCTCTCCATCGTTTGTGCAGAAAATACTTTTTATGCACTTGTACCGATTGATCAAAAGCCCTGATAATGCCCATCATGGCATTGGAAGCATAGAAAATAACCAATAAAAAACCAAAGGATAATAAACCCGAACGAGAGGTACTAAAAAAGTCGTCTAAAAAATCTTTTACAAATTTGTAGGTATTTTGGTTGGGGGTTAAGTCTTTGGTAAGCTTTAATAACTCGGTATTAAATTCTTTGGCAATGGGCAGATAAGGCACTAACGTAAAAATAAAAATACATGCTGCCGGTATGGCCATGATTAAATTAAATGAAATAGCAGCAGCCCGTTCGTTTAAACCTACTTTATTGATTTGCTTAAAAAAGAAACGTACAACATCGTACAAATGCAGCCCCTGAAATCCGGGCAATAAAATTTGCTTGCTTTTACGAATGATAAAAGCAACAGGAAACCAGGTAACAATCTTTCTTTCTATTTTATTCAATCTTTAGGGATTTACTTGTTGCTTTTTGGCTGTATATGCATCTAGTGCTTTTTGGTATTCTTTGGCATATTTATCATGTTCGGCAAATGTGCTACTGAAATGATGGTATCCATCGAAGTTGGCTTTTGCAACAAAAAATAAATAATCGGTTTGAGGAGCATCTAATACAATATCAATACATTTTGGGGATGGTGTACAAATTGGTCCTGGAGGCAAGCCTTTTAACCTGTAGGTGTTGTAAGGTGATGGATTGAATAAGTACTTTTCATAAATGCGGGTTAGTGCAAAATTCTTCATGGCATACTTAATGGTTGGGCAAGCCTGTAATGGCATCCCTTTATTTAAACGATTGATGTACACACTGGCAATTTTTGCCCTATCATCGTTATGGTTGGTTTCTTCTTCTACGATTGACGCAAGTGTATAAACAGCTTGTGGTGTTAATCCTAACTTGGCAGCTTTATCGGTACGATTGTTTTTATTCCAGTAATTGGTGCTGGCATCTTTTAGTTTACTAAAAATTTTGTTTAAAGAAGTGTTCCAGTAAAAAGTATAGGTATCAGGAATAATCATGGTGAAAACCGTACTGGTATCTACACCAAATGGTTGTAGGGAATCATTGCTGTTTAAAAACGTCATAACAGATGATGAATCTGTAGAAAAGTTTTTTCCTATCATCCTGGCTAAATCTTCTTTAATTCTGATTTTATTAATTACCAAATTGGCTTGTGCCAATTTACCATTCTTGAGCATACGGGCAATAGATAAAATACTGCTTCCATTTTTCACTTCATATTTACCGGGTTTTATTTTATCCCAAACACCCAAAGCATCAGCAGTTGTGCCAAATAATAATGCACTGTTGATGATGTACTTAGATTCTAATAATTTTATTACAGCAGCTTTATTGGTATTGCCTTCATCTATAATGAATGATTTATTTTTTTCTGCAAACCCAGTACCACTTCCTAAAATCAACCATGCAGTTAAAGCTCCACTAATCAGTACTAAAAAAAACAGGTAAAAGATGATTTTTTTCATCGTTGATATTAATTTATGCAATAGTACGTAGTACTATTAAAAGAAATAGATTGTTGTATAAAATCAATTGTAAATTAAGTAATCTGTCTCATTTCATATAACAATGATGGCTAAAACATAAAAAAGCCCTTGCTGTTGTATAGCAAAGGCTTTTTAAAAGTGTTATATGAATTTACAGTTTAAAAAACTGACGGCTTTTAGTACCATACACTGTTTTAACTTTAAAGAAATAAGGACCAGTTAATAAATTTGCAACTGGGATTGCTGTAAAGTTGGCTCCTTGTAACAGGTTTTTATTGATGCTCCATTTTTTAACTCCATAAATATCATAGATGGCTAACTCTGCAGCAATATTGTTAAATGCACTCCAAATATTGGTATTTAAAACAATGCTTGCAGGATTAGGGAACATGCTAATAATACGGATTGGCTCAGTCACACCTGCTGGTGGCTGTACAATACTGTCTTGTAATACAACAGGTTTACAAACTTCGTTTACACAACCTAAAGCCGTTTTAATGTACAAACATGCTGTGTAAATACCTGTTGTAGGATATTCGTGTTGTACACTTACCAAATTACCAGTTAAGATAGAAGTTCCATCGCCAAAACGCCATTTGCGTTCTATAATAGAATCATTGGCTGCAACCCAACTCATACTGCTGT
>CALRLF020000054.1:0-29133 GCA_943368475.1 Allobosea thiooxidans
ATAGTTTGCAGGCATTGTTGGTGATGATTACTTTATAAACAGTGCTAATAGTGGGATATACTTTAGTTGCTGCCTGTGAAGTTGATAAAATATTTGTAGTTGGTATCCATTGATACACATCACCTCCGGTAGCACTTAATGAAACAGAATCATTTCTACAAATTGTTGCACTTAAAGGTTGTAATCCAAACAAAGGTTTAGGATTAACTGTAACTTTTATAGAATCTTTAATGGCACAAGCATTTGCCCCTGTTGTTATCACAAAATAATATGTAGTTGTATCTGGCTTGGCTGATACACTGTTGGAGTTTAATGAAGATAAATTATAATTAGGACTCCATAAATAATTGACTCCTCCAGAAACATTCAATAAAGCTGTTCCCGTTTTACAAATAGTGGTATCAATACTTTTAGCAATTACAGGCAATGGATTAATTCCTAAATTAAAGGTATCCTTTATAGCACAAATTCCATTTGAAGCTGTAACTATATACTGTGTAGATATTGTAGGCGTTGCAATTGGATTTGCTATTGCCGGATTTGATAAACCTGTTACTGGTTGCCAACTAAAAGTAGAAGCATTGGTACTATTGCTACTAACCAAGAGTGGAGTTTTGTTACATACTGACGTATCTCCTCTTACAACAATCGTAGGTTTTGGTAGTACAGTAACTAAAATTGAATCTTTTTGAGAGCAACCATTAGCACCTGTAACAGTAACATTATAATTGGTCGTACTGATTGGACTAGCTAAAGGGTTTGCAATGAATGAATTGTTCAGTCCACTAGTGGGTGTCCAACTATACGAAACTGCATTAACAGCAAAAGCATTAATCTGAAAAATACTATCCTTACAAATACTACTATTTGCTGTCTTAGTAATTTGTGGTTTGGGTAAAACATTTATTGTAATTGTATCTTTAGCTGAACAACCATTTACATCAGTCAATGTAACCACATAATCAGTATTACCTAAAGGACTTACTTTGGGATTATTTATATTAGGATTGCTTAAACCTGTAACAGGAGTCCAATTGAAGCTTCCAATACCTATAGCATTTAAGGCAATAGAATCTAAACTACATACAAATGCATCAGTACCGGCATTTATATTAGGTAAAGCTTTTACTGTAACGATCATAGAATCTTTAACGGTACAACCAGCATATGTAGTTGAATTTACCCAATAAATGCCAGCAGTTTTAACTTTAATAGTTGCAGTTGTAGCAGCATTACTCCATAAATAATTGGCATTTAATACTGGTGCGACAAGATTGATGCTATCATTAGCACAAATAACATAATTAGCAGTTGGTGTGTGTAATGGAGGAGCAACAACTACTATTGATTTACAGAAAGAAGATTGTGTACTTAACCCTTCGTCAATGGTTAAATTAATATTATAAACGCCTGCAGAATTATAAGAAACTGGAGGAGGCGTTTGTAAAGTTGAATTTGGTATGCTAGCATTTACACAACCTGAAAATTTAAGTCTGGAAATTGTATTGTTTGTTACATTGGTAACAAAGGAGTACAAATCAGCCCCTACTCGATAAATTTTTGAAATTGAATGTGGGAAAGAAAAGTTTGCAATATTTCCTAACGAGCTTGCTCTAGGAGTACTCGTAATAGTTGACAATGAAAGCTGAACTATATCATTGCTTAACTCATTCACAACAAAACCTGTTATTTGCCCACAAAATTTAATCAAATAAATATCTCGTGGCTGTTGCAATATTCCATTAGGGTTACCTAAATTAACTCCAAGTGGCGTATTTAGTAATGATGTACCAAAATCTAATCTACTTATTGTTGAACTCCCTTGATTACAAACAAATACATGCCAATTACCATTATCGTTCATTGCAAAAATTCCAGTTGGGAAATTTAGATTCCCTAAGTTTCCCAAATTTATACCAGTTGGAATATTTTCAAAAGATGCACCAAAATTAAATCGTGTAATACTGTTACTATTAGCATTTAATGTAAACCCATACCAACTTCCGTTATCATTGAAAATATGTAAATCAGATGGATATGTGAGCGTTCCTATATTACCCCAGTTGGTTCCTATTGGATTGATATTAGTTATATTCGAACCAAAACTAATTCTAACAATTCTAGATGATGACGCAGGAGTACTATTATTTCCACCAACCATAATTGCATACCATTTACCTTCATTTTTAATTACCTGTATTCCTTCCGCAGCATCCGGAATTATTCCTCCAATATTACCTAGGTTAACAGCAACTGGTGAATTCAATAAGCTATTTCCAAAATCCAATCTCGTAAGTTTTCCAGGGAAGTTATTTGAAACAAAACCATAGTAATTACCATTATCCTCAACAATATCCATAAAAACAGGTGTTGAAAACTGATCATTAATATTTCCTAGATTAGCTCCTACAGGAATTGCATTAATATTTGCCAAACAAAAATTCCAATAATATGAAGATGCTCCAACTGATGTATTTACAATATTTACAGGAGTATTAACACATACTGTATCTGGTATTACAAAAGTAGGAACAACATTAACAACCGTGTTTATGGGCACCAAATAATCTTCAACCTCCCCATCTAATGCTAGCCCACCAGGAACAGATGTTGAAGCTAAATTTGATGATAATCTAAACCTAAATCCAAAATTACTCACAGACCCTACCGGTAATGAATTTAGTAAGCCCGTCCATGTTAGCGTAGCTGTAGTTGCATTATTTGGAACATTTACAGTGACTGACTCTCCAGAATTGAAACTCCCATTTCTATTAAAATCGAAGTATCCTGTTAAATAAGCATCAGTACCTGTATTATTTGTAACAGGAATAGTTAATGAGTAAGCTCCACTACCTAAATAATTAGGGAAAGGGGTATTCAGAGCATCTTCATCTGTTCCCAATGTGTTATCGTCTAAAGTTTGTATCCCATCTGCATCACCTGCTGTATTTCCAATTTTAAGTGAGGTAACTTGACTTAATCCAGGTAATGGAGAAGTGAAACTACACCCGTTTAAGTTTGTAAAACTTAGCTTATGTTGGGCAGTAGTATAGCTTAATGGAAGATCACCTCTGTCTACAGGTGACATGATTCCAAATGCTACAGCCATGCCTCCAAATACACCTAGCTGATTCATTGTTACATTTACAACCAAAGGAACTCCAGCTGTTGAGTTGGTAGAAACAACAGGATTTTGTCCTACACCTGAAGCACCTCCATAGGTTTGAATAATATTAACTGTATTCGTTCCACAACCAGTAAGAGGGTTAGTCGTTTGAGAAGAGTTTCTGAAAAAATCAACCATGCTCCATACTGTACCAGTTGTTTGCAGTGTTGTTACTTCTGTTATACTGGCTTCTGCATCTGCCCCAACAAACAAAAAAGAAGATGGGACACCATTTCTTGTAGCAGTAATACTCATGCTGAACTGAGCATTTAAAGTAGTATTATTATTGTAAAGAGCTGGTTTTATTGATGCATTAGTAAAATTATACAGGTTGTGTAAAACAGCTCCATTCCAAGTTTGCATCGCATTTGGCAAAGGAGGGTTACTTACATTAGAAAAAGCAATACTCACATTTAAACCATCATCGGTTATAAAATTCTTTGTTGCCCCATTAGTCATTGAAAAACCACTCCAATCAACCCACCAAATAAAATTCTTTAGATTACCACTACCCAAATCTGCGTACTGAGAATTAGATTTGAAAGAAAAAAATACTCCTAAAAAAACACAGAGGGCTAATCTCATAAATACCTTTAAAAATTACCATATTCTATTTACACATTAAAATTAAATTATCACTAAATACTAAACAAATAATATTATCTCTAAAATCAAATTATTTTTGTTCTTTCGTATATTATACAATATCTATGGGCATTGTACGCAAACAATCTATTGCTTCATCAATTTACATTTACATTGGTTTTATTATCGGTGCCTTTAACCTATTATTTTTATTTAAGAATTATTTTACTCCCGAACAGTTTGGTTTAACACGTTTACTCATCGATGTTTCAACATTATTAGCCATGTTGTGTACATTTGGCAGTTGTCCAGCAACCATTAAGTTTTTTCCATTTTACAAAGCCTATTTACCTGCCCAAAAAAACGATTTACCCTTTATTACGATTGTTGCCTGTTTAATTGGTTGCATTTTATTTATTTGCATAACGCCACTTTTTAGGGATGGTATTATTAGAAAATTTGGAAAAAATTCGGGCCTATTTGTTGAATATTTTTATCTAATTTATCCACTAACTATTAGCTATGCATTTTGGTATTTATTAGAATCAATTGAGTGGAGTTTACAAAACACAGTGCTCACCAATTTTCTTAAAGAAATTGGTTTTAGAATTATAACTACCCTTTTAATTCTGATTTATATCCTTAAACTTATAAATTTTAATCAGTTTGTTATTCTTTTCTCCTGCTTGTATATTATTCCAGTGCTTATTTTAATTTTCCATTTATACAAATTAAATTATTTCAATTTCAATGTTAAAATAAGCAAAGTAACCAAGCGTTTAAAAAAGCATATACTCACTTTTAGCTTGTTTATTTTTTCAGGACAAGTATTGGGATTAGTTGCAAGAACATCAGATACAATTATCATATCTAGCCAATCATCCAATGGTTTGGCAGATACAGCTGTTTTCACAATTGCTACTTTTTTAATTGCCTTAATGGAAGTGCCCATGAGAGGCATGATGGGCATTGCTGCTTCCATTATTTCTTACGCTTGGAAAGATAAAGACATGCTTAAGATTGCAGAAATGTACCAAAAAACTGCTCTTAATTTAACGATTATTGGTTTAGCAATTGGTTGTGTAATTTATTTGAATGCACATAATTTACTGAACTATTTTGGCCCCGTGTATAAAACTTTACCAACCATTATTCTCATTTTAGGTATTTCGAAGTTGGTAGATTTAGGAACAGGGCTTAACTCTCAAATTTTACTTTCATCAAAATACTGGAAAATAGATTTTGGCACCAATATGTTTTTTGTGTTTTTATCCATTCCTTTAAACTATTACCTAATTAATAAATTTGGTATAATTGGATCGGCCTATGCAAACTTTATTGCCACTTTTGTTTACAATATGATAAGGCTTTTGTTTATTTGGAAGTTGTTTCATTTACAACCATATAGCTTAAAAAATTTGCAAACTTTATGCATTGCTGCTTTGGCTTTTTTGGTGAGTAATAGTATTCCTGTTTTTTCAAATTTTATTGTAGATGCTTTTATACGTTCATTTGCATTTATTAGCATGTACAGTATAGCCATTTTAGTATTTAAAACTTCGGTAGATTTGAATGATATGATTTTCTCTACATTACGTAAATATGGTGTATGGAAATTGCCCAAACAACAATAATAGCTTATGTATTTAAAAAGTTTTTTTATACAAACCGCCAAAGGTATTTTAATAAGAACGCCAAAACGTATTGGTCTATTTTTTAAATTTTTACAAGAATTTCAATCGTTTAAAAAATTAAATGACCACCGTTTTTCGGTACATACAATAGATATTTATCCTTGTTTAAACGATAGAGTAAATACTACACCATTTGATAGCCATTACATTTATCATCCAGCATGGGCAGCTAGAATTTTGGCTCAAACCAAACCAACCGAACATGCCGATTTTTCTTCTATACTTTCATTTAGCAGTGTTGTAAGTGCTTTTATTCCTACAAAATTTTACGATTATCGTCCGGCTCATTTAAACTTAAATAATTGGGAAGGCAATTTTGCCGATTTATGTAAGCTAGATTTTACTGACAATAGCTTTACGTCAGTATCCTGTATGCATACTGTAGAACATATTGGCTTAGGACGTTATGGCGATGCATTGGACCCTCAAGGCGATATTAAAGCCATTAACGAATTGCAACGTATTACAGCAAGCAATGGCGATATTTTATTTGTAACACCAGTAGGCAAACAAAGAATTGAATACAATGCCCACAGAATTTATAGTTTTGAATTGGTTACCGAACTATTCAAGAACTGTACGTTACAAAACTTTGCTTTGGTAGATGATGCAGGAAGTTTTATTGATAATGCAAATCCAACTTTAGTACAAGCACAAAATTATGGGTGCGGTTGTTTTTGGTTTAAAAAAAATTAATACATGAGTATCATTAAAAAAATATTAGGCAATACCAATTTTTATAAAAAAATGCAAGCCAATAAACTGGCTTCTTTTAGAAAAGCCGAAGCTTTAAAAGAACTTGAACAATTGCCGAAACGAAAACAATTTTATTGCCAATTTATACAACCCAATGAATTGGTATTTGATGTTGGAGCAAATGTGGGCAACAGAGTGCAAGTATTTTTAGCCCTATCGGCAAAAGTAATTGCAGTTGAACCACAACCTACTTGTATTAATACACTAGAAGAAAAATTTGGCAATGATATTGTAATTGAAAAAGTAGGACTTGGAAAAGAATCAGGAGTTTTAGAAATGTTTATTGCCAATGATTCAACCATATCAACCTTTAGCAAAGAATTTATTGACCACACCAGTACCAACAGATTTAGTAATTACTCTTGGAATCAAACCATTCAAGTGCCTATTGTTACATTAGATAGTTTAATTGCAAAACATGGAGTACCTCAGTTTTGCAAAATAGATGTAGAAGGATTTGAGTTAAATGTATTGGCAGGATTGAATCATGCAATTCCCTATTTATCGTTTGAATTTTGTGTTCCCGAAATGCAACAAAATATGCTGCAATGCATGCAAAGATTGAACGAAATTGTACCCAATGGAACATTCAATTACAGCATTGCAGAAAATATGGAACTTGCTTTGCCCCAATGGATTTCATTTAAAGAAATGAATGAATTGGTACAACAAACAAGCTTTACCAATACTTTATTTGGCGATATTTATTTTAAAAGTTAATTCAACAACTATACAACCTAACAAATATGTTTACCGTAGGCACACAGAATGAATCTAACAGATATAAATGGACAGAAGCCACTTTAAAAAAAATACCTGCAGGCTTTAAAATTTTAGATGCAGGTGCAGGCGAATGTCAGTTTAAAAAATATTGTACCCATTTGCAATACATTTCACAAGATTTTGCTCAATACAATGGCGATGGAAATGTTGGTTTACAAATGGGCAGTTGGGATAATTCTAAACTAGATATTGTTTCAGACATTACAGCAATACCAGTTGCCGATGGCAGTTTTGATGCAGTAATGTGTACCGAAGTGTTAGAGCATGTGCCAGACCCTGTTGCTGCTTTAAAAGAAATGAACCGTGTATTAAGAAGTGGTGGTTATTTAATGATAACTGTACCTTTTGCTAGTTTAACCCATTTTGCCCCATACCATTTTGCCAGTGGATTGAATAAATTTTTCTTTGAACATCATTTAGGTGACATGGGCTACGATATTTTACAGCTTGAACAAAATGGCAACTACTTTGAGTTTATTGCTCAAGAAGTACGCAGAGTGAAGCATGTAGCCAATAAGTACAGTAAAGGTTATAATTTAATAGATAAAATAATTACCCACTTACAATTGTTATCGTTACAAAAATTTGCCAAACACAACAATAACTCCGAAGAGTTACTCAGCTTTAATACGTTTATTTTTGCACAAAAGAAATAAATCTATTTATTATAAAACCTATCATTTCCTTAATTAGTTTATAAATTTTAGCTTACATTTTGCTTAAAATTACCGCTTACTCAAAAAACAGCACATTTGGGGCAAAATCCTGAAAAAATTTTGAATATGTAAAGTGCTAAAGCTATTTTTGAATAATGAAAAGATATTATTCAATTTTAATTTGTTGTTGCCTGCTAATTGCTTACAGCAATTGTTTTGCACAACAAGTAATATCAAGTACAGGAGCATTTTATTCTAATTCGAATGGAAGTTTATCTGTAACACTTGGGGAAACGGTTGTTACAACTGTACAAAATAATACAATCAATCTTATTTTAACACAAGGTTTTCAACAACAAAACAACCAAAGTACTGTTCCTTTACAATTGATTGCATTTAATGCCACAAAGCAAAATAATGCAGTACAACTTCAATGGAAAACCATTAACGAGTTCGATATCGCTTCTTTTACCATTCAACGTTCTATCGATGGGAGAACTTTTGATAGTATTGGAGATGCTACCCCAAAAAACAACTTCACACAAGAAAACACGTATCAATTTACAGATAATTACACCGTTGCTTCAACTATTTATTACCGAATAGTTATTCGTGAAAAAAATGGCAATGTTCAATACTCTTGGATAGTTAGTTTAACCCAAAAATCTGAACAAATTAAAGTTTATCCAGTACCTGCAAAAACCAATTTAACTATCGAAATTTTTCAATCTGAAAACAGTAAAAAGCAGCTTCAAATATTCGACTTAAGTGGTAAGCTTGTATATAACCAATTACACAATTTAATAGCTGGTAAAAACTTATTAACTATCTCAATAACCAATTTACCTGCTGGAACTTACTTGTTAAAAGGTTTGAACGACACTTCTATAAAAATTATAAAAGAAAACTAAACTATTATTTATGAAACTTATTTTATCGGCATTATGTATACTTGCAAGTGTTGCAGTGTTGGCACAATCTGCACCACAAAAAATGAACTACCAAGCTGTTGCCCGTAATAGTGCAGGTGTTACATTAGCTAATCAAACTATTGCAGTAAAAGCAGAAATTATAGACGCAAACTTAACTACCGTATTATATGCTGAAACACACAGTACTACGACCAATCAATTTGGTTTATTTACCTTGCAAGTTGGTGCAGGCTCAGTTGTATCAGGCACTTTTGCAACTATTAATTGGGGTGTAGGAGATAAATACATTAGAACATCTGTAGATTTAACAGGTGGCACCAATTATCAATTAATGGGCATGAGCCAATTGTTAAGTGTACCTTATGCTTTTTATGCAGAGAAAACAAAACTTTTAGCAGGCACAGGTATTAGTATTACTAATGGAAATACTATTGCTGCAACTGGTACTGGAAGCCAGTGGACTAATGTAACTAATGGAATTTCTTATCAAAACAGTGCTGGTGGTATAGGTGTTGGAGGAGATATTCAACCAGCAACTGCCCTAACTGTAACACAAACTTCTACAGGTGGTTACAGTGGTGCTGCATTATTCAAAAGTGCAGATACATGGCAAACTGTAATTGGAATAAATAACTCTTCTTCTAATGGAGGATACCAATTTAACTTGGCAGGTTCAACCAATTCAGCTATGCCAGCTAAAAGTTTCTCTTTATACAATGCAGAAGTTAACAGGTTTGTGTGGAATACAGACGGAACAGCCAATTCATATTTAGCAGTTGGAGCATCAACTGTTGGATATGCATCTGTTCCAAAATCAAGATTACATGTTTTTGCAGGAGATGTAAATATAGAACAAATCGGAAGTGGAATTATATTAAAGTCTCCTAATGGAACTTGTTGGAGAGTTACAGTAGACAATACGGGAAACTTAGTAAGAACATCAATTACGTGTCCTTAATATTTTAATGATTTGTTTTAAAAAGACAGTCAAAAAAAGGAGAATGTTTTTATAACATTCTCCTTTTTTTGATAATTCATATCGCTTTTTAAAATTAGTTAAAGCTTAATCTTTAGTTACCCCAAACAACATAGCTTTCGTCATCTGTAGTTAAGGATGTTCCTGTTTTTTGTTTAGAAATACTTATTTTTTTTAGTCCATTAACCCAAGAATAATGTTGCAAAAAAACTTCATCATTCAATTCTAATGGTTCAGCTTTTGTTTTAGGATGATAATGAACATGCATTCTAAAACGACCATTTTCCTTTAATACTCTTTTTATTTCCTTTGCAGTATCTCCGAAATCATTAACATGATCAATTGCGTTTACAGAAATAACAGCATCGAAAAATCCATCTTCAAATGGCATATTTTCCGCCATAGATTTAACAAACTTGGCTCTATTTTCATAGCAATGTATTGGATAGCCAGCAGAAATATATGAATCCATTAATGGATCTAAAGAATAAACTTCTGCATCTTCAAATACCAATGAACTAGGAAAAGGACCAGAACCAATATCTAAAACTCTAAGCCCTTTAAACTCATCTTTTCCCAGTAACAAATCTTTTTGATACTTTACCATTTGATGAGTTTTAAAGAAGGTCAAAATTGAACTTATCTCTAATGTTGCACCTTTTACTTTATCACTTTCAGATGGAGACTTATGGCCATACAACTCTTTTACATTTCCAAGATACCAGTTTTTATAATTTTCAATTTGTCTACGCCAAAACTTAATCTCTGCAAATTCCTTGTCCTTTCCCATCAAAATATACATTAGCCTCTCTAATTTTCTACCTACGAAAAAATTCATTTTACATTAATTTATTAAACGCAAATTTGCAACTATTACTCAAATACACCAATAAAATGATTACAGTTGAGTTGAGAGGAGGATTAGGCAATCAACTATTTCAATATGCTGCTGGAATAGCATTGTCAGAGTATCATCAAGTTGATTTGAAAGTTGATATAACACAATTACAAGAACCAGACGAAATTTTGGGTACTTATAGGCGGTACTGTTTATCTAATTTAATAAATGAACCACAAATTGCTCAAAATGAGAACACACAATATCTTACAAATCCAATTTTAAAGAGGATTAATAAATTAGCACCTATTCAACTTAAAAATGTTTTTTATGAAAACTATTTTCATTTCAATCCGCTAATCTGGAAAACAAAAAAAACCATTTTTCTAAGAGGTAATTTTCAGAGTTTTAAATACTTTGAAAATTATCATAATACTATTCTAAACAAACTGGCTTTTAAGCAACATTTTAAGGACCAAAATGATGTTATTTATAACCAAATTAACTCTTCAAATAGTTTAGCAATACATATAAGAAGAGGTGACTATGTATCGAACAAAATTGCAAGCCATGTATTGGGTACACTTGCAATTGAACATTATAAAAATGCAGTAGACATTATTATTTCAAAAGAAAAAATTGAAAACGTCTTTATTTTTTCAGATGATATTGAGTGGGTAAAACAGAATCTAGATTTTTTGAAAAATCCAATCTTTGTAGAAGCCTTAGGCAACTATAAAGACATAACAGAATTTATTTTACTGAAATCTTGCAAACACCAAATCATAGCCAATAGTAGCTTCAGTTGGTGGGCTGCCTATTTAAACCCCAATCCAAATAAAATAGTAATTGCTCCTAAAAAATGGTTTAATCAGGTAGATTACAATACCAAAGATTTATTTCCAGCCGATTGGATCACTATTTAATCTGCATTTTTTATTTGTAGTATTAATTGAAACGGCAAATCCTTAACTTTCGTTTTTATTTTACTAACCAAAACGATTGACATGGGTATTAAATTCCGTTTAACCATATTGAGTTTTTTACAATTTTTTGTTTGGGGGGCATGGCTTATTACAATTGGTACCTATTGCTTTAATGCAAAAGGATGGACAGGGGCACAATTTGGAGCAATCTTCTCTACTTTAGCTTTATCTTCATTATTTATGCCTGCTATTACTGGCATTATTGCAGATAGATGGATGAATGCCGAAAAACTGTATGGAATTTTGCACATTTGTTACGGATTAATACTTTTTTATGTTCCTCAGGTAAACAACCCTGATACTTTATACTATGTAATTTTTGGAGCAATGATTTGTTACATGCCTACCATTTCATTATCCAATTCTATTTCATATACCATTTTAAAAAACAAAGGTTTCGATGTTATAAAAGATTTTCCACCTATTCGGGTTTGGGGAACCATTGGTTTTATAGTTGCTATGTGGGTAACCAACTTAACAGGTAGTAAAGCCAACGCCAATCAGTTTATTATTGCTGGCATTGCTGCTGTTTTTTTAGGTATCTATTCTTTTACAATGCCCAAATGTCCTCCTCAAAATACCATTGCCAAAGATGCTCCCTTATATGAACAGTTGGGTTTAAAAGCTTTTAAATTACTGACTAATTACAAAATGGCATTGTTCTTTATTTTTTCTATGTTTTTAGGGGCTGCATTGCAGTTAACCAACATGTACGGCGACTCTTATTTAGACGATTTTAAAGGAATGCCCGAATATGCAAACTCTTTTGTGGTAAAATATTCTACCATTATTATGTCTATATCACAAATTTCTGAAACAATTTTCATTGTTACCATTCCATTCTTTTTGAAAAAATTTGGTATAAAACAGGTAATGCTATTTTCGATGATTGCTTGGGTTTTACGATTTGGATTATTCTCATATGGTAATCCAGCTGATGGCTTGTGGATGATTATTCTTTCTTGCATTGTATATGGTATGGCTTTCGACTTTTTCAATATATCAGGTTCTCTTTTTGTAGAAACAACTACCGATACTTCAATTCGTTCCAGTTCACAAGGCTTATTTATGATGATGACCAATGGTGTTGGTGCATATTTAGGTAGTAAAGTAAGTGGCTACATAATAGATGGCTATACTACCAATAAAGTAAAAGACTGGCATTCGATATGGATGATTTTTGCAGTGTATGCTTTAATTGTAGCTGTTCTATTTGTAGTAATGTTTAAACACAAACACAATCCAACTGAGCTAAAAGCAGCCCATCATTAAACAAATTCATTTGTAACCATTTTTTGCAAATGGTTGTTATTTTACAATAGTTTTTGTAGCCGTGTTTTACTTAAAAAGCACGGCTATTTTATTTAAAACACCAAATTTTTTCAAAAACTAAAGCCACATAAGCAAAATGTTGAAACGAAAAATTTTTCGAACACTGTTTTTTCCTATTTTTATTGCTTGAATGAACTAAATAAATAACCACAAACTTAATTGCTTTGAAAAAATTTACACTTTTCACAAATTTGGTTGTTGCTTTTTTAATGATTTTGAGCACTACTTCTTTTGCCCAAAACCAACCGCAAACTGGAGATCGTTGCGGATCGCAACAATGGCTGGAAAACATGTTTAGAGAATACCCTGCTTATCGTCAGTGGTATGAGACTGCTGAAAAGAAGATGGGAGAAGAAATTCTTCGCAAAAAAGCAGAATTGATTAAAAACAATAATGGCAATAGAACAAATGCCATTGTAACAATTCCAATTGTATTTCACGTTGTATTACCAGCTACAGGTACAACAAGTCAGGCAACTATTACAGATGCCATGATTAATGCTCAGCTAACAAAATTAAACCAGGATTATGCTGGTACAAATGCCGATAGTACCAATGCGACTGCGTTTTACAATGTTCGTGGTCACTCTGAACTACGCTTTTGTATGGCTCAACGTACGCCAACCAATCAACCAGCCAATGGTATTAATAGAGTAGTATCTTCAACAGTTTCTAACTCATCACAAACCAATGACCCTATAAAAAGCACTGCAGCTGGTGGAGCAGATGCATGGGATCCAAACAAGTATGTCAATATTTGGGTAGGTAATTTCACCAATCCCAATTTATTAGGTTATGCAACCTTCCCAATTGGTTCTCCTGAAGCAAGTGGAGGTCCTGCAACTCAACAAGGGGTTGTTGTACTTGCACAAAGTTTACCAGGTGGTACTGCCGCACCTTACAATGGCGGTAGAACTTTAACACACGAATTGGGTCATTTCTTTTGGTTAAGACATATGACTGGTGATGCAAATTGTGGAAACGACTTCCCGAATACACCAGGTATCGATGATACCCCTACACAAAGTAATTTAACAAGTGGTTGCCCATCTGGTACACAAGCTTCTGGTTGTTCTTCTCCTACCCCTCCAGGTAGAATGTACCAAAACTATATGGATTATACAGATGATGCTTGTATGACCATGTTCACAAATGGACAAGGAACTAGGATGATGCAAGCAATTACAAGTTACCGCCCAAGTTTAATGACTTCTAATGGTTGTACTCCTGTAGTTTCTAACCCAAATAATATTGGTGTTGCAATACTAAGCCCCCTTTCTGGTACTAGCCTTTGTGTAGGTACTATTGCTCCACAAATCACTTTGTTTAACAATGGTAATAATGCACTTACAAGTGCAACCATTAGTTTAGTTTTAAATGGTGGTGCACCAATAGTAACTAACTGGACAGGCAATTTAGCCCCATTCACTAGTACTCCTTTAACATTAGCTTCATTGACATTGGCAGGGGGTGCAAACACCATAGTAGTTACTGTTTCACAACCAAATGGAGTTGCAGATACAGATAATTCAGATAACACTGCTACTGTTAATAATATTAGTGGAGGAACAGCAGCTGGTAATCCAGGTCCATTGATAGAAGGTTTTGAGGGAACAACCTTCCCACCAACTGGTTGGACATTAATTAATCCAAATGCAGGATCTCGTACTTGGGCAAGAACAACTGCTGCTGCTAAAACTGGCACTGCATCTGCTTGGTTAGATTTTTATAATTATACCAATACTGGTCATATAGACAGATTGCAAACACCAATCATGAACATGACTCAAACTCAATTGTTTGTGAATTTTGCTTATGCTTATAAAACTTATGTTAGTGAAGCAGATGAATTAGAAGTTAGAATTTCTACCGACTGCGGTACAACTTGGACTTCATTGTGGAAGAAATCTGGTTTAGCATTGGCATCATCTACACCTGCTGCACAAACAGCTGCTTATATTGCAACCAATGCAAGCGATTGGAAAAATGAAAGTGTTGATATCAGCACTTATCGTAACCAAGCTTTTATAGTTGAGTTTAAAACTGTTAATCAGTTCGGTAACAACTTATTTTTAGACGATATCAACATCTTTGGTAGCAATGCCGTAAACAACGATGCTCTAGTTGCTGCTATTAATAGTCCTGTTGCTGAATTTTGCGGAACTACATTTACACCGCAAGTTGTTGTAAAAAACAATGGATTAGTCGCTATTACTAATGTTAGAGTTGGTTATAGAGTGAATGCCACAGTAGTTGCTCCTCAATTATTTACATTAACAACACCTTTAGCATCTGGTGCAAGTACAACACTAACATTAGCAGCTTATACAGGTGCTTTAAATAATGGTGCTAATACAATACAAGCTTATACCAACTTACCTAATGGAGTGGTAGATCAGCAATTAAGTAATGATAGTTTAAGGAAACCTTTCATTGCTAATTTGCTTACACCATTGCCAGTAGTAGAAGGTTTTGAAAGTACTACTTTTCCTCCTGCAGGTTGGGGCGTAATTAACGCTAACTCTGGTTCATTAACTTGGGTGAGAACTACCAATACTTCAAAATCTGGTTCGGCATCGGCTTATATCAATTTTTATAACTATGCTACTACAGGACATTTGGATTATTTAAGAAGTCCATTGGTAAGATATAACCCAACTTTCGATTCTTCATTATTAACCTTCCAATATGCATATAAGCCTTATAGTGCAACATTTGTAGATACTTTAGAAGTGGTGGTATCAACAGATTGTGGAGCTACATGGAGTGCTCCTGTTTGGAAAAAAGGTGGTACTCAATTAGCTTCATCATCTGGCTTTAATACAACAAACTGGTTTGCTACTCCATCTGATTGGACAAAGGTTCCTGTAGTTGTAGATATGGCTGCATTTAAAAACAGTGGTAACATTTTTATAGCCTTAAGAGCTAAAAATGGTTATGGTCAAAATTTATTTGTAGATGATATTAATATTTATGAAAAATTAGTACCAGATTATGATTTAACTATTCCAGATGTAGTAAGTCCTCATGTTGAAATATGTGACGTGCCATTTACACCAGTTGTTACAGTAGCTAATGTTGGTAAAATTACAACTACTAGCTTAAGAGTAAATTATACAATTGATGGCGGTGCTTTAGTTAGCCAAACATTTACTGGTTTAAACATAACAAGAAATGGTTCAGTTAATTTAAGTTTAACTCCAATTACTACTTTAAGTACTGGTGCACACACATTCAAGTTTTATACTTCATTGCCAAATGGTGTTGCAGATCAAGCCCCAGCTAACGATACTGCTATCGTTAATACAGTGGTTAAAACTTCAATTGCAGCTCCTTTAGTTGAAAGTTTTGAAAGCACTACTTTCCCTCCAACTGGTTGGGAAGTAACAAATCCAAATGCTGATAGAACTTGGGAAAGATTTACTGCTCCTAAATTGGTAGCTTCTGATGTTAATTCAGCTGCAGGATTTAGAAACCGTAACTATACAACAACAGGAAGGGTTGATTATTTAACCTCCCCAGTTATTAAGTTTGGTACAAATGATACAACCGTATTAAGATTTGATGTAAGTGCAGCTGCTTTCCAATATCCAGGTAGTACTTCTATTCCTTTAGATACTTTAGAAGTTCAATCTACTGTTGATTGTGGAAGAACATGGACTACAATCTACAAGAAATGGGGAGATGCATTACAAACTGTAAATAATCCTAATTATAACTATGTGGATAGCTTCTTTAGCAATGCAAAATCTCAGTGGAGAACAGATTCTATTAACTTAGGAACTACATTATCTGCAGGAGGAACTGCTAGAGTACGTTTCAAAAACACTGGTTTCAATGGTAACAATATTTTCGTAGATAAAATTAATTTATATGCTAAAACTTTAGCTGCTAAATTAAAATCTAATGGATTTATGATTGTTCCAAATCCAGTACAAAATGTGTTTGTAATTCAACATTACCTAGCTCCAACTAATTTAAGAGGTATTGGTTTCTACAATTCAGCTGGTCAAAGATTGATGTACCAATCTTACAGTGGAAATGCCGATTCTTATATTCCATTTAATATCAGCAGATTTGCTGCAGGTGTTTATATGGTTAAATTAGAGTACACTAATAAAACTGTAACAGAAAGAATTATTAAACTTTAATCAATTCTTTTCAATAGAAAAAGCCACCCAATCGGGGTGGCTTTTTTGTTGCCCCAAATTCCAATACATAAACGTTTTAGAAAATAAAATTTAGGCTGCTATCAAAGCAATTCATATTTATAAATAAATGAAACAATTGGTTTAATAATACAATTGTTAAATTGCCAGAAATTTATACTTTGACTATTGTGTTGTTTTTATTTTATGTTGCTTTATTTAGTTATTTAATAACTGTGATTCCCTTTATTAAAAAATCACAATTAGGCAGTAAAACCTTAATTACATTATTCCTAATTAAAATTGCTGCAGGATTAGCATATGCCTTTTTTTATAACCTTCCTGCCTATCATGCAAACAGTGATACTTATCGATTTTTTAATTACAGTTTACATGAAACCGACACACTTTTGCACAACCCAATACAATTTTTTAAAGACCTTTTTTCGTTTGGATATTCTACAAGTGGAAATTTGTTTATAGGTGACAATTCTTACTGGAACGATTTAAAAAGCAATATCATTATTAAGCTATTGGCAATATGCAATGTGTTTTCATTTAAAAATTATTACATCAATATTATCTTTTTTAATTTCTTTTTCTTCTTTGGTGTAATTGCGTTTTATAGATTTGTACAAGCGTTTTATAAAGAGCATAAATGGCTTGTAATTGGGTTGGTATTTTTAATACCTTCTTTTTTATTTTGGTGCAGTGGCATACATAAAGATGGATTGATTTTCACATCAGTAGCTTTGACTTTTTGGCTATTCAATCAAAGTATAAAGTTTGGCTTCAATTTCAAAAAAACTATTGTATTACTTCTTTTATTGCTATTACTTTTTGGTTTACGCAATTATGTTTGTTTATCTATATTGTTATGCATTTTTTGCTGGTATTTAGCTGATTTACAGAAATCTATAAAGCCATTCGTTTATATTTATTTAGCAGGTGTTGTACTTTTCTTCTCTTCATCATTAATAAATAAACAACTAAACTTTCCGCAGTATATAGTTACAAAACAGCAAGAGTTTAAACAATTGAATGGTGGTAGCAGCATATCAACCATTAGTTTAGAAGCATCTGTAAAAAGTTTTGTTTTTTATTTACCCAATGCTATTGATATATTTTTTTTTAGGCCTCATATTTCAGAAATAAAAAACAAAAGTTACATTCCAGCAATTATTGAAAATATTGCTGTGCTACTATTTTTAACAAGTAGCATCATTTTTAAAAAGAAAAAAATAGATTTACCCATTTCACTATGGGCTTGCTTATTTTTTGGCTGTACAATGCTGCTCATAACTGGCTACACCATTACATTTTCAGGGGCGATTGTGCGATATAAGAGTATTATTCTTCCCTTTTTAATTATTCCATTTCTAACAGTAATAGATTTTAAAAAAATCAGGTCACTCATTTTCTCAAAATAAGTACTACCTTTTTAATTCACAATAATTTCGAACAGCTTAATTTTCATTTAATTACATCATTTTAGGTCTTGCTTTTTTCATTTAAAAATATACGCTTTGCAGCAATCGTTATCGGTAACGATTGCGTAAAAATAGATGCACAATAAGGCAACAAAGGTTTGATAACGGAGTAGCTTGAGTAATATTTACAGTACTTTTTTACAACCATTGCTTAATTATATGAAAAGGATTTGTCTTTTTTTAAAAGGGAATATACAAACCCGTTTTGCCTACCTCTTTACTTTACTATTTTTAATTTCGGGTTACTTAAAAGCTCAAATTGCAACTTATCCACTAACAAGTGGATCTGGAGGTTCTGGAGTAGCTAGTGTTGCAGGAACAAATGCTAATGTTAATGCTGGGACCTTGGTTTCAGGTTCATCGATGATCACAAGTTCTTGGTACAATAGTAGTGGCTACAGAACCAAAACAAATAGCATCTCTTGGCCTTCGTCTATTACCAATGGTTATGGTTTTGATATTCCATTATCACCCAAAACTGGTTACGACTTTTTATTAACAGGTATTACTGCGAATATTAACAGTCACAGCTTTGCAAACAGTACAACTTCTTTATACTTTGATATTTACTATCAAATAAACGGTTCAGGAGCATGGAGAAAATTGAACGGAGCTAATCTAGTTGCTGTAACACCTTCAACAACCAGTATAAATTTTGGAACGGTGAACGAATCATTTTATAGTGGTTACAGTTATGTATTTAGGTTTTATGTTTATGCATCGGCAGGGTCTGATAAAAACGATAATTTTAGAATTAGGGACTTGGTGTTTAATGGCTCAGTATCTGCACCACCAGCAGTAGCCCCCACTGTAACAACAAATGCAGCTTCAGCCATTACAAAATATGCAGCTAATGTTACTGGAACATATACAACGGGTAGTGGCATAAGAAATACTTTACAAAGTGGTATTGTTTGGAGTATTAATACAAATCCAACTGTTTTATTATCTACCAAAACTACGAATGGTGCTGGTGGAGCAATTAATAGCAATTTAACTGGGCTAACTTCAGGAACACTCTATTATGCAAAAGCATACGCAATCACTCAATTGGATACTGTTTACGGTAATCAGCAAAGTTTTACCACATTGCCACCATCTGTTCCTTCAATACAAACTGTTGCAGTTAGTAATATTCTATCAGTAAAAGCAACAAGTGGTGGTACTAATATTGATAGTGGTGGATATACAGTTTTAGAAAAAGGCGTTTGTTGGGCTACAACTACCAACCCAACTACCAGTAATTTTAAAAACAATGAGGGTAATGGCAACAGCAATTTTGCCAGCATCTTAAAAAATTTACTACCTAATACAACGTATTATGTTAGGGCTTATGCAAGAAACATTTTAGGCACTGGTTATGGTAACGAAATTAGCTTTACAACAGGTGCAGCTACCCCATCAATAACTGCAGTTCCTGGTATACTAAATTATGGCAATGTAAATTACGGTACTACCTTTCCAGTATTACCATACACATTGTCAGCTAAGTATTTAACACCAGCATCAGGCAACATAACTGTTACTGCTCCTGCAAGTGGCTTATACAAATTGTCATTAACAAGTAATGGTACCTATACAACATCCTTAAGCCTTCCGTATAATAACAACGCCTTAGGAAATACAAAAATTTATGTACAACTTTCCTCAGGTACTTATGGTATTGCCAATGATTTTATACTGCATACAGGTGGTGGTGCAATACCTGTAAATGCCGACACTGTTTTTGTAAATGCAACTGTTGTACAAGATCAAAATGTATTAACCAATACGGGAACTGATTTTTGGACAGGCTTTGGTTATCAGGAAAAAATGAGTCAGAAGTCTGGCAACTCTGGCGAGGCCAAATTATCCATTTATATTTCTGTTCCATCTGGTGCACAAAATGCAACTGTAAATATTGATTTACCTGGCATACCTGGTGCAGCAGGTTTTCCTAAAACTGGCCTCGTTGTTCAACCAAATACTGTAACAGAAATTACTGGCTTTCCTACAGGAAGTACGACAGACGAAATGAACCCAACTGGATTACCAGATACAAGGTTATATTATACTGGCATTAACAAAAGAGGTATTCATATTTACAGTACCAATGGAGTTCCTATTTCAGTTTGGACACACTCTTATGTTACAGGAAACTCGTCGGCTGGTGCAATGTTGTTTCCAACAAGTACTTGGAACTCGTCTTACACAGTTCAGGCATATGGCGGACAATCGAACAATGCAAATCCAAATTCATTCTTCTTTGTAATTGCTAATGAAGATAATACACCAATTTGGTTTACGCCTAGTAACGATATTGTTGACTCTAGCGATGCTACTATATTCTCTGATGGGCATGTTGCAGCAAATGTTAAGTATGCTAAAAATGTAATGTATGGTCCTATTTATTTAAACAAAGGGCAAATTTTTAATGCGATGGGTTTTATACAGGGCTCTGGCTCTGGTATTGGTTCAGGTAAAGCAAATGGTTTAGATTTAAGCGGAACAACTGTTAAAACAAATTGTGATAAAAAAATTGCTGTGTTTGCTGGAAATGGTCGTTGTTTAATTAATGCAACTGGATGTAATGCCAACTCTGGTTCAGATCACATGATTCAACAAATGTTTCCTAAAGTAGCTTGGGGTACAAAATATTTAACCGTACCTACTAAAACAATGGAGTATAATTTGTACAGAATAAATGTAGATGATCCAACAACACAAGTTTGGGTTAACAATCCATTACATACAACTCCTTTAACGGGATTAATCAATAACCAATATTATGAAATTGCTGGTAGCACCCCATATTTAATCGAAAGCGATAAACCAATTAATGTAACACAGTTTATTGTAGCTGGAGGTTGTGCAACACAAAATGGAAGTAAAGGAAATGGTGATCCAGAAATGATTATTTTAAGCCCATTGCAACAAGCTATTAATAAAACTACTGTTTATTCAGCAGGTATTAAAAATCCTAGTGCTACTTATAATGGTCATTACATTAATGTAATTATTAAAAGAGCAGGTGTAGCAAGTTTTAAATTAGATAATCTTGTTGTTGCAGATACTGGTATTAACCAGGTGATTGCAAACACAGGAACTTGTTACAATACAGGAGGTTCAATAAATATTCAAAATGCTTTTGTACAACACCCAGGAGATACGAGTTACTACTTTGCAAAATTTAAAGTAACGCCGTTGGCTTCTCATACCTTAACATCAGACTATCCATTTAACGCAATTGCTTATGGTATGGGCGATGGAGAAAGTTATGGCTACAATGCTGGTACAGCAGTAAAAAACTTATCCTCAATCAGCGTGGCACAAAATCCATTTGGAACAGATACATCTACAACTGCAGTAAAAACTTGCAAGAACAATCCAGTAAGATTAAAAATTGCTCTGCCTTATTTGGCTTTACAAGTAGATAGTATTCGTTGGGATGCAGGTGTAGATACACTCATTACACCTAATGGAATTACAAGAGGATCATTAATTATTAATCCTTCTAATCCTTTAGATAGTTTAGCACAATACGATGGAACAACTGTAGTGGATGGAAGGACTTACTACTTATATTCTTCACCACAACTCTATACTTTCAAAGAAAATGGAACATATAATATTACTGCAACAGCATATGGCACTTTTGTGAGCGATTGTGGTAGTACTAGTACACACAATATTCAAGTAATTGTTGGACAAGATAATATTTTGTTTACAGCCGCCCCTGGTGCATGTGGTAGTAGAT
Organism: Allobosea thiooxidans; assembly: GCA_943368475.1. Taxonomy (GTDB): domain Bacteria; phylum Bacteroidota; class Bacteroidia; order Chitinophagales; family Chitinophagaceae; genus UBA1930. The sequence continues at coordinate 22,079 of CALRLF020000054.1, forward strand.
CTGTAACTTTTAATGATGCAACAACGCCACTTACCGGAACAACTATTCAGCAATGGCAATGGACTTTTGGCGATGGTCAAACCTCCACAAGTACACCTCCAAATGGCAATCCTGTACCAAACCCACATGTGTATCCTCCAGCAAGTTCTGGTGTAAATACGTATTGGGCGAAACTAAAAACCATTAATAGTGTTGGTTGCTATTCAGAAGACAGCGTATTGGTCGATTTATCTTTCGATTTGAATGCTAAATTTCAAGCTTCTATAGATACCATTTGTGCTGGCACAAGTGTTACGTTTACCGACCAATCTACAAGCAACGCTGTAGAATGGACATGGAACTGGGGCGACGCAACTCCTAATACAGTTGTTACAGGTACTGCACCAGCTGCACCTGTAACACATACATTTACAACAGCAGGCACGTACAACGTAAAACTGTTTGTAAAAAATGCCGCAGGATGTGTAAGTATTACAAAAGACACCAACATTGTAGTAATAGCCAAGCCAGTTGTAGATTTTCAATCGCCACCAGGCATTTGCTTGGGAGGAAGTATGCAGTTTACAAATATATCTACACCAACAACTGGTGTTACCTATTTATGGAACTTTAATGACCCAAATGCAACATCGGGTAACCCCAATACCAGCACAGCTCAAAACCCATCACATATTTATACATCAACTGGTCCGTTTAATGTTTCATTAACTGTAACATTAAACAATTATGGTTGTACCGATACTAAAACAAAAGCATTATCATCTAATATTTATCAACTTCCTACAGCAGTAATTACAGCAGCAACAGAAGCTTGTATGAAAGATACTGTTGCATTTAGTAGTAGTGCAAGTATTGGCGGTTCTGGTAATACTATTACACAATGGAATTGGACATTTGGAGATGGAGGTACATCAACCCTTGCAAACCCACGTCATCCATACAATGTAACAGGTAATCAAACTGTAACATTAACTGTAACAAGCGACAAAGGTTGTATTAGCCCAGCTATTACACATACAATAAACATCAAACCAATTCCAAACGTTAATTACACTGCAATTCCAAATATTTGTTTAAACGCAAGTGCATTTAATATTACTCAGTTTAGTGAAACAACTGGTTTAACTGGTAACTGGACCTATACTGGTACTGGCATAAGTGGTACTAGTTTCAATCCAATTACAGCTGGTGTTGGTACATTCCAGATTATTGGCACATACAATGCAACCAATGGTTGTAAGGATGCAGACACAACTACTATCACAGTGTGGCCTTTACCAACAATTGATTTTACCATTGGTACTTTGAATTGTGAAAAATCTGCAATCAGTTTTACTGATAACTCTACACCAAATGGTGGTAGTTTAAGCAACTGGACTTGGAATTTTGGTGACGCTACTGCAAATGGAACTGGGTCAAGTACAACGCATATTTATCAATCAGCCAATAACTATACTGTTACATTAACTGCTACCAATGGCAACAATTGTACTGCGTCTAACAGTAAACCACTTATTGTTAGAAACAGACCATTTGCTGATTTCACACTTCCATCAGCAGTATGTTTGCCAGTTGGTGCAGCAACATTCAGCAGTTTATCGACAGTAGCCGATGATCCTAATCCATCTTATACTTGGGATTTTGGCGACCCTAATAATGCAACAGGTTCATCTTTACCCAACCCAACTCATAGCTACTCTTCTACTGGTCCATTTACAATTAAGCTTTCGGTAAAAAGTCAGTACAATTGTACAAAAGACACTAGTAAAGTATTATCAACAGTTTACTCTGAGCCTGTTGCTGATTTTACTGCAACACCAGCTGAAGTTTGTTTAAAAGACACCATTCGGTTTACCAATAGTTCAGTAGGCTCAACAGCAAGCTGGAAATGGACATTTGGCGATGGTACAGATGACATAACTGCAAATCCAACACATGTTTATACAAGTGCTGGCACATTTAACGTAAGCTATTATCATGTAGACAATAATGGATGTAGAAGCAATATCAAAACGCTTCCTGTTAAAGTAAACAGTTTCCCTGTAGTAGATGCTGGAGCTAATCTTTGGGTATTACAAGGTGGTACCATTCAACTACAAGCAACAGCAAGTGGTAATAATTTAAGTTATCTATGGACACCGCCTATCTACTTGGATTACGATACTGTATTAAATCCATTCAGTACACCAATGGCCGACCAATTGTATACACTAAAAGTTACAGGAACTGGTGGTTGTACTGCATCAGATACAGTAAGAGTAATGTTATTAAGAACACCAATCATTCCAAATGCATTTTCCCCAAATGGAGATGGCATTAACGACAAATGGGATATTTCTTATCTAGACAATTATATTGGCTGCACTGTAGACGTGTTTAATAGAAATGGAAATACTGTATTTAGTAGCATTGGATATAGTAAACCTTGGGACGGTACAATTAATGGTAAACCACTTCCTGTAGGTGTTTACTACTATGTCATCAATCCAAAAAGTGGTCATAGGTTAATGTCGGGTAGTTTAACAATTCTTCGATAAAATATTCTTCACTATTGCCATATTAAAAAGGCTGTTCAATTGAACAGCCTTTTTAATATGATAATACGGTTTAAAGTATTATTCGAATAATAACATCTTAAAATACCCAAAAGACACTAACAAAAAACATGATTTAATGGCATAAAAATTAAATTTGTTAGTTTAAGTGGATTATTTAAACTATTCTGAAAACATGTTTTATACAAATTAAAATAATATACATATTTATAGATTTCTAAACTAATCCACATTTTTTAGACTATTCTAGACTTTATAGCTGGATTTTTAAACAAAAAGTCGCATATTTGCTACACAAAAAACAAAAAATATGTCACTAAGATTTTCTGCAATCAGTTCACTGAGCACTTCTGAGGAGACAAAATTCTCAGGTTCTGCAAAAATTACAGCCATTTTTGGCGAAAATGTATTCACCTTAAAAACTGCAAGAGAGTATTTGAGCGATGAAGCTTACAAAAGTCTTAGTGCAAGTATTAAAGGGGGCAAAAAAATTGAACGTACTGTTGCCAACCAAATTGCCAATGGTTTAAGGGCGTGGGCCGAAAGTAAAGGAGTTACACACTTTACACACTGGTTTCAACCCTTAACTGGTACCACTGCCGAAAAACATGATTCTTTCTTTACTTTAAAAGGCGATGGTACAGCAATTGAAGAATTTGATGGTGCAGCTTTGGTACAGCAAGAACCCGATGCATCTTCTTTCCCTAATGGTGGTTTAAGAGCTACTTTTGAAGCTAGAGGTTATACAGCATGGGATCCATCTTCTCCAGCATTTATAATGGAAATTGGTCAAGGTAAAACATTGTGTATTCCTACCATTTTCATTTCTTATACAGGCGAATCTTTAGATTATAAAGCACCTCTATTAAAAGCATTAGAAGCTTTAAACAAAAGTGCAGTTGACGTTTGCAATTATTTTGATAAAAACGTAACCAAGGTAACTGCAACTTTGGGTTGGGAGCAAGAATATTTTGTAATTGATGAAGGATTGGCAAATGCTCGTCCGGATTTAGTTCAATGTGGCCGTACTGTATTTGGTGCAGCACCTGCAAAAGGACAACAACTAGAAGACCATTATTTTGGTTCTATTCCTGAAAGAACTTATGCCTTCATGAGAGATTTCGAAACAGAATCTTACAAATTGGGTATTCCTTTAAGAACTCGTCACAATGAGGTTGCACCTGCCCAGTTTGAGTGTGCTCCTATTTTTGAAGAAGTGAGCATTGCTGTTGACCACAATACTTTATTAATGGATGTAATGGACAGAGTTGCACGTCGTCACAACCTACGTGTATTAATTCATGAAAAGCCATTTGCAGGCATTAATGGTAGTGGTAAACACAACAACTGGAGCATGAGCACTGATACTGGTGTTAACTTATTGGCTCCTGGTAAAACACCAAAAACCAACTTAATGTTCTTAACATTTTTTGTTAATACCATTAAAGCAGTACATGATTATGCTGAATTGTTGAGAGCATCTATTGCTAGTGCTGGCAACGACCATCGCTTAGGTGCCAATGAAGCTCCTCCTGCAATTATTTCTGTATTTGTTGGTCAGTATCTAGCTAAAGTCTTAGGTGAAATTGAAACACGTGTTGGCGATAAATTCGACGAGCAAGACGAAGCAATCTTAAAGTTAGATATTCATAAAAGTATTCCTGAATTATTGTTAGACAATACAGATAGAAATAGAACTTCTCCATTTGCCTTTACAGGTAACAAGTTTGAGTTCCGTGCAGTTGGTTCAGGTGCAAACTGTGCCAATGCAATGACTGTTGTAAACACCATTATGGCAGAAACCTTAAAGAATTTTAAATCAGAAATTAATTCTTTAATTTAAAAAGGTGAGAAGAAAGAAATTGCTATCATGCATACTTTACAACGCTACATAAAAGAAAGTAAAAAAGTATTGTTTGAAGGAGATGGTTATAGTGAAGAATGGCACAAAGAAGCTGCTAATCGTGGCTTACCAAATGTACCAACTACTCCATTAGCGTTAGATGCAATGATTACCGATAAATCGAAAAAATTATTCGAAGGTAATCACGTTTATACCCATTCTGAACTTGAAGCAAGACATGAAATTGAGTTAGAAAAATACCTAAAAAAGGTACAAATTGAAGCAAGAATAATGGGCGATTTAGCTTTAAATCACATTATACCAACTGCTGTAACTTATCAAAATGAGTTATTAGCCAACGTAAATGGTTTAAAAACTGCAGGATTACCAGAAAGTGCTTATGCCAGCCAATTGGCAATTTTAAAAGATGTAAGTGCACATATTCAAGCAATCTACGAAAATGTAAATGCTTTGGTAGAAGCAAGAAAAGTAGCCAATGCTATTGAAGATACAAGAGCAAGAGCAATTGCATATTGTGCTGATGTAAAAGAAGCTTACTTCGATAAAATTCGTTACCACGTAGATAAATTAGAACATTTGGTAAATGATGAAGATTGGAGCTTACCAAAATATAGAGAACTTTTATTCTTAAGATAATTTTTTATTAGTTCATAAGCAACCTAAAAAGCCCTTTCTGATTATTCAGGAAGGGCTTTTTATTGCAAAAAGTTAATCGTGTAATGGTCTAACAAGCCCATAAAAAAGAGTGAACAATATGCACTGTTCACTCTTAATAGTTCAAACTAAGTTTAGGGCTGTATTTTATTCTACATATAGCTGCTTAACTAAATTAACAGCGTTATTTTGAACAGCTATTTTGTACATACCTTGTTGGGCTGTAGATGGTAATTTAATACTGAACGAGGACGAACCTCCATCATGATTTACTTGTACAGATTTTATTTTTTGACCCGACAAACCAATTACGTCAATTGTATAAATACCCTTGTTTAAATTGGTTAATTGAATATTCATATTTTTATCTTTAACAGGGTTAGGAGCTACAACAAAATCAGCTTTTACTTGACCATTTATTAGTTTAACAACAGATGAAAACTGTGTACTTCCATCATTTTCAATTGATTTAATCCTATAATAATTATTTCCAATAGCAGGATTTATATCGATACAGCTATATGAAGTTGTTGAATTTCCATTACCACGAGCTTTAACCACTTCGATAGTATTAAATGCAATGCCATCTACAGACTTTTGAATTTCGAACCTGTTTACGTTAATTTCTAGTAATGTCTTCCAATTAACAAATATTTGGTTTTGTTTATAAAATGCAGCAATACTAGAAAAAGCTACGGGTGCAACTGGTGATAAATCGGTAATCGTAAAATCATCAATATATAAACTAGCTCTTCCCGTACTTGATGACGCTAAATCGCCAAACTTAAAATTATTCAACGCTTGTGATGCCGTTGTAGCAGCCTGATCATCGAATATTTTCGTTGTGCCAACCCACAAATCCCATGTATCATTTGCTAATGTTTCAGTACCGCCACCTGGAGGAGTATAAGACAAAGAACTTCCTGTATTATTAACAGTAAACACAATAGTGCGGTTAGTCGATCCAGTAAAAGCTGAAGACTCTGTACCACCCAATGATCTTAGAAAAAAGGTACTTGAAGTATATCTCATTGCAAAGCCCGAATGTACATTTGCACTTGATTCAGTAGTTACGGAATTTGCAAAACCATTACCTAAATAAAAAAACCATTTAGGATTTGAACCCGAACTACCAGGAATTACATTTAAATCAAAAGAAACTTGAACAGCTGTTGGATTGGTTGCAAACCCAACATTTCTACAAACCGCCCAAACACTACTAGTTGATGATGTAACTGTTTTAAATTTAGCAGGATTTGTTGCATCATCAGTTGCGTCAGGAACAGAAACTGTTGCACTAGAATGACCCGAAGCCATATAGGTGAATTGTGAATTACTCGGCGAAGTAATGCTCACATAATTTGCATCTACCAATGCACTATTGGTAAAACCAGCCACCCGATTTGCAAAGGACTGCTGAAACAACTGCGATTTTGCAGACATAAAGCTTAGAAGACAAAAAAGCATGGAGTAATTTTTTTTCATATAGCAGTTTTAATTAAAAATTTCTTTAAACAAGAGAATTTTTTAGCTTTCAATAAATAGTTTTTCATATACATGGCATATAAAAACGACTATACAGCTAAGTAAAAAAGCAACTTTCATGGGGGTTAGATTTGCAATCGTTAATAATGACTACAAATTAGTTTTTATTTTTTTATTAAGTAGTACAGTCCTTTACTATTTCTACGCAAACGTTGCCATTTGGGGCTAAAAAAAACCATTTCAATTGTTGAAATGGTTTGGAAAATAATTTAGGACTGACTACTGTTTTTTTCTTTTGTCTCTAATTTTCTTAGCCCCGTACCCCACACCTGCAGCAACCAATAAGCTTAACCCACCATCAACTGGTACATCACTTACATCATCGGTAAAACCTGGTTGTGCATGTACCAATGCTGGAAGTAGGAAAACTATAAATGGTAGAATAAGGTATATAAAGTTGATGGTTGACATTTTCTTTTTCATAATAAATCGTTTAT
>CALRLF020000055.1:0-28703 GCA_943368475.1 Allobosea thiooxidans
TGTTTCTTCGTTCCACTCGAATAATTGATTAACCAAATGCTTAATCAACACCTCATCTTTCGATGAAGGTTTAATGGTAATGCGATGACCACTCACAAATACACACAAAAAATCGTGAAAACCAACCAATGGAATATTGCCTGCCATTACAACGCCTACATTTTTTGGAGCAATATTTTCCTGACGAATATCATATTGCATTGCCCAAGCTGTTAATGCTGTTTTTTGTAAAAAATGTTGGGCAATATTTTTGCTGCTTATTTCAATGAAATCCTCAGTAAACCAAGAGTTTTCACGGCTGGCTCTTTCTTTGGCCATTTGCCAGTTCTCATTATTCGATAAAATATATTTTCCTAACTTTTCCAGTAACTCAAATCTTTCTTGTAAAATCATTGCTATACTTTATTTTTGTGAGGCAAAGGTAAGGCTTGCGAAAAATGCCTTATTTTTCATTTTATAATTCATCAATCAAAACTCTTTTATGGCTATTAAAATTACCGACGAATGTATTAACTGCGGTGCCTGCGAACCTGAATGTCCTAATAACGCTATTTACGAAGGTGGCGTAGAATGGTCTATTGGCGATGGTACTACAGTTAAAGGTTCTTTCACATTAATGGATGGCACAACTGTTGATGCAGATCAACGTCATGCACCTGTTAGTGTAGATACTTATTATATTACACCAAACAAGTGTACTGAATGTCAAGGTTTTCATGAAGAACCACAATGTGCTGCTGTTTGTCCTGTAGACTGTTGTGTGCCTGATGAAGCCTACACAGAAACAGTAGATGAGTTAATTGCGAAGAAAGAAAAAATGCACATTTAAAGCACACCAATATGTGCTAAACTTTTTACGGTAAAAAGGTTACATTTTAATCAACAACGTTTTACCTTGTGTTAAATAAATAAAGTTGCTCGGATGTAACTTTATCGTGTAACGGCAGGTGATATTTCCTGTTATCAGAATGGCAAGAGAACCTAGTAAGTCTTTTGCCATTCTTGCGTTATAGACCTTGATGATAAGGATTATAAGATTGAATAGGATTATGGTAAATTTTTCAAAAAAAAAGATTTCGCTTTATTTCCCAATAATAATTCTTCGTTATTTGTATTGTAAAAGAACAACATGAAGTTTAGCTTAACTTTTATTATTTGTTTAGGAGCATTTTTTTTAAAAGCACAAGAAGGAACTTTTTTATTGAGTATTAGAGATTATCCTGTTAGAGAGGGTTCTATATTTTATACTATTGAGACTGTTTCTCGTTGTTATCGTTTGCCAATTGAAGGAGTTGAAGTAATTTCAAAATCAGACTCTGTTTTTTCGATAGCAGAGGGTATAATTGCAGATGTTTTTCAAATAGATGACGAATGGGGAGTTTTCGTAAAAAACAGTACTGGACTACTTTACGTTTATTGGCACTTACAAAAACCTATTCGTGAAAAGGGAATTTTAATTAATAAAGGAACTTTTTTAGGAAAAATTAAAAGAAATGATGAAGATATTTTATCAATGCGATTAATGATTTCAGATAAAAAAGGCAAAACATTCAATCAGCTCAAAACTGTTGAGTTTCTCAAAAAATTATTACCTCAAAATTGTAACTATAAACCTCAAGAAATTGTAGCCTTATAAACCCAACAAGAAATATATTTACTGCATGAAAAAACGTATAGCCTTAGTTACAGGTGGCTTCAGTGGAGAAGCTGAAATAAGTTATAAAAGTGTAATTACAGTAGGTAATAATATTGATACAGATAAGTTTGATGTGTATAAAATTGACATTAACCCAACTGGTTGGTGGTATATAAATGCCAATGGCGAAAAATCAAAAGTAAATAGAGACGATTTTACAATTTCGGCTAACAATCAAACCATTTCTTTTGATGCAGTTTTAATGTGCATGCATGGCACTCCTGGTGAAGATGGAAAATTGCAAGGTTATTTCGATATGTTGAACCTTCCTTACACTAGTTGCGATGCAGCAACATCGGCCATTACTTTTAATAAACGTTATACCGTTGCTGTGGCTGCTTTTGGTGGTATTGCTGTGGCAAAAAGTTTACATCTTTTTAGCCATTCACCTATTACTGTAGAAAGTATTTTAGCTCAATTAACCTTACCGGTATTTGTAAAACCAAATAATGGTGGAAGTAGTATTGGTATGAGCAAAGTAAATAATGCTGAACAATTACAACCTGCAATCGAAAAAGCTTTTAAAGAAGACGATCAGGTGTTAGTAGAAGAATTTATTCAAGGCAGAGAATTTACCATTGGTGTTTTTAAAACAAAAGGACAAATTATTACGCTGCCTATTACAGAAGTAATTTCTAAAAACGAATTTTTTGATTTTGAAGCTAAATATCAAGGTAAAAGTGAAGAAGTAACACCTGCGTTGGTTGATGAAAGCATTGCAATACAAATTCGTCAAGCTGCAACTAAAGCTTATGAAGTGCTAAACTGCAGAGGTATTGTACGAATTGATTTTATTTACAATGAGGCTAACAAACAACCCTATATGCTCGAAATTAATACAGTGCCTGGACAAAGTGAAGCCAGCATTGTGCCACAGCAAGTAAAAGCAATGGGCTGGACTTTAAAAGAATTTTATACAGCTGTTATAGAAGAATGTTTTTAATATTGTAATAGTGTTTATTTAAAAAATCAATTCAAACTACGTGTTTAAATTTATAACAGAAAAGCCACTTTGGGTAAATGTACTAGCAGCATTGTGTTTACTACTGGTGCTGGTGTTTCTTTTCTTCTTTTCTTTAGACTGGATTACAGGACATGGAAAAGTAGAAAAAGTACCCAATGTTACTGGACAGAATATTGTTGCTGCCACCAAAATGCTGGAAGCAAAAGGCTTTGATGTAGAAGTGGTAGATTCTGTTTTTATAGATAGTACTGCAAGGCTTGCTGTTGTAAAGCAATCTCCAGAAGGCGATGCAAGTGTAAAAGCAGGTCGTACTGTTTATTTAACTATTAATAGGGCTATTGCTCCAGAGGTTGAAATGCCTAGCCTAGTTGGGTTTTCTATTAAGAGTGCTCAATTAATGTTACAAAGTTTAAACTTAAAATTGGGAGATACTTCTTACCGACCTGATATTGCACGTAATGCTGTATTAGAGCAGTTATACAATGGTGCTATTATTAAGCAAGGCACCAAAATACCGATGGGTAGTACCATTAGTTTTGTATTGGGCAGTGGGTTGGGTAATACCGATATGGATGTACCAGATTTAACAGGATTGAAAGTACAAGAAGCATTAGATGTACTTAAAAGTATGAATTTAAGTGTTGGGCCAATTATTGCAAGAACTGCTGTAACCGACACATTGAGTTCGTTTGTTGTTGACCAAAATCCTAAAGTATTTAATGAACCACAGCCCGGACAAAAAGTTGCTAACAAATTAAAAGCAGGTCAAATTATTGATTTATACATAAGCAATACGGCACCTGTAAAACCAATAGATTCGGCGACAATAACCCACTAAAACTTTACAATATGCAAAACATTACAGTTGAAGAATTGAAAGCAAAAATTGATGCTAAAGCACCTTTGAATTTAATTGATGTACGTGAGGTAGATGAACACAACGATTTTAATGTAGGTGGTATGAATGTTACACTAAGAACCATTCAGGATATGACCATTGAACCTATCGAACATTTAAAAAATGAAGAAATAATTTGTTATTGCCGTAGTGGCAAAAGAAGTGTAATGGCTAGCCTTATTTTAGAGCATTTAGGATTCACCAATGTAATAAATGTAGAAGGTGGTATGATGGCTTGGCAGGAGAAATTTGTAAAATAATTTTAGGTAATCGGCTATTGTACAAGCATGAGACTTCAGTTACGTCGTTGCAAATCCTGCTTATTGCAGGGAACACTTGTAGTGAAGAATATAATTCAACAAAATCGTGGTAATATTAAAAGTATTACCACGTTTCATTTTTAATAATGAAACTTTTTAACTATATCCTTTTTATTACTTCCATCATTGGAATTATCTGCTCAATAATTTTAATCATTCTTGGCAACCAACCTTGCTCTGGTGATGGATGTTTAATTCATGTTTTGTATATGATTGGAACAGTATTGCTTATTTTTTCTTCTATTATATTATATTTTTCCAGGAAAAATATAAAAAGCTATAAACAACAATAATGTTTATCATTGAACAAAGCGTTGAAAAGTTTCCTTCGACTTTGCTAAGGATAAACTTACCAGTATAGTTGAATTGAATCCCGATAGTTATCGGGACTACTGTTGGGCAAATAAATTACAATTGCCAATCTACAATTGCATTGGCCCATTCTATTCTGTGTGGTGTTACAATACGTAAGTAGTTGTCAGTATAACCTTCCATCATACCATGTTTGTCGAAAGCTTCAAATAATACTTTACGTGTTTGTCCTGCAAACTGTTGGGTAAAGTATTGCAACTTCATAAAACTCAAGTTACGCAAGGTTTTATTGCGTTCGTTGCGAATGTTTATAGGTACAACAGGCTTAATATCTAATGCTTGAGTATTGGTTCTTTCACTGTATGTAAATACGTGCAAGTAGCTTACATCAAGACTATGTAAAAAGTCGAATGTTTCTTTAAAATGGGCATCTGTTTCTCCAGGAAACCCAACAATCACATCTACACCAATGGCACAATGAGGCATAAATTGTTTTATCATAGCCACACGTTCAGCATATAATTCACGTTTGTACCTTCTACGCATGAGTTTCAAAATTTCATTACTCCCACTTTGTAATGGAATATGAAAATGAGGCATAAACTTTTTACTGTTGGCAACAAATTCAATAATCTCAGGGGTCAATAAATTGGGTTCAATAGACGAAATTCTGTAGCGTTCAATTCCATCAATTTTATCCAATTCTTGTATCAGCTCATAAAATGTTTCTTCACGTTGATTAATGCCAATGGTAACACCAGCACCATCAGGACCTTTACCAAAATCGCCCAGGTTAACACCAGTTAATACAATTTCTTTTACACCTTTACTTGCAATTTCTCTGGCATTTTGTATAACATTTTCAATACTGTCGCTTCTGCTTTTTCCACGAGCCATAGGAATGGTACAAAAACTACAATTGTAATCGCAACCATCTTGTACTTTTAAAAAAGTTCGGGTTCTGTCGTTGGCAGAAAAGGATGACGTAAATCCTGTTACATCTTCAATATCACAACTGCAAATTTTTGCACTATCGCCTTTCGACAATTCGTTTAAGTGTTGTGCAATGTTGAATTTTTCAGCAGCACCCAATACTAAATCTACACCTGGAATTTCAGCAATTTCTTTGGGTTTTAATTGAGCATAACAACCAGTAATAACTACTAAACTTTCAGGAGCTTTTTTTTGTATTTTACGAACAATGTAACGGCATTCTTTATCGGCATTATCTGTTACAGAGCAAGTGTTGATTACATACACATCGGCAAAATCATCAAAATCTCTTTTCTCAAAGCCTTCCACTTCCAGCATTCTGGATAAGGTAGATGTTTCTGAAAAGTTCAGTTTACATCCCAAAGTATGAAAGGCTACACTACGCTTCTTTTCCATAAGGTTGCAAAGATAATAGTTTGCAGTTTTTAAGAAAGATAGAACACTATTGACAGGTATTAAACAGATTTGCACTGATTTCTACTAAATTGCAAGTGCTATGAATACAAAGAAAATATTGCCTTATGTTTTGTTGATTGTTATTGCTTTAGTTGCGTTAACGCTAAAAAATTGCAAATCAACTTCCCCAAAGCCTAAAACCACAACTGTAACGGAAGATAGTTATGTCAAACGTGGACTAAACAGAAACCCTTCGAATGTCAATTACAGCAAACATGCAAAGTGCCGTATGGACTGCAGGCATATTACTGAAGCTGAAGTAAAATACATACTACAAAACGGCAACGTAAATTATAAAAAAAGTGATTTAAAAGGCGAGGATTGCCGCAAGAAATATGCAGTTGAAGGTTATAGTAAAGATGGACAACATTTAAGAATTGTTTTTGCACCCTGTAAAGATGAAGTAACTGTGGTAACCTGCATAGATATTGGTACTGAGTGGGAATGCTATTGTGAAGGCGATGAAGCTAAATAAACTATAGATGTTAAAGTACGATAAAGGGTTTGCAGTTGTGCAAATCCTTTTCTATTTTACCCAAGTATTATAAAACCAAATACAAGTTTGCTATGAGAAAATTATTTGTTGTAACAATTGTAGGTTCAATGCTGCTCAGTTTTTGGGGCTGTAAAACAGCTGAAGAAAAAGAAGTGCCAGCTCCATTGCTCGATTTAACCACCTTCTTTAAAAATGGAGAAAAAAGTACGTTTCGTATTTCTCCAGATGGAAACTATTTTAGTTACCGTGCCGATTATAAAGGCAAAATGAATATTTATGTTCAAAAGGCAAATGATTCAACTGTTGTTCGTGTAACCAGCGATACTTTAAGAAGTATTAGTGGTTATTTTTGGAAGGGTAGTAGAATTGTATATACCCAAGATATTGGTGGAGATGAAAATTTTCAATTATTTTCTGTAAAACCCGATGGAACTGATACCAAAACTTTAACGCCTTTTCCTGGTATAAGAACTGATATTTATGATGGACTTACCGAAGTTGCTGGTAAAGAAAAAGAATTGATTGTTGGCATTAATAAAAGAGTAAAAGAATATTTTGATCCATATTCAATAAACATTGAAACTGGTGAGTTGAAGTTGTTGTACGACAATAAAAATAATTTTGAGTCTTGGATTACTGATAATGCAGGAACGATACGCTTGGCTTCAAAAACAGATGGGGTAAACATTACATGGAATTACAGAAATGCTGCAACCGATACATTTACGCCTTTATTGACAACTTCATTCAAAGAAGCATTTTCGGCAGCGGGTTTCGATAAAGACAATAAACATATTTATGCACTCACCAACATTGGTAGAGATAAAATTACTTTGGTAGAATATGATCCAATCGCTAAAAAAGAAGTGAAAGAGATTTTTAGCAATAAAGATTATGATTTAGCTAGTATTTTTTACGATAAGAAAAAGCAAACTTTAGTAAATGTTAATTGGGAAGCAGAGAAAAGAGAATCGCATTTTTTTGATAAAGAATGGGAAGAAATTCAGCAAGGCTTAGATAAAAAATTTGCTGGTTATATGGCTGATATTGTTGCTTATGACGATGCAAGAAACAAAGCAATTGTTTGGGTTGGTAACGATAGAAGTCCTGCTAAATATTATCTATACGATTTTAAAACAAAAGAAAGTAAAGAAGCTGCCAATCCTTATCCTTGGATTAACGAAAAACAAATGTCGCATAGCAAACCCATTACTTATAAAACCCGTGATGGCTTAACCATCAATGGCTATTTAACCTTACCAGTTGGTGTTGAAGCAAAGAATTTACCTGTGGTTGTAAATCCACATGGTGGACCATGGGCAAGAGATAGCTGGGGTTTTAACAACGAAGTACAGTTTTTAGCCAATAGAGGATATGCAGTGTTGCAAATGAATTTTAGAGGTAGCACTGGATATGGTAGAAAATTTTGGGAAGCATCGTTTAAAGAGTGGGGTAAAAAAATGCAAGACGATATTACCGATGGTGTTGAATGGTTGAAAAAAGAAGGTATTGCAAACCCCAAACAAATTGCTATTTATGGTGCTAGCTATGGTGGCTATGCAACATTGGCTGGAGTAGCTTTCACACCAGATTTATATGCAGCAGCAGTTGATTATGTAGGCGTAAGTAACTTGTTTACATTTATGAAAACCATACCACCTTATTGGAAACCTTATTTAGATCAGTTTCATGAAATGGTGGGTGATCCTGTAAAAGATAGTGTATTAATGGCACAAGCTTCACCTGCATTACATGCAGATAAAATTAAAGCTCCCTTATTTGTTGCACAGGGTGCTAACGACCCAAGGGTAAATAAAGCAGAGAGTGACCAAATGGTGGCTGCACTTAAAAAACGTGGAGTAGATGTTGAATATATGGTGAAGAACGATGAGGGTCATGGATTCCACAACCAAAATAATCAATACGATTTTTATGGTGCAATGGAGAAGTTTTTAGACAAACATTTAAAACAGAAGAAACAATAGTAAAAAGTAAAGCCCTGCAAAATGTAGGGCTTTACTTTTAAAATATTATGCTGCGTATAGTTGTATAGAATTTAAGCTATCGGCTTTGTTATTCATTTCTTCCTCAATATCAAAATCATCTTGCAAGCCCAACCAAAATTTTGGAGAGTTGCCAAAATATTTACTTAAACGTAATGCAGTATCTGCTGTAATTCTTCTGTTGCCTTTAATAATTGCAGAAAGGCGTGTTTGAGGAATGCCAATATCTTTACTTAGTCTGTATGCCGATATATTTAATGGAATTAAAAACTCTTCTGCAAGAATTTCTCCGGGATGAATGTTGTTTAATTTTTTCATGGTCAAATATTTTAATGATAATCTATTATTTCAACTTCTGAAGAATGGTTGTTGTTCCATTTAAAAATGATTCTCCATTGGTCATTTATTCTTATGCTGTAACAATTTTTAAGGTTGCCAGATAATTTTTCTAATCTATTGGACGGAGGTGTTTTTAAGTCAGCTAAATTTTGAGAGTTATTCAACATTCTCAATTTTCTTCTACCAATTTGTTGTACTTCATTGGGTAAAGATTTAACTCTTTCGCCATTCCATATTTTTTCAGTTTCTTTATCGCTAAACGAAATAATCATTATTTAGTTAACTTATGCTTACGTCAAAGATAAGTATTTCTTAAAATTAAAATAGCGATAATAAGAAAGCCGTTCAAAAAATTTGAACGGCTTTTCTATTGAATGATTCATCAATTCAAAAATTAATGCTCCATTTTCATTTAATTTTTAGTTGAGTAACATATAAAAATCATGTTTCTGAATTCAGTTAAAATTATTTCGGTAAAACGGGTACCAAGAATGAGTAAAAAAACTTTTATTGAACAAGTTTTGTTTCTTGAAAAATATTAAAATTGCAATTATTTATTGATGGCGTTTATGGAATTTGGCAATAGAATTAATAAGTGGCTCAATAGCTTTAAGCAGTACATGTTTTTTTATAAAGATGGCTACTTCGAATTGCCCTACTTATCCAATTCGCCTGAAATAATGGTGAACTCCTTTAAAAAAGTACCATTTACCAGATATGTAGATGAAGAAAATGCCATTTATTCCAATACCATTTTCTCAAATGGCTCAATGCGGTACAGGGAGTTAGAAACTGGTTTGTGGCTTATTGTAACCGAAATGGAGTTCAAGAAAAATGTTTGTACAAAGGCATTGTACGATAATGAACCTTGCGACTACTATTTCTTGTCTCATTTCAGATATAATTCTACAATAAACAATATTTCTATTAATAATGTTTCTTTACCCAAAATGGGCTGGTCATTGTATAAACCAGGAACAGAAATAACAGCTTATTTCAACAAAGGTGATAAAGGAGTTTTTATCAACTTTATTTTTAATAGCGAATGGTTTTCTAAGAATATTTCCATCAATAATTTATCGCATCAGAATGAACTGAGAAACTATATTAACTCAGATGAATCTTATATTGTTTGGCAGGATGTAGTTAAAAACTCTCAGGAATATGTAAAGAATATTTTAGCGTTATTGTACAAGCCCAAAAGTAATACTATTAACACCCTTGCTATTAAAGTGCAATGCTTACAAATTATTACCGATTTTTTTGCAGGCGTTACCAATATCAAGATGTTTCATGGAGCCAATAAGTTACCAAATATTGAGAAGAGCCATATAGCCAATGCAGAAAAAATGATTGTAGAATCGTTGACCTCATCTTTTCCCGGCATTGAGCCTATTGCTCAAAAAGTACACATGAGCCCAACCAAATTGAAGGCATTGTTCAAAGAAGTATATGGCAAAAGCATGTTTCAATACTATCAGGAAAAGCAAATGGAACTTGCATTAGAGCTGTTACAAACTCGTTCTAAATCAGTAAAGGAAATTTCAGAAATATTGGGCTACGATAACCCCAGTAATTTTACCAATGCTTTCAAAAAGGTACACAATTTCCTGCCTTCAAAATTTTAATTGCCGCTGTCGTATTGCACAGATTTTCGGTCGTATTCAGTTAGCCTTCCCTGATTGTACAAATATATATTTGCGAATAGCACAAACCTAAACTCCGTACCGTATATGTACCCAACTTTCAAAAGAGGTATGGCTGTTAGCCATAATACAGCTATTTTTTTTAAAGTCTCATTGCTTTTATTAGCTCAGTTTATTCTTTTATCAACCTATTTATCGGCACAAAATACACCGGTGATTAGCTCATTTTCGCCAATATCTGCTAAGCAGGGTGATGCAGTAACCCTTGCAGGTAAAGGGTTTAATAACACCACCACCAATAGTATTGTATTTTTTGGTGCAACAAAAGCAACTGTAACTGCTGCCACAGCAACAAAGTTAACCGTAACTGTACCAACAGGAGCAACTTATGTACCCACTTACAACCCAGCCAAAACATGGATTGGCTCATCAGATTTTATAGACAATCAATATTTAAAAACTGGCAATGGGCCTGTTGCAGCTGCTATAGGCGATAATAATTAAAATATAAAAATGAATATAAAAATTACCCCATTGAATTTTTTTTTAAGTTTAGTTGCTTTAACCAAAAGTAAAATATACAGCACTAATAAGCACGTAGCTACTTGTATATTATTTATTTTTATAATTGTACAAGTAGCTCAAGGGCAATTGCAAATGCAAGATTCCACAATAAAAAAGCAAAGTAGACTTACTAAATTAAGATGTGTACTAAATCCCGCTTATATTGACTCTTTTCCAATTACACCAACATTTTCGCCAGATACTTTAAATTATACTGTGGAGGTACCAACCGGTGTATCTAAAGTTTATTTTTGGGCAACTAAGTATAATGGATGTGCACAATTACAATTGAACGGAAATGTTGAATCACCTGAATTCGACAATAATGATAGTTTGTATCTACTTCCAATGAATTTGAATTATGGAGCTAATACTATGAACATAGAAATAACCGCATGGTTTAATTGCCTCAATGGATTACCTTTACACTATAGAAAGTATACGGTAATAATTACAAGACCTCCACCATCTACAAATGCTAATTTAGCTTCATTAACCACTACAGCTGGTAGCATTATACCAAGTTTTTCAGCATCAACTATAGCTTATAGCACTTCAGATGTTACTAATTCAACAACAAGTGTAACAGTAACACCAACAGTAGCAGATACTACTGCAACAATGCTAGTACAAGTAAATGGAGGGGCCTATTCAACAGTTACCAGCGGATCTCCATCAGCAGCATTGAGCTTGAATGTTGGCACAAATTCAATAGGTGTAAGGGTAACAGCACAAGATGGAACAACGATTAAAACATATACTATCGCAGTCACAAGGGCAGCAAGTGCCGATGCAAACCTTTCTTCATTAACCACCACAGCAGGAATATTAACTCCAACTTTTTCTCCATCTACATTTACTTATACTGCACCTGTTACAAATAATGCTAGTACTGATATTAGTGTTACAAAATCTAGCCCATATGCAACATTGCAATGGAGAATTAACGGAGGAACATATAGTACACTTTCAGGAACAGTTATTACCACTAACTTGGCAATGGGAGATAATATAATTGATATTAAAGTTACCGCTGAAAATGGAACCACAATCAATTCTTATACAATAACAATAAGAAGGCTACCCATATTTGTTGCTTCTTTTTCACCAGCAAGTGGAAGTCCAGGTACAGCTATAACTATTGCCGGAATAGGCTTTAATACCACTGCTGGCAATAATATTGTATTCTTTGGTGCCACCAAGGCTGTTGTAACTGCGGCCACAGCCACCAGTATAACAGCTACGGTGCCAGTTGGTGCTACTTATGCACCAATCACAATATTAAATACAGGCAGCAATTTAGCAGCCTATAGTTTAGCTAATTTTACCCCCATTTATAGCCCTGCCAAATCGGGTATTACCAGCACCGATTTTTTATACAATCCAGCTTTTGCAACAGGTGCCAATCCTAATTCAGTAGCCATAGGCGATTTGGATGGGGACGGCAAACCCGATTTGGCAGTAGTGAATAAAAGTTTCAGTACCATTTCGGTATTCCGCAATAACTCCAACACTGGCAGTTTAACATTTGGTAGTTTTGCATCAAATGTTGATTTTACAACAGGCACTGGACCTCAATCAGTAGCCATAGGCGACTTGGATGGAGATGGCAAGCCAGATTTGGCGGTAGCGAATTTTAACTCCAGTACAGTTTCAGTTTATAGAAATACAGCTACAAGTGGCAGCATAAATGCAGGCAGTTTTGCAGACAAAGTTGATTTTGCAACAGGAGCAAGCCCTTATTCAGTAGCCATAGGCGATTTGGATGGAGATGGTAGACCAGATTTAGCTGTAGCAAATGGTGGTTCCAATACTGTTTCAATATTCCGCAATACCGCTAGCAGTGGCAGTATAACAACAGGTAGTTTTGCAGCAAATGTTGATTTTGCAACAGGTATAAGCCCTATTTCAGTAGTCATAGGCGATTTGGATGGGGATGGAAAGCCCGATTTGGCTGTAGCGAACAATAATGCAAATTCCGTTTCAGTATTCCGCAATAGCTCCACAAGTGGCAGTATAACAACAGGTAGTTTTGCAGCCAAAGTAGATTTTACAACAGGTACAAGTCCATATTCAGTAGTCATAGGCGATTTGGATTACGATGGCAAACCCGATTTGGCGGTAGCGAACAATAATGCAAATTCCGTTTCAATATTCCACAATACCTCCAGCACTGGCAGTATAACAACAGGTAGTTTTGCAGCCAAAGTAGATTTTGGAACTGGCAGCGGTCCTCGTTCAGTAGCCATTGGTGATTTAAATGGCGATCGCATACCTGATTTGGCAATAGCGAATGGTGGTTCAAGTACTGTTTCAGTATTGAGTAATACCTTCACCCCTGGCAGTATAACAACAGGTAGTTTTGCAGCCAAAGTAGATTTTGGAACCGGCTCCGGTCCTCGTTCAGTAGCCATAGGCGATTTGGATGGAGATGGTAGGCCTGATTTGGCAATTGCGAATTTCACTTCCAATTCGGTATCAGTAATTCGTAATGCATCCAATAATGCTAATTTATCCGCATTAACCATTAGCTCAGGCAGCTTAAGTCCTGCATTTAATCCTGCTACAACATCTTATTCAGTAACTGTAAATAGTGCAACTACAAGCATTACAGTAACGCCAACCGTTGCAGATGTATCTGCAACGGTGCAAGTAAGTATACAAGGGGGGGCTTTTACAACAGTTAGCAGCGGTAGTGCATCAATTGCATTAGATTTATTAATTGGTCACAACCAAATTGCTGTTAAAGTAACTGCGGAGGATGCTAAAACGATTAAAATATATATAATTGGGGTCACAAGAGCCTTGCTTTTGCCTAGTATCAGTTCATTTAATCCTACCAATGCCAAACCTGGAGATGTGGTAACCATTACCGGTGTGGATTTTAGTACCACAACAACTAATAATATTGTTTTATTTGGTGCAACTGCTGGTGCAGTAAATTCAGCATCTGCTAACAGCCTTACAGTTACTGTACCCACAGGTGCTACTTATGCCCCTATTACCATATTAAATACAGAAAGTGGTTTATCAGCCAATAGTAACGGTAACTTTAACCCTGTTTTTTCACCTAATAAATCATCTATTACTACAGCCGACTTTTTAACAAAAGTTGATTTTACAACAGGAACAGGAAGTCCTCAGGCTGTTGCAATTGGAGATATAGACGGAGATGGCAAACCTGATTTAGTAACAGTAAACAATGGTTCAAACAAGGTTTCTGTTTTTCTAAATACATCTACATCTGGTACAGTATCCAGCGGTTCATTTGCTGCCAAAGTAGATTTTACAACAGCAACAAACCCTACAGCAGTAGCTATTGGAGATTTGGATGGTGATGGCAAACCCGATTTAACGGTTGTAAATAGTGGGTCTAACACTGTTTCTATTTTTCAAAATATATCTAGCTTAGGTTATATTTCATTTGCAACAAAAGTAGATTTTGTTACAGTTAATAATCAAACTGCTTTAGCAATTGGAGATTTGGATGGTGATGGTAAACCTGAGTTGGTAGTGGCAAATAATGGTAACAATAGAATTTCTGTTTTAAGGAATACTTCAACTGTTGGTTCGTTTGCTTTTGAACCAAGAGTAGATTTCACGACAGGAACAGGATCTAGCCCTCAGGCAGTAGTTATAGGAGATCTGGACGGAGATAGTAAGCCCGATTTGGCAGTGGTAAATAATGGTAACAATACTGTTTCAGTTTTTAGAAATACCGCAACCGCTGGTACAATATCCAGCAGTTCTTTTGCTGGAGCAGTAAACTTTACTACGGCTACAAACCCACAGGCTATAGCTTTAGGGGATTTGGAAGGTGATGGTAAAATGGATTTAGTAGTTGTAAATAATGGCTCCAGAACTGTTTCAGTTTTTAGGAATACAGCCACTTCAGGCACTATTGCCAGCAGTTCATTTGCAACTAAGGTAGATTTTACTACTGGTGGTGCAGGAACGAATCCTCAGGCTGTTGCAATTGGCGATTTTAATGGAGATAGTAAACCCGACTTGGCTGTTACGAGCAGTGGTAATACAAATGGTAACATTGCATCTATTTTTCGTAATACAACTACTTCTGGTGCAATAACCACTAGTTCTTTTGCAGCAAAGGTAGATTTTGCAACAGGTACATTTCCTATTTCATTGGCCATTGGAGATTTAGATGGTGATGGTAAGCCTGATATAACTGTGGCTAATAACAGCTCTAATACTGTTTCTGTTTTAAGAAATGCAGATATTCCTACATGGAATGGTAGTTCATGGTTAGGTGGGTCACCTTCGGTTTTAACTGATGCCATTATTGCGTCATCCATTGCTCCAGCTAGTTTTACTTGTAAAGCCTTAACTATTAACAGTGGAGTAGCTTTAACTACAACAGGCATTACTACCACCGTAAATGGTGGTATTACCAACAACGGCAATGGAATAGCCGGTACTGGTAGTTTAATAATTGCAGCAAACAGTAGTATTAGTGGAAATGGAATTAGTTTTAATGGTACACTTACTGTAAACAGTGGGGCTACTTTAACCACCAATAATAAGTTAACAATAAGCAGTAATGCTACTGCAACTGGAAGAATAGCGAATAGTGCAGGAACAATATCGGGCAATGTAACCGTAGAACGTTATATACCAGCAGGTAAAAGAGGATTTAGGTTTTTAACTTCACCTGTAACTACTTCCAACTTTATTAAAGCCAATTGGCAGGAAGGGGCAACCAGTAGCACAGCTAATCCTGTTGCTGGTTATGGTACACATATTACTGGAACTACAGTAGATCAAACCAATGGTTTTGATGGAACCTCTACAGGTGCAGCTTCTATGTTTACTTTTAACAATACTACACAAGCATGGAATACAGGCATTGCCAATACCAATGCTACTAATTTAATTGCTGGAAATGCTTACAGAATATTGGTAAGAGGAGATCGTTCGTATGATTTAACAACTTCATCAACAAGCAACAGTGCAACTACATTAAGAGCCATTGGAACCTTAATCACAGGACCTGTAAGTTTTAGAACTGCAAGTAGTAGTCCGTCAAGTTTACCTACACTGGCAGCCAATGCAAATGAGTATAGCTTTATTGGTAATCCTTATGCCAGTCCTATAGACTGGAATGCTTTAACCAAAACAGGATTAACAGGTTATTACTATATCTGGGACCCAACTATAGGAACAAGAGGAGCTTATGTATCTTGTTTTACCGATGGAACAAAGAGTAATGGCTCATCTAATATTACCACAGCTATACAAAGCGGACAAGCATTCTTTGTACAAAACACAAGCGGAGCTTCAGCCCGACAATTAGATATAGCAGAGGCCAATAAAACAACTGGCAATACCAATGTGTTTAGAACACAAACTGGTACATCAACCTTGGGTATACAATTATACCTAACAGCAAATATGAATGGAACATCACAAGATGGAGCAACTGTATTGTTCAACAACAATTACATCAATACCGTAAATGATGATGATGCAGGGAAGTTTATTAACCAAGATGAAAACATTGCAGTACAAAGGGGCAATAGTTTAATGAGTATAGAAAGAAGGTATACACCTGCACCAACAGATACAGTTCAATTAAAAACATGGCAGTTAACACAAAACAATTACACGTTTAGAATTGCAGCCAATAATTTTGATGGAACAGTAAATGCCTACTTACAAGACAATTATCTAAACAGGGAAACATTGTTAAATCTAACTGGTACAACCGATGTAAACTTTACTACTACATCAACAGCAGCTACAACAGCAACTGATAGATTTAGAATTGTATTTAGAACAAACAATAGTTTGCCAACCACTTTCTTAAATGTAACAGCAGTACAAAAGAATGCAGGTATAGAAGTTGTTTGGAATACTGTTAATGAAGTAAATATGAATAGTTACGAAGTAGAAGAAAGCAAAGATGGTGTAACTTTCACCAAAGCAACAAGTGTAGCTGCCAAAAATGCAACAACAAATGCTTACTCTTGGTTTGATGCTTCAGTTATTAATGGCGAAAATTATTACCGAATAAAAGCTATTGAAAGCAATGGAACTACTAAATACAGCAATGTTGTTAAGGTTAAGATAGGAGGAAAGAAAGCAGAGTTCACCGTATATCCAAATCCAGTAAAAGGTGGAGTTATAAGCTTACAAATGAGCAATGTAGAGAAAGGTATTTACACCGTAAGAATCTACAACAATCTTGGTCAAGAAATAGCAGCTAAAACCATTAACCACAATGGAGGCAGTGCAACACAAACAATTGACTTGGGTAAACCAATAGCACAAGGCAATTATCAGTTAAGTATTATGGGTAATAATGTGAAAGAAATAAGAACAATAATTGTAGAATAAGAAAGTTGAAAGGGTTGAAGAAGTTGAAAAGGTTAAACAGCCACCCAACTTCTTCAACCCTATCTAAACAAATTGATTAATCCGCAAATTCGTTAATTCATTAATCCTCGAATCAGTATAACATGAAACAATCTACTAAAAACATTATATACCTTATACTACCTTGTATACTTTTTTTATTGCCTGCTTTACTACATGCACAGCCTAGTTTTACAGATGACGTAAATGATGTCCCAGTTGATGGAGGCTTATCACTTTTAATAGTAGGGGGAGTAGGATATGGTATTCAAAAGTTAAAAAATAAAAAAAGTAAATAGAATTTTCAAAACTCACTAAATAAGAAGAGCCGTTCAAATATTTTGAACGGCTCTTCTTATTATAATTCATCAATTCGCTAATCCACTAATTCGAACATTAATTCTCTACTTCCATATAACTTTCAATAGGCTCACAAGTACACACTAGGTTTCTATCTCCATGTGTATTGTTTACCCTTGCCACACTTGGCCAAAATTTATTTTGTGTTACATAGTATAGTGGGAAAGCTGCTTCTTTACGTGAATATTTATGATTCCATTCATCTGCACAAATTACAGCTTGAGTATGTGGTGCATTTTTTAATGGGTTATCAACTTTATCAGCAGTTCCATTTTCAATAGCTGCAATTTCTTCACGAATAGAAATCAATGCATCACAAAAACGATCTAATTCAGCTTTGTCTTCACTTTCTGTTGGTTCAATCATAATCGTTCCTGCAACAGGGAAACTCATTGTTGGTGCATGAAAACCATAATCAATTAAACGCTTTGCTACATCTTCAGCTTCTACACCAGCACTTTGTTTAAACGGACGTAAATCAACAATAAACTCATGAGCACAGGTTCCATTTTTTCCAGTAAATAAAATGGGGTAATGTTTTTCCAATCTTGCTTTCATGTAATTGGCATTTAAAATAGCATATTCTGTTGCCATTTTAATTCCATCGTAACCCAACATTTTTATATACGCATAACTGATTAATAAAATTGATGCACTGCCATAAGGAGCAGCAGAAACAGCACCTGTATTACCTAGTACAACATGCCCAGGTAAATAAGGAGCTAAATGTGCTTTTACACAAATTGGACCCATGCCAGGACCACCACCACCATGCGGTATAGCAAATGTTTTATGCAAGTTCAAGTGGCAAACATCTGCTCCAATATTTGCAGGAGAAGTTAAACCAACCTGTGCATTCATATTGGCACCATCCATATACACTTGTCCACCTAAAGAATGTATCAACTCACAAATCTCTTTAATGTCTTCATCAAATACACCATATGTACTTGGATAAGTTACCATCAATCCACCCAAAGTATCTTTATATTGTTCAGCCCTGGCTTTTAAATCATCCATGTTAATGCTGCCATCTTCGTTGTTCTTCACCACCACTACTTTCATACCAGCCATTACAGCACTTGCAGGATTGGTACCATGTGCCGATGTTGGAATTAACACCACATTTCTATGAGCATTGCCATTGGCTTTATGATAATCCATAATGGTTAACAAACCAGCATACTCACCTTGTGCACCACTATTGGGTTGTAAACTGCAAGCATCAAAACCTGTAATATTTACTAAGTAAGCTCCCAACTCATCAATAATTTGTTTGTAACCTTCAGCTTGGTTAGCAGGAACAAAAGGATGCAATCCACCAAATTCAGGCCAACTTACAGGTATCATTTCTGTTGCAGCATTCAACTTCATAGTACAACTGCCTAAAGAAATCATACTAGTATTTAAACTCAAATCTTTATTCTCCAATTGTTTTATATAACGCATCATTTGGCTTTCGCTATGATGGGTGTTGAAAACTGGATGTGTTAAGAAAGCTGAAGTTCTTACAGCGTAAGTTGGTATTGACGTAAGTGTACTTTCACTATCAAATTCAATTTCGGCTTCATTTTGTCCTAAACTTTCTGCAAAAACATACACAATGTCCAATACATCTTTTTGGCTGGTAGTTTCATCTAAACTAATACCAATATGTTTATCACCAATATAACGGAAGTTGATGTTATTTTTTTCTGCCACAGGCAAAACACTTGCAGTATTTGCTTCTACAACTATAGTATCAAAATAAGCAGCATTAATATTTTTAAAACCAAGTTCAGTTAAAGATTCACTCAACACTTGCGTAAGTGTAGCAACCCTTGTAGCAATATTTTTCAAACCCTCAGCTCCATGATATACTGCATACATAGCAGCCATGTTGCTTAACAAAGCTTGTGCAGTGCAAATATTTGATGTTGCTTTTTCACGTTTAATATGTTGCTCACGTGTTTGCAATGCCATACGTAAAGCCCTGTTGCCTTGAGCATCAATACTAATACCAATAATACGTCCTGGAACACCACGTTTAAATTCTTCTTTAGTAGCAAAAAATGCTGCATGTGGGCCACCATAACCCATTGGCACACCAAAACGTTGAGCACTACCTACTGCAACATCAGCACCCAATTCTCCAGGAGCTGTTAATAAAGTCAACGCCAATAAATCAGTTGCCATTACTACATAACCGCCAACAGCATGTACATTGGCAATAAAGCCTCTGTAATCTTCAATGCTGCCTAAGTTGTTAGGGTATTGAACAATCGCACCAAAATAAGTATTATCTAATAAAGCCGATTTATAATCACCAATAACAATTTCTATGTTAATAGGCGTTGCTCTGGTTTGTAATAAATCTTTGGTTTGTGGAAACACATTTGCGTCAACAAAGAATTTATTTTTCTTAGTAGTATCGCCATTGTGAAACAACATGTTCATGGCTTCAGCTGCTGCTGTT
The DNA here is from genome assembly GCA_943368475.1 of Allobosea thiooxidans. Classification (GTDB taxonomy): domain Bacteria; phylum Bacteroidota; class Bacteroidia; order Chitinophagales; family Chitinophagaceae; genus UBA1930. Next base: position 19,875 of record CALRLF020000055.1, read on the forward strand.
GCTTCATCCAATAAAGATGCATTGGCCAAAGGCAATCCTGTTAAATCGGTTACCATGGTTTGAAAGTTCAATAAACTTTCTAAACGACCCTGAGAAATCTCTGCTTGATAAGGTGTGTACTGTGTATACCATCCTGGGTTTTCAAACACATTTCGCAAAATTACACTTGGTGTAATGGTGCCATAATAACCTTGACCAATATAGGTTTTGTACAATTTATTTTTTGCAGCAACAGTTTTCAATTCGTTCAAATATTCAAACTCACTAATTGCCGCAGGTGTATTTAACGGTTCTGCCAAACGAATACCAGCAGGCACTGTTTGGTCTATCAATTCATCTAAACTATTTACACCAATGGTTTGCAGCATAGCTTGGGTGTTTGCAGCATCGGGTCCATTGTGTCTTCTTTGAAATTCTGTGTTTTGTTGATCAAATAGGTTCATATGCCTGATTTAGATTTTTTATTATTTAACCAGCGATAGAATAAGCATCAGGCTTCAGTGGCGTCGTTTCTAATCCTGCTGACCAGCAGGACACTCTTCAACTGTTGAAATATACTGAACAAGAAAAGAAAACGGTCAAAATTGCCTGAATTCAATCACTAAAATTCGCCGCAAATGTACAAGCTAATTACACCTAATGCTAACGATTGTTTGGGGTTGGGAATAAACTGTGCAAGAAAAGTTGCTCAAAGGTGAATAGTGAATGGAGAATGGTGAGAGGGAAATGATAATTGGGTAATCTTTTTTATCCAGCAAATTGTAACTAGAAACCAGCATCTAGTATCCAGCATCTTCCATCTTCCTCATTTCTTCACTGGTTTGTCTGCTGCCATCATGGCTATAACCTGGAGGACCAAATAAATAGTTCCATCTTTGTTTAAAGCTTATGTTGGGCTTTGTAACATCTTTATAAATTTGAATCCATTCGTGCAATATCAGATTGGCTGCATTTACATTTTCTAAGTTCTTAGTCAATCCATATTTAACTGGTTGATATTTTTCTACTGGTAGTTCTGCCTGAAAAGTGCCAAATAATTTATCCCAGATAATTAAAAACATACCCATGTTTTTATCTAAGTATTTTGGATTGCTGGCATGATGTACTCTATGATGAGATGGAGTTACTAAAAAGTATTCTAAAAAGCCCATTTTTTTGATGAGTTCGGTATGTACAAAAATGCCCCAAATTTGTGTGGCTGCATACATAAACACAATATCCAATGGCTTAAAACCCAATAACGGTAGGGGAATAAAGTAAATAAAGCGATACAAAGGTTGAAAAACAGATGACCTAAAACCAACCGTAAAATTCATTTTTTCAGAGGAATGATGGGTAACATGTGTAGCCCAAAAAAAACGTATTTCATGATCAAATCTGTGCAACCAATAGTATAAAAAATCTTCTGCAATTAATAAAGCTAGCCAGTATAAAATGGGGTTTTGCCAAGTATCAATTATTCTGTGGTTAAATAAAAAAGTAAAAATTACACCCACATAAATAGAACGAAACAATAAATCCAATCCTCCGTTCAACAACATCAAATACACATTTGAAACAGTATCTTTTAAAGTGTATAGTTTTTTGTGGCGATAATTCGATAACAAAATTTCTATACCAATAATAATAAGGTAATAAGGGGTAGAAAATAAGATAAGTAAAGTTTCTTTGGTTGTTTCCATTTTAGATAACCGCAAAGTCGCAGAGCCGCAAAGAAAAATGTTTTTTGCCACAGATACACAGAAGCACAGAAAATCTATTTAATAGTTTAATAGTTCAACCTGAAGTTCACTATTCGTGTAATTCGAAAAAATTAGTGTAATAAACAGTATTCTTACAATTCGTTCAATTCGACTAATTCGTAAAATTCGTGTAATCAATATCTATCTTTGTTCGATGGCAGACATCAATTTAGACAACTGGCAAAAAAAAAGTGAAGAGCATACCAAGCTATATAAAAACTTTTTACAGCGTGCCGATAAAAACAAAGTATTAAAACAATTGCCCGATTTGCATGAGGAAGCTTTTACTAAAATTGACTGTTTAAGCTGTGCTGCCTGTTGTAAAAATTATTCACCAAGGTTTAAAACGCCTGATATAAAACGCATCAGCAAGTATCTTAAAATGAAGGAAGGTGTATTTATAGATACTTATTTAAGGTTAGATACAGAAGGAGATTATGTAGTAAAATCTTCTCCTTGTCCGTTTTTGGGTGAAGATAATTTTTGCAGTATTTATGATCAACGCCCCAGCGATTGTCATCGTTTTCCATACACCGATGAAGATGTTTTTTTTAAACGCCCAGCCATTACTTTAAAAAATGCAACTTTTTGTCCGGCTGTTTATTTTGTGTTGGAGAAACTGGTGTAGTTTTTTCTATTGGATTATTAATTTCTTTTAAGTATTAATTGTTGTTTTAAAGTAATAATTATTTCGGGGTAACGATTTTTTAAATTTCCATTGGTTTATTTGAAAGCAATCTATTCAATTTTATTATCTTTCCCTACCCCAAATTTTATCATATGAAATTTTTTTACAAAATTCTATGCACCATTTGCATAACTTTTCCATTTAGTTCGAGAGCCCAAAATGCTTTTTTTACAGATAAAAGTGCCTCAACTTTTAAATACGCAAATCAGCAAGTAAGACCCATAATTCCTGATAAATTCAGGGCAGTTTCATTAGATGTAAATGCTTTGAAGCAGTTTTTTAGTAAGGTACCATTGGAATTTACAACAGCTGCACAAAACAATCAGTCTATCTTATCAATTCCAATGCCCGATGGAACCATCAGTCATTTTAGTATTGTTGAGTCTCCCATTCAAGAAGCAGGATTAATGGCTAAGTTTCCAGGCATTAAAACCTACAGTGGTCAGGGTATTGATGATAGAACAGCTACCATAAAATTAGACTGGACGGAACTTGGCTTTCATGCTCAAATTCTTTCACCAATCACAGGTTCTATATATATTGACCCTTATGAAAGGGGTAACGTAAATAACTATATTTCTTACTTTAAGCAAGATTTAAAACCTACCAATACTTATCAGGAAATTGGCGTAGAAGGTATAGTTGACGCAAGTTTACAATCAGCTAGAACTACTGCCGGTTTTTGTTTTGGAAGTCAATTAAGAACTTACAGATTAGCAGTTGCATGTACTGGGGAATATGCAGTAGCAGTGGGAGGAACAAATGCGTCTTTGCTGCATTCGGCAATCGTAACAACTGTAAATAGGGTAAATGGTGTATATGAGAAAGAAGTGGCTATTCGGCTTGTATTGATTGCCAATAACAATATTATTGAATATTTAAATGCTGCGTCTGATCCATTTACGGGTAATGACGATGCAAATACTTTAATTAATGAAAGTCAATCTGTTATAACTTCCAATATTGGGTCTGCAAATTTTGATATTGGACATACATTTAGTACAGGGGCAGGAGGTTTGGCAGGTTTAGGTGTTGTTTGTATCAATGGTCAAAAAGCAAGAGGCGTTACTGGTAGTACTTCACCTACAGGCGATGCCTATGATATAGATTTTGTAGCTCATGAAATAGGGCACCAATTTGGTGGTAATCACACATTTAATGCATTAACGGGTAATTGTTCGGGTAATAGAAATCCAAGCACAGCAGTTGAACCTGGAAGTGGGGTTACCATTATGGGTTATGCTGGTATTTGTAATGCTGCAAACAATTTAGCCAGCAATAGTATTCCGTTTTTTCATGCAACTAGTCAAATAGAAATTGGTAATTACTCTAATAATAGCAATGGCAATACCTGTGCTGCCATAACCAATACAGGCAATAGTGCCCCTGTTGTAAATGCTGGGTCCGATTTTTCGATACCAGCGGGTACACCATTTGTTTTAACAGGCTCTGCTACCGATGTGAATGGAGATGCATTAACCTATAGTTGGGAGCAAATTGATGCTGGTTCGGTTGGAGCTAATTGGAACTCGGGTAGCAAACCATTTTTTAGATCATTTGCTCCTAGAGTGTCGCCAATAAGACATTTCCCTCAATTAAGTGATGTTGCCAATGCAACCCAAACCATTGGTGAGTTTTTACCAACAACTACCGAAACAATTAATTTTAGATTAACAGTAAGAGATAACAAAAATTTAGGTGGTGGCGTTTGCTCAGATGAAATGATTGTAAATACCGTTGCTGGAACACCTTTTACAGTTACCTCTCAAAATACAAGTGCTACATGGACTGGTAATGGAACCAATACTGCAACAATCACATGGAACGTTGCAAATACAACAGCTGCTCCTTTTAATACAGCCAATGTAGCAATATTTTTTTCGGCAGATGGTGGTTTAACTTTTCCCTACACGCTATTAGCATCAACTGCAAATGATGGTTCTGAAACCATTACCATTCCTTCAGTAAATACCATCAAAGGAAGAGTAATGGTTAGAGCAATTGGCAATGTTTTTTTCAATCTAAATGCTGCCAATATTACTGTTACTGCATCGTCTTGTGCAGCTGAAGGAGCAACCATTACACCAACTTCTAACGTTAGTGCTACAGTAGGTAGTGGAAGTTTAAACTTAAGTTTAAGTCCGCAATATGCAACTGCATTTGCTGCTAGTGGTACCATAACACTTACAGATGCAAGTACTGGTTTAATAGGAGCAGCTAGCTCGGGAGGGCCATGTACTCAATTTTCTAATATTTACCATTATGACGTTTATCCTTTCGTAGTTTCTGTAACTGGCTCTTATACATTTACAAGAACTGGGGCTGGTTCGGTATATAATTTTTTTGCAAATAGCTTTAACCCGGCTAGTGGCTGTACTAATTGGATTGCCTCCAATTTTGCAAATGGTGTTGGTACTAGTGCTGCTGTAACTATTAATTTAACAGCTGGTACACCTTATTTTTTAGTACAAGGCGTTTATGGTGCAGATGCAACAACACCTAATACTGGAATACCTTTTAATTATTCTTTTGCCATAACTACTACACCATCTGGAGGAGCTGTTTACAATGGTTCTGGCTTGTACACCAATCCTGGTGCAAGCTTTAGCTATGGTTATGTAATGGTAAACAATGCTACCAATAATATTGTAGCAATTAGTGCCACTGCCAACCTAAGTAATTCAGGTACTTATCCTGCTGGTGTTTATTCGGTTTATGGTTTAAGTTATTTAACAGCCAACGCTGCAGCAATACAAACATTTGTGGGAGGTAGTTTAACTGCAATGACCAATGCATTAGCCACACAACCCAATACGTATTGTGCCAACTTTAGTAAAAACAGTGTAACTGTTACAGTTAATGCAATAGTGCCAGTTACTTTAACAGGACTAAAAGCAAGAAAACAAAATACAACTACACAGTTAGAGTGGAGTACTTTGTCAGAATCTAATGCAAGCCATTTTGAAATTCAACGTTCGGCCGATGGCGTTAATTTTAATACAACCATTGGAAAAGTATTAGCAACTGGCAATAGCAATATCACCAAAAATTATGGATTAACCGATGTAAGTCCACTTAAAGGATGGAGTTATTATCGAGCAAAAATGGTTGATTTAGATGGCAAATTTGCTTACAGCAATATTGCTGCTTTAAATTTTGATAAAACTGTTAGTCCAGTATTGGTTTATCCTAATCCTGCTGTAAATACCTTAAATGTTGAGTTTACAACGCTAAAAGCTGGTAAAATAAACATGCAAATAATCGATGCTAAGGGTACAATTGTTGTACAACAAAACAATACAGTGGTTGCAGGAAGAACTACAAAAACCCTACAAATTGCTACATTACCTAAAGCCGTTTATGTATTAAAATACACCGATGTAGATGATTCCATACACTACATAAAATTCATAAAAGAATAACGATCCATTTCTTGTAAAGAAGCATTCAGCATAAACTGAATGCTTCTTTTATGTATATGTCTTGGCCTGAAATAGCAACACACAAAAACTATCGTTATGTCAACAACTATAAACTATGTAAATCAAATACAAAGAGATTACTGCATTTTCTTAAAGGTTCAAATTACTGGTAAAAATGATAATGAAGAATATGCATATGGTGGCTCGTTAAACACTTCTTCAAAACAATAAACTGCTTCTATAACCATAAGGGTAGAGTACCAGAGTAATTAAAAAGAAGCAAGAAACGTTTTATTTTTGATGTAAAATTTTCCTTCTTCATATAAACTTAACCCCGTATTTAGTATTGGGTTAAGTAACTCATTACTTTTGTCTGCATTTGAAAAGACAATTCCATTTCATTTAATAACTATAATTCACGAAAACAAACTTCTTATGAAGAGATTACTACTTAGCTCTCTAACAATTTTTATCCTTGGCATTATTAATCTTAAAGCTCAAAAAACATTATTGGCAGGGTGGACATTTGATGCAACAGCAGCATCTCCAAATACGCCTAGAGCGGTGGCTGCAAATTTGGGTGTTTACAGTGCAAACTCTAATTTATATTCCGATGGAACCAATGGCTCTAGTTCATGGACCCAAAGTTCTGAATTGAATGCTTTTGGCGGTAGTGTAATTAGCGATCCTAGATCTACAACAGCAGCTGGATTGACTTATTCGATTATCAGTAATTCAGCCAATTCTAAAGCATTGGTGTTTGTAACAAGCACCCTTAGCTACACCAAAATTAAAATTGTATTAGATGTAAGAGGTACAAGTACAGGTTTTAGCACAGGCCAATGGGCATATTCAACAAATGGAACTACTTGGACCGATTTTGGCACCAATACAGCAACTACAAGTACAACGTTTTCTCAAAAATCACTCGACTTAACTTCGATAACTGCTGTAGAGAATCAAGCGATTGTGTATTTCCGTTATACAGTTTCTGGGGCAACAAATACCAGTGGAAATAATAGAATTGACAATGTGATGATTACAAGTGACGATGGTACCTGGTTTGGAACATCTACAACTGATTATGGCACTCAAGCAAATTGGATTCCAGCTGGTTTTAATAGTACTTATTCAAACGTTCCCAACACATTTGTTTACAATGCAATAATTACAGCTTCTTCTAACAACCCAGTTTTGGGAGCAGCTTATTTTATTAATAATATGTATGTTTTACCAGGAGCTTCTATAACTGCACTAACAGGAACTAGTTTAACTATAAATGGAACAATGACACTTCGTTCTTCAGCCACAGGAACGGCTTCAATTGGTAATTCAGCAGGCACGTTTTCTGGAACAGTAACCCAAGAACGCTACATTCCTCTAAAATCTTCCAGAGCATGGAGTTTAATCAGCAGTCCAGTAAGTCAAAGTTTAAGTGCAGGTTGGCAGCAACAAATACATATCACAGGAGCAAATGCAGGAACAACAGCATGCACTGTAGACGGTACAACAGGATTTGATGTAACTACTACCAATGCCCCAAGTGCTTATACTTATGATGCAAGTTTAACAGCAGGTAGCCGTTGGGTAGTTGTTCCAAATACATTAAGCACCAATACAGCAGCAGGTAAAGGATTCAGGTTAAACATACGAGGTCCAAGAAGTGCAGGTTGTGCATTATTAGATGGAAGCAGCTTAGCCCCAGCAGCAGTAACATTAAGTAGTACAGGTATAATAAGCAATGCACAAAAAAACTTGGGTTCATTTACAATCGATTATCCAAATACAGGAACAAACAGCTATGTATTCATAGGGAATCCATACCCAAGCCAAATAAGTTTCAGCACATTAGTAGCTGATAATATAAATATTGGCAATAATTATGCAATTTATGCACCAGGCAATACCGCAGGTAACTATGCATATTGGGATCCAATAGGAGGTACTTATACAGGAGGAAATACAGGATTAAATGATGCAACAGGTAATATCATCGCAAGTGGTCAAGCCATATTTGTAAGAGCTCAGCCACTCAGTACACTTACATTAAACTTTAACGAAGCACAAAAAACAGCATCAACGCAAAATGGTTATTTCCGTACCAGAAGTTTCAATGAAATGATACGTGTAGCTTATATGTTAGATGATAGCAATAAAGCAGATGAAATTATTGTACGTTATGCAAATGACAATGATGTAAGTAATACAAAAGTTGGTTCAATGGATATTGTATCGATGAATACAGGTACTCAATATTTAAACAGTTTAAAAGGCAATAATTTGATGGCTGTACAAACCAGAAGTTTACAAACCTTAACAACTGATACGGTTGCATTAAATGTAAAAAGCAATCAAAGCGGAACATACAAATTAAATTTCAGTGACTATGACAACTTCAAAGCAACAGGAATTTATTTGATAGATAAATACACCAACACCATCCACAACGTAAAGTCAAGTTCAACTTACAGTTTCACTGTAGATAAAAACAATGCAGCAACACAAACGAATCGTTTTGCATTGGTATTTAGCAAAGCCATAGTACCAACCGTAATTACAGGTATCAAAGTGTATCCAAATCCAGCTGATAAACAAATCACTGTTCAATTACCAGCAACAGAAGGCAAATACACAGTTAGCATTACAGATGTAGCAGGCAAGAGAGTGTATCAAAGTCAATTGGCAGCAGGCACACAAACAATTAATATTGCCAAACTAATGAAAGGTAATTATGTATTAGAGCTTACAGATGCAAAAGGCAACAGATCAGTAGAAAAAATTGTAAAACTGTAAATTGACAACCAGCAACAAATTGTAAACTCATCAAACTCAAAAACATGAAAACAATCATCAACATAATTAGCAACAAAAAATTTATTAGCTTATTGTTTGTACTAGTTGTACTGGTATTACCAGCCATGGCCCAAGATGGTTTTGGCGAAACAGAAGGAGATGTACCTGTAGATGGTGGCTTATC
>CALRLF020000056.1:0-28671 GCA_943368475.1 Allobosea thiooxidans
ATAAATTTTACAATATCTTTTTGTGCGTTGTAATTAATTTTATCCCAATCATCTGTGGCTTTATGGTAATCGGCATGACTACCTGTAAAAAAGAATAAAACTGGCACACCAGCTCTGTAAAAGCTTGCATGATCGCTGGGACCGCTACCTGCACTATCAAATTTTACAATTAAATTTTTATTAGGTAATGTACTAAAAACATCTCCCCAAACTGGCGATGTACCATACCCACCAATGGTTAATTTATGAGCTGTATCATAACGCCCAACCATATCCATATTAATCATGTAATTGGGCGAAATTTTTACACTAGGATTTTCGAGCCAGTATTTACTGCCAAATAAACCCAATTCTTCTCCACTAAAATTGATAAATAAATAGTTGTTGTTTTTAGGAGCATCTGTTTTAAGCATGGCAGCCAATTCTAATAAAGCAGCTGTGCCACTTGCATTGTCATCTGCACCATTGTGTACTTCATGTAAAGCATCTAATGCATTTTTATCTTCGCCATAACCCAAATGGTCGTAGTGAGCACCCAATACTACTGTGTTTGCAGCATTATTATTAATAAATGCAACCACATTTCTGCCCATTCTTATATTACTTTCAATTTGTACACTTAATTCAATTTCAAGCGTTGCTGAACGATCTTTGAAAGAACGCTGCACACCTTCTTTAGTGAGATACAAAACAGGAATGTTGGCAAGTGCAGATTTATCATTTTTATTGAACAAAATATTATCTGTTGTTGAAGATGAGTTGTAGAGAAATAATGCCGTTGCCCCTTTTTTATTTACTTCTTCTACTTGTTTTTTAATAAACTCTTCTACATCGAAATGAGGATTGGTCTTATTGGCTTCCAGTTCATCTTTAACATCTAAAAACCAAGGCTGCCCTTTTTCTCTTAAAGCCATTGCTGGAGAGCCTTTGGTTGAAGTATTTTTACTAAATGCCAATGGATAATAATCAGTGTTTAACACTAGATTTTTACCATTTACTATAAGCTTAGTTTTATCTGTAACGCTTTTGCCTTCATTAATTTCAAATTCTTGTATAAAACCATTGGTTCCTTTTGGTTCTATGCCTATTGCTGTGTATTGTTTAGCAATATATTCCATAGCCAATTGTTCTCCTCTAGTACCTGTTCTTCTACCTTCTAAAGAATCACTGGCTAAATATTGCACATGTTGTGTGAGCTTGTACATCAAATCGGCATTGGCTTTTTGCTCGGCATACTCTAACATTTTAGCCTTCTTTTTTTTGCTTTGGGCAACAACGGCAAATGGCAATAACAGCACAAGAAAAATCCACTTATACATAGCAATAATTTGTACAAAAATAAGTGCAGTAAGGAATACAATATTTTAATTTAATTTAGAGCAGAAAGATCATTGGCTTAAAGAATTGAGGTTTATATCAAAACAAGTATTAAAAATAGAATCTCACTAGTCTAACTATAATAAATTTTAGGTTTTGAGTAATTTACTATTGCCCGATTGATGCTTTTTCTTTTTTCTGAATATCAATTTTTCTATTTCTACTGCAAAAAATACCAAAGACGATGCGATTACAACAAATATAAATTCTCGCAGGCTAAGTGCTTTTGTTTTGAAAACAGAATGTATTACTGGTATATAAGTAACTGCAATTTGAAGTATTACAGCAGTTGTTACAGCAAAAATAAGTGGTATGTTAGAAAATAGAGGCACGCTAAAAAACGATTGTTTATTTGAACGAATAGCTAATACGTGACCCATTTGACTTAAACAAACTATGTTAAACACAATGGTTTGCCAATGTAATCCATTTTGTATAGCCCAATTTTGAGCTAGTAAAGCTACTGCAGCCATAAACAAACCAACCCAAATCATATGTAACCCATTGCCATTGGCAAATACATTTTCCTTTGGATCTCTTGGCGGTCTTTTCATTATGTTTTTTTCAGCTTTTTCGAAAGACAAAGAAATTGCCGGAAATCCATCAGATATTAAATTAATCCATAAAATATGAATAGGCAATAATGCAATAGGTAAGCCTAAAATTGGTCCCACTAATAATATCCACAACTCACCTGAATTGGTAGTCATTAGGTATTTTATAAACTTGAGAATATTATCATAAACTCTCCTGCCTTCACGTACAGCTTTAACAATGGTAGAAAAGTTATCGTCTAACAAAATCATGTGTGCCGCTTCTTTAGAAACATCGGTACCCGTAATGCCCATTGCAATACCAATATTGGCACGTTTTAAAGAGGGAGCATCGTTTACTCCATCGCCAGTCATGGCAACATAATGCCCTTTTTGTTGTAAAGTTTTTACAATAAGCAATTTTTGTTCTGGCGATACTCTGGCGTATACCTTTATGTTTTCTATTTGATTTAAAAGACTCGTTTCACTTAAATCTGCAAGTTCTTTACCAGTAATTACCAAATCTTTTTCGTTATTTAAAATACCAATTCTTTTTGCAATGGTTTTAGCTGTTAATGGATGATCGCCTGTAATCATAACGGTTACAATACCTGCAGTTTTACATTGAGCTAATGCAGCTGTAACCTCTTCTCTTGGTGGGTCTATAATGCCTGCTAAGCCTAAAAAATGTAAATCACTTTCATGCGTTGCAGTTGTTATTTCTTGTGGTATTTCATTCCAATTTCTATAGGCAAAACCAATTACTCTGTAACCACTTTCTGCCATTGTATTTACTTGTTGCTGTAATTTTACTTTATCAATATCCTTACATTTTTCTATAAGAATATCAGGGGCTCCTTTAGTAAAAGAAATGATAGCATCATGCTTATGAAAAGTAGTCATTAGTTTTCTCTTAGAATCGAAAGCTATTTCAGCAACTCTAGGCCATGCATCAACAGTTACACCTTGTTCTTTTGCAATTTGCATTAAAGCGATTTCAGTACTATCGCCTTTAAGCACTTTTTTGTCATCTTCAACGGCATCATTGTTTAATGCAAATGATTGAAGTAACAACGCAATGAGTGGTTCATTTTTTTTTGTATTAATTTCTTTTATTTCAATTAATTGATTGTTTACAAAAAGTTGCTCTACATACATTTTGTTTTTGGTGAGTGTTCCAGTTTTATCTGTACATATATAGGTTACAGAACCCAAGGTTTCTACAGCTGGTAACTTTTTAATAAGGCTATTTAATTTAATTAATCTTTTTGCAGCTAATGCAAGTGATATGGTTATTACAGCAGGTAGTGCTTCGGGTATTGCTGCAACAGCAAGAGAAATGCTTGTTAGCAACATCTTTAACAGGCTTTCGCCACGTAGCCAACCAATAAAAAAAATAATACACATAATAATAAAACCAATAACGAAAGCTTTTTACTAAAGCTTATCATACGTTGTTGTAATGGCGTTTTAGATTCTTCTTGTTGCAACATTTTTGCAATATTGCCCAATTGTGTTTGCATACCAGTTGTAACAACAACTCCTTTGCCTCTTCCATAACTAACAAATGTGCCTTTAAACAGCATGCTATTTTGTTCGCTAATTGATGCATTGTTAATCTTTAGTGCTTCTGAAAATTTTTCAACTGTTTCAGATTCGCCAGTTAGTGCCGATTCATCGATTTTTAAATTTATAGACTCTATAACTCTTATATCGGCAGGTACAGCATTGCCTGTTTCTAAAACAACAATATCCCCTGGTACAAGCTCAGTAGCAGCTACCAAAATATTGGTTCCCTCCCTAATAACTGTGGCTTGTGTAATAGCCATTTTTTTTAAAGCTTGCATTGCTTTTTCAGCCCTGTATTCTTGAATAAAACCAACTGCTGCATTTAATAAAACAATAACTAAAATAACAATGGTATCCGTAATATCACCTACAATACCAGAAATAACAGCTGCTACCAATAAAATTAAAATCATCACATCTTTAAACTGTGCAAGCAAAATGCCTAATGCAGTTTTCTTTTTCCCATCTTGCAATTCATTATTGCCAATTTTTGTCAATATGTTTTTTGCCCCAGTATCATTTAAACCATTGTTACTGGAGTTTAAATGTTTAAATATTTCTTCTATACTTTGATTATACCAATCCATGCTATTAAAGTGTTTGTTGAGGTAGTATTAAACCAATTATTGTATTTAAAACTATAAATAAGGGTATAGCATGTAATAAACTAAATGGTATTATAGAATGGCTCAAAAAACAAGCCAACAGCAATTGGCAGTAATTTTATTGCTAATGCAAGGCATTGTGTTAACATTTTGGGTTAAACCACTAGTGTTACTAATTTTTTATGCCAATTCAGGTATGTTTATAAAAGGGTTATCATTACTGAGTTTGCTAAACTGCTTAATGAATATTGATAGCTCCTATTTCTGTTCCTAATCTCGTAACCAAGTACCATTTAAGGCATCTACATTTGTTGCCCTTGTATGACAACGGTAAATACCATAAATATTGCATTAGTGGGTAACCCCAACAGCGGAAAAAGTACGTTGTTTAATAGTCTTACAGGGCTAAATCAAAAAGTGGGCAATTTTCCTGGTGTTACAGTTGATAAAAAAACTGGTAAGGTGCCGTTAGATAATTTGGTTACTGCCAACTTAATTGATTTGCCAGGCACATACTCTTTATACCCAAGAAGAGCCGATGAATGGGTTACTTACAAAGTATTAATGCAGGCTGATAAAGAAATTGAAGCTGATGTTATTTTATTGGTTGCCGATGCAAGTAATTTAAAAAGAAACCTACTTTTTTGCAGTCAGATATTGGATTTAAAAGTACCTGTTGTGGTTGCATTAACCATGAACGATTTGGCTAGCAAAAAAGGAATTAAAATAGATGTTGAAGGTTTAAGCAAAGAGTTGGGCATACCTGTTATTGAAGTAAACCCAAGAAAAAGTAAAGGGTTGTTGCAGCTAAAAAAAATGTTGTTACAAGTAGCAGCCCAACCCAAAAAAATTACTAAAGATTTTATAGCCAATAAGGCAATTGCCGAAAATAGTATTCAGGAAATACAAAAAATAATCCCAGCATTAAATGATTATGCTGCGGTACACTATTTAATTAATCACGAAAATTTTCCGTTAAATGACGCAACCCAACATGCAATTGAAGAAATAGAGTTGCTTACAAAATTTAATCCAACCAAAACACAGGCCGAAGAAATTATGCAGCGTTATCAAAAGATTAAATTGATTATGCAGCAACATGTTACTGAACCTGACCCAATGGAAAGAAAAATGTTTACTGATAAACTCGATGACATTTTACTGCACCGTATTTGGGGTTATTCCATTTTACTAGTTGTATTGTTTATTTTGTTTCAAAGTATTTTTTGGTTGGCACAATTTCCAATGGATTGGATTGAAAGTAGTTTTCAATATTGTACATCTTATTTAAATGCAAATTTACCACAAGCATGGTGGAGTGATTTATTGATTAATGGTGTTGTGGCAGGATTAAGCGGTATTGTGGTTTTTGTACCTCAAATTATGATTCTGTTTGGTTTAATCAGTATTTTAGAAGATACTGGGTACATGGCAAGAATTAGCTTCTTAAGTGACCGTCTCATGCGTAAAGTAGGTTTAAATGGTAAGAGTGTAATGCCTATGATTAGTGGCTTAGCTTGTGCTGTACCTGCAATAATGAGTGCCAGAAATATTGAAAATAGAAAAGAAAGGTTACTGACTATTTTGGTTACACCACTTATGAGTTGCAGTGCAAGATTACCTGTTTATACCATTTTAATTTCTTTGGTAATACCATCGGATTACTATTTTGGGTTTTTAAGTTTACAAGGCTTGGTAATGATGGCTTTATACTTACTAGGCACTGTAATGGCATTGCTTGTTAGTTATGTAATGAAGTGGTTTGTAAATATTAAAGAAAAAAGTTTTTTTATTTTAGAGTTGCCCGTTTATAGAAGCCCACGTTGGGCAAATGTTGGTTTAACCATGCTGGAAAAAGCCAAAATTTTTGTTACCGATGCTGGTAAAGTAATTATGGTAATTAGCTTACTGTTATGGTTTTTAAGTAGCTATGGTCCAGGAGATACGATTGAAAAAACAACTGAAAAATATGCTTTGCTTGCAGAGAAAAATCCTGCTGCCAAAGATTCTTTAGCCAAAATTGCATCCACCGAAAAACTGCAAAACTCTTATGCAGGAAGATTAGGAAAAGTTATTGAGCCAGCCATTAAACCATTGGGCTATGATTGGAAAATTGGAATAGCTCTAATTACATCATTTGCTGCAAGAGAAGTTTTTGTTGGCACAATGGCTACATTATATAGTGTAGAAGAAGATGACGATAATTCTTTAAGAGAAAAAATGAGAGCAGCCACCCACAGCGATGGAACTAAAGTGTACACTTTACCAGCTGCGTTATCGTTAATGGTATTTTATGTTTTGGCTATGCAATGCATGAGCACATTGGCGGTTGTAAAAAGAGAAACTAAAACCTGGAAATGGCCTATTTTTCAGTTGGTGTATATGACGGTTTTGGCTTATGTTATGAGTTGGGCAGTTTATCAGTTGTTTAGTTAAACAAACTCAACACCTTCCAACAACAAGTGGTCTCTCTCCTTTTTAATAGCTTCTAACTCGTATCTATTAAACTCGTAGCCTAAGTTAAATGTTTCTAATAGGTAAGAAAGTATAAATCGAACTTTACCTTTTTGCTTGTATTGATGTACATGAGCAATTTCGTGCCTTACCCATTTAGGGTTACTTAAAAATTCTTGTTTGGTGGTGTTGTGTAGTCTAATAGTATCTCCAATTACAAGAGCCATTTTTTCAGCCTTCAAATTATAGGCAGCAAGCTTTGCCAGTAAGGAGTTTTCTTTAATCCGTACAGTCATGTGTTGTTTAGGTTTAATGTGCAAGCGGGGGATGCTATTATGCAAAATAAAGCACTTCTCTTATTACAAAAAGCAATTATTTTAAAAATTTGTGCCTAAATAACGCTTTAAAGGGATAAAGCAAGTCTATTTTACATAAGCTGCAATAATTTCTTCAGCATGTTGTTTACTCTTTGGCTTCAGAAAAATATTCTTAATCACCCCTTTTTCATCAATAACAAAAGTGGTTCTATGCAAGCCCATGTACTTACGTCCATACATTTGTTTTTCTCCCCAAACACCATATTTTTCTATTACAACATGCTCTATATCAGCAATTAAAGGAAAAGGAAGCTCGTTTTTGGTTTCAAACTTTTTATGGCTCTTTTCATCATCTGGGCTAACGCCAATTACGGTAAACCCTTCTTTTGTTAACAAAGCATAGTTATCTTTAAGATTACAAGCCTGTACTGTGCAAGTGGGTGTGCTATCTTGGGGGTAAAAATAAAGCACTACTTTTTTGCCTTTAAAATCGGCTAGGGCTATTTTTTTTCCATTTTGATCTTTTCCAGAAAATGCTGGTGCTTTTTGCCCTTCAGTTAAATGCGTCATTTTTTCTTTCTTTTTTTAGCTGCTGATGATTGTTTTTTCTTTTTTGCTTTTACTAACACTTTCTTTTTGCTTTTGTTTACCTTGGGAGGCTCTTTAGTAAAAAAGAAAGTTCTTTCACTAATGTTTCCAGAAATGTCTTCAGCAACAATAGTTAGTTGGTGTTTCCCTAAACTACAATGCTCATCAAAATCATAAATGTAGAAATCATTTTTTCGGCTGAATAAAACCCATTGACTATCTAAAATAGCTGTGTATTTTTTTATATCACTTACTACATCTTTAACTTGTACAACAATTTGTGTTTGATTATTAAAAGTGAAATTGTTCTTCCAGCCAATAGGTTGAATTGAAGGATGAACAGTATCTACTACTAAAGTTATAGTTCCTAATCTATCAAAATTTGTACTGGCAATATTATTCTTCCACTCAGGAATTTTAGCTTGTGCAAATGATTTGTTTTTAAGCAATACAACAACTTTACTTTTTAATGAATCGTTGATTGTTTCTGTTAAGGGAAGAGATACTGAATAATTATTGTGAACAGGCATTTGTGAATTAACTACAAACTCTTTTGAAACCATTGTTGTTTTACCATAACCATTGTTAACAGTAAGGTTTACTGGAATGGTATCGTAAAAAGCAGCTTCTTTAAAATGCAATTGTAGATCTTGTTTATGGTATTGTACAACTCTATTTGGAACAAATACCTCTTCGCTAAACTGATGTTGTACAGTAGCCATACTATCTTTCTTTTGAACCCTTAAAAACAAAGTACTTGCATTACCAGCAACATCTTTTACAACAATTTCAACCTGTTTAATACTTGTATCATTTAGTTCAATTACTCCATTGCCAATAGCGGCAGAAAAAATATTGAGTTGATTGCCCGGCAACTTAGATAAATGTTGAATGGTTGCACCTCGGTTATATTTAGTAACATAATCAATACATCCATTTACATAACGTGCATCATCGTAAGAAAAATCGTTTAATCTAAAAACAAAAGCCATTATACTATCAGCCCAAACTTCGGCCTGATAAATGCCAAACTTAAATGGTGATGTGTTGGTTACATCTTGTGCAGTTATACCAAAACTTAATGTGTTGCTGCCTATATAAATAATAGAATCTTTTGCAGTATATCCATCTTTAGTTTTCGTAATGGCTATTTCAATTGGTGAAGTGCGATAGGTACTTACCGTTCTATCGTACATAAAAAGCTTTTCTATTGCAGGAGGAATATTGTCTTCAATATTCAAATTGAACAATAATGGGTTTACATTATCGCCATTTTCATTTCTTATTTCAAAATGTAAATGTGGCCCTTGGCTACCACCAGTATTACCACTAAAAGCAATAAACTGCCCCTTTAGAACAGGAAATTGGTTGGGTGCAAATTCAAAGTCTTGCTCCCATTGCTGTTCAGTGTACTGTTTAGATTTTACATAATTATGCAGTGTATCATAAAAGTTGTTGAGGTGGGCATACAAAGTGGTGTATCCATTGGGATGTTTAATGTAAATAGCTCTTCCATACCCATAACGTTCTATTTTAATACTACTGATATAACCATTTGCACTTGCATAAACAGGTAAATTTTCTTTGCGTTCAGTTCGTATATCTAAACCCATATGAAAATGTTCATTTCGTACTTCGCCAAAATTTCCACTTAACTGAATGGGGATGCCCAACGGATTGCTGAAATAATCTTTGGGATAAATTTTTGAGGGAAAGTATTGAGCTTGTACAATATTGATACAACCACACACAACTAGTGCAACACAAAAAATCATTTGACCATAAAACCTTAATTGTTTCCAAGGATTCATGGTTCAAATTTAGTTGTTCGTTATATGCTTTAGGTACCCTATTCTGCACAGTGCTGTTAATAAGAAAATGGTTGTACCAATTAAATTCATTTTAAGATCCTTAATACTATCTTCTATCAGTACAAATAGAGTACGATTACCTAAGACATTCTGAAAGTATTCGTTCACTAAACCAATTAAATTAAACAATACAACTGTAATTACTACTCTTTTAAATCTGTTTTTATCTTCTATGAAAATTAGAATACTTAAATAGATGTACACTTTTAAACAAATGATTATTGCAAATGCAATATGCTCTGCATTGTTTAACCACCACTCAGTATTATCAGATAACCTGAGTTTTCTGAATCGTTCAATTAAAACACCTTCATACGCCCAAAAAATAAAATTATACAACTTGTAACTGTGCGTTATATAAAGTTTTCGTGTATTTAAAAACTCGAGAGACAAATGCATTGCAACAACATAATACAACAAAGCGTATTTGCCAGTAAACAGTATTAAGGCTATGAAAATAGCATTCAGTAATCTAATTGTTTGAATACGCATGTTGTTTGCTTTTTTAAAGAAAGCACTAAAAATAAATCAAAAAAATAGCCGCTGAATAGACATTCAACGGCTTTGTTGTATTTAACCTAAACTAAACTGTACGAGATTTATTATTGACCAATACCGCCACCACCACTTTGTACACGATTGGTTTCATCTTCAGATCCTGTTTTTCTTTGTCTTGCTGTCTTAACAGTTAATTTTCCGAAGCGATAAGAAAAATTAATTTTAAACTGACGACTTTCCCAATTACCACTGGCTCTCATAAACTGACCTGCAAAATCACTTTCACCGGCCCAACGCATAGTATAAAAAACATCACTTACTGCAACTTTCAAATTACCCATTCCTTTTAAAATAGTTTTTTGCAACCCAATATCTACACTTCCCATTGCTTTGCTCTTAAATGTTCCTTGCCAAATTTGTGGAGATGCATACCAGGCACCAATTTCTCCTGTATAACCCTTACCTAATTTAATGGTGTGTTGTGTAAAAATATTATATGCTAAAGCATCTAAGTCAATTTTACGACCAGTACCAAAATCGGCTGTGTAATGAGAATAATTGGCACTTAAGTTGGCAAATACACTATACCATTTCCATTGAAAAGGATAGCTGATATTTAAACTAACTACATCTTGTATGGCTAAGTTTTTCTTAGTAATAAAACTTTTAGATTTTTCGGCAGTATCAATTAATTGAGCAAAAATATCTTTTACATGACTATAGTTTAATGAGGTAGTTAATCGGTATTTATAAGTGTGTGTTATACCAAAACTATTAGTGTATTGTGGTGTAAGTAAGGTATTACCTTTTTGAAAAGTGTATTCATCTAACTTAAACTCAAATGGGTTTAAATCTTGGTAAGCTGGTCTGTCAATTCTTCTGCTATACGTTAAACTAAATTGATTCATTGGGTTTTTGTTAAACGTAATTGCTGCACTTGGAAACAAATCAGTGTATTCACGATTAAAAGTAGAATCATAAGCAACCAATTTATTACCACTCGATTGTTTAAAACCTTTTGAAGTTCCTTTTGCATGCGTATTCTCTGCACGAACACCCACTTGAATCATAAAGCCTTTGTATTGCTTATTGTAATTAATGTAAGCAGCATTTACATTTTCGTTATAATTAAAATTATTGCTGCGTAAAGAATCATATACTTTACTACTTGTGTAAACATCATAACGTTGAAAATCGGGTTTACTTTCTACAAAAGAAATTTTTACACCGTAGCCTAAACGTCCTTTATTCAAGTTCTGTTCATAATCGGCTTTGATATTGGCAATATAAATTTTACCTGGAGAAAGCATGTTATAAACAGTTCTTGTTAGCTCTGTTGTACCACCAAAATTCATATAAAAGTTTGGCTGATACTGATCACTGTTGGTTTTAAAATACCCATAGTTTCCATCAACATTTAATTCTCTACCCAAGCTATCTGCATAACGATAGTTTAAATTCAGGTTCACGTTATCTCGTAAACCATCTTGTGTATTATCGGCTATTAAACGTCTAAATCCAACACTTGTAGGAATATAAGTAATAGGTGTGTTAGTGTAATTATTGTTAGAACTGGTATTAAAAGAGCCAGTTACAATTGCACCAAACGTATTTTTCTTGTCAATAAAATAATCTAAACCTGCTTTAAAACCATGGGTGGTGCTTTTACTGGTAATTGTACCTGTTTGATCGAATAATGTGTCTAAAACTGTACGATAAAAGTTCATATTACTTTCGTTATTGCTGGTATTAAAATTGTAATTACCAAACAAATTCAATTTATCGTTGCGATTGTTTAAATTTAAACCAGCATTATATTTACCATAAACACCAATACCATATCCAGCATTTACACTACCATTGGTACCATAGGCTTTGTTCTTTTTAAGCTTAATGTTAATGATACCTGCATTACCTGCAGCATCATACTTTGCAGATGGATTGGTAATAATTTCAATTGCTTCAATTTGGCTGCTTTGCAGTGTACGTAAAAAATCAGCCAACTCTTTACCAGCTAATGGAGACGGCCTTCCGTCGATATAAATCTGAACACCATTTTTTCCACTTAAAGAAACATTATCATCTTTATCTAAAGTAACACCTGGTGCTTTACGCAATAACTCCAATGCATCGTTACCAACTGAGTTAATGGTATTTTCTACATTTAATATTGTTTTATCAGCCTTTACTTCAATCATTGGTTTTCTGGCAGTAACCGTAACGCCTTCTAATTGTTTAACGGCTTTACTTAATACGACTTCTGGCACAGTAACATCGTTGCTATTCAGTTCAAATACAATTGATTTTTTTGCTGCGTAATTAACTGCTGTAACAGTAACAAAATATTTTCCGTTGGCAATACTTGTAAAACTGTATTTACCTTCATTATCGGCTACCGCAATTTTAACAACAGCACTATCTTTTGCTTTTTGCAATGTAATCGATGCTCCGTTTATAGCTTTTCCCTTTTCGTCTTTTACAAGACCACTAATATTTTGTGCCTGTACAAAAGCTGTTAAAAGAATAAAGGCAATCAGTGTAATAATCCTATTCATATTTATTTTTTTGTTCTAATAGGTAGCAAAACTGTTTGTTTTGTTACAGTTGCATGACATATTCCTGACAAATGGAGCATTATAACTGATGAGCGGTTAACAAAAAACATTAAAGCAGCATAACAAACAATTGTTATTTTTACGGCATGAGTAATACCGCAGCTTCATTTATTGCAAAAAGCACTATTAAGGCAGCCGATTTAGAACATCGTCGAAAAATAAATTTTAATATTGGAAAATATAATGCAGTTGTTCCTATTGGTAAGCAACAGTTCAACAATGTAATGAGTGCTAGAGAACAAGCAAAAAATATTAAGTGGAACGCTATAGAAAATTTAGACAAACACTTAGAATCATTTGAGCAAAAAATAACTTCCCGTGGAGCAAAAGTTATTTGGGCCGATGATGCACAACAAGCTTTAGACGAAATTGGTAAAATATGCGATGCTAAAAATTGCAAGACTTTAGTGAAAAGTAAAAGTATGGTTACCGAAGAAATTCATTTGAACCACTTTTTAGAACAACGTGGCATTGAAAGTATAGAAACCGATTTGGGAGAATATATTCAACAATTAGATGGAGAACCACCTTACCATATTGTTACACCAGCTATGCATAAAAGCAAAGAAGATGTTGCCCGATTATTTGCTGCTAAATTGGGTGTGCCTGGTGGATTATCGCCTGAAGAATTAACCCAAGTAGCTCGTCAATTATTAAGAGAAAAATATGTACAAGCCGAAGTGGGTGTTACTGGAGCCAATTTTATTTTAGCCGATATTGGGGGTATTGCAATTACTGAAAATGAAGGCAATGCAAGATTAAGTTGCAGCATGCCTAAAACGCATATAGTTGTTGTTGGTATAGAAAAAGTACTACCATCGGTAAATGATTTACATTTATTTTGGCCACTACTGAGTACTTATGGAACAGGACAAAAAGTTACAGTATACAATACAGTGGTAACGGGTCCACGTCAGGAAAATGAAAATGATGGACCAGAAGAAATGTATGTGATATTATTAGACAATGGCAGAACCAACTTATTGGCCAATCCAACAGCCCGTGAAGCTTTGTATTGCATACGTTGTGGTGCATGTTTAAACGCTTGCCCAGTTTATAAAAATATTGGTGGTCATAGTTATGAAACAACTTACAGTGGGCCAATTGGTAAAGTAATTACACCTTACCTCAGTGGAATGGATGAATATAAACACTTAAGTTACTCATCGTCTTTATGTGGTAATTGTACAGAAGTTTGTCCAGTAAGAATAAACCTACATGAACTGTTACTCGACAACCGTCATGAAGCAGTTTTACAAGGAAGCAGTACTGTGGCAGAAAGAATTGCCTGGAAGGTTTGGAAGAAAGCCAGCCTAAATCGTAAAACCATGAATATGGGTAGTGGACCAATAAAAAACTGGGTAGTAAATAAAGTATTTAAAGGCTGGACTGCACATAGAGGTAATTTAGATTTCAGTAATAAAACTTTTAACCAAATGTGGCAAGAGTTTAGAACTGAATTATAATATGCTTGTTTACACAACTATAAATAGCAATCGTTTCAATTATATCGTAAGTGTATTTTTTAATGCATGGAATATAAAAAATGGAAGGATTACTCAAAATGTCGATGAGTTTACAAATTACAGCGGACCAAAAATCAATTACTCCACTAAGCAGATTACAAAAGAAGAACTTTGGATTGTACCAAATGGCTTATTAAGTGCAACAAATATTACAGAGCAAAAGATTGATGTATTTGAATGGAATAATTTAAAAGTATTTTTTAAAACTAATGGAGATATTCCGTTCGATTTTTTAGCAGCTTCATTTTATCTACTTACTCGTTACGAAGAATATTTGCCCCATGAACAAGATATGTATGGCAGATATGCTCATACCAATAGCATAGCATTTAAGTATAATTTTTTGCATTTGCCATTAATCAATCTTTGGATGCAAGAAATTGAAAAGTACTTTGCCCCATTTTCCTTTCACTATTCATCATTCACCTTTATACCTACTTACGACATAGACATTGCTTACAGCTACCAAAACCACAACCCTTTAAGAAACGCTTATGGTTTTTTCAGGGATTTTTTAAAAGCCAATTTTGATAGTGTTGCCGAAAGATTACAAGTTTATACTGGCACTAAAAAAGATCCATTTGATATTTATAATTGGTTAAACTTAGTGCATCAGCAATACCAATTAAAGCCAATTTACTTTTTTTTATTGGCAGCTAAAAGGAAAGGCTACGATAAAAACTTATCGCCAAAAATTAAAGCATTGCAATTACTTATACAAAAACATGTACAGCAATATTCAGTGGGCATTCATCCATCATGGCAAAGTGGAGACGATGATATATTGTTAAAAGACGAAATATTTACTTTACAAAACATCGTTCAACAAACAGTAAAATATAGTCGACAGCATTATATACGTATGAGCTTGCCTAATACTTATCAAAAATTAATTGAACAAGGTATTGAGGAAGAATACTCCATGGGATATGGCAGCATCAATGGTTTCAGGGCTTCCTACACTTTACCTTTTAAATGGTACGATTTACAAAAAGAAGAACAAACCAATCTCACCATTCATCCATTTTGTTATATGGAAGCCAATAGTTTCTTTGAGCAAAAGCTAACCATTGATGAAGCAGCAGCAGAATTACAATCGTACTACAATATTGTAAAAAAAGTAAATGGTCATTTTATTACAATTTTTCACAACCATTTCTTAACCGAGCAAACACAATGGATTGCATGGAGAAATATGTACGAAAACTTTTTACACAGTAATTTCGCCAACGAATAAATTACAATTCAATACTTCAATTTTACCACATGTATCCAATTATAAGAAACCTGTTATTTAATTTTCCTCCCGAAGCGGTTCATCATTTTTCTATGAATTGCTTAAAGCAGGCTTGCAGTATAGATTTCATTAAACAACAAATCAGCAATAGTTTTACGTACAATCATCCTTCACTAGAAAAAAATGTATTTGGTTTACAGTTTAAAAATCCTGTTGGATTAGGTGCAGGTTTCGATAAAAATGCCTTGTATTTAAATGAACTCGAAGCTTTGGGTTTTGGCTTTGTAGAAATAGGCACAGTAACGCCAAAACCACAAGATGGGAATGACAAACCAAGATTGTTTCGTTTGCCTTTAGATAAAGCATTAATAAATAGAATGGGCTTTAACAACGATGGTGTACAAGTGGTAAAAAAACGTTTAGCCAACTGGAACAATCGAAAATCAGTTATTGGAAACCAGCAATTAATTGTTGGTGGAAATATTGGCAAGAATAAGGTTACACCAAATGAGGATGCTTGGAAAGACTATGATATTTGTTTTACCGAATTGTTTGATTTTGCCGATTATTTTGTGGTAAATGTAAGCAGTCCCAATACACCTGGATTAAGAGAACTGCAAGAAAAAGATGCATTACTTAAAATATTGGGGCACTTACAAAATATTAATCAAGGAAAGAAAAATCCTAAACCATTATTACTAAAAATTGCTCCCGATTTAACGCAGGAACAATTAGATGATATTGTTGCATTGAGTTTTGAAGTAAAGCTAAGTGGCTTGGTTGCAACCAACACAACCATCAGTCGTGCCAATTTACAAACACCAACTTCAGCAATAGAAGCAATTGGTGCAGGTGGATTAAGTGGCAAGCCAGTTACGTCAAGAAGTACAGAAGTGGTTAGCTATTTAGCCAAACAAACCAACCATCAAATACCCATTATTGCAAGTGGTGGAATTTTTACAGGGTACGATGCTACAGATAAATTAAATGCTGGTGCAAGTTTGGTACAAGTTTGGACAGGCTTTGTTTATGAAGGTCCAGGCATTGCAAAAAATATTTGTAAGGTGTTGGTATAAAACAAAAGCCAGTTCATGAATTATGAACTGGCTATTTTTATTAAGTAAGATTAATTTAAATTAACCTAAAGCTACTCTCTTAAAGCTCAACACTTTCAAATCTGCACTTACAGATTTTAAGTATTCAGCAACAGTTTTGCCACCATCTTTTACAAATGGTTGAGCCAATAATGTTTGCTCTTTAAAGAAAGCATTTAATTTACCTTCTGCAATTTTAGCAATCATTTCATCTGGCTTACCTTCCATTTTAGGGTCGGCTTTCATTGTTTCGATAACAATATTTCTTTCTCTTTCTACCACTTCAGCAGGAACACTATCAGCATCTACAGCAACTGGACTTAAAGCAGCAATTTGCATTGCAACATCTTTACCAGCTTCAGCAGCTTCGGCACTTAAAGAAACCAATACACCTAAACGGTATGCACCATGAATATAAGAAGCAACATAAGGAGCTTCTACTCTTTCAAATTTTACAATACCAATTTTTTCGCCAATTGAAGCCAATTTATCGTTTACTAAATCAGCTACTTTAGCACCATTTACAGTTACTTCATTTAGTTCGTCAACAGATTTTACATTATTGGCTACTGCAGCATCGGCAATGCTTTGAGCAAATGCAACAAAATCAGCATTCTTAGAAACGAAGTCAGTTTCGCAAGAAATACAAACTACATAACCAATTTTATTATCGGCAGTTGTTTGTGCAATTACTACACCTTCTTTTGCTTCTCTATCGCTACGTTTAGCAGCAATTTTTTGTCCTTGTTTACGTAACCAATCGATAGCAGCTTCAAAATCGCCATTAGATTCGGTTAAAGCTTTTCTACAATCCATCATACCAGCACCTGTTGCCTGACGTAATTTATTAATGTCGGCTGCTGTTATTGCTACTGTACTCATTTTATTTTCCTTTTTTAAAGATTATTTGTTTTAGTTGACCAAGACTGTGCCGCAAAAGTAATTGTACCAACTTGTCAGTTCTTGTTAAGAAAAGATGAAGTATGTACTGTAGTACAAGTGTGCGACGCAACTGGTGTTGAAGTATATTATAAAAGATGGGTCAATAAATCAACCAGCATTACTGAATGACTAATTGACCCAACTTATATTATACATTAATTATTTACCTGCTGGACGGCGAGGACCTGGAACACGACGCTTTGGAGCACCAGCACCTGGAGCAGCTGCATCAGTTGTACCACGACCACCACGACGACCACGACCACCTTCGGCTTGAGCTTCTTGCTCTAAACGGCGGGCTTTTGCTTCGTTTTCGTTGTTACCATCGTCTTGAGAATCGTCTTCATCTTTATTTGCTTGACGCTCAGCCAAACCTTCTGAAATAGCAGCAACTAAATAGTTGGTGATAATTGCAATAGATTTTGTAGCATCATCATTTGCAGGGATTGCAAAATCTACTTTATTAGGATCGCAATTGGTATCTACCATACCAAAAGTGGTGATGCCTAAACGTTTTGCTTCTGCCAATGCAATATGCTCAACGCCAATATCCACTAAGAATAAAGCTGCTGGTAAACGACCCAATTGAGCGATACCACCTAATACTTTTTCCATTTTGTCTTTATCACGTGTAAGTGTTAAACGCTCTTTTTTAGTTAAGCTTTCAGCACTACCATCGTTCAACATTTTTTCAATGCTCTGCATTTTTTTAACACTCTTACGAACGGTGTTAAAATTAGTAAGCATACCACCTAACCAACGCTCAGTTGCATATGGCATGTTTACACGTTTAGCACACTCAGAAACAATTTCTTTTGCTTGTTTCTTAGTAGCAACGAACATGATTTTTTTACCACTTTTTGCAATTTGTTTCATTGCAGCAGCAGTTTCTTGTAAATGATCTACAGTTTTGTTAAGATCTATGATATGAATACCTTTCTTTTCTGCAAAGATGTAAGGCAACATTTTAGGATTCCACTTCTTTTTTAAGTGACCAAAGTGTACGCCAGCTTCTAAAAGTTGTTGCTGAAGTGAAGTATTATTTTCCATTTTGATAATTTGAAATTTGTAATTTTTAATTTGAAATTGCCGCAATTAACGCTTACTGAACTGGTAGCTTCTTCTAGCTTTTTTATGACCAAATTTCTTACGTTCAACACCACGTGGATCTCTTTTAAGTTGACCAGCAGCTTTTAATGCAGGACGGAACTCAGGATTCACTTCAAGCAATACTCTAGCAATACCTAATTTAATAGCTTCGGCCTGACCTTTTAAACCACCACCTTGTGCATTTACAACGATGTCGAATTTGCCAACAACATCAGCAGTTTTTAAAGGAGCTTCTACTTGGTTTTGTAAGTAAACCAAAGGGAAATATGCTTTGTAATCTTTATCGTTTACAGTTATTTTACCATCGCCTTTGCTAATGAACACACGTGTTACAGCTTCTTTACGACGACCAACTGCGTTTTTTTGTTTTTCCATTATTTATGATTTGAAATTTGAAATTTCTAATTTGAAAACAATTAGAAATTAGCAATTAGAAATTAGAAATTTAAAATTTTAATTCTTTTGGTTGCTGTGCAGTGTGAGGATGTTGATCGCCTACATACACGAATAATTTTTTGTACATTTTACGACCTAAGCGGTTTTTAGGTAACATGCCTTTAATAGCACGTTCTAAAATTACTTCAGGACGACGACGTTGTAAGTCTTTTGCAACTTCTTCTTTACGACCACCTGGATGACCAGAATAAGTATCGTAAATTTTTTGATCCATTTTATTGCCGGTAAGTTTTACCTTTTCGCAATTGATGATGATAACATTATCTCCACAATCTACGTGAGGAGTATAATAGGCTTTGTTCTTACCTCTAAGAACTGCAGCAATTTTGCTGCACATACGACCAACGGTTTGATTAGTACCGTCCACAACGTACCAGTTGTGCTTTACGGTAGCCTCGTTCGCATGTTTGGTAGTGAAATGTAATTTGCTCATTGTATTTCTATTTAAGGTTTATCCAACGCTATCCCGTTAGATTTTTAAATTGGGTGGCGAAGGTAGGCCTAGCTGTGGCGATTTTCCAAAATTTTTGGAAAATATTTTTATCGGACCTTTGTAAAACATTGATTTTCAATAAAAAATTTGTTCAATTATTTTTATGGATGGCTGAAATGGGCTTGAAGATTGGGTTTTTGTATAATATTGGAATCTATTTTGCGTAAATACGCTCACAAATACATAATCATTTCTCAAGTACAAAACGAAAGCCACTTAAAAAGTGGCTTTCGTTTATTTAGCAGGATGTTCTTTTGCATATTTTTCCCATGCATTAAATACTTTGTGCTCTTGTAAAGTAAGTGTATCTCTGATAAAATCGTATTTTAATTGTAATCTGGTTGGCGATTGAGTTCCAAAAAAATCCTGCATTTGTATCGGACAGCCATTTGCAAATTTTTGGCTTAACCTTTTATCGCATTGGAATCTATTGTTCGTTACATCACATTTTGCATAATGTATAGTAAATGCAGTATCTAATTTATGTTCACTTTTAAAAATAGAATAAGTACGTACTCTTTTTAAATTAGTGTCGTTTATAATCGTATCTGACAAAACAATTGCAGATGAGTAGGGATCAACAGGTGGACCATAACCGTAATAAATCCAAAGAGTTTTATCTTCTAATGCTGGTTTTATCTTAATTACTTCAATAGGCGTAGCAGTATCTGTGAATGTTTTAAAATGAATCTCAGTATTTGTTTTTAAATCTGCAAATTGGTAGTAAGCTATTTCAAAATACATAGTATCTAATACACTATTTGTTTCCTTACTAATTAAAGTAAAAATTTCAACAACCAATAAACTGTCTCTGTAAAACAATAAGGAGGCTTTGTCATTATTAGCTGACCTATATTCTCCTGTACTAGTATCATAAACTCTTATATTAGGACTCATAACACCGCAGAATTTATTAGATACTTTTTGTACAGTACAACCGAACAAAAAAAGCAACAATACACAGAAGCAGGTATTGATTTTTATTAAGGTTGTCATATTAGTGCCATATTAGGTATGATACCCATGATTGAGCTTTAATTACTTGTACATTGGGTAAACCTCCTCTCCTAACAACAGTTCCGCTGTTTGTTGCTGTAGTATTATACTCATCAATCTCGTTAATGCTCCATGTACCCTGATTAAATGTAGCACAATTATTATCTGCTCTAATTTCTGTTTTATCATGTGCTGCACTAGTAAACTTTGCTTTGATTAGAGGATTTCTTGGTTTAACACCTTTTAAAATTTCGTGAGAAAAAACTTCCCAAGCATCACCACTCGTTGATCCACCGATAGTTCCAGCACCAACTGACCAAGCAATATTTGCTGTTCGATCGTAGGGTTTATCGTCTTCGTCAGTACTTAATCCTCCACTGCCATTTCCATTTGAACCATCACCACCGCCAGAAGGAGGGCATACAGTGCTAGAGAATAATAAGATTTCAGAGTATTCTGTTGTGCCATCTTCATAAGTAATTAATGTCCATTGATACCAATCGGTTGTTGTACACCCCGTTCCTCCATCTCCAGGTGGTAAAGTAGCATTTGCACTTTTTGCTTTTGGTTGAACAACTGAGTTTCTGTACAACTTATTATTTCTATACTCTGTTTCAGTAAGATAATAATCTGTATTTAAAATGTCAATATTTGTAAATTGACCACTCACTGGTTCGAACGTGTACAACTTATGCAATGTGTTGCGTGGAAGTGATGTTTTATGTGTTTTATCTTCTGCTAAATATTGTAAAATTTCTCCTAATTGTATTTCACCTTTAGTATCCTGAATTAGAAATAAATAGTTGGTAACAGGTTTGTTTTGGTTATTTTTTATTTCAAACCCATCTTTCACAGGTATTACAATAACTTTATCGCCTTCTCTAATATCCTCTACCCACAACTCTTTAATATCAATATTATTCTTTAAAGATTCATACTTGCTCTTGTGTTGTTCAGTTTTGGCACTAGCTTGTTGGATATTTATCCAATTTAAAACCTTTGCAGACGTTGAGAGATTTTCAAGATTTAGAAACTGATCGGATGTGCTTTTTTTGCAGGCACTAAGGCTAATCAGAAAAAAGAGTAGTAAAGAAAATTGGTTTAATAATTTACCCCTCCATTTGAAATAAATTTTTCATACTTTTTTAATTTTAAGTTATTTAAAGAATGAATATAAGAAACTAATTTTATTATAAAAAATAAATTTATAATAAAAACTACCTACCACCAACCACAAAAATTTTATTTACTGCTTTTTCTACTCCTTCATCGTCTCTTATTAATATAAGGTAAACACCACTAGCTACTTTTTCACCTTTATAATTTTTGCCATTCCATATTGCTTGCCCACCAAGAGCTCTTGTTTCAAATACTAGTCTTCCATTGGGTTCAGCAATTTTTACATTGGCATTGTTTACCAATCCACGAATGGCAATAGTGCCTGTGAAATTTGCTGGAACAGGATTTGGGTACACCAACACATTGCTATTGGAAAAGCTTGGCTCGGTAGCTGTGCTTCTAAAACTGCAAACCCCTTTAAATGTTGCAATAAAAACTTCCCCAGTTGTGGGATTGATTGCCAACTGCTTTACGTCGTTACTCAATAATGGAGAATTGTCTTCGGTAAATTGATAAATAATTTTATCACCATCGGCACTTACCAACCACAAACCTTTTTTTGTGCCTACCCATTTTCTATTGGCTCCATCTACTGCAATACATTGCACTTGTTGATCTTGAAATAAATAACCTGCAAATGCACCTTGCTGTACAATTGGCCAAACAGCATTACAATTGCTGTTAAAGGCTTCCGTTGCACATTGTACTATTGCAATTCCCTTATCAGTTCCAATCCAAATAAAACTGTTTTTGTCTTTGGCTATGCAATAAACATTATTGCTTGGTAAATTGCCTGAACTATTACCTGCTCTAAAATATTTCCATTGATCATCGTTTATGGCATCAATGCTATTGCCATAGTTGTAACAAAAAACACCATTGCCACGTGGACTCACCGCCCAAATTTGATTGGCATCATCGACCACCATTTGACTAATGGCATTTTCAAAATGTGCAAAGGGAATGGTGAATGATTTAAAATTTCCATCGGCTTTACGAACCTGTAAATTTTGTGGTGCTGCGTAGTTGGCAATCCATAAATTATTGTTACCATCAAAAGCTAAACCACTTACTCTGTAACTGTTTGCATCGCCAATGGCAGCTTGTAAAGTAGAATTATTTTTTTTATAAATCGTTACATTATTGTCTTTTAAATTTACTAACCCACCACTATAACTTCCTGCCCATAAACTATTGTCTCTTGTGTCGGCTGCAAGAGTTACAAAATCTAATAGAGAATCGAAAATGGGTTTGGTGAAATATCCATCGTAAGTCCAGCTGCCATCTTTAAAAGCAAAAATACCATCTCGATTGTACTGGTAATTCCATGCATCGTTTACTGAGCCTGCTGCTGCATATAAAACATCGTTATTAAAAACCATGGAACCACTAACTGAGCCTAATGTTCCATTTGGAATGAATTGCTCAAAAGAAGTGGTGTATTTAGATAATCCACCAAAATAATCAGCAATCCAAATTGCTCCATTGCTCAGTGTTGCATATTTTGGAAAAGATATAATACCAGCTTGTGTCAGTGTTTTTTCAATTGTTCCTATGGTGTTTAACTGAATAACCCTGCTTGCACCTGACGTAGTTCGTTGTGCAACTAAGATTTTATTTTCGGCAGTGTTAATACTTACAATTGGCCAGTTGACATCGGCATACAAAAACATCCAGTTATTGCCGTTTTGTACAAATAAAGAATCATTCTTTTGCAACACAATTTTACTATTACAATTAACAACGTTTGTAATTGTTCCATTGGTTAAACCATTTGCCCCACTTATGTTTTGCCAAGCAGAGAAATTGGATAAATTACTTGCATTGATATTGGCTCTTTTTAAACCTTCATTTGTTGCTGCGTAATAAAAAGATGCATCAGTTGTAAGGGCATTGACATTTATTTGATTGCCATTGTTGCCAATGATCCAAGTGTCTTTTATCTCATACTTATTGATATCGGCAATGATGATTCCTAATCCTGTGCTTAAATAGGCTAATCCAGCTTTACAAAAAATGCTGTTGATGTTTTTATTACCAGTAACTGTGGTTCTTTTTATATCACCAATATTTTTTACCAAATCATTTTTCAGTATATCAAGATTACTGTTGTTATAAGCAATTACAAGTTGTTGAGAAGCATCGTCCCAACCAATACAGTTTACACCAATATCGTTTAAACCAGTTACTTTACTGTAGCGTTGTAAATCTCCATCTGCATCAATACTGAATATATTGTTTTGTGTAGCACAATAAATTTTATCTCCTTGTAAAACTTGAATGGTATTTTGATAAGGTAAATGCTCTCTCCAATAACCAATGGGCGGTTGAGCATTTGATGAAAAGAATAAAAGTAGAAACGTTGCACTTAAAAGTAGGTATATGGTAAATAATTTTAGTAAATAATTTGTTTGTTTTGTTTTTACCAATATGGCACAACACAACAACAAAAATTTACTTACGCTAACCATCTGCATTAGTCAAAGTTAAAAGAAAAAACCTCCTGATAGAAATCAAGAGGGGACATGAGAAAATCTACTGTAAATCTGATTGCTTAATTGCTTTAAACCTTAACTGATACAAATGTGGTTGATTAATGTTATGCCAATATGAACTACATATAAGCATATTGTTACCAAGTGTGCTGAAAAAATTTATATTGTTGAAGTGTGCGACGCAACTGTAGTTTAATAGAATTACCACAGTTGGTTACAAAATAAAAAAGCTTCACTATTTACTGTGAAGCTTTAATACTATTAGATTGAGTTAAGTTAAAATTTAGTCCAACCTTTCCACCATGTTTGGTCGTCACCAGCTGGGGCAACTGCACCACGGAAAGTAACTGATTTAAAGAAAGTACCAGCTAATTTAGGGTCAGTGAATCTGGCACCATTTAATATCAATTGGTTACCTGCACTACCACCAAAAGGTGTAGGATCTGGAGCTGAATAATTGTAAGGCTGAATTAACTTAACATCAGTACTATTGGTTAAAATATCATTACCAAAGAAAGGATTGGTAAACCATGCCAATATACTTGCGTCCGTAGCACCAGTTGGAGCACCAGTACTTGCTGCATACTTTACATTTACAGTATTGCCAGCTAAAGTAGTATTACGAATACGTAAAGTACTGTCATCGATATTTTTATCAGTTGCTGTACCTGTTGTTGCATCAATTAATACAGCTTGAGGCCAACCCATAATAATTGAGTTGAAGATAGAAATAGAAGAGTTTCTACGAATTTGAGCACCAGCACGGTACAAAGTATTTCCAATATTTCCTAAAGTTGCACGTGGACCAATTGCCGTGATGTTACTAAATACAGCACTTGTTTTTGGAGTAGCAGTAGTACCACCAGAATTATTATCACTTTCAAATGCCTCAGAAGTAGAAATATCAGCAATTAATGAATCTCTCATAATTAAACCAAACTGTACACTACCGCTGTAACCATTATCAGTATCGAAATCATCATCCTGTGTTTTATAGGCAATTAAATATTTACAATTTACACTGCCACCAAACCACTCATAGGCATCATCTTTTGCATAAGTAACTTGAATATGATCTATAGTAGTACCATTACCTACTGCAGCTAAAGTTAAACTATTAATTTCTTTATCTGGCTGAAATGCATAACCTGCATATTCAATACGTACATAACTTAATACACCTGAATTATCATTGTTAACTGGTGTTGGAGCTAATGCATCTCCACTACCTGCTAAACCATCACCTTGTGCATTGTCTACACCACCTTCAACTTGGTATAAACCAGTTGTACCTAAGTAACTAGTGTTTGCAGCAGCTTTACCACAAATAATGATTCCACCCCAATCGCCTGATTGTGGGTTAGGAGAAGCTGAAGTGAAAATAATTGGATCATCGGCTGCTCCTTGAGCTATAATTTTTCCACCACGACAAATAATCAAAGAAGCTACATCTGCACCTGAGAAAGAACCTTTAACAGTTGCTCCTTTTTCTACTGTAAGCGTTACGCCATTGGTGATATAAACTAAGCCTTTAAGTATGTTAACATCAGCTTTACGTAATGTAGTGTCTCTTGTAATTCTACCAGATAGCGTTACCGTTTTACTGGCAGTACCACCACCATTTACATAAACAATTTCTTTTTCGCCATCCATTTCAATTTTACGGCAACCTGTAACTGCAACTGCAGTAATTGCTGCTAAATAAAAGAAGTACTTTTTCATTTCTATTTTTTGTGATTTTATTTTATAAGGAGTAATTGATTGTTAAACCGAAGGTTGTTCCAAATTGACGTGTAAAACGATATGCATCAGCATTTTTTTGGAAGCTCGTTTTACTATCGGCATTTTGATAGAAGTATTGAATGTTATTAAAAATATCAGTAACGTTCAGCTTGATTTCAGCTTTATTTTTTAATACCTTTTTAGCTATTTGAAAGTCAAGTAATGGTCTTGGTGCTTCCCAAATATCTGGAGAACCTGCACCAGCTGTTAAATCCCCAACTAAGTAAATACGCTGACCAATTTGGTTGTATAATAAAGTAATGTTTAAACCAGCTTTTTCAATATCGTACAACAACCCAATGTTTACAACATAAGGCGATTGACCTTGCAATGGTCTATCAATTTGAAATGCATCATCTTTAATTCTACTGTATATATAAGATGCATTAGCTTGTAGTGTAAAGTTTTTTAAGCTACGAGAAAAGTCTAATTTTTTTCTTAACTCAACTTCAGCTCCATAAGATTTTGCTTTAGCAGCATTGCGATACGTAAACGTACTAGCCCCACCAATACCTTCATTAAATATTTGCTCAATTGGGTTAGTGAAATCTTTATAGAAAACCCCTACCGTAAACAACTCTCCAGCTTTAGGATATAACTCATATCGCAAATCGAAATTAGAAATTTTTGTTCTTACCAATGATGGATAACCTTGTACAGATGCATTTAATTCGAAATCGTACAAGTTTAAAGCAGACAACTCTCTTAACTCAGGACGAATAACTGTTTGAGAAGCCGATAAACGAATATTCGTTTTTGTGTTTAACTTATATGTTGCATTAATACCAGGTAAAAAGTCTCTTACCTCTGAACGTGTATGACGAGGATCACTTGCTTTTACACTGCCTACTAACTGATCATAATTTTCTACGCGTAATCCCCAAACCACTCTCAATTTATCAGTAAACTGATTATCGAACTGAATAAAACCAGCATTTAAAATGGTATTAGCTAAATAACGAAAACTGTTGCCTTTAATCGCATCGAAACCGAATTTTGTTCCTGTACCATCGCCAAAGTTCTCAGGACTAAATACTTTATCGGCAGTTAATAATCTAAGTGCAGGATTATCTAAAGGAAGAAAGTTAGCAAAAAGTTGAGCATCATATAACCTGTCTTTAATTTGTAGCATATAACCACCTTTAATGGTTTGTCTCAAATTAAACATATTGTAATTATATGATAAATCTCCACCAGCTGTATAAATATAATCGCTTAAACTTTGATAAATACGGCTACCACTTTGTTGAGACAATGAATTTGAAATAGCAAGTGTGTAAGGATTGGTTGTATTTCTTAATTTAGAATAAAAAATTCTTCTTTGATCAGGCACATAACCATCTAAAATATTAAATGCAGCATACCATTTTAATTTAGCTGGTGTAGATAAACTATGTTCACCAGTCAATTGTGTTGTATAGAAAGTATTTTGCTTAAAAGTTAATTCAGACCCTAGTAAATCTTCGTCTCTGTTATTATCTACTCCACTTCTTTGAGTAACAGATTGTGGAGAGTTTAAGTTAACCATTGATTTAATAGAAACTTTATTTTTAGTATTTAATTGAATACTAAAGCTACCCAATGCACCAACAGTAACATCTTGCACATATCTATCATCATTGTAATCAGAGTTAACGCTAAAAGTGCTTCCAGATAAGGTATTTTGCCTATTTACCAATCTTAAAAATCGATTGTTTTTGCTGTAGATAATACCTACAGTTGCACCAATTTTTTTACCAAATAAAGTTCCAGTATAACCACCATTCATTTGTATAGAAGCATTTAAAGGGGCATTCACTTGTTTAGGCACCCATGCATTACGTAATTGTTTGCCTATTGCAGTTTTTTCAGCAGAGGACAATAAATCGAAATTGGATTTTGTTGTATAAGAAGATGGCAATGCTCTTGAACCATCGTCAAAACCAAGCCAATCTGACTTTCCACTTATGTCTTTATAGAAGTTGTTGCTAATTGTTTGTGTGTTAAAACCAGTGCCTAATTGTATATTAAAAAAGTTTTTAGAAGGAATATCTTTTGTATTTACCTGTATTAAACCACCAGCCCACTCTCCAGGTAATTCAGGTACAAACGCTTTATTAATAATTAAGTTATCAATCATTGCAGATGGAACTAAGTCGAAAGAAAAAGTTTTTCTATCGGGTTCAGTACTAGTTAATAATATTCCATTTAACATGGCCTGATTATATCTATCGGCTAAGCCTCTAACAATAATAAATTTACCTTCTTGAATACTTGCACCAGGTGTACGTTTCAAAACTTCGCCTGTATTTCTATCTGGCGTACGTTTAATGGCTTCTGCAGAAACTACTGTAGCTACAGTATTGGTATTTTTTTGATATGCAATCATTGCATTCACTGTTTCACCTTTTGCTCCACTTCTTGCTGAAGCTTTTACAGTAACCTCACTTGTATTTTTTTTGTTCTCTTCTAATAAAATATCAATTTGTTCTTCTCCATTTACTTTAGTAATAATAATACCATCAACAGTTTTCTCTGTATAACCAACATAAGAAAAAGAGAGTTCATATTTTTTGCCAACTTCAATACTAATAGTATAACGACCTTCTACATTAGTAACAGCTGTAGCTTTTCCACTACCACCTAATTTAACTGTAACACCTACCAATGCTTCATTACGATTATTGGTTACTTTACCAGAAATTTTACCACGTTGAGCAAATGAAAAAGAGAAAGAAAATAAAGAAATCAGTAGAATAATATAATACTTCACAGTGCTGTATATTTTGATGAGGCGAAAGTAGAAGCACTGTGTTAACGAATTGTTACCTGTACATTATCTGGATGTTAACATTCGTCTAGTTTAAACACTGTAAATTCATTTTTTAAAGATTCATTTAATATTATTAAACTTTAAAAGCTAAAATCTAAACTGTAATCTAAGGGTAACTATATTGTCTTCAATATCAGTAGTATAACCACTTAATAATGTTTTTTCATTCCATACACGGGCAT
>CALRLF020000057.1:0-28506 GCA_943368475.1 Allobosea thiooxidans
CGTGAAAAAGCAATTGATTATGCCTACAAAGCCATTAAAAAAGGTGGTCAGTATTATGATGTTCAGTTAAAACAATTATTGGGTCATTCATTATTTGAGAAAAGAAAGTATGCAGATGCATTGCCTTATTTAGAAGAATATGTAAACAAAACACCCAAGGTGCGTCGTGAAGATTTATACGAATTATCTTACTGCTACTATGAAGCCAGCAATTGGAACAAAGCAATAACAGGGTTTAAACAATTGGGTGGAAAAGAAGATTCTTTAGCACAAAACAGCATGTATTTATTGGCCGATGCGTACTTAAAAGTAAACGATAAACCCAGTGCTAGAAATGCATTTTTATTTTGTGCAGGTAATAGCAGCAATACAACACAAAAAGAAGTTTCTAAATTTAATTATGCCAAACTGAGTTACGAATTGGGCTATATGGATATTGCTTTAAAAGAAATTAAAGAGTTTGTAAATGCATATCCAAAATCGAGTTTTGCATTAGAAGCAAAAGAATTGCAACTAACAGTACTTGCACAAACCAGTAATTATAAAGAGGCATTAGAATTGTTTGATGCTTTGCCACAACAAACAGAAAATGCAAAAAAAGTTTATCCCAAAATTTTATATGGACGAGCAGTTGAGTTTATCAATGATCAGCAATTGAATAAGGCCGATGAACTGTTTACAAGAATTTTGCAAGTGCCTTACAATGCCCAACAAATGCAGTTTGTTTATTTTTGGAAAGGAGAAATTGCTTACAGAAACGGCAAGACCGATGAGGCATTTGATTATTTTACCAGCTACTTAAAAGACGCCAAAGTAAATGGAGAAGTAAATGCCGAAAATGCCAGATACAGTGCTGGATATTGTCAATTGAAAAAAGAAAATTACAAAGCTGCATTGGGCTTGTTTCAGCAAATAACATTGTCTGTTACCAATGGATCTTCTTTGTTGTATCAGGATGCATACATACGTGAAGCCGATTGTCATTTTATGCTGAAAGATTTTAAACAATCGTTACGTATGTACGACGAAGTGTTGAATCTTAATTTAACGCAGGCCGATTATGCATTGTATCAAAAAGCCATTATTGCAGGTGCGTCGAACAAAACAACAGAGAAAATTTATTTATTGCAAAGTTTACCCAACCGTTTTCCAAATTCTTTACTAATTGCCGATGCCAATATGGAAATTGCGAATACCTATTTGGCAGATGAAAAATGGATTGAAGCTGTTCCGTATTTAGAAAAAGTATTAAAAGATAAAAAAGCAACTAGTTGGTATCCACAAGCTTATTTAAAAACGGGTATTGCGTATTTTAATTTAGAAAAAAATACTGAATCCTTAAGTTTCTTTAAAACCTTAGTTGTTAAATATCCTAATTCTCCTGAAAGTGATGATGCGGTTGAATACATACGTAAAATATTCGTAGAAGATCAAAAGCCAGGTGAGTTTATCACTTTTATGAGAGAGAATGGCAAAACAGTTACCTACAATGAGGCTGATTCGTTAACGTTTAAAGCTGCAATGTTGCGTTATGAAGTAAAAGATTATGTAGCTGCCAAAAAAGGATTTGCCGATTATTTATCTAAATTCTCCGATGGCAGATACGCCATTGAAGCCAACTATTTTTCAGCCGAAATAAATATTGTGAATAAAGATTTTGCTGCTGCATTACCTTATTACAACGCAGTTGCTGCAAAAGCTCCAAACATTTATGCTGAAAGAAGTGCATTACAAAGTGCAAGGATTTATTATTTCGATAATAAAGATTATCCAAATGCTGAGAAATATTTTGCTCAAGTAAAACTCTTAACCACACAACAGGAAAATAGATTAGAAGCAATGCGTGGCTTACTACGTTGTCAGTACAAACAACAAAAATGGAGTGAAGCTGTTCCAAATGCCCAAGACTTATTGAAAGAAAAAGGTATCGCTGCCGATGATAAAATGATGGCCAGTATGGTGATTGCAAAAAGCTATCATTTAGAAAATAAATTAGATGAAGCCCTTGCAGCTTATAAAACAGTTATTACTGCTGGTAAATCTGAATTTAGTGCAGAAGCCCAATATAGAATTGCTGAAATTTTATTAGTAAAAATGAGGTATGTCGATGCTGAAAAAGCTGGGTTTGAAGTAATCAAAAAATATGGTTCGTATGAATATTGGGTAACCAAAAGTTATATTCTTTTAGGCGATGTGTACTTTGCTCAAAAAGATTATTTCAATGCAGAAGCAACATTTAAAAGTATTGTAGAAAATGCGACAATACCTGAGTTGAAAAAAGAAGCAGAAGAGAAGTTAGCTAAAGTAATTGAAGAAAAAAACAAATCCAATAAAGTTGAACAACAATAAAATATTGAATATGCAAAAGCTTTGTCAAATAATACTCATTTTCTTAATATCACTAGTAACAGTGATGCAGGTTAATGCTCAAAAAAGAAAATCAACCAGTAAAAAAACTGCTAAAAAAACAGTTGTGAAAAAATCTAGTTCTAAGAAAAAAACTGTTGCAAAGAAAACTGCTACCGCTGAAAAATATAGTAGTAAAAAATCTACTGCTACTAAAACAGCAACTGAAGCAGCTACAGAAGAAGATAAGAAAGAAACTTTATCTAAAGACACCAGTAAGCCAGATGTAGTGGTGTTATACTCAGCTTTTAAACCAACTTTACGCAATGCAGCGAAAATTAATTTTACAGCAGCAACGCCTGTGTCAGATACTATAAAGAGTCCATTAAAATATGTAGTGCCTGCTCAAAATTTATTTTTCTCTTATCAACCTGTGCCTATAAAACCTTTGGCTTTGTTTGTAGATAGTGGTTATACTTGGGTAAACAATGGTTATGTAAAAGCTGGGTTTGGTGGTTACAGTACACCCTATCTTGAGACAGGTTGGAGTTTTGGTGACGGTAAAAAAAATCTGACATCAGTTTATGCCATGCATACTTCTTCTAAAGGCAAATTAGATTTTCAACAGTTTGGAAAAACACAAATCAATGTGCTGGGAAATTATGCTACAAAAAACAACCATGAGTGGACAGGCAAATTCAGTCTTAATAACAGTACACAATACTTGTATGGCTATCAGCCAAATACTTTGATTTTTGCAAAAGATGATTTAAAGCAACAATTCAACAGTATAAGTTTAGATGCAGCTTATAGAAACAGAGAGCCTAATGCTTATGGCATTACTTATCAACCATCCTTAAGTGTAAACTATTTTGCAGATACCAAACAGGGTAACGAATTTACCATTAAAGCAAAAGTGCCTGTTACAAAACAGTTCAGTCCTAAACTTGCTTTAAAAATTGATTTAACAGCCGATATCACATCTTACAAAAACAATTTGGTAAGTGTAAACAACAGTTTGTTTTATTTAAACACAGTTGTTGAATACAAGGCTTCTAATTTTAAGTTAACAGCAGGCATTCAACCTGCGTGGGATAATGGAGAAACCAAGTTATTACCACAAATAACAGCAGAAGCAAAAATTAACGGCGAAAAGTTTATCGCCGAAGCTGGCTGGATTGGTTACTTCCAAAAAAATACTTACAATAGTTTAGCAGCAACCAATCCATGGTTGCAACAACCAACCAATTTATTCAACACAAAAATTAGGGAACAGTTTGCTGGTTTTAAAGGGTCGGCTGGTAATCATTTAACTTACAATGCAAGAGTTGGTTTCATTACCATGAACAATATGCCACTATTTGTAAATGATATTGCCGATGGTAAAACTTTTGGCATTGTTACAGACTCTAATTTGCAGGCAGTTAAAATACATGGAGAACTTGGTTTTCATATTCAAGAGAAATTTGCTTTTGTAAGTGGTATAAACATTTATCAATTTACCAAAAGCGATTTCGATAAACCTTACGGATTATTACCTTTTGAAATTAATGGCTCGTTAAAATGGAAATTATTAAAAGACCTGCACATTAAATCGGATATTTCGATTTGGGATGG
Organism: Allobosea thiooxidans; assembly: GCA_943368475.1. GTDB lineage: Bacteria > Bacteroidota > Bacteroidia > Chitinophagales > Chitinophagaceae > UBA1930. The sequence continues at coordinate 3,964 of CALRLF020000057.1, forward strand.
AGCAAAATACAGAACCAAATTATTAACTACCGAAAAATTGAGTGCTGCAATAGATCTGAATGCTGGTGTAGAATATAGCCTGATGCCTAAATTAAATTTATGGCTGCAATTCAACAATTTGCTGAACAGTAAATACCAACGGTGGAACCAATATGAAGTATTGGGCTTGAATGTAATTGGAGGAGTTGTATATTCGTTTAGATAAACACACAATTGAGCAGCATGTATCCAATGATTCACAAGTATTTATTACAACACAAAAAAGTGAGTATTCCAGGTATTGGTCATTTTATGATTGAAACAAAATCTGCTTCAATTGATACTGAGTTAAACATTTTGCATGCTCCTCAACAATATATTAGCTTTAAATCTGAAACAGCCTTAGCCGATCGTGTGTTTTATAATTTTTTAGCGAAAGAATTACACATCGAAGAAATTGATGCCATTAAAAAATTTCATGAATTTACCTATCAGCTTAAAAGCGATATCAATAATGGAGACGGTGTTCAATTCAACGGAATTGGCTCATTAAAAAAGCAACCTGATGGAAGTTTTATTTTCGAAGCGGAGAATGCTTTAAATAATTACTTTGCCAATATTTCGCTGCCAGCAATTACCAACGATGTTTATGATTCTCCTTTACAACACCTACAGTTAAAGAACGAAAATTTTGGTGACATCGAATTAACACCAGTAGATGAAGCAGAATTGAAACCCGATTACTGGTGGATTTTTGCAATTGTATTAGCCATAGCTGGTATTGCAGCAATTTGGTATAAATATTCATAGCCTATTTCGATAGAATTATTCTAAACGTTGTACCAACACCTATTTCACTTTGTAACACATGTATTTGCCCTTTATGGTATTGCTCTACAATACGTTTGGTAAGTGTTAAACCCAATCCCCATCCACGTTTTTTGGTAGTGAAACCTGGTTTAAAAACCTTAGCAATGTTTTGCTTTGTAATTCCCTTGCCGGTATCTTTTACATCAATAATTATTTGGCTAGTTTCATCTTTAACTGTAACAGCAATGGTGCCTTTGCCATCCATTGCATCCAATGCATTTTTTAGTAAATTTTCAATCACCCAATCAAATAATGGCGGAGAAATCATGGCTATAATATTATCTTCTCCATGGGTATCCATTGTAAAAACAACTTTTGCACCTGCACGTTTTTTTATGTAATCAATCATATAATTGATTTGCTCTACAATATTTTTTTCTTCCAGTTGTGGTTGGCTGCCAATTTTACCAAACCTGTCAGAAATTAGTAACAAACGCTTTACGTCCTTCTCAATTTCAGGCACAATTTTTTCAGTGCCTTCAATCTCTTTCAACATTTCCATCCAGCCTTGTAAACTTGATACTGGTGTGCCTAATTGATGGGCTGTTTCCTTCGCCAATCCTGCCCAAACCTGGTTTTGTGTGCTCTTATAATTGCTGTATTGTGCAATGGCTACAATAATAATAAACAATGCAGCTAAAAAAAGTTGAATCATAGGGTAGTAGCGTACTTCATTCAATAATTTACTTTCGCCATAATACACCCTGTTTAATTGTGAACTGTCTAAAGGGTTTTTCCATTCAATGGGTGCATGTAAATTTTTAAATTCACTTAGTTTTTGCTGAACATATTTTTTATCATTCAACATTTTGGCAGAATCTAAATTTCTGTAATCCAGCAAACTGTCTTTTTCTGTTAACAATAAAATAGGAATATCAGCACTATTCTCTGCTAAAATTTTACCTGTTAAATTGGTTTCTGTAACTGTTGGGTCGCTGTTGGTTCGTACAGCCTCGGCCCATTGTTCAATTTTTTGGCGTTCTTCTTTCGCAATTTTCTTGGCCAAATAATTAGAATAAAAAATAGTACCACTTACAATGCAAATTGCAGCAATGGTTAATAGCGTTCTCCAGTTGGCCCATTTAATATTCATGCTACTAAAATAGTATTTCTTGCGGTTGTAATAAATGAGAAATATTTATTGCAATTATTGGGGCTGTGAACTTAAGTACTTATTTCAGCAGTAGTTCCTGCTTTTCATTACAATCTTTTGTTCCTTCGTCACAAAAGTATTTTCATTACAATCAGGCAGCCATTTTGCAGCATAAAATGATTCAGCTTTTGTTAAATAGAATTTCTATCGCTTCATGGGCTGAAGGATTCCCTTCGACTACGCTCAGGATGAAAAGCCCTGAGCAACGAAGGCTTGTAACGAAAGCCTAAACTGGAGCTGATTATTTCACAGTTGCTAATAGCCCCTAAAATTAGATTTCTTAAAAAAAACTACAAACTCTATATTGCACTCAATTTACAAGCAATGAAATTTTTATTAGATAACCTCGATTTTTTAGATCATCCCGTTGGGTTGTAAATACTACAACCAATTTTATTTTATTATTCATTGCTAATTCAATTCAATCATGTTAACGCAAAACGTTTCGGAACGTACTGCTTATTATTTGCAGTTAGAAGACAAATTTGGTGCTCATAATTATCATCCATTGCCTGTGGTTTTAGAAAGAGGCGAAGGTGTTTTTTTATACGATGTAGATGGTAAACGCTATTTCGATTTTTTAAGTGGTTACTCTGCCGTTAATCAAGGACATTGTCACCCAATGATTATAAATGCTTTAACCGAGCAAGCAGCTAAATTAACACTTACGTCAAGGGCATTTCACAACAATTGGTTGGGTGAATATGAAAAGTATATTACCAACTATTTTGGTTATGATAAAGTATTGCCCATGAATACAGGTGTTGAAGCTGGTGAAACTGCAATTAAGCTGGCCAGACGATGGGCTTACGATAAAAAAGGAGTTGCCGAAAATAAAGCCAAAGTAATTTTTGCTGAAGGAAATTTTTGGGGCAGAACGATGGCAGCAATTTCATCATCAACTGATCCAAGCAGTTACAAAGGTTTTGGTCCATTTATGCCTGGATTTGAGTTGGTGTCTTATAATGATTCCATTGCTTTAGAAAAAGCTTTGCAAGATGAAAATGTGGCTGCATTTATGGTGGAGCCCATACAAGGAGAAGCTGGTGTGGTGTTGCCTGATGTAGGTTATCTTTCAACTGTAAGTAAACTGTGCAAGCAATACAATGTTTTGTTTATTGCTGATGAAATTCAAACAGGTTTAGCACGTACAGGAAAAATGTTGGCTTGCGATCATGAAAATGTTCGTCCAGATATTTTGATTTTAGGAAAAGCATTAAGTGGAGGCACATTGCCAGTAAGTGCAGTGCTGTGCGACGATGCTATAATGATGAACATTAAGCCAGGTGAACATGGTAGTACTTATGGTGGTAATCCTTTAGCATGTGCTGTTGCCATTGCTGCTTTACAAGTGTTGAAGGATGAAAACATGGCTGCCAATGCAGAAGCAATGGGCATTATTTTAAGAGAAGAATTAGCAAAACTAAACTCTCCATTTATAAAAATAATTCGTGGTAAAGGCTTGCTGAATGCGATTGTTATTGAACATTCCAATCCAGATGCTTCATGGGATTTATGTTTGGCATTAAAAGAAAATGGATTATTGGCAAAACCAACACATGGCGATAAAATACGTTTTGCACCACCATTACTTATTACAAAATCTCAAATTGAAGAGGCCGTTGCAATTATTGGTAAATCTTTAAAGGTGTTGGAATAGGAAGAGAAGTTTTAAAATATCAAAAGAGTAAACAGTGTATAACTGTTTGCTCTTTTTGTTGATTCTACAAAAAGAACAATTAATACAGCAAATAGCTTTCTACCTCATTTTGCCAGTTTTGTACTTTTTTAATTTGTTGTATTTGTTGCAAAAACTGTTGAAAGGGCAAATTAAAAATGGCTTCACTATTTGGTATGCCCAATAATTTATCTAAGTGTTGTGTACCAGTTGGGTTCACATTAGTTGGATATGGTTTCCATTGAAAATATTGAGGGTGAATATCTTTAGCCAACTTAATAAACAATAAAGCTGTAAAGACAGGTTGGTAAGTTGTTGGGTTTAGTATATTAAATTGTACACCCTCACATTTTTCATTTTTAAACTTACTATCAATTGGAATAAATTGATTTTCAGTTAATACAACATCATCTTGTATTTGATTGAACAAACTGCAAACCATAGAAGCATCAAACCAAGGTGCACCTGCGATTTCAAAAGATTGATTGGTGCCTCTTCCTTCACTCATATTAGTGGCTTCTAGCAAGCCCAAACCTGGATACAATAAAGCTGCATTAAAATTTTTTATAGCAGGTGATGTGGGTACAAAGTCAATTTTCCAATTGGGTTGAAATTGGTTTCTGTTCCAGTTGCTGCATGTAATTATTTCAAGCTTTGCATTTAATTGTTTGGTTGTATTAAAGTACAAAGCCAGTTCTCCCAAAGTACAGGAATGACGTAAAGGCATTTTCCAGCGACCAATAAAACTCCTGCAGTTTTCTTCATCTAATAATGGGCCTTCTGCAAGATCTAATATTCCAGAAATGGGGTTTGGTCTATCGAGGACTATGAATTGTTTTTTATGTTTTGCACTAGCTTCTAAAACATGGGTCATAGTCCATAAATAAGTATAATACCTACAACCAATATCAGGAATATCAAATAACACAATATCTATGTTTTGTAAATCTTCTTCCGATGGCTGCAGTTTACTTCCATATAAACTGATGATGGGTAATTGGGTTAAATCATCAATACCATCTTGTATAAAATTTCCATCGGCACCTTTAACATCTAACCCATGTTCAGGAGAAAATAATTGAATGATGTTGAAGCCATTTTCTAGCAATGCTTTTCTTGTTGGGATTAATTGATTGGTGGTTGCTGCATGATTGGTTACCAAGGCAATGTTGTGCGATTTCCAAGCTGGGTTTTGGAGGAGTAAGTTATCGATGCCAAATTGAATCATGGTGTGAAGATAATTAACCACAGGGCAATGGAGCAAGGAAGAGTTAGGAATTGTTTATGGAGGTTTTTTTACCACAGAGGAAAGGAGGTAAGGAGTTGCACGGAGTTTATGAAAATGAATTTCTCCGTGTTACTTTGTGTTTTCTGTGCCTTTGTGGTTAAATAACAAATCCTGTTGCAAGTTTCAATTCTTCTACAACATTAAAAATAATGGGGCAACGATTATAGTGCATAAAAGTGGTGAACAGCCTGTCTTTAAAGTTGGGCAAATGCATAGCAGGAAATTCTTTGCAACCTGCAAAACGATGTTCGTAAACCGTACATTTATTATCGCTTAAGAAATGGCAAGGGATTTTACTAACCAACATCATTCCATTACTGCCTTTTTCTATATACTGGTTGTCAAATTGTTCTCTTGATTGATTCAAGTAATTAGCAAGGTTGTCGGCTTCGTTTTCTTCCACAACAATCATTAAACTTTTGCAACAGTTGCCACAAATGGTGCAATCAATTTGAGGAGTAATGGTATTATTGATTTGAAAAACAGTATTATCCAAATCAATTGTACTTTCCTTTTTTAAAAAGTAAACAAAAGCTTCATTTTCATCTTGCTTTTCAACAGCAATATTGGCAATGGTTTGTAAGTTAGTTTGTAAGTGTTGCTGCATGTTGTACAAATGTATATTTTTTTGGTTTGATAAAATTTTTAGCAATTTTTATCCACAATTAGAGCTGGTTTGTTTATAATCTATACTTTGCCAACCTTGTTGGTTGGTTAGATTTGTATGTTAAGGTTATGGTGTTGGTAGTGTTGATAAAGTTGATAAGGTAACTCATGGGTTAGGTTGTTGAATAAAGAATAAAGCGTTGAAGGGTGCGACGCCAGTAAAGTTGAATAAAGAACAGAACGATTGTAACATAATTTTTTAACAAGCTTTAATTGCCTTTAAAGGCAATTAAGCAAATAAAAATGTTCCCCTTTAGGGGATAGGGGTATGGCAGAAATCAGACAAAAAGGAGAATATACAGAAGACGATATTAAAAGTCTGGATTGGAAGGAGCATATTCGTTTACGACCTGGTATGTACATTGGTAAATTGGGTGATGGCAGTGCTCCTGATGATGGTATTTATGTGTTGATGAAAGAGGTAATTGACAACTGTATTGATGAACATACCATGGGCTATGGCAGGCATGTAGATATTACAATTGAAGGTAAAACTGTAACAATTAGAGATTATGGTCGTGGTATTCCTTTAGGAAAAGTAGTGGATGTAGTAAGTAAAATTAACACTGGTGCAAAGTATGATAGTAAGGCATTTCAGAAAAGTGTAGGATTAAATGGTGTGGGTACAAAAGCAGTAAATGCATTGAGCAGTTATTTTAAAGTGGAGAGTTTTAGAGAGGGGAAATCGAAAGTAGCTGAGTTTGATAGAGGAGCGTTAATTAAAGAACATAAGGAAACGAATACTACTGAAGAAAATGGAACGATGGTTTCGTTTGTGCCTGATGAAAATATTTTTCACAACTACAAATTCATTTACGAGTATTTAGATAATCAGTTGTGGAATTACTGTTACCTGAATGCTGGACTGGTGATGAATTTTAATGGTAAGCGTTATGTAAGTAAAAATGGTTTGCATGATTTGCTTACACGTAAAACGAATGCCGATGAATTGCGTTATCCAATTATTCATTTAAAAGGAGAAGATATTGAAGTGGCATTTAGCCATAACAATGATTATGGAGAAGATATTTTTTCGTTTGTGAACGGACAATACACTACACAAGGTGGTACACATCATCAGGCATTTAGAGAGGGTTTTGTAAAAGTGTGTCGTGACTTTTTTAAGAAAGATTATGATACAAGTGATATTCGTCAAAGTATTGTAGCTGCTGTAAGTGTACGAGTGCAAGAACCAGTATTTGAAAGTCAGACAAAAACCAAATTGGGATCATCTGTTGTGTATGAAGGTGGGCCAAGCATGAAGAAATTTGTAGAAGATTTCTTAGCCAAAGAATTGGATAATTTTTTACACAGAAACCCAGCTGTTGCCGATGCTTTGAAGAAAAGAATTGAGCAAAGTGAAAAGGAAAGAAAAGAATTAAGTGGTATTCGTAAACTGGCCAATGAACGTGCCAAGAAAGCCAACTTACACAATAAAAAATTACGTGATTGTCGTGTACATTTAAACGATGAACCTCCTGCAAAAAACAGAGAAGATTTTATTGCCAATCAAAGTAACAGCACCATTTTTATTACTGAAGGAGATAGTGCAAGTGGTAGTATTACCAAAGCCAGAAATGTTGATACACAGGCTGTTTTCAGCTTACGTGGTAAACCGTTGAACTGTTTTGGACTAACCAAAAAAGTGGTGTATGAAAATGAAGAATTTAACTTATTGCAACATGCACTGAATATTGAAAATGGATTGGAAGAGTTGCGTTATAAAAATATTGTAATTGCAACTGATGCCGATGTAGATGGAATGCATATTCGTTTGTTGTTAATGACTTTCTTCTTGCAATTCTTTCCTGATTTAGTGAAACAAAATCATGTGTTTATTTTAGAAACGCCTTTGTTCAGGGTTCGTAATAAACAGGAAACGATTTATTGTTACGATGAAACAGAAAAGCAAGCTGCTGTTAAAAAATTAACAGGCAAACCAGAGATAACAAGATTTAAAGGTTTGGGAGAAATTTCCCCAGAAGAGTTTGAACGTTTTATAGCAGGTAACGATATGCGTTTGCAACCTGTGATATTAGAACAAGGTGATCATATTCAGCATTTGTTAGAATATTATATGGGCAAGAATACACCTCAACGTCAGGATTTTATTATTGATAATTTGAGGGTGGAGTTGGATTTGGTGGAGGAATTAAATTAACCACTTAGTAACGTAGGTACATAGACTATGATTCTATTGTGTCTATGTGGTAAAATAAAATAAAATGATTCATGTAGTTTTTGAACAAGCAAACGTAGAAGCATTATCCAAAGCTTTTGATTTAGATGAAAGCTTACGTGGTGATATCGTTGAAATAAAAGACGATTATGCCGTTGGACCAATTGCTGATATTTATGAAACAGAAGGTTATCAGTCAAGAAGAGATTGGTGGAAAGCTTTGTTGGAGTTTTCTCCCTATAAAGAGCAATTGGATATTGTTGATGATAAGTTGGCAGTGCATAATATGATGAAAGCATTGGATGAAACACTTGACGAAGAACAAAATGTTAAACCTGAACAACTGTGGATATGGATGGGACAAAATCAACATGATGTATGTGGATACTATTGGTTGATGAGTCAGTTGAAAAATTATCATGGAAAAGTGCAGGTATTGTACTTAAATAATCTCCCTTTTATCAATGAAAAAGGACAAATATTTTATCCGCAGCATTTGTATGAAATTCAGCCAAAAGAATTTTTGAAAGCCAAGAAATTAGCTAGAGAAATTACGCTGAGTGAATTTGAAGTAGACCCTGATGAATGGAAAAAATTGTGTACCGAAAATGCGATGGTGAGAATTTTAGAAGGAGGTAAAAAAATAGCCAGCAAAGAAGAAAGCTTTTATGATAAAGACATTCTTTCAGCAATTACCAATGATGCTCAAAAAATGGCTAAAGTATTAAACACAATACTTGGCAAATTGAAAGTACAAACAGGAGATGTGTTTTTGGTTTGGAGGATGACAGAACTCATGAAGCAAATGAAAATAGAAATTGTTGGTGATTGGAATAAAGGCTGGAAAGAGTTGGTAGTGAAGAATTATGGTTCAAAGTCTGAAGTGGTGGTGGAAGTTTAACCACAGAGGCACAAAGGCACAGAGTTACACAAAGAAAAATCTCTGCGTAAACTCTTTAACTCAGCGGTGAAGAAAATTTGAACCACAAAGACACAGAGAGCACTAAGTAACACTAAGAAAAACTCTGTGAAACTCTTTAACTCAGTATCTCAGTGGTAAAAAAGATTAATAAAGTGGAATAGGTTTATGGCAAAAGAAAAAATTGATAACAAAGTTTACGAAAATGAAACTGGTGTTCAAGGCCAATATAAAAATTGGTTTTTGGAATATGCATCATATGTAATTCTTGAACGTGCAGTTCCTGCAATTGAAGATGGTTTAAAGCCTGTACAACGACGCATACTGCATGCCATGAAAGAAATGGATGATGGTCGTTTTAGTAAAGTGGCCAATATTATTGGTCAGGCAATGCAATACCACCCACATGGAGATGCTAGTATTGGTGATGCATTGGTGAACATGGGGCAAAAAGATTTGCTGATAGATACACAAGGTAACTGGGGTGATATTCGTACAGGTGATGATGCAGCTGCTCCACGTTATATTGAAGCAAGGCTTAGCAAATTTGCACTAGATGTGGCTTTCAATGCAAAAACAACTGAATGGCAATTGAGTTACGATGGTCGTAAAAATGAACCTGTAACCTTGCCCATGAAATTTCCTTTATTGTTGGCACAAGGTGCAGAAGGTATTGCAGTGGGTTTGAGTACAAAAATTTTACCACACAATTTTTGTGAAATTATTGATGCTTCTATCAAATATTTAAAGGGAAGAAAAGTTGAATTATATCCCGATTTTCAAACAGGAGGACAAATTGATGTAACCAATTACAATGAAGGTAAACGTGGTGGTAAAGTAAAAGTTCGTTGTATTATTGAAGAGCTGGACAAGAAGAGTTTAATTATTCGTGATGTGCCTTATGGTGTTACTGTTGCTCAGTTGTGTGAAAGTATTACCAAAGCCAATGATGCAGGTAAGATCAAGATTAAAAAAATGACGGAGTTCACTGGTAAAAATGTAGAAATACAAATTGACCTTGCTCCTGGTATTAGCAGTGATATTACCATTGATGCGTTGTATGCATTTACCGATTGTGAAATTAGTATCAGTCCTAATGCTTGTATCATTGAAGACCATAAACCTAAGTTTGTAGGTGTACAAGAATTACTAAAAATTTCTGTTGATAGAACCAAAGCTTTATTGCAACGAGAGTTGGAAATTAAGCTGAGTGAATTAGAAGATAAATGGCATTACACCAGTTTAGAAAAAATATTTTTTGAAGAAAAAATATACAAAGAGTTAGAACAAAAACATGCAACATGGGAAAAGGTTTTAGAGGCAATAGATAAGGCTTTTCAACCTTTTATTAAAAAGCTGAAACGTAAAGCCATTACCCGTGAAGACATTTTAAAACTCACCGAAAAACCTGTTCGTAGAATTTACAAATTGGATATTGATGATTTGAACGAACAGATTAAAGGCATAGAAGCCGACATTGCTCAGGTGAATTTTGATTTGGAACATTTAACTGAATTTGCCATTGCTTATTTTGAAAATTTGTTAAAGAAATATGGCAAGGGTAGAGAACGCAAAACAGAGATAAAATTATTCGACACTATTAAATTGCAGCAAATTGCAATTGCCAATACCAAGCTGTATGCCAATAGGGAAGAAGGTTTCATTGGAACAAGTTTGAAGAAAGACGAATTGATGTTTGAGTGTAGCGATATGGATGATATTATTGTGTTTACCAAACGTGGCATTATGAAAGTGGTGAAAGTGGGCGACAAAGTGTTTATTGGTAAAGACATTATTCATATTGCCATCTTTAAAAAGAACGATGAACGTACTACTTACAACATGGTTTATTTGGATGCAAAAAGTGGAGTGAGTTACGCAAAACGTTTCAATGTAACTGGTGTAACAAGAGACAAAGAATACGATTTAACCAAGGGTGCTGATAAAAGTAAAGTACATTATTTTTCTTCTAACCCAAATGGAGAAGCAGAAGTGGTGAAGATTACATTGAGTCCAAATTGTTCTGCTAGAAACAAAGAACTAGACTTTTATTTTGAAGAAATAGAAATCAAAGGACGTTCATCACAAGGAAATATTGCTACTAAATATCCAGTTAAACAAATACGATTTAAAGAAGCTGGCCGAAGTACTTTAAGTGGCGTTAAATTGTGGTTTGATGATGTATACGGAAGATTGAACAATGAAGAAAAAGGTCAGTACATTGGCATGTTTGAAGATGATAAATTATTGGTGATTTATAACGATGGTAATTATGAAATTACAGATACCGAATTAACACAACGTTTTGATGCCGATAAAATATTGTTGATTGAAAAATATAATCCAGAAAAAATTATTACTGCCGTTTATTTAGATAATGATAAGTTGCAATTTAATGTAAAGCGGTTTAAAATTGAAACATCTACATTAAAATCTAAATTCTTATTTATTAAAGAAGGCGATGGTAATCGTTTAGAAGCTGTAACAACCGATAAAGAACCAATCTTATCTGTACAAACTGGTCGTGGTACAACCGTACGAAAAGCCAAATTTAAGATTGATAAAATGGTAGAAGTAATGGGCTGGAAAGCAGTTGGTGCAAAGCTTATGGACTTTAGCAAAACTGTTGAGATGGAGTGGGAAGAAAGACCCAAAGAAGAACCTACGAATCAGGCTGAATTGTTTGAATAAGCTAACTGCCACACGATCAAAAGTGTGGCAGTTGTCTTTTAGTGAATGATAAATATTTGAAGAAATAGCACTGCTATTTGTACGTTCTTTTTACATGTTTTATCGATAGAGCTACCATTTTATTTAAAACAGCCAAATCGACATCAGCCAATTTTTTTACATAAATACAGGCTTTGGCACTTTTATGTTTACCAAATTTTGCCAATAGTTCAGCTCTATTCTCAAAGCTGGAAGATAGATACAATGAAATCTCGTTTTTTCTAGGAGAGAAGGCCACTAAAGGAGCATCACCTTCTCTACCACTTTCATATACATAGTGATATGAACCAAAACCAACAATACTTGATCCCCACATTTTTGCTTCAAAACCTGATTGTTTTTGCATAATCTCCAAAATAGCAAAACAATCTTTCTTCTTAGTTTCATCTTCAACTGTGTTTATAAAATCGCTAACACTAAGTTCTGTAACCACAGTTTTTACTTTTGCATTTGCCATGGTATTAAGTTTTAATAGTAATAAATTATAAGAAGAAATTCATTGTGATTGCCACAAAGTTGTACTACAAGTTATGTGAAAAGTACAAATAATTTGGTTTTAGGCTTACCTAATACCAATAAAACGGAGTTAGCAAATTGTGTTACATTTCTTTTATCATTTGTTTATATGTTCATTGCACTTATTCTTTACATTAAGTCGGTTAAAGAATTTTCTAAGTTAGACAATTCAATTTCAGTATTTTCATAAAAATTAAATTGTATGAAAAAGTATTTTCTTGTTTTTTTATTTTTTGTTTCAATTGCTGTTGTTGCACAAGATATTGATTATAAAAAAGGTATTATTACTGTTGATGGGAAAGAATATGCCAAGCTGGAAGTAAAGAAACAGAATTTTGGTTTAACCAAATCTTTTGAAGTGTATTCTATGACTGGAATTAAGCTGATTATTGCTGTTGTTGCAACAGAATTTGACCAAGATAAAAACGATAATTCTTATTTATTTTATCGACTAACTTTTCTTACTTCTAATCAGGTAGGTATTTTTAAAATTCAATCTTTAAGTCAGGAAAAATCATTTGCCAAATTAATTGGAGGTAGTGGTATTATTTTAGATGGCAAAACGGATGATGCAAAAGTGAAAGAGTTTATTGCTGCTAAAGGTGCAAGTCCACGTATTGCAACTGATTATACAGTTGTTGCAAGAAACAGGGCTTGGCCAATAGATATAAAAGCAGATAAAACAATTGAACAGCAATCAAAAGTTATTGGTAGTTTCAAACCTACAGCAAGTTCGAATGGACAAGATTATTATGAAATATTGCTTCCATCTACTGTTATTATTGCCAAATTTTCGTTTACAGGTGGTAACAATGCTCAAAACTTTGAGTTATTTACTGCAAAAGACAATTTGAAAAGGGTAATTTCCATACCTACAACTGATAAAATTTTAGCAGCATCCGATGGGGTTGACAAAAACTATTTTACCTTAAAGCGTATTATAAAATGGTTGGTAGATAACCAATATCTGTAAAAGAACACTTGTTTTAGTTGAATAAATGACTATCTTACTCAACTAAAATATTTGTTATGGATCAACAAATCATCAATCTGTACGATGAATATACACATAAGCCTTTACCACGTTCGGAGTTTTTAAAGAAGCTGGCTATTTTAGTTGGTGGAACAGCAGCAGCAATGGCAATTTTACCCATGATTGAATTGAACTATGCCCATACAGCTACTGTTGCAATTGATGATGAAAATCTATTTACAGAATCTGTAAAATATGCAGGCGACAATTGTGAAATGCAAGCTTATGTTGCTCGTCCAAAGGCAAATGGCAAATACCCAACGGTATTGATTATTCATGAGAATCGAGGATTGAATGTACATATTGAAGATGTTGCAAGAAGAGCAGCAAGTGCTGGCTATTTAGCTATTGCACCCAATGCATTAGCTGCATTGCCAATCATACCTACCAATGATGATGAAATACGGGCACAGTTTTCTAAACTGGATCCCAAGCAAACACTCAACAACTTCATCAAAGCATTTGATTATGCTGCTACTCGAAACGATAGCAATGGCAAATATGGTTGCGTTGGTTTTTGTTGGGGTGGTGCCATGGCAAACAATTTAGCAGTAAACGTATCTAATTTAAAAGCAGCTGTTGCATTTTATGGACGACAGCCTGCTGCTGAAGATGTTGCTAAAATTAAAGCTGCTGTTCAACTGCATTATGGAGGATTGGATGAACGTGTAAATGCTGGTATTCCTGCTTATGAAGCTGCTTTAAAAGATAATAAAATTGCTTACGAATTGTACGTTTACGAAGGTGTAAATCATGCTTTTCACAACAATACATCGGCTGCACGTTATAACGAAGTTGCTGCTAAATTAGCTTGGCAACGTACATTAGATTTTTTTAAAGCAAAGTTGGTGTAAGTAAAATTTAGCTATAAAATACTAATGCCTATTAAGTTTTTTAGAACTTAATAGGCATTAGTATTTTAAATAGTTCAGTAGTGTTATGCTGCACAAGTGTGCGACGCCATTAAAGCTGAAAATGGGTACAACAGCTTACTACAAAAAATTACACATTAATTGTTTTAGTGGTATTTCTATATACGTAGTTGGTGCAAATATGTCTGCGTGCAAAACGACCTTGTGTTTCGGCATTGTGTAGCTTTACATAAATGGCTTTGGGAACATCAAAATATTCGTAACTATTACCATCGGAGAAATCAATTTTTAAGGTTACACCTTTGTATTGATAATCTACAATTGTTGCAGTGGTAATGGTTTCCATGTAATGCTGCATGTTATGTTCCATTGTTTCAGGAGCAATACTCACCAAAAAATGATAAGCTTCTATTAGTTGTTTGCTCTTTGCTTCTGCATGAGTATGTGCTTCAGAATCTGCATGAAATTTATCAGGATGCCATTCCTTCATCACATTTCTATAAGCCGTTTTTAAGGTTTTTAAATCAGCCGATTTATCAACTTCTAACAAGGTTCTGTAATCATCAATCTTCTTCATCGAAAGGTAAAAATTTGTGCAAGGGTACGTTGCAAAACCCAATTAGCAAGGTTTTTTGGTTTTGGTAACAATAATTTGAACGAATAAGTGAAACGATGTAATTATTTTTATTGCATAAACAATCTCATCATGCATCAATTTATTGTGAATGCTTCAATACAAATTTTACCAATTGTACAAGATAAACATGCCTATGAATGGGTAGATGAAGCCATAGAAATAATTCAACAATCAGGTATTAAACACGAAGTTGGAGCTTTTACAACAGTTTTAGAAGGTACTTATGATGATGTTATGAAGGTTATACAAGCTGTGAATGAACATTTATGCAGTCGTGGTTGCCACGAATGGATTAGCAGTATTCAAATTCAAATTCGTAGTGGGGGAGATATGACGGTTGATGAAAAAATGGAAAAGTTCAGATAAAAAAAACTCAATAAAAAAGCCGATTGACACTCAATCGGCTTTTTGTTTATAAATCTTTACCATGACAGGCTTTGAACTTTTTGCCACTTCCACAAGGGCAAGGTTCATTACGGCCTGGGGCTTTATCAACCCTGATTGGTTCTTGTTTGGTAGGTGTTGGGTCGTAATAATCATTTTCATTGGCACCAAATTCTTGTCCAGCAGCATCAACCGCTTCTTTATTGGCTCTCATTTTGCTCAAGTCAGTTTTTTGTTGGCGACCTTCTTTTACTTCATCACCTTCATTTAAAGGAATGGCAGCATGGCATAAAAACTCTACAATGTTTTTATTCACTTCGCCACTCATGTTACTGAATAAATTAAAAGCTTCAACTTTGTAAATCACCAACGGATCCTTTTGTTCGTAAGTAGCTGTTTGTACACTTTGTTTTAAATCGTCCATTGCACGTAAATGCTCTTTCCATGCATCATCAATAATGCCTAAGGTTACATTACGTTCAACTGCATTCATTAATTCATAACCATTGCTGTCCAATGTTTTTTGCATTGGAGCCAATACATTCATTACTTTTTTGCCATCGGTAAATGGTACAATTACATTTTCGATATGATTACCTTGTTGTGTACGTATGTTTTTAAATACTGGTACAGATTGTGTTGCTAAATCTTGTTTTTTACGTTGGTAATTGCCAATTGCTTGATTGTATAATTTTTCAGCCAATGCCTGCTCCGATTGTTTGTTCAATTCTTCTATAGTAATATCTGTATCAATTCCAAAGTTTACAATAGCGGCTAAACGTAAACCTTCATAATCATTTTGTTCTTTGAAATTATTGATTAAACCTTCGGCAACGCTGTAAAATGCATTGTCTAAATCTAATGCCAATCTTTCTCCAAATAACGCATGATGACGTTTGGTATAAATTACAGTACGTTGTTTGTTCATTACATCATCGTACTCCAACAACCTTTTACGAATACCAAAGTTGTTTTCTTCTACCTTACGTTGGGCTCTTTCAATAGATTTGGTAATCATGCTATGCTGAATTACTTCGCCTTCTTTATAACCAGCAAAGTCCATCACTTTGGCAATACGTTCACTACCAAACATTCTCATTAAATCATCTTCTAATGCAACAAAAAACTGAGAAGAGCCTGGATCTCCTTGACGACCAGCACGTCCACGTAACTGCCTATCTACACGACGAGATTCGTGTCGTTCAGTACCAATAATAGCCAATCCACCAGCTTCTTTAACACCTGGTCCAAGCTTAATATCTGTACCACGACCAGCCATATTGGTTGCAATAGTAACTGCACCAGCTAAACCAGCTTCAGCAACAACCTGTGCTTCACGAGCATGTTGTTTGGCATTTAATACATTGTGAGGAATTTGCTTTTGACGCAACATTCTGCTCAACAATTCACTTACCTCAACAGATGTTGTACCTACCAATGTTGGGCGACCAGCTTTTACTTGTTTTACAATCTCATCGATTACTGCACCATATTTTTCACGTTTGGTTTTAAACACCAAATCTTGTTCATCTTTTCTTATGGCAGGAATATTCGTAGGAATAGTAACCACATCTAACTTATAAATATCCCATAATTCTGATGCTTCAGTTTCTGCAGTACCCGTCATACCACACAATTTGTGGTACATTCTAAAATAGTTTTGTAAGGTAACTGTAGCATAGGTTTGAGTAGTAGCTTCAATCTTCACATTTTCTTTTGCTTCAATTGCTTGGTGCAAGCCATCGCTGTAACGACGACCTTCCATAATACGACCTGTTTGTTCATCTACAATTTTCACTTGACCATCAATTACCACATATTCTACATCTTTATCAAATAGAGTGTACGATTTTAGTAATTGTTGTACTGTATGAATTCTATCGGCTTTAACAGAATAATCGTTAATGAT
Source organism: Allobosea thiooxidans (assembly GCA_943368475.1). Taxonomy (GTDB): domain Bacteria; phylum Bacteroidota; class Bacteroidia; order Chitinophagales; family Chitinophagaceae; genus UBA1930. Next base: position 20,777 of record CALRLF020000057.1, read on the forward strand.
GGCTTCTTTTTGACGTAGTTTTTCATCTGCACTAAGACTTGCGTCTTTCTCAGTATTTGCTAATGCAACACTGATGTCTGGCAGAATAAAGAAATTAGGATCTTCACCAGCTCTAGTAATGAGTTGAATACCTTTATCGGTTAACTCAACACTATTGTTTTTTTCATCAATGTAGAAATATAATTCCTCATCGGCTTTGGGCATTTCTCTTTGTTGATCGGCCAAATAATGATTTTCAGCTTTTTGCAATTTTACCCTGATGCCTGGCTCACTTAAATACTTAATTAATGCAGTATTTTTTGGTAAACCTCTATGGGCTCTAAACAATGCTAAACCACCATCTTTAGGATCATCGTTGCCTTCTCCAATTTTCTTTTTAGCTTCTTGTAAAAACTGATTTGTAACTTTTTTCTGAGCTTCAACAATTTTTTCAATTCTTGGTTTTAGTTCAAAAAATTGTTCAATATTATCTTGTCGGCCAATTGGACCAGCAATAATTAATGGGGTTCTGGCATCATCAATCAATACACTATCCACCTCATCCACCATGGCAAAATGATGTTTACGTTGCACCATTTCATCAGGATTTTGAACCATGTTATCACGTAGGTAATCAAAACCAAATTCGTTGTTGGTACCGTAAGTAATATCAGCAAGATACGCTTTACGTCTACTCTCACTATTGGGCTCATGTTTATCAATACAATCAACGGTTAAACCCAACCATTCAAATAAAGTACCATTCCATTCGCCATCTCTTCTTGCCAAATAATCATTCACTGTTACAATGTGTACACCTTCGCCAGCCAAAGCATTTAAGTAAGCAGGTAGGGTAGACACCAAAGTTTTACCTTCACCCGTACTCATTTCAGCAATTTTACCACTATGTAAAACGCTACCACCAATTAACTGAACATCGTAATGCACCATGTTCCAAGTAATTTGACCACCAGCAGCAGTCCAGCTATTTTTATAAATGGCTTTATCACCTTGAATAGAAATATAATCTTTACGAACACTCAAATCTCTGTCAAGTTGTGTAGCACTAACTTCTAATTCGGTATTTGTAGTAAATCTTCTGGCAGTTTCTTTAACCACAGCAAAAGCTTCAGGTTGAATTTCCAGTAAAATTTCTTCAATCTTTTTATTGCGTTCTTTGCCCATTTTATCAACCTCTTGATAAATGGCATCTTTAGTATGTATATCATCCATCGATAATGCATCAGCTTCAGCTTTTTTAGCTTCAATTGCTGCATCAATGGTTTTAATATGCTCTTTAATTCTAGCTTTAAACTCAACGGTCTTATTCCTTAATTCGTCGTTGGTTAAATTTTGATATTGCTGAAAAAACTGACTTGTCTTTTCAACAATTGGTCTAATAGCAGCAACATCTTTTTCACTTTTGTTGCCTCCTAAAATCTTCGATAAAAATTTCAACATAGTATTTTATTTATGTACCCAGCTTAAGTACTTATTATTGGTTTAAGGCGTCGTTAAAAATCCTACAAGTTGTAGGGTGGGTTTCTAATCTTGCTGACTAGAAGGGCACCCTTCAACATTAGAATAATAATGAACATTCCCAAATTCAAAAATCCTGCACTATTTACTTTTTAGCCAAATTGGCATTTATTTTCTTAAAAGGCTGCCAAAGATAATAGATTTGAATTGATGGGAAACAGCAGTATTTTAAACTTATTTTAAAGATTCCTGTTCTACTTTTTTGTACAAGTTTAGTTTGTCATCAAGCCTTTAGACTTTTAAAAGTAAAAAGAAAATCATTTATGTTAAAATGGATATTAGTTTTATTGTTATCTTCTTTTTGTTGCCAACTATCTGCTCAAAAAAACAAATTAGATTCGGTTGCCTTTAAACGAAATCAACTCAACCAAACCAATATGGTTGTTTTGGGTAGTTGGGCTGCCAGTAATATGTTATATAGTGGTATGGCAATTTCTCAAAACACAGGGAAAGAAAAGTACTTTCATCAAATGAATGTTTACTGGAATGTTGTAAACCTTGGTATTGCTGGGTTCAGCATTTTCAACACCAATAAGCAACTGAAACGAACTATCAATTTTGAGCAAAATCTAAAAGAGCAACGATTGCTTGAGAGAGTATTACTCATTAACTCAGGATTAGATGTTGGATATGTTGCCACAGGACTTTACCTAATGAATAGAAGTTCAAGTCAAAATTTAATTGATAATCAACAACAAATGAAGGGTTTTGGACAAAGTTTAGTAGTACAAGGGGGCTTTTTGTTGCTGTTTGATGTGTATCAGTATTTATTACATCGCCACAATGGAAAATCATTAAACACAATGAATTCTAAAACAAGTTTTTCCATATCTGGGGATAAATTATCGTTCCTGTATCGTTTTTAAAATAGTTTTCTGCACATTCAAAATCTAGAATTGATTTTTACCACTTTTCTGTTACTTTTGCCGCCAATTGAAGCTGAATGATTAAAGCTGCATAATATTATTGTATTTACAACTTTAAACTTTCAAACTTTAAACTTTAAACTTTCTAATAAAATGGCAGGTCAACTTAAAGAGGTAAGAAACAGAATTAAGAGTGTTCAAAGTACGCAGCAAATTACAAAAGCCATGAAAATGGTGAGTGCTGCTAAATTGCGTAGGGCTCAAGATGCAATAATTCAAATGCGTCCTTATGCTCAAAAGTTGCAAGAAATGCTCAGCAATATTGTAAGTAACTCTGATGGAGATACTAATATTAAATTAGCAGAAGAAAGACCAGTAGAAAAAGTATTATTGATTGTTATTACCAGTGATAGAGGTTTGGCTGGTGCATACAATGCCAACGTTGTTAAATTGGCTAAAGAAACTATTGCTACCAAATATGCTGCACAACATGCAAAAGGCAATGTGGCGGTTTGGAATATTGGTAAAAAGGGTTGGGAATCGTTAACCAAGTCTGGTTATAAAACAGATGCTACACATAAAGATATTTATTTGAACTTGAAGTTCGAAACTGTTCAGGCTGCTGCACAAGCTGCTATGAAAGCTTTTGAAAATGCGGAGTTCGATGCCATTGAAATTATTTACAGTCAGTTTAAAAATGCTGCCACACAAGCATTTGTAGCTGAACCATTTTTGCCTATTCCTAAAGTATTGGCCAAAGCAGGTGCGAAGAAATCTGATTTTATTTTCGAGCCAAATAAAGATCAGTTGATTACTGAGTTAATGCCTAAAATTTTAAATACCCAATTATACAAAGCAGTGTTAGATGGCAATGCTAGTGAGCATGGAGCTAGAATGACTGCAATGGATAAAGCAAGTGAAAATGCCAACGAATTATTAAAGGCATTGAAACTTTCTTACAACCGTGCAAGACAAGCAGCTATTACCACTGAGTTAACTGAGATTGTAAGTGGAGCAGCAGCTCTTCAAGGTTAAAGGCATAAGGTTTAAGGTTTAGGGTTTAAACCTTAAACCAAAAACATTCAACTTTAAACAAAATAATTTGGAACTTTCTTCTATTATACCACATATTGAGGTTTTGATCTTTGCTAGTGAAAAACCATTAACTGCATTAGAAATTGTGGAGTTAATCAATAATGCTTTTGGTTTTTTAGAAGAACGTGTAACCTTAGATCAAGTTGAAAGTTGTATTGAAGGGATAAAAGAGAAATATGCTTCTGAATTTTACCCTTTTGAGGTAAAAGAAAGCGGTGGTGGATTACAATTTTTAACCAAGAAAGATTACCATAAAACCTTAGCTCAATTAAACGGAGATAAGTTTTTAAAACGTTTATCCTCCGCTGCGTTAGAAAGTTTAGCCATTATTGCTTACAAGCAGCCTATTACCAAAGGTGAAATTGAAAAAATACGTGGTGTAAATAGTGATTATAGTGTACAGAAATTACTAGAGAAAGAACTCATAATAATTGCTGGTAGAGATGAGAAAGCTCCAGGACATCCACTGATATATACCACTTCAAGAACTTTTATGGATTATTTTGGCATAAACACAACAGCCGATTTACCAAAAATTAGAGAAGTATTGGCTGAGCAACTTGTTGAAGGTACCATGATTAATCCTGAAGATTTTACTAGCAACCAAGCCTTGCCAGAGCAAGAACAAACAATAGATGAAACAACTGTTGAAGTGAGCATTGTTGATTCTGCTGATGAAGACGAAATGGCAACCGAAGCCATTACCGAAGAAATGTTGGCTCAATTAACTGAGGAAGATAGCAGCGATATTGTGAATGAAGAAATATCGACAGAAGAATTGTTTGAAGAAAAAGAAACCGATACGGAAGATAAAAACGAAAAAGATTCTAACGCATAATACCAAAAACCTCAACCAAAAAGTTGAGGTTTTTTAATGGGGTTTTATGAAATGCGTAATTGAAAGTCAGTTAACTTTTATACAATCTGTTGCATCATTATCTTCGCAGCTATGCAGCAACCATCGAACGAACAATTTATAGATTTAGCCAATCAGTTTGGTACACCATTGTATGTGTACAATGCCGAAAAAATTACTGAACAATTCAATAAACTGACTGAAGCATTTAAAAACAGCGATGTAAAAATTTTTTACGCCAGTAAGGCATTAACCAATATCAGTATTTTAAAACACTTTAAAAAAATTGGTGCCAATATTGATTGCAGCAGTATTAATGAGGTGAAATTGGCTTTACATGCTGGTTTTCCTGCTCAGCAGGTATTATATACTTCTAACGGAATTGCTTTCGACGAAATTGAAGAAGCTAAAAAATTAGGTGTATTTATCAATATTGATAGCCTGAGCAATTTGGAAAAATTTGGAAAAGCATTTGGCAATAGTTATCCTGTTGGCTTAAGGTTAAGACCCAATATTATGGCAGGTGGAAACCTGAAAATTTCAACTGGTCACGATAAAAGTAAATTCGGTATTCCTGTCGATCAAATACATGAAGTTGTTGCCATTATGCAAGCCCACAATATGCTGATTAATGGTTTACACATTCATACAGGTAGTGAAATTAAAGATGTAGATGTTTTTGTAAAAGGCATTGAAGTTTTGTTCGATTTAATTCCTTTGTTCAAAGACCTTACTTACATTGATTTAGGTGGTGGGTTTAAAGTGCCTTACAAAACGGGTGATGCAGAAACTGATATTCAATTATTAGCTGAAAAAGTAAAAGAGTGTTTCGACAATCATCCACACGATAAACATTTACAAATTTGGTTTGAGCCAGGTAAATATTTAGTAAGTGAATGTGGTTTTTTATTGGCACAGGTAAATGTGTTAAAAGAAACAGCTGCTGTAAATTTTGCTGGTATTAATACTGGGTTTAATCATTTAATAAGACCTATGTTTTATGATTCGTATCACAAAATAAAAAACATCAGCAATCCGTCAGGAGAAGAAAAAAAATATGCTGTGGTAGGTAATATTTGTGAAACAGACACTTTTGCTTGGGATAGAAAATTGAATGAAATACGTGAAGGCGATTTGTTATTGTTTTACAATGCAGGAGCTTATGGTTTTGAAATGAGCAGTAATTTCAACAGTCGTTTTAAACCTGCAGAAGTACTTTTAAAAAATGGAGAAGCCCATTTAATAAGAAAGAGAGATACATTTGAAGACTTATTGAGAAATCAGGTAGAAGTTGAATAGAGCATAAGGCGTACAAGGGTGCGACGCAACGAAGTTGATAGTAGTACAATTGCTTGTAACACAAATAAAATCAGCATGATTGAAATAAAAAATATCACCAAAGGTTTCGAAGAAAGAACGATATTAAAAGATATTAGTGCTGTTTTTGAAACAGGCAAGTGCAATTTAATTATTGGAGCCAGTGGTAGTGGAAAAAGTGTATTAACCAAAGTAATGGTGGGTTTATTTGAACCCAATAAAGGTGATGTTTTGTATGATGGGGTTAGCATGACTGCTTTGGAGCAGAAAGAAAGAAAAGGGTTACGTCAGCAAATTGGCATGTTGTTTCAGGGTAGTGCTTTGTTTGATAGTATGACTGTTCAAGAAAATATTCTATTTCCACTCGATATGTTTACCAAAATGACTTCAAAGGAAAAAAAGAAAAGAGCTGATGAAGTTTTAGCAAGGGTTAACCTAAATGATGCTCATAAAAAATACCCTGCTGAAATTAGTGGTGGTATGAAAAAAAGAGTAGGTATTGCCAGAGCAATTGTATTAAACCCTAAATACCTTTTTTGTGATGAACCCAACAGTGGTTTAGACCCTCAAACTTCACTACTGATTGATAAATTAATTCAAGAAATTACTGATGAATTTAACATGACTACCATTATTGTTACACACGACATGAACAGTGTTATGGAAATTGGAGATTATATTATGTACTTACATAAAGGTGAAAAACAGTGGGAGGGGAGTAATAAAGACATCATTTTCAGTAAAAATGAGCTGCTGAACAGTTTTATTTTTGCATCTGAATTTTTGCAAGATGCCAAGGAAATGCGTATGCTGGAACAAAAACGTTAACCTTTTTTATACATCAGGCAACACAATTTTAAACACTTGTATCTAACTTTACATCTACAACCTTTAAAATTGTTTTATGAAAAAAACCTTTACCCTGTTTTTTTTCTTTCTTATTACAACTGCATTTACAGCAGCCTTAGCAAATACCGTTCGTATTTCGGGCTATGTTAAGTATGCAAATGGTATTCCTGTAGTTAATCAGGCGGTTACCATTTCTAACGATTCCATATCTCAGGGCAACACCTGTGGCGTAATGGTGCATGTTAAATACACCAATGCAAATGGATTTTATTCAGATACCTTAAGTTGTTCAGGCACTATTACTGCGTTAAGAGTAACTACACCTAACTGTAATGGAACAATGCTAAGTAACACAGTTACTATAAACCAAACCACATTGGTCGCTGAGTCGAATTTTGCTTTAGCTTGTAATTCACCTAATACCCCCAATTGCACAGCTAACTTCACTTTTAATGCCACAGGTGCTATAGTTCAGTTTACAAGTACATCAATTGCACAAAGTGCTGTAACTGCTACCATTTGGAAATTTGGCGATGGCACTAGTGCTACAGTTGCCAACCCTATTCATCAATATGCAGCATCTGGTATTTACAATGTTTGTTTAAAAATTACTTCAAGTAATGGTTGTGCTGATAGTATTTGTAAAGCTGTAACAGTTATTGTTCCTCCAGCTTGCAATGCAGAGTTTCAGTTTGCAAGAGATTCGGCTAATTATAAATTATTTAAGTTTTATGCAGGTGTAAATACTGCTTATCCAAATAATGATCCTGTAGTTGAACGTAAATGGAAATTTGGTGATGGTGACAGTTTAATGGGCAATATTCAAAACCCAACACATTTATATACTCAAGCTGGCACGTATAATGTTTGTTTAAGAATTAAAACACAAAGTGGCTGTGTAAGCGATATGTGTAAAGTACTTGTTGTAGTAAATCCTGCTGCAACAGCTTGTGTTCCTGCATTTACGTATGTGCCTCAATCAACTTTATTATCATTCAATAGTAGCATGTCTTTGGGTGCAAATGGCGATAGTATAATTTTAAGAAGATGGACTTGGGGCGATAGTTCAGTTGCATTAACTGGCAATATTGTTAATCCACAACACCAATATGCACAACCAGGTTCATACACAGTTTGTTTAACTATAAAAACTGCTAGCGGTTGCGAAAAAACAATTTGCAAATTAGTAACTGCTACCAATATTAACAGTGCTTGTGTTCCTCAGTTTT
>CALRLF020000058.1:0-28411 GCA_943368475.1 Allobosea thiooxidans
CACAGTTTATTGTTTATGAAGCGTTGGAAGTTTATCTTATCCATCATGCTTTTTTTTATAGCAATCAATGTGGTTTTTGCAAGTTTGTATTTAATGATTGGTTTAGAACACTTGGGAGGTTTAGTAGCTACCACAAATGCTGAAAAATTTGGTGAAGCGTTTTTCTTTTCGGCTCAAACATTTACAACTGTTGGTTATGGTCGAATAAATCCAATTGGTTTTATGGCAAGCTTTGTTGCTGCTGTTGAAGCTCTTACTGGCTTACTAAGTTTTGCAATTGCTACAGGTTTATTGTATGGGCGTTTTGCCAGACCAAGACCTTTTATTAAATACAGCAAAAATGCCTTGTTTGCTCCATTTAAAGAAGGAATAGCATTTATGTATAGAATGGTGCCTTACACCAAAAATTATTTAGTAAATGTAGAAGTTAAAATGACTTTGGCGATTCGTGTAACGGAAGATGGCATTCAAAAAAATAGGTTCTTTAACATGGAGTTGGATATTGCGAAAGCTAATACTTTAACCAGTAACTGGACATTAGTTCATAAGATTGATGAGAACAGCCCATTATACCAACTTACAAAAGAAGATATAGAACTAGGCAAGGCTGAAGTATTAATTTTTGTGCAAGGATTTGATGAAAGCTTTGCAAATACTGTAATTTCAAGAAACTCATACACTTATGAGGAGTTTGTTTTTGGTGGTAAATTCTTGCCCATGTACCATGCAGATGAGCAAAACCAAAGTACCATATTGCACTTAGACAAGTTAGATGATTTTGAAAAAGTTGAATTACCAGTAAAGTTTTAATCTAATCTTTTACTTAACTCATCATCAATTTTTTTGAATAAATGATAAGGTTTGTAAACTCTCCAATCAACCAATTCCATTAGTTCTATGTAGTAGTTCAATTTCTTTTTTCTAAAATCGTATTGGGTAGCTTCCGGCATATTCAATGCCACAATCCAACCATTTTCATCTGTAACTTCTTCGAACCATTCTTGATAATATTCTTTATCACTGCTGTGAAAATTAAGTACGTTCTCGGCTATTAAAATAAACTTTGTAATACTTTCAGCATACAATTTATCAATTACTTCACGTTTCAATTCCATGATATCATTTTCAATAGCATCATTCCACTCTCCTATCATTTCTATAATGGCAAAGTTCAACTCATAATCTACATAAATAATTTTTAGGTATAAAGTTTTGCTACCAAAATCATCCCACTGAGGGTGTATATAATAATTATATACTGTTTGTGAAAATTCAAATTCACTATAGGTACGTCCATAAAACGGACTTTTTTTATCCTCATCAGCAATATAAATATGCCTCCAATTGTAAAATGGTTCTATATCATGCATGTTGCTGCAAAAGTGAAGGAATATGCTGAAACTTACTTTTGAAAAGAGAAAACTATTAATCGATATTACACATTTACAATAAGTACAGGAATATCAACTCCATGTCTAACAGATTCAATAGTTTCACCAAATAAATAATCTTTTAAACCTGCATGCCTGTGAGCACCCATTACCAGCATATCAGTATTGGTTTCTTTTACCAAACGTATAATTTCTTTAACCCTACTTCTATAACCAACATAAGCAATTGCAGTATAGCCTAAGTTTTGCAATTGATGACAATAGTTTTCCAATCTTTCTTTATCTCTTCTCGTTTCTTCATCATCTACATCGTTGCCTAAATATTTAGCTGTTGCACTTTCTACAATATGAATTAATATATACGTCACTTGTTTATGTCCTTGTGCAATTGCATGTGCAATTAGCTGCTGATCACCTGAACTAAAGTCTAATGAAATAGCAATTATTCTAACTGGACTAACTGATAGATTGATTAATTGCTCTTCCTGTGTATGAATTCTAACAGAAGTTTGCTTTCTTCTTTTTTGAACAATTGGTAAAAAAGTCATCATACAAAAAAGCCAAACAAACAATAAACCAAATACAATAATTAATACTTTAATAAACGTATTATCACTTGTATGAAAGTAGGTTAAACTTTGATCGATAACCATTTTTACATTTAAGGAAACTAGAATAAGAGCAACCAACCATGCTGCAATTTTGGTATAGGTTTTAATGGCAAACTCTCCCATTGTTGCTTTATCACTTACAAAATGTATTAGAGGAATAACAGCAAATGCCAATTGTACACTTAATATTACCTGACTCAATACCAGTAGGGCTTCCAGCTGATCATCGCCATAAATTAATATTACCAGCATCGCAGGAACAATTGCAATTAAACGGGTTAACAATCTTCTTAGTAAAGGATTAATTCTAATTTTTAAATAACCTTCCATTACAATTTGTCCTGCCAAAGTACCAGTTACTGTACTGCTTTGTCCTGCAGCAATTAAAGCAACTGCAAACAATATTGGAGCAAGCTTTGTTCCTAAAAGTGGAGCCAACAGTTTATGAGCATCTTCAATTTTAGCAACAGCAGTATTACCAGTATTAAAAAAAACAGTTGCAGCCAAAACCAATATTCCAGCATTTACAAAAAATGCAGCATTTAATGCGATGGTACTATCAATTAAATTGTAACGCAACGCTTTTTTAATACTCTTAACATCGTTCCCAATTTTTCTGGTTTGCACCAATGCACTATGCAAGTATAAGTTGTGAGGCATAACTGTAGCACCAATAATTCCTACAGCAATATATAAAGCCTCAGGATTTAATTTAGTAGGAATAAACCCTTTTACCATTGCACCAATTGCAGGAGCTGCCAAATAAACTTGTATAAAAAAAGAAAGTGCAATAATGATAACCAATGAAAGTATAAAAGCTTCTAATTTTCTTATGCCATAACGCTGCAACCATAGTAATAAAAATGTATCTAATACGGTTATACCAACACCCCAAATTAGTGGTAATCCTGTAAGTAAATAAATACCAAGTGCCATTCCCAAAACTTCAGCCAAATCGCAGGCTGCAATGGCAATTTCAGCAAGAATATATAAGCAAAAATTTACCAATGGCGGATAGGTTTCTCTATTGGCTTGTGCCAAATCTCTTCTACGAACAATACCCAAACGTGCACTTAAACTTTGCAGCAATAATGCCATTAAATTGCTCATTAATAAAACCCAAATAAGCTGGTAGCCAAATTTTGCACCGCCTTGTAAATCAGTTGCCCAATTACCTGGATCCATATAACCAACACTTACCAAATACGCAGGACCAGCATAAGCTAAAAAACGCTTAATACCTTTTCGTTGAACTGTGGTATCAACACTTTCATGTACCTCACTCAATGAATTTTCTGTAGGAAATTGCTGCATCATAACTTCACTTTTATTCAAGTACTTTAACCATTAACACTTGAGCCAATTGCTGACTAATAGTGAAAGGATTTTGTTTATCTAACTTAATATCTAATGAATGATCGAATGCAAATTTTTGCTTGACCATTATTTTTGTACCAATTTGAATTTGCTTGTGTTTGAGTAATTCTAATAACTCACTGCTTTGGCTAGCAACTGCCGAAACTTCTGCTTTTTGGTTTAATGGTAAGTCAATTAAGTTCACTTGTTTACGAGCAGCCATTTTTCCATTAACATCAGGAATTGGATCGCCATGTGGATCGAATTTGGGATAACCTAAAAAAGCATCTAATTTATCAATCAATTTTGTACTGGTTAAATGCTCTAACTCTTCAGCCATTTCATGTACTTCATCCCAACCAAATGCTAATTTCTCCACCAAAAAAAATTCCCATAAACGGTGTTTACGAACAATGTTCAATGCAATTTTTTTGCCATCAGCACTTAAACGAAAACCTTGATACTTTTCGTAATTCAATATCTTTTTTTGCTTGAGTTTTTTAAGCATATCAGTAACCGATGCTGGCTTGGTATTAAGCTCAGTTGCTACTTCATTAGTAGTTACATTTCCATCTGCTTGCTGCAAATGAAAAATGGCTTTGATATAATTTTCTTCTGCTGTTGAAAAATTTGTTGGCACGAAAAATAATTTTAGCCAAATCTAAAATATTATTTACTTAACACCAACTTAATTTGTGAGAGACAGTGTAGCGTTAAAGAATTGGTCTATTCGCCTACTTTAAAATCGAACAAAGTAGCAGTAAATATTGCTCTTTCTCTTTTCTTAAAAATCACATCCCAATTGCCAATATAGCGAAGTGTTTTAGGAACGGTAAGTCCTTTGAAGTTAGTCATTTGAACTTCCATACTTACATCAAAATCATACACACCAGCTTTATAACTTAATGAATAGCTTCTATAAAAAACTTCCAATGTTTTTTGATCGAACCAAGTAGTCATTTCATCTACTACAACCTTATCTTTTTTAAACATGCCTAAATCGGGCTTGGGTATTATTGAAAAAACATAAAAAAGCCTGCCTTCTTTTTCTTGTAAGTCTAACTTATAATCATACACTTTACGAGCATCATCATCATATAAATCGAGTTTATTACCAATAAACGGAATTCCAGGAATTTTTTTACCTGGATTAAAAAACAACATTTTTAATTGTTCTTTATGTTTATCCATCCCTTTTTTATCAGAAGTCGTGATGTTTTTACCTGCAACAATATTTGTTTCTCCACACACAGGTTCTTTGGTAAAAAATAAAGAAGCATACAACTGTGCTGTTAAGTAATTATAGTTTTTATTCTTGTCGTAAAAATCACCTGTAACTTTTTCTTCTAACACATCCATTGTACGGCAAGTATTCTTTCTGTTTTGACGAGTTTTACTGAGTAAAGATGCTTTAATTACACCTTTTTTATCTTTCATCTTAATATCGTTATAAGATGAAAACCCCAGAATCCTGAGGTTTTTAAATGCTTTGTAAAAGGTGGTATCTTCTTTAATTTGTTGTAATAATCTTTTGTAGTCAAAATTGTTACGAACAATTACTTCGGTAAGTGTAAATTTTTTTTTATCAACTGTTACAATAGAATCCTGAGCAAATGACAGTTTACAAATGATTGAAAATGATATGAGTGCAATTATCCTCATTTAGGAAAAACCATTTTATAATCTACTTTAATTTTTCCTTTAGAAATATCGTTCAATTTTCCCTGCAACATTTTTTTTCTTAGGGGTTTTAAATAATCGATGAATAACTTACCTTCTAAATGATCATATTCATGTAAAATTACCCTTGCTGTAATTCCATGAAAGCTTTCTACATGTTGCATAAAGTTTTCATCCATATATTCCAAAACAACCATTTCAGGTCTGTAAACATCTTCTCTAATTTTTGGGATGGATAAGCAGCCTTCATTGTAAGGCCATTCATCGCCATCTAAATCTTTTATATGGGCATTGATGAATACCTTTTTTATTCCTTTTTCATTAGGATAATCAGCTTTATCTTCTTCATCAAAATTTTCTACAATTTGAAGACTATCTACCACGAAAACACGTATATCTTTATTTACTTGTGGAGCAGCCAAACCCACACCATTACTTGCATACATAGTTTCCCACATATCATCGATAAACTTTGACAAATCTGGATGATTGGAATCTATATCTTTTGCAACTTTTCTTAATACTGCTGCACCATAAGCTACTATTGGGAGAATCATTGTACTTATACTAAACTTTTAATGAAATAATTTTAGCTGCCAAAAATAGGCAAATAAAATTTAAAGGTTATGCTGCATGTATTCCTGCAGCATAATAGTTGCAGCAATTTGATCGACATTTCCTTTTACCTGACGATCTTTTTTCTTCATGCCCATTTGTACCATTGCCTGTGAAGCCATTTTAGATGTATATCTCTCATCTACAGTTTGAATAGGAATATTTGGAAATTCTTTTTTGAGTAATTGAATAGCTTTATACACTAATGGTGTTGCATGAGTTGGAGAATCATCTAAATTTAATGGTTCGCCAATTAAAATAAGCTGAACCTGTTCTTGCTGAAAATACTTTTTTAAAAAAGGAATTAATTCTTTTGTTGGAATAGTGGTTAAAGCTGTTGCAATAATTTGCAGTGGATCTGTTACTGCAAGTCCTGTTCTTTTTCCTCCATAATCAATACAAATAATTCTTGCCATAATTTTTTATAAAATATAAGCTACCTTAAAACCTATTTGTTTAGTAGAAATGTGTTCAACAAAATCTTGGTATTCTATTCCTATATCAATTTTTTTGATAGAATAGCCAATCGATGGAGACCAAACAAATCCAGTATTGTACAATTTATTTAATGAAACACCTATGCCAACTGCAAGTGAGGAATACAAATTTTCAGAGATGTTAAAGCGTAACCCTGTTTTTATAGGCATAACAGTGTATCCTTTTGCTTTAACAGTCCCCCAAAAATGAGTTAATCCAGCCGTAAAAAACAGACTATTATTATTGTTTATTTTTTTTATTGCTACCAACTCTGTACCAAAAGTAAACCCATAAAATTGTGTTGCGGATAATGCTGGAATGAGTGCAATTTGTTTGCGAAATGCCTTTTGAGCATTTGTATTCATTACAACAATCAGTAGTATTAAAAAAGTGTATATTTTTTTTCTATTTGGCTTCACATGCTTAGATATGTACGAGAACATTGCAAAAAAATAAAAGGCATAAAGTTTAATGCTTTATGCCTTTTAAAGAAGGTATTATTTTAAAGTAAAACCCCTTGCAATTCTTAATGCAAATTGCTTTGTATAATTATTATTTGTTCCATCTTTTGCAAACTTAAAATCACTGGCATCTTCATACTTTATGCTGATATCTACATTTTTAAATGATAAGCCTAAAGTAGGAGCCCAAAGAAAAGAACGCCCACTGTTTTTAACCAATCCAAAACCAATACCAACCTCTCCACCAGTATATAAATTATCGCCTAAAAAATATTTAATTCCAGGTTTTACTGGAATATATCCCATTGCAGCAACATCATTCTTTTTAAAAAATTGCGTAAACCCTGTGGTTAAGATAAAGTGAGTTTTGGGAGCAATTTCATGTTGTAATCTTACATCAAAACCAAAAACAAAACCATAGCCTCCATTTGTTGCAACACCTGGCATTGCACTAATACCCAATCTCCAATCTTTTTGTGCAAATAATGTTGATGCACTTAAAGCAAAACATAAAACTAAAATTCCTTTTGTAATTTTTTTCATCTTCGATATTTTTTTAACAATTGGCAAAGTTATTTAAACTATTTGATAAATATTAAATCAGCAATAACAAATACTGCAAAAACTACACTGGCAATGCCGTTTGCAGTCATGAATGCAATATTTACTTTGCTTAAATCATTGGGTTTTACAATAGAATGCTGATAAATGAGCATTCCTGTAAAAACGGCTACTCCAATCCAATACAACCAATGAAAATGTCCATAAATTCCAGCTGCAATAACACAAGCTGCACTTGTAACATGTAATAAAGTGGAAACATTCAAAGCTTTTTGCACACCCAATACAGAAGGAATAGAATACAATTTTTGAGACTGATCGAAATCAACATCCTGCAATGCAAAAATGATATCGAAACCACTTACCCAAAAGATTACTGATAATGAAAATAATATTGGTAGCAATGCAAATGAACCTGTAACTGCTAAGTAAGCTCCTATTGGTGCTAAGGACAAACCTAAACCCAATACCAAATGACATAATGCTGTAAAACGTTTGGTGTAGCTGTAAAACAGAATTACAAATAATGCTACAGGCGATAAATAAAAACAAATGTTATTGATAAAATAAGTAGCAACTATAAATACAATACAATTAATAATTACAAAACGTAAAGCACTGTTTGCTGAAATAATGCCTTTAGGAATTTCACGTATTGCAGTACGTGGATTTTTAGCATCGAAACTTCTATCTAAATAACGATTAAAAGCCATTGCAGCTGAACGAGCAGTGACCATACAAATGAGAACTAAGAGGAATTTAGTTATTAGTTGACTGGTTGATAAGTTGATATGTTCAGTTGACAATTCAAGTTTATTAAAAAAAGAAGTTCGAATCATGCCAAGCATAAAACCAATGAATGCAAATGGCATTGCAAAAATGGTATGAGAGAATTTTACTAAAGAAAGATAATTTTTAACTTTACTCATGTTCTTCGGAAATTAATGATACCAATGCTTCTGGAATACCTATTGTTATATAACCTTCTTTATCGGATTGGGTTTCAGGAAATTGCTGAAAAGTATTTTCATAATACCAGTAAATAGAAGTAGTGATATTGCCAGGATCTTGATTAAAAAATTGTGCTACCGGCTTTGTTAATATTTCTAAAATACCAATTACATTGTTGTGATTAATAGGACTTACAAATGCTGTTCCTTTTGTTGGGATGGCAATTACTGAACCATATTTACCCAAAGCAAAATGGGCATTACGTTCAAACTGCAACATTTTTGCAGCCGAAAAATCTCCACTAAAAAATAAAAACATTTCTATAGCCTCTTCATGCTCTACCTGATTAATGGTAACCTCTTCTTCGGCAATATTATCTAAAGCTGCCAAGAAAATTTCATCTATGCTAGCCTCCCACTCAATAATATCTTCTTTACGCAAATACCTAAATTGGTTATCATAATCCATCACCAAGATTGTACAGGTGCCAGGAAGATCTACTTTATAAATAATATCGGCAGCAAACTCATGATTTAAGATTGCATCATCTTTTACAAGCACTTTTAAAAATGGCTTTACTGCTTCATAATCTTTTCGATAGTACACCAAATGACTATCGGATGAATTTACTTTATTGAAATGTGTATAGATAATACTCTCCCAATTTTTTTGAGGCTCTGGCGATAGCAACCTAACAATATTATCTAGGCCATATTTCATTTCTTCTCCACCTTCTTCTTTTGCAGTAATGTAACCATTGTCAATTTTAAGCACTTCTTCGCCTTTATCTTTAAAAAACTGTTGTGCAATATCAAGCAATAAAATGTATTGCTGCTGATTAATCAGATGCGAATATTCGGTTGGAATTTTTTTATTGAATTTATCTTTTCTAAAAAAATTAAACATATTTTTTCTTGATCATTTTTGTACAACAGTTGAAGGGTGCGACGCAACAAAAGCTTAATGCTTATTCTATTGCCCGTAACAAAAAATACTAATTGTTGCTTAATTTAGGTTCTACCAATTTCCATAAAATAACGCCTGCAGCTGTAGCCACATTTAAAGAATGTTTCATACCCAGTTGTGGAATTTCGATGCAACCATCGCAAGCTTCAATTACTTCTTGTTGTACACCTTCTACTTCATTACCCATTACAACAGCAATTTTAGGATAATTATTTGCATTGAATTTTTCTAATGAAATACTGCCAACAGCTTGTTCTATTGAAAAAACAGTATAACCTTTTTGTTTCAATTCATTAACTGCATCTACAGCACTTGGGTAGTGGATCCAATCAACTGTATCGGTTGCTCCTAAAGCAGTTTTAGCCATTTGTTTATGCTCAGGTGTTGGGCTATAACCACAAATACAAATGCCTTCTATTAAAAAGGCATCGGCAGTACGAAAAATGCTTCCAACATTGTAAACGCTGCGAATATTATCGAGAATAACAATAACAGGATTTTTTTCTGCCTGTTTAAATTCTTCTACAGACTTACGTCCTAACTCATCCATGCTTAGTTTATGCATGAGGCAAAGATATGGATGGAACACAGATGACACAGATTGAACAGATAAGAACAGATTTTTTCTTTTCTGATTTCGAAATTTCAATCCAAATTAAATTCTTCGTGCATGTGAGGTACGATAACATCTTTAAAGCCTTTTTTCAGTAACCTGTTTTGAAACTCTAATTGAACATTTTCTTCTCCATGAACTACAAAAACTTGACTCACTAATGCTGGATTTTGGCAAGCCAGATACTGACATAAATCGTCGTAATCTCCATGAGCACTCATGCTACGCATGCTGCCAACTTCAGCAATAACATTGTGCATTTCGCCAAAAATGCGTACTTCTTTTTGTCCATTCATTAAACGCCCACCTAAAGAATTGGGTTCACAATAACCTACTAATAAAATGGTATTTCGTTGATCATCAATATTGTTTAGAATATGGTGTTTTATTCTTCCAGCATCGGCCATACCACTTGCTGAAATGATAATCATGGGATGATGATTTTCGTTGATGGCTTTACTTTCATCTACACTTGCAGTAAAGTTGAGCATTGGAAAATCGAATGGATCATCATCACATTCCAACACTTTTTTAACCCGTTCATTGAAATATTTAGGATAGCTTTTTACTATATCCGTAGCTTCTCTACTTAGTGGACTATCCACATAAACAGGCACTTTAGGTAATCTGTTTTCTAAACTCAGTTGATTTAATGAATACAATAACTCTTGAGTTCGCCCAACACTAAAACTTGGGATAATTAACTTTCCTTTTTTTTCTACACAGGTTTTTTGAATCCATTTAAATAAAACTTCAGTTGGCACAACTGCATCTTCATGTAGTTTATTGCCATACGTACTTTCAATAATTATATAATCGGCCTGTGGAAAAGTTGCAGGGCTTCTTAAAATCATGTCTTTATAACGGCCAACATCGCCACTAAAAGTTAAGCGTTTTGTAACACCATTTTCGGTAATTTTTAAATGAACAGATGCACTACCAATAATATGACCAGCATCGGTAAAAATAGCTTCTACTCCATCGGTTACTTTAAACCAATGTTTGTATTCTTGTTTATCTAGTAATTTGAAAGAATTGGTTGCATCTTCAATGGTGTACAATGGCTCAACAGATGGCAAACCTTGTTTGGCTCTACGTTTATTTAAAAACTTAATATCATCACGTTGTATGGTTGCTGAATCTTCTAATAAAATTTTGGTTAAATCGTAGGTGGCTGGTGTACAAAAAATGGTTCCATTAAAGCCATCTCCAACCAACTTAGGAATTAAACCACTGTGATCGATATGAGCATGAGAAAGTATCATTACATCAACCTCAGTTGCAATAAATCCTAAATCGCTGTTCAGATCAAGCGTTTCTTTGCCCATACCTTGAAACAAACCACAGTCTAGTAAAATTTTTTTGCCGTTTTTCAGTGTAATTAAATGCTTAGAACCTGTAACTGTTCTAGCTGCACCATGAAATGAAATTTTCATAACGATTGTTTTACCACATAGGCATATAGGAACATAGGAAAAATTTTATACACCGATATGTTTGTTTATTTGTATAATTTATGGCTATCCCAAAACATAGATATCTAACGCTATGTGTCTATCTTTCTATGTGGTAGCCTTTGCTTTAAAACTCCAGGTAAATGTGAAAGTTGCAACAACTTCACCATATTCATTTACACCTGTTGACGTACAAGGTACAACAATTCCTTCTCCTGTAGCAATTGTTTGATTAATGGCATTTGCAATAGCTTCTCCATTGTTACAAGTAAAAATTATTTTGCCAGTGGCTTTCTTTGTAAAATCAGCTTCTACTTTTGAAACCAACATGCTAACTGTTGGTTTTCGATTGTAAATATTACCAAATGCTAAAACGCCAGTGCTTAATTCAGCAGCCATACTGAGTACTGCAAAATAGATGGAACGAAACGGATTTTGATTGACCCATTTAAACTTTACTGCAACAGCTGCTTTATTTTCATTTAATTCAACAATTTTTAATCCACTAATAAAACCCATGGGCAATTTAGTAAGCATAAATAATTTATACTTCAATGGATTGGTAATGAGCTGCTGAAAAGCTTTAAAGTTTGACTGCATGGCTTAATCTTTATAATTATCTGAATTAAATGAGCCAACATTCCATTGTTCAAAAAATTCCAGTACTTTATTTTTACTATAACCTTTTCCTTCCTCTAGATAAGCTGAGTTTTGTGTATGAATTAATTTACCATTGGCGTCTAAAATTAGAAAAACCGGAAATCCAAAACGTTGGGCAAAGCCATACTTTTCAAACACAGCTTTATTCTTATTTTCAGGGCTATAATTTAGGTGATATACTACATAGTTTTTATTTATAGCCGAATCAAGCTGGGCATCTGCATGAACAAACTTATTAAAACGAATACACCAGGTACACCAATTTCCTCCAGCTTGAATAAGTACCAACTTACCTTGCTGTTTGGCTTTTTTTACGGCTGCTTCAATATCCTTGGTTGCATTTGCAGCAGGATTGTACAACTTAGTACTATCCGAAAATCTAGCAACGGCCGTTTGAAGAATAAAGAAACAAATAACAAGGCTTAGAACAGGTTTCATTTGATGAGTGATTTTTTTGGATGAGGAGTATTATATTGTACTTAATTTTTATCAATTGCTATAATACAAGCAACAGCAGCTTTATCGCCAGTTGGTGTTTTAAAATTAATTGTCCCATCATTACTACTGCTAAATTGAACACCATTAACTGATTGACGACGTATAGCAGCGTTCACTGCATTTTCGAAACTATTGGCTTTATTTTTATTAATGGCTTCATTTAATTGAAATACATCTAACTCCTCTTTACTTGTGATAATAGCCATAAAATCTTTATTCCCAACTTCATCGGCCATTAAACTTTTTCCTCTTGGAAATAAACGATAACCTGTTATTCCACAATAAGGATTGAACATGGTTTTCGTAGGATCTTCTTTGGTGGGATAAGGAAACAATACATAGCTGCTGCCATCTGTTTCCATGCCTATGACATAAACATAACACTCAGTATTATTTTTCACTTCCACTTTAAATGTGGTTCCTTTGGCTACAGAACTTACTGTTTGAAATACGTTATTTCCAGTTGTTGTTAACCCAATATTTTTTTTTGTTTTTGCTTCTACTAATCCAATATTAATATCTAGGTTTTGAGCAATAGCTGCTCCTTTTTTAGGCATTGGATTTAAGCCATACGCTTCACGAACAAAACGTTTAAAATCTTTATACAGCACCCAACCAACACCATTTTCGCCCCAATCTTTACCCCAACTATTCATTATTTGAAATGCCCCACCTTCTTTTCTATCATCATATCCAATTACACACATTGCATGACCACCAAAACCCATTTGTGTATAATCGTCGTCAGTTGGGTGCCACACTTCTTTACCAGCCATATCCTGCATAAAACTGCCACCCACCATCATACCAATTACAACTGGAACATCTTTACTTAAATGTTCTTTTATTGAATGCAGGTTTATTTCTTTTGTACTTTCATCATCAGTTAATCGAGTAAAACCCAACATTCTTTTGGCTCCAGCATTTTGAATTAACTGACCATCGGGCTGGCGTTCACAATCTTTATCGGTGTAAGGAAAATCATTAAAAGGCACTGCACCAACTTCTGTAAGGTTTTTCATGGCTCTGATAATATAAGAACCTTGGCAACCTTCTAACCCAATTTGATTGTACATGAATGCAGGACTAAAAGCAGTTTGGTTTCCATTAACACCATTGCTGGATGCCTCTAAAATTGTTCTTGCAGCATAGGCACTGCTCCATGCAACACAACTACCTTGTTGGCCTTGATTCAATCTTTCGGGAGCAAATTTTAATAAAGAAACCGCTTCGGGCAAATCGTTCTTTTGTTCATCTAAACCTTCATATACAGTTGCCTTGGCAAATGTGTCTCTATTTAATTTGCCACCTGTTGCAAACTGTTGTACAATATTGCTAACAGAACTTGTATTACAACCTCCTTTAAAATAAAAGATAGCTGCACCGGCAAGAACAACCAATAACAAAGCAGGTTTACGAATTAATAACCCAATAATCATTGGTAAAAATTGAATCAGCGGATTTCCACCACCACCTCTTCCACCACCTGGTGTGTTTTCATTTTCATTGGAATACTTGTCGTTTTCATCATCAACCATTCTTATTGGCATGGCAAGAAAATTTAGTTAATAAAAGTAAAATTATTTAGTTGATTTTTTATTTCGAAATTCAGCGATGCAATACATGGAAAAAGTAACTAGCAACAAAATAGCAAAAATTTCTTTTACAATAATTTTGAACCAATCGTTTCTATTTACTTCACTATAATAATCACAATCTCTGTTAAAAGTATAAAATTCTAAAAAGTTTCTTATTGGAGAACTAGTTACATTGGCTTTGGCATGTAAAAAAGAAAGATTGGCATTGGACTGATTATAATAAATATGCTGGCTATTAATACTATCATAAGGAACAATTTCTGCACTACCACTTTTAAAAGTATAAGTCAACGCATTGTTTGTACTATTCAATTTAATTAAGCTTTTTATAGTTACAGCATTTAAAAATTGCTTTGAGCCAGCATCGAAAGGCATGATGATGTTATTAGCAGCATCGACCAAAACCCATTGTTGTTGTTCTCTAAAATAAATTTCGTTGTAATAATGAATTCCATATTGCCAATTGCCTGCTGGCCCTGCAAATGTTACCAACCGATTGGGAATTTTTGCTGCAGAGAACAAATAGCCAATCATTGCAGCATAATTGCCACAAGCTATACTGGCATTGCATTTTAAAGCTTCCTGAATTTGTTCTAAAGGTCTTAGTTCTGAAACTTTATACGCATGTAAGCCTTTTGGATTATTACAAAGTGTTGTTACGAATTTTGAAATAGCTTGTGTATTATAAAAATCGGAACTGTCTTTATTAAAAGTGGTTTTATCTTTTAATAGTTGTACTGCATTTTGTTTTTCGATTGCCGAAAACCCTTTATCAGAATGCCAGACATTTAATGCCCCAACATTAATTTGAGGCCCTGGCAAGTTGCAATACAAAAATTCATTTACATATTGCTTGTTGTAGCTGCTATGATCGATGGTAAGCAGTATTTTTTGTTTATTTACGATTGATGTAATAGAGTATCTATGAATACCATTTTTTAATGCAATGGTTAATGAATTGACATTGGCTTTTGCAAAACCAATTGGAAGAGAATCTGCATATACTTCCCATGTTTCCAATTCATCTTGCTGCTGCATGTTTTTAGAGAAAATAAGCTGTACGCTATCTCCTTCAAACTTTAAATCTTTAAGATACAAGGTAGAATCCGTTACATACAATTCTGTAACTGATTTAAAAGGATAGTATTTAAACCCATCATTTCGATGAAGTAAAATAAAAATATTAGCAGCCAATAAAGCTGCTAACAAGGAGTAATATATGATTCGTTTTTTCTTCACCGTTGATTAAAGATAATCAGTTGAAGCAGGTCCTTCGCTTCACTCAGTATAAACTTACAACTGCAGCTGATATATATACTATAGCTGATAACAAAAGATTACAACATTAATGCAGCCAACAAATAATCGGCTAAAAGAATTAAAATACAACTTACTACTACAGCAGTTGTGCTTGCACGTCCTATTTCCAATGCTCCACCTTTTACATGATAACCATAATAAGCAGGAATGCTAGCTACAATAAAAGCAAATGTGTAGGCTTTGCTCAATGCAAAAAAAACATTGTAAGCTTTAAAATTTGATCGTAAACCTGCATCAAAAATATCTGTAGCAATAATACCACTCATGGAAC
This sequence comes from Allobosea thiooxidans, assembly GCA_943368475.1. GTDB lineage: Bacteria > Bacteroidota > Bacteroidia > Chitinophagales > Chitinophagaceae > UBA1930. The sequence goes on from CALRLF020000058.1 coordinate 15,484, forward strand.
CTGCCATACGTCCACCCCAAATACCTAAGAATGCTGAAAGCCCTATTAAACAAGGAATAACTACCAATGCAGCTACAATTTTGGGGAGTATTAAATAGTTACGTGTATTAATACCCATGATTTCTTGAGCATCAATTTGTTCAGTTATTTGCATGTTACCCAATTCACTGGCAATTTTACTGCCTACAACTCCTGCCAATACAATACTTAATACAGTTGGAGATAATTCGAGAATCATACTATCTCTTACAATTACTGCAATGGTAGATGTTGGCACCAATGGCGTTACTAATTGATAAGCAGTTTGCACTGTTGTAACAGCTCCTAAAAACAATGAAATAATCACAACAATTGGCAATGCTCCCACACCAATTTCTACACACTGGTGCATGAATTCTTTCCAGTACATTCTTGAGTTTTCTGGTTTAGAAAACATGCCTTTAAGCATTAAAATATATCGACCAAAATGTGTAAAAAAACTCATTATATAAATCTATGTTAGTTTTAACAACAAACAGCAGTTTTGTAACTGCTGTTTGTTTAATTCAAGTTATTTTTTCCCTTTTTAAGGCGATTCCACCAACTGGTTTTATTTACTTCCACCGTTGTATCAAGTTTACATTTTACCTGAGCATCAACCACAGCGATTAATGCCATGTTAACAATGTTTCGTACACTACTACCCAATTGTAACACATGAACTGGTTTTTTTAATCCCAACAAAATAGGACCAACAGCATCGGAGCCACCAATTTCTTTTAATAAATTATAAGCAACATTACCAGCTGTAAGGTTAGGAAAAATTAACACATTTACATTTTCATCTACAAGGTCGCTGAATGGATAATTTTCTTTCAATACTTCTTTGTTAAATGCAAGACTGGCTTGCATTTCACCATCTACAATTAAAGAAGGACTTTTTTGTTTTAATATTCTGGTGGCTTCTGAAACCAATTTAGCTTCTACCCCATCGCTGCTACCAAAATTGCTATAACTAAGCATTGCAATACGTGGCGTAACATTAAAATTGCGTACTTCTTTTGCAACCAATAAAGCAATATCAGCCAATTCTTCGGCAGTTGGATTGAAATTGATGGTTGTATCAGCTAAGAAAATTGGTCCACGTTTTGTGCTTAACAAATACATACCAGCTATTTTCTTAACACCTTCGTCTGTGCCAATAATATTCAATGCTGGCCGTATGGCTTCTGCATAATTTCGGGTTAAACCACTAATCATGGCATCAGCATCGCCAGTTTCTACCATCATACAACCAAAATGGTTACGTTCCTTCATTATTTTATAACTTTCATAGTGGTTGTAACCACGACGTTGTCTTTTTGCAAAAAACAATTCACCATAAAATTCTCTTTTGCTTTCATGTTCATCATCTCTTGGATCGATGATTGGAATGTCAGTTAAATCGATATTGTTATCGGCGGCAATTTTTCTTATTTTTTTCTCTGTACCCAATAAAATTGGATAAGCTACACCTTCGTCATAAATAATACTTGCAGCTTTTAAAATTTTCTCATTATCGGCTTCGGCAAATACCAAACGTTTTGGATCTTTTCTTGCTTTATTACCAATAGCACGTAGCAATTGATTGTCTAAACCTAAACGTTTATTTAGTTGAACAATATAGGCATCCCAATTGGTAATTGGATTTTTTGCAACACCACTTTCCATTGCAGCTTTAGCTACAGCAGGTGCAACAGTTGACAATAGCCTTGGGTCAACTGGTTTGGGAATAATATAATCAGCACCAAATGCCATTGTTTTTTGGTTGTACGCCAATGTAACAATATCTGGCACTGGCTCTTTTGCCATAGCAGCCAAAGCTTTAACAGCAGCCAGTTTCATTTCTTCGTTAATGGTGGTTGCCCTTACATCTAATGCTCCTCTAAAAATGTAAGGAAAGCCTAATACATTGTTCACCTGATTAGGATAATCGCTACGACCAGTAGCCATAATTAAGTCTTTTCTAACCTCTGTGGCATCTTCATACGTAATTTCAGGATCGGGATTGGCCATTGCAAAAATGATGGGATTTTTTGCCATGCTGGCTACCATTTCTTTGGTAACAGTATTGCCCTTACTCAAGCCAATGAATACATCACAATCAACCATACCTTCAGCCAATTTCATATCGGCATGATCGATTACAAATTCTTTCTTTTGTTCGTCTAAATCAGTTCTACCACTATTTATCAAACCCTTGCTATCAAATACTTTTACATTCTTTTTTTGCACACCCAATGCTACATACAAACGTACACAAGAAATTGCAGCAGCACCTGCTCCATTAATTACCAGTTTTGCATCTTCAATTTTCTTACCCTGAATTTCTAATGCATTAATTAAGGCAGCAGCACTAATAATTGCAGTTCCATGCTGATCATCGTGCATTACAGGAATTTTAAGCAATTTTTTCAGTTCACGTTCTATATAAAAACATTCAGGAGCTTTAATATCTTCTAAATTAATGCCACCAAAAGTGGGTTCCAATGCTTTTACAATTTCTACAAATTTTACTGGATCTTTTTCATTTATTTCAATATCAAAAACATCTATATCGGCAAATATTTTAAATAATACACCTTTACCTTCCATAACTGGTTTACCAGCTTCTGGACCAATATCTCCCAAACCTAAAACTGCTGTTCCATTGCTAATTACAGCCACTAAATTTCCTTTGGCAGTATATTTATAAACGTCTTCCGGATTTTTTGCAATTTCTAAACAAGGTTCTGCAACACCAGGACTGTATGCCAACGATAAATCTCTTTGTGTTTTGGCCTCTTTGGTGGGAATAACTTCAATTTTTCCTGGACGACCCTGTGCATGATATTCTAAAGCTTGTTCTCTTCTTAATTCTTTACTCTCCATAATAATTTCTTTTGGCTAATAATTTAAATGAATGAGTGCTGATTACTAAATTATTGTAACAGTTTTTATAGCGTTAAATAAAGCGGTGCAAAATACAACAAAGAATTGTAAATAACAGGATTATATATATCCTTAACCAGCTTGTATTTGGGCTATAAACAATTAAAAATTAGGTTACCAGCTTTAGAATTTCTGTTTGGCTGTGGTAACAAAGTTTATCCTGCTCTTTGTAGGGGTCCCTTGTGCTATTGAAACATTATTCAACAAAAAACACATTAATAGCTTACAATTTTAACTTCACCAATAATACCTGCTGACTGTAAAGATTTCTTACTCCAATCAAAAGGATAAGCTGTGTAAGTAACTCTTTTTTCTGGTGGCAATTGGCTATCTAAAATTAAGCGATTATTCCATGTATTGGTTACAGCTATTTCAATGGTGTTGAGTCCTTTTTTTACAGCTTTTGAAATATTTGTATAATAAGGATAAGTAAAAATAGTACCACAATCTATCCCATTTACTTTGATGGTGGCAATGTTTTCTATTTTACTAAAAGAAAGCATTACCCAATTTGTATTTTCCAACGTAAAACTATTTTTATATATCACTGTACCTGAATAATATTTAATGCTGGTATCTGTGTAAGAAGTCCAATCTTTTAAGTCTTTTGCTAGCAAAGGCTTTGATAATCCACCATAAGCAGTATCGAATTGCAGCTGCCAGTCACTTGTCCAAACTGCATTATTTGGTACAGCATTAACACTATGACCACCTTCACCTTTCAACAATTGAGTGCTATCTCTAAACACAATAAATGTTGTTTGATATGGAAATAATTCTATGGTTACAACTGTGCTGCTATCTTTTACATACCAATCTCTAAGTTTAGTAACAGATGGTTGGATAGTATGCCAATATTCAGGTAATTTATTTTTGGTTCTGAAAGCAAGCGTAAAAGTTTCTTGTTTACTACTTTGATTGCTTAGAAAATACACATCTGCTTCATTGATTTTTCTATGTGTAAAAGCAAGCTTTTTATAGTCTGCTTTATGGTTTAACAATTTTACATCTTTTGGCAATCCTAGCGTTTCAAAACTTTCAGCAACAAAAGGCGTTAACACAAACTTTCCTTTGCCAAACGTAGAAGCAATTATATTTTTTTCAACTCTAAAATTGAAAGTAGCACCACTTTGAACAAACTGTTTTTGATAGATTGAATCAATTAAAACAGTAGCTCCTGCTTTCACCAACTCAATTATTTTTTTGATAGAACCATTGCTGATTCTATTGATAGGATTCATTGCAGTATGTGCAGGAATTAGCAATATTTTATACATTGCTCCACCTTGGGTAACTACTTTTCCATCTATAACTTTCATGCTCATCAAAACATCTGGATTGAAAGAATCGTAGTTATAACCATTCAACGGATTTACCCAATCATTGGCATCATACATGTTTGCAGAATGGGTTACTTCAGCTGGAATTTTCCTCAATGGCTGGTTAGTATTTTGTAATCTTTTTTGTTCAGCTTCTACCCTTTCTTTAGCAAAAATTCCGGGCAAAGTATTTACTAATGCATCTGGCAAAACAGAACGACGAGGTAATTCTTCTCCTGTAAACACAGCTACGTCAACCACAGGTTTTCCTTGTTGTAAGATAGCTTGACAACGAGTCATATAATCTATCCAAACCTTACTTTGCTTAAACCAAGTTTGGTTACGTTGATAGTACAAACCAATGGGGTCAAGGGTTACACCAGGTTGTTTATTCATCCAAGGATTATGCATCATTACATGCAATACCATTTTATTAATTCCTAAAGCAAAATTTCGATCACCTAAAGGTTTAAGATTTCCTGGATGTTCGTTCCAATTCATTCTTAACGTGGTAAAAGCTTCTGCCTGAACAATTTGTTTTCCATATACATGTGCTGCACTAATGGCATCTAACATATCGTTGGGTTTATCATGTGTAGGACTATTATTCCAAAACTCACCCATTGGCATGGTTACGTTTTTATAGTGTAGCATTCCATCACTCAACATAGTTGGAGCAACACTTTCAGCAGAAAATGCCAATCCTTTTTGCTGTACCAATTGTTTTAATGTGCCATAAAAAATATCATTCACTAATTCTGCAATAGTTTGTCTTACATCATGTAATACTTGTTCACTCTTTGCAATTGATTCAATTGGAATACCAGCCATTACAGGTAAGTAAGGCAATAAATCATAGCCTCTTCTTTTCTTAAATTCGGTAGGAAAACTACTGCTCCAATTTTGACTACCACATTCCCAACTATCTACATGAAACAGTTTGATCACTTCTTTGGCAGTTGTAGTATCTACAGAATGATAGATTTTATTGAACCAATTATCGAACTGTAATTTTACAGCAACAGGATTAAACTTATCACACTCTAAACCTTTGCCACCACCTGCTGTTTCATTTTTATGTCCCGTAGTTGTAACACCTATTCTTACAATGGTCCAATTGCCTTTGGGTAAAGTATATTGTAGCATTCCATTCTTATCTATCTTACCAGTAAGGTTTAGTATATTTTTCAAAGGAATAGCATCTATATTGTTTAAAGTATTTATAGGAGCTGCTACCCTCCATACACTCCCATTTTTTGCTTGATAATTATCAATCACAGCATCATCACTCAAAAAAATGTGCTTAATTTTTAAAGTAGATTTCCACTTTGCTGCATCCAAACCTTCAGCACCTGGTTCGGATCCAGTTTTATCAAAAACAAAACGAACAAACCTTGCTTTGGTAGGTGGTAATGAAAATGTGTAAGGTTCATCAGCATCCTGCCAACCATGACGAGGAGGAATAAATTGTGTTATGGTATTAAAATTAATTCCATCTTCACTTGCTTGTACAATTAATCTTAACGCTTGGTAATTGTTGTTGCTGTAAATAGTAGCTGAACGAAAAACAAATGAAGCTGGATAAGAATATTGAATCCAACAAGCAGTATCAGATTTGAATATTTCTGTTTTATTTTCATTTAAATAAGGCAATGATTGAGACACATCACCTAAGCTAGAAGTTACACGAATTTGATCGGTGTCTAAATAAAAAGGAAGTGTAGTTTTAGTAGGATAGGCAACAATAGAAATATCTTTATAATAATCTTCTTTGGTTATTGGTCGCAACAATTGAGTATTGTTGTAACCCGAAGAAATATAAGTTTTACTACTCACTATTTTTTGCATACTCAATTCAGGAGTAATCCATGGGCCACCAGCCAAAGCAAATCCATCGCTTACATGAAAGCCGAGTTGAATGTTTAAACGTTTGGCTTCTTGTATGGCAAAGCTGACCATTGCAAACCATTCTTTACTTAACTGACTTGCCTGTGGTTGATAAGCCACTTTTGCACTGTTGGTATCTTTTATAAACATTAAATAAGCACCACCTAAACCTACTTCTTTCATGGCTTCTAAATCGGCAGTGATACCTTCTTTAGAAACTGCTCCATGCAACCAATACCAAAACACCCAAGGCTTTGCAGATTGAGGTGGATGGAGAAAATCTTTTTCAAGTTGTGAAAAGCTTGCTGCTTTTTGAGAATTAACCACAGAGACACAGAGAACACAGAGTAATACAAAGAAAGTCTTAGTGTAACTTAGTGCCGTAGTGCCTTTGTGGTTCAGATTCTTCATTTAGTTTTAATTTTTACTTTTTCCCTTTTTACTTTTCACGTGATAAGGCATTAAATAAAAAGTATACCGATAATCTTTTGCTTTTATTTGATATTGTTCTAAATGACTCGAAATATAGAAGCTAGTTGATTGTTAACCATCAAAACACGAAGAATAACAAGCATTGCAAAGAAATATTAAAGAAATCACAACTCCTTTTTTTCAAATATTAGTTTATTAGTTCCATTTTCTAATTCATATACTTTAATAATTTTACCATTTTTATCAAAAAAAGTTTTTCTTATTTTCTTTCCATCATTTCCAAAACAATCCTCTTCAAAGATGGAACGTCCGTCGATAGTTACCCTAATCTCTGAAGTGATCCCATTAAAATGATAAGCATGACTAATATAGGTTTTACTGTTGGGTTCATAATTGGTTTCTCTTTCTAAGTTTCCATTTCTATAATATGCTAGTAAGTGAAGCAAATTGCCAACAGAATCACTAACAACCAATCGATCCAATTGCCTTCTAGCATTCCACTTGATTATGCTATCAATACTAACCTTATCTGTAAGTCTCAATACATCTATACTAGCAATAGCAACTGAAGTATCTATTGGATACCAACTAAAGGATGTATCTATTGATAGGTTATTTTTATAAGAAGTCAACTGTGTTAAATTACCAAATTTGTCCCACTCCTTATAACTACCATGCAATTTGTCATTTTTATAATTCACTTCACTTTCCTTTTGACCATTTATATACCAAGACTCATACAAGCCATCTAACATTTTATTTTGATAGTGATATCTTCTATGTATTTGTCCATTGGTATACCAAGTGGCATACTCTCCATTTAAAATACCTTTAACATAATTTGCTTCAAGAACTTTTTTACCATCTGGTGTATACATTATTTGTTTCCCTTCCAACAATCCATTTTTGTATATAGCAGAATATGCATTTACTCCATTTAGAAACTTACCTTCAATTGTTCCATTCTCTGTTTGTTTATTGAAAACTTGCCTTAAAAAAATCAATGTACCAAATCCACGTCCATAGCTACTGGTATACCAAGCAGATTTGTACATGCTGGATTGCGAACCAATGAATTCGACATTGTAGTTGCATGGAAATAGAGCAGTATAACCAGCCCAATCATTTCCAAACACAATCCAATAGGTATTTTCTTGTACGCCCATGCTGCAAGAAGAGTGAACAGCTGTAACAAGGATTTTTGTCAATAATGGACCTTTAAAGTTTTCTAATGTTTCTACTTCTGCCTCTTGATAATTCCTCATCATACCACTATCAATGGAAACGTTTTTTAAGGCCTTTATTTTAACAAGAGCAATATTCTTATAGTTATTAAGTATATCTCTAGTTAATGGTGACTCATTGCATATACATGCATTTGAAGGCTTGCATACCAGCAGCAGCAATAAAAGGCAAAGTATATTGAAAGGCTTTAGCATAGTTGATTTGACATGTATTTTCCTCACAATTTAATAGATTTCTTTCTTTTCCCATTTATGTATGGCATTAAATAAAAACTATACCGATAATCTTTTGCTTTAATTTGGTATTGCTCCAATGGTGCAGCTACATCGCTCCAACTATCATTTCCACCAACGCCCATTTGAATAAGATCTATATCCACTTTTATATAACCAGCATCTACTAGTTTATTTGTATGTCTTGCATTCTGAATATTCTCATCTGTATAAATGGAGGCATTCATGCTTAACAGACTATCAGCTTCAACAAAAAAACCATTGTGCTTATAATCTTGAAAATTCATGAAACGAATATCTGTCCTGTTTCCACTCTCTTGTGGCACAGCATAGCTTTCCATAAATTTATCAATGTACATAGAATAGAACCCTGCATCTGCTGCAACTCTTTTATCAATATAATTTTCAAAAGGACCCCTACCGTACCAGTTAACACTTTCTAAGCTTCGCTTAATACCTATTTGCATCCCAATTTTTGGAATGTTGGGCAAGCCTGGTTTTACTTTTAATTCATAATCTACTTTTATTCTACCTATTGCACTCAAGGTATATAATGCTTTAACAGTAGCACTGTCATTAATCAAGCTGTAATAAATATTCACTTGCACACTTCCATCTTTTAATTGATTAACTGTTGTTGATGTTTGTTTTAATTCATAATCATACCATTGCTTCAACTTTCTTTGTGGCTTCCATCCTCTTTTATCGTTATCGGTTAATGGTCTTTTAAAATTGGGTAATAGTGGTCGCTGTATTTGTTCTTCACCATTCAATAAATATGAGTACAATCCACTACTTATTTTACCAAACTTAGCTATGAAATTCTTTCCCTTGACAACTACTTCATTGTTATTCTCAGTATACACAAGTTTATTCTTATTATTTGATTGATAATATAGTGGTACCCATTTCTGTAAACCAAATTGATTGCTTGCAATTTCAAATCCTTTCTCTGCCCAATTTGTTGGTTCTTTCAAACAAAAATGCAACTCTATATGATATTCTGCATTGGCTTTCATTTTTGGCAAGTAAGATGAAACATCAATCAACTCTTCTTTACCAGCAGCTACATGAATACTTGGAAGTTCTTTTGTTAAAACAATATTTCCATCTTCCCTCACTATCAAGGTTGCTTTATAAAAATCTGTGTTCTTGACAGCCCCACGATTAATGATATTTATTTTCCCATTCCCTTTCCACTCACTTTCTATCAATTGAAAAACCCTCTTACATTCATACATCGCTCCCTTTGGTTTCCCATCACTATTCACAATTCCTTTAATAGTAAAATTGTCAAAATACTTTTCACCATAATCACCACCATAAGCATAATATTCAACTCCAGCACTATCTTTCTTCAACAATCCCTGATCTTTAAATTCCCAAATACAACCACCAATTACTCTAGGCATGGTTCTCCATTGATTCCAAAAGTCTGTTAAGTTGCCACAACTATTTCCCATTGCATGAGCATACTCACAAAAAAAGATTGGACGTTTATCTCCATTATTTTGATTGGCCAATAAAGGAGCTGTGTATAATGCAGGATACATTCTGCTCACCACATCAACATAATATTGGTCTAATGGATTTTGTATTCTGTGGCTATGATCATTGGGTTTTAAATAAGCAGGATTACTAGGATCTATGTAACCTTCTTCTTTAGGGCTACCCAATGCAGGTTCATAATGCAATGGTCTAGTCATATCAAAATCTTTTACCCAAGCTGCCATTGCTGCATGGTTTGGACCACTGCCTGCTTCATTACCCAAACTCCACATAATGATACTTGGATGATTTTTATCTCTCAAACACATTCTGCTTGCTCTGTCAATATAAGCCGAAGTCCATTGTGCATCATGGTCTAGTTTGCCTCCCAATCCATGTGTTTCTAAATTGGCTTCATCAATTACCATAATGCCAAACTCATCACACAGGTCTAACAAATAGGGGTCGCTAGGATAATGACTTAAACGAACACAATTAAAATTGAACTGTTTAATGGTTTTAATGTCTTGCAAAATATCTTCTCTGCTTAAAGCCTTGCCTTTTGTTGGATGATGGTCAGGACGATTAACACCATATAAATAAGTAAGCTTTCCATTAATCAACAACTTACTATCTTCTTTTCTAAACTCAATACTTCTAAATCCAAGCTTACAAGTTTTTACTTCTAACACATTGCCTGTACTATCTTCCAAACTCAATACAAGCTTGTATAAATTGGGTTCTTCTGTACTCCATTTTTTGGGATTTTGAATGGTTGTTTCTAATAATCCAAACTTCACCCTATCTAAACGTGGATGAATTTCATTAATTATTTCATCAGCTTTTTTGCTTAATGGATTTGCTAAAACTGCATTGTTGTAATCATCATACAATTGAGCTTTCACCACATAACCATGCATGTTTTTGCCAGATACATTCTCTACTCTTGGACGAATACTCAGCACAGCATCCTGATAATTTTTATCCAATTTTGTTTGATAAAAAAAGTCTGCAATTCTCAACTTAGGTTCTGCATGTACAAATACTTCTCTATGAATTCCACTCAAACGCCATTGGTCTTGGTCTTCTAAAAAACTACCATCACTCCAACGAATTACCCAAACAGAAAGTACATTTTCTCCCTCTTTCAAATATGGGGTAATGTTAAATTCACTGCCCAAAAAACTGTCTTCTGCATAACCCAAAAATTGTCCATTTAGCCAAACCTTATAAGCACTGCTTACGCCACCAAAATGCAAGTTCACATTCATGTTTTTCCATTCAGCAGGCACTGTAAACGTTCTTTGATAACAGCCAACTCCATTATAATCTTTAGGAACATATGGTGGATTCACAGGCCTAAAAGGATACACTGCACTTTTATAAATAGGCTTATCATACCCTTGCATTTCCCAATTGCTGGGTACAGAAATTTTCTTCCAGCCACTTACACGATTTTTATAAAAATCTTTAGGTTCATCATCAGGTTTTAAAGCAAAAGCAAAATCCCAATCACCATTCAAACTCATGAATCTACCACTCTTTGTTCTATCATTTTGCAAAGCATCTTGCAGGTTTGCAAACGAATAAGCTGTTGCTCTGCTGGCTTCTCTATTAATACCACTTACCAATGGATCTTCATAAGGCTCTCTGTTGTACACTGTTGGTGCAACAGGAACTGGTGGTGGAGATTTGTCTATTAACTGAGCTTTTGTTTGAACCACAAAGGCACAGAGGCACAAAGTAGCACGAAGAATATGTTTGAGTTTATTGAACATTATTTTTTTTATTTTTTTGTAACCAGCAGTTGTACTACTATTCAGCACCTGTTGCGTCGCACACTCTTACGTTCTTTTCTTTGCTGAACAATTTTTAATCACAGAGACACAAAGGATACAAAGTTTTATAAAGAAAAAATCCGTGTTCATCTGTATAATCTGTGAGCAAAATTCTACATTTCTATAAAGCCAAATAAAGTTATATCGTACAAGTGTGCGACGCCACTGAAGCTATATATTTATTCTTCAGCTGGGTACACAAAACTATTGCTTTGTTTTTAACAACTCCATTTCTAAACAAGCTTGTATAAACGGACCAATGGCTTTTAAATCATCGTCACGTTTTGGTTCGTTTACATAATACTCATAACTGCCATCTCTGTAAGGTGTGCCTCCCAAACCAGCACCTGCCACAGCCTGTATGTAATGATAATTTCCATTGGCATCGGTGCGTACAAATTCTTTTATCATGCCTTTGTAAGCCTTTTGTAATGCAGGTTTACAACTGGTTGGCAAATACTGCAAACGAATGCCCTTGGCTATGGCAAAAACAAACATGGCTGTTGCCGAAGACTCTAAATAGTTTTTGGGTTGATTGGCTTTGTTGGTTACTTGCCACCATACACCACTTGTTTTATCCTGATATTTGATTAAAGCATTTGTTAGTCTGTTTAAAATATTAACCAACTCAATTCTTCGTGGATGATTGCCAGGCAAAATTTCTAAAACATCTACTAAAGCCATCATATACCAACCCATGCTTCTGCTCCAAAACTCAGGCGATAAACCTGTTTTAGGATTTGCCCAACGTTGCAGTTTACTTTCGTCCCAACCATGATAGAGCAACCCAGTTTTAGCATCTCTGCTGTATTTTTCCATCCACACAAATTGGTTGATGATGTCGTTATAAGCTTGTGGTTGATTGTTTCGTTTGGCATAGTCTGCATAAAAAGGTTCTACCATGTACAAACCATCTAGCCACATTTGAGAAGGGTATTTTAGTTTGTGCCAAAAGCCTCCTGTTTGATTACGAGGTTGCCAACTAATTTGATTGCGTAATGTAGTAGCAGCAATTTTATATTTATCGTCTTTATACAAATTGTGCAACATTAACAACTGACGACCTGGAGGAATATTATCACTATTGTATTCATCCATTACATAAGTACGAATAGTTCCATCTTGCTGAATAAAATGGTCGATGATATGTTTGGTGTATTGCAGCAAACTTGTATCGTGTGTTTGATTGTACAAACGTTCAAAGCCCATGAGTACTACACCAATTTCATAATTCCAATTGGCTGGCCTGTTGCCTTCTGGTTGTTTGTCTTGCTCAAGATGGCTGGCATATTTTTTTACCACCATACTGTCTTTGTATTGCTTCATGATGGTTGCAGCCATTTGCTTTGCATATTGCATTTGTGCAGAGGATTGAAAAGCAAATAGTGAACACAGTAAAATGAGAAATGGTGTAAGTATTTTTTTCATTTTTTATTTTTTACCACAAAGGAACTAAGTACAACCCACAAGGTTCATAAAGTTTTTGTGTATTTAAGAAAATGTTTGTTCTCTTTCTGTTTTTATTCTACAGGTTTTC
>CALRLF020000059.1:0-28094 GCA_943368475.1 Allobosea thiooxidans
AAAGCCTTTTGCCGAAACGATGGAAGACAATAGGGCTGCTTTAAAAGCAGTAAAAGCTTCTAATAAAATAGTACAAGTTGGCTCTCAACGCAGAAGTGGCAACAATTACACGGCTGCTGCTAATTTTATTCAATCAGGAAAATTTGGTGCTATTACACAAGTTGAATTAACCTGGAATGTTAACCAACCAGGTAGGTGGCGAAGGCCAGCATTGGTAGCTAAATGCAAAGAAGAAGATACCGATTGGAAACGCTTTTTATTGAACCGTCCTTTTGAAGCATGGGATGCTAGAAAATATTTAGAGTACCGGTTGTTCTGGCCATATTCATCAGGAATGCCAGGCCAATGGATGAGCCATCAAATAGATACAGTGCATTGGTTTAGTGGCCTCAAACATCCAAGAACTGTGGTAGCCAATGGTGGTATTTATATGTGGAAAGATGGACGCAAAAACTGGGATACTACAACCGCTGTTTTTGATTATGGCCCTCAAGATGATATGACCAATGGCTTTCAGGTAACCTTTGGTTCTAGAATGCACAATGGCGAAGAAAAGCCATCAGAAATTTATTTTGCCAATGGTGGGGAGTTAAATTTAATTACTAATACCATTTCACCCAAAGGTGGTTTAACGGAAAGGCATGCCGGTGCCATGAACATGAAAGCCAATTTACTACCAGAGGTGAAGTTGGTAGAAACTGCTGAAAAAGTAGTGGCATCTGCAAATACAGGAGCAGATATATTGACCAGTAGCCACATGCGAAATTTTATGGAATGTGTTAGAAGCCGTAAGCAGCCCAATGCACCTATTGAAGCTGGCTACAACCATTCTATAGCCACTATTATGACCAATGCAGCAGTACACACAGGCAGCAAAGTAACTTTTGATGAACAGCACCAAGAGGTAATGGCTAATGGCAAAATTTTCAAGTATTAATCATCGTTTTTAGGACGTTTTATTTATCAATAATTATTATTTAGGTATGAAAAAATTATTTGGGTTGGCACTTTTTGTTGGCGTTACATGTGTCGCAAATGCACAACAGAATATCTATCACGAAGGATGGATAGATTTTAATAAAAATGGTAAGAAAGATATTTTTGAAGATCCCAAGCAAACTATTGAATCAAGGATTAATGATTTGCTATCGCAGATGACAGTGGATGAAAAAACTTGTCAAATGGCAACTTTGTATGGCTATCCTCGTGTGCTGAAAGACTCGCTGCCATTGCCTTCATGGAAAAATGAAGTATGGAAAGATGGTATTGCTAATATAGATGAACACTGCAATGGTATTACCAATAATCCCAAGGCAAAGAATTATATCAACGAGTTAACGTTTCCATTTAGCAGTCATGTTAACGTTATCAACACAACTCAAAGATGGTTTGTTGAGCAAACAAGAATGGGTATTCCTGTTGATTTTACAAATGAAGGTATTCATGGTTTAAATCACACAAGGGCCACACCATTGCCAGCACCAATTAGCATTGGCAGTACATGGAATAAAGATTTGGTGTTGCAAGCTGGTCATATAGTTGGAAGGGAAGCCAAAGTTTTAGGTTATACCAATGTGTATGCACCCATTTTAGACATGGCTCGTGATCCACGCTGGGGAAGGGTTTTAGAATGTTATAGTGAAGATCCTTTTTTAATTGGTGCTTTAGGTACGCAAATGGTTAGAGGTATTCAAAGCGAAGGTGTAGCGTCTACATTAAAGCACTATGCTGCTTATAGTGTACCCAAGGGGGGGAGAGATGGTGAAGCTAGAACTGACCCACATATTGCTTTGAGAGAATTATATCAAATCTATTTGTATCCATTTAAAAAAGTAATTCAGGATGCTCATCCAATGGGTGTAATGAGCAGTTACAATGATTATGATGGTGTGCCAGTTTCGGCCAGTTATTTTTTCTTAACACAATTGCTAAGGCAGCAATTTGGGTTTGAAGGTTATGTAGTGAGTGATAGTGAAGCCGTTGAGTATGTATTTAGTAAACACCATGTTGCAGACACTTATAAAGAAGCTGTAAGGCAAGTGGTAGAAGCTGGTTTGAATGTAAGAACTAATTTTACGAAGCCTCATAATTATATCAATCCTTTACGTGAATTAGTGAAAGAAGGAAGCGTATCCATGAAAACGATTGATGCTCGTGTAGCTGATGTGTTAAGGGTGAAATTTAAATTGGGTTTGTTCGATCATCCTTATGTTGCTAATCCTGCAATTGCTGACACAAGTGTTGGTACAGAAAAAAATGAAGCCTTTGTAATGAACATGCAGAAGCAATCTTTGGTTTTATTGAAAAATGCCAACAACACTTTGCCATTGGATAAATCAAAGTTGAAAAATGTATTTGTTACTGGTCCTCTAGCTACTGAAACCAATTATGCTATCAGCCGTTATGGTCCAACTAAAATTCAAATTACCAATGTGTTGGATGGCATTAAAGAATATTTAGGCAATAGCGTAAAAGTTAATTACAGCAAGGGTTGTAATGTGGTAGATGCAACTTGGCCAGAAAGTGAAATTATTCATACACCATTAACTGCTCAAGAACAAAAGGACATTGCATTGGCTGTAGAACAAGCTAAAAAAAGTGATGTCATCATTGCTGTTTTGGGTGAAGATGATGATAGAACTGGTGAGAGCAAATCACGTACAGGATTAGATTTACCTGGTCGTCAGCAACAATTGTTAGAAGCTTTATACGCTACAGGAAAACCAGTTGTATTGGTACTAATAAATGGACAACCATTAACCATTAATTGGGCTAATAGATTTATTCCTTCCATTTTAGAATGTTGGTTTCCTGGTCAGTATGGTGGCAAGGCCATTGCACAAACTTTATTTGGTGATTATAATCCAGGTGGCAAATTGCCTATTACTTTTCCTAAAACAATGGGGCAAATTGAGTTAAACTTTCCTTACAAACCGGGTTCACATGCTGGTCAGCCTGGTGATGGGCCAAATGGTTATGGCAACACGGCTGTAGTGGGTGCATTATATCCCTTTGGTTATGGCTTAAGTTATACCACATTTGCCTATAAAAATTTAGAAGTAAGTCCATTGGTTCAAAAGCCACAAGGCGATATTCAAATTGCAGTAGAAGTAACCAATACAGGTTCAAGAAAAGGTGATGAAGTAGTGCAGTTGTACATGAAAGACAAGGTAAGCAGCGTTACTACTTATACCACACAATTACGTGGTTTTGAAAGAGTAACATTAGAGCCTGGTGAAACTAAAAAAGTCATGTTCACACTACATCCTGATGATTTAGCTTTATTGGATAAAAATATGAATTGGACAGTTGAACCAGGTGAATTTGAAGTATTAATTGGCACTTCGTCAGAAGATATTAAGTTGAAACAAACGTTTAAAATAGTACAATAAGTTTTTCTAAAGCGAATTGAGATTATTTTTTTATAAAAATTGTAAAAGGATGAAGGGTTTTTATAAAAAGAGCGTCTTATTAAAAATACAAAAGAATAAAAACATGAAACTCTTTGTTAGTGCAGCTTTTACAATTGTAGCAATTTTATTTTCATTGTCTTTTGTCAATAAAATACCATCTCATTTTAACAAGAAAAATACTGATGTACCAGAAGTGTATAAAAAAATTTATGGTGCAACAAGCATTACTTCAGATGGGAATTTTGTTATTATAAAAACCAAAGGAGTGCCTGACCATAAAAGTGCTTATTACGCCTCATCAGATTCACTGTACCAAAAGTTTAATGGTACAACATTTGGGGGTAGCATGTTTAGAAAAAATCCCAATAATATTGCTGAACATTATTACACTTTTAAAATACCCCTAAACCCACAAGAAGCCATTAATCATAGAGCTACACCTTTAGGTCCTATTGGTGTTGCTCTTAATGGAGTGCCATTTTTCAATCAATATGCAGGGCCCAATAGACCTCTTTCTAGCGAGATGACTAGCTTCGATCAATATTGGGGACATCCTGCTCAACGTGGTGACTATCATTATCATGTAGAACCACTTTACTTAACTAATGTAAAAGCAACAAAGTCTTCGTTATTGGGTTTTTTACTAGATGGGTTTCCGGTTTATGGCCCTGAAGAAAATGGAAAAGTTGTAACTAACGAAATGCTAGATATTTATCATGGTCATTCTTCAATTACAGTAGATTTTCCTAAAGGAATCTATCATTATCATATTACTAATGCAGACCCTTATATAAATGGAAGTGGTTTTTTTGGAATTGCTGGTAGCATTAGTAGATAGTCTAGATTCTTTGGAAAATAAGAATCGGTCAATTATATTCATAAATGATGTTATAAGAAAAAGATTCATTGCAGAAAACTAAATATTAAAAACACCGAAGGGAAATTAAAATTTTGAGTTTAATAAGTAATATTTGCTCACACAAAAACAAGAATACATGAGAATTCTAAAAAATATGATGATTGGTCTTACGTCACTTTCAGTTTTATCTATCAGTTGTAGTAAAACATCTTCTACTGACACTACAGTAACACCGCCAACAACCTATACTGTGCCAGCAGTGTATGCAAAAATTTATGGTGCTACTAGCATTACATCAGATGGTACGTATATTACAATAAAAACTACCGGTACACCAGATCATAAAAGTGTTTACTATCCAACAGCCAATGCCTTATACGAAGCCTTTAGTGGTACAACTTTTGGTAACACTACGTTTGTGAAGAATCCAAATGCAATTGCTACACAAAATTTTACATTTAAAATTCCTTTAAATCCAGTAGTAGCTGCAAATCATGCTGCAACACCTCTGGGTGCAATGGGTGTTTCTTTAAATGGCGTGCCATTTTTTAACCAATATGCTGGCCCTAATCAGCCACTTACTAATGAGGTAATGAGCTTTGATAAATATTGGGGTCACCCTACGGCTACTAGTCAGTATCACTACCATGTAGAGCCATTATATTTAACTACAGTAAAAGCTACAAGATCATCTTTACTAGGGTTTTTATTGGATGGATTTCCTGTGTACGGCCCTGAAGAAAATGGGGCTGCTGTTACAGGATTAGATGCATACCACGGACATACATCTGTTACTGCAGATTATCCAAATGGCATTTATCATTATCACATTACTAACACAGATCCTTATATCAATGGCAATGGATATTATGGTACACCAGGCACCGTTACGCAATAATTTATTATTGTTTTCATTTTTTTGTTTTACATTTTTTTCATGTACTAACAATGCACCAGTAGAAGCTAAGCTAAAACCGGTGCATTATTACAATAAAAAAGTAAATAAAGATCTAGCAATTGATTTTAAAATTGTCAATGGTCTTTTGATGCAAGGAGATACTGCTTTCAGTGGAACACTTTTTTCTTTTTTTCCTGAAACTAAGGATACTGCAGAAATATCATGCTATTACGGTGGTAAAGAAGATGGCGAATGGAGAAAATATTATCCATCTAAAAAACTTAGAGAAAAGCGATATTTTAAAGATGGTAGTAAAATAGGTGAATACCTAGTTTGGTGGGAAAATGGCAACAAACAATTGCAATACTTTTTTGAAGCCGATGAGTACCAGGGAGTTTGTAAAGAATGGAGCCAAACAGGCTTTCTTAATAAAATAATGACCTATAAAAAAGGGCATGAAGATGGCCATCAACATTGGTGGTATGATAATGGAAAAATCAAAGCCAACTATGTAATTATAGATGGAAGACGATATGGTTTATTAGGCACAAAAAATTGCGTTAATGTTTCAGACAGTATTTTTAAGAATTAGTTTTATTTCCTGCTTTGCTTTCATTTTTTCTTGTTCAGAAACAAAGCATGAAAATAAAACGAAAAAATTACCATATTATAATACACCAGAATTTACACCTCAATTTATTGCTTCAGCTGTTGAGGCAAATCAAAAGATTAACCATACTATCACCTCATTTTCAATGACAGATCAGCATGGAAAGCAGATTACTGAGAAGAATATTGAAGGTAAAATACATGTGGCTAATTTTATTTTTACCAGGTGCGGAAGCATTTGCCCGGTAATGACTAAACACATGAAATTATTACAGGAAGTTTTTCAAAATAATTCTGATGTTGTAATGCTTTCGTACAGTGTTACGCCTTGGGTAGATAGTGTGGCACGATTAAAACTATATGCAGACAATAATGCCATAACTTCTCCAAATTGGCATTTGCTTACTGGCACTAAAGGCGACATTTACAAATTGGCTCGTCAATCTTATTTCGCAGAAGAAGACCTAGGATTTTCAAAGGATAGTACCGACTTTTTGCATACCGAACATATACTGCTAGTAGATCGTAATAAAAGAATAAGAGGTATTTATAATGGTACGCTTCAACTAGAAGCGGAACAACTGATTAAAGATATAAAAACACTTTTAGAAGAGAAGATTACGAATTAAGTTCTCCCTACTTAATTGGCTAATGAAATTATAGCCTGTTTAAAAATCATTTCAATGCTTATTAGAAGTTGCATTTAGGCTTAAACACTTTACTGGATAATACCTGTAGCTACATCGTTGTAGTAAAAATGTTTTTGTTTTTAAACCAAAGATACCTTCTCTAAATTATTTTGCGAAGGTATTTCTAATTAACAGCGTCTTATCTTTTCAACAATTATCTTAATTATAAAACTTTTAAACGAATCAGTTTTGAAAAAATTTATTTACACCCTATTTGTTATTGTAATAATCTTTGGTAAATCAAGAGCACAAACATCGGTAATTACATCTTGGATTAGAAATACAACCGGAGCAACAGGTTACAATTCTTTACCTTGTAATGTCCAAAGTGTTTATTATACTTCAACTGATGCTTATGTTAGCTCTTCAAGCGTTCCAGCTTA
The DNA here is from genome assembly GCA_943368475.1 of Allobosea thiooxidans. Classification (GTDB taxonomy): domain Bacteria; phylum Bacteroidota; class Bacteroidia; order Chitinophagales; family Chitinophagaceae; genus UBA1930. The sequence continues at coordinate 6,852 of CALRLF020000059.1, forward strand.
CACAATTGGTCCCTGGACAGCAAATCCAAATACACCGAGCAACCAAGGCTTTGTTTCTAAGTTCACACGTAATCCCGTCGTAAATTCAGGAACTAAAACTAATACAGGTTTAGGGAGTGTGGGTATTTGGACTAATGGGGTTTCTATATTCAATGCAAAAGATGGCAGGTATTGGAACCCAAACACAAGTGCATTTGTAAATGGCATCAGTAATACTGGTTGGAACAGAAATGCTTACTATTGGGAAGGGATTAGTTTCGATGCTTGTGTTGGTCATGCCGGTGCTACAGGTGCTTATCATCACCATGTTTCACCAGTATGTTTATATGATCAGACAGCTACCACTGTTCACTCACCAATTATTGGCTATGCATGGGATGGGTTTCCTATTTATGGTGCTTATGCTTATACCAATACCAATGGTACAGGTGCAATTAAAAGAATGGTTAGTAGCTATGTTTTATCTTCTCTTACAAGTAGAAATGCTGGTACTAATGGAACAACTTTGGCTGGACCACCGGTAAATGCTACCTATCCATTAGGTAGTATGTGTGAGGATTATGCATATACAGTTGGAGCAGGAGATTTAGATCAATACAATGGTCGTTTTTGTGTTACTCCAGAGTATCCCAACGGCATTTATGCCTACTTTGTAACTATTGATGCATCAGGAACTGCTGCTTATCCTTTTGTGTTAGCATCTCAATATTATGGTGTAGTTGCCAGTACCAGCACAAATGTTATTATACCAAGTGGAGCAACACAATTTATTGGTCAATCTTTGCCTGTAGATATTTATGGTTTTTCTGTTCAGATTGAAAATAAGAACGAGGCTATTATTCGTTGGAGTGTAGGTACAGAGTTAAATGTTGCTTACTACCAAATTGAGAAAAGTATAGATGCAATTAATTTCACAACTGTTAGTAATCTTAATGCCACAGGCAAAACCTTTTATCAAACTTCTGATAAAAATTTAGCTGCTGGCAAATTTTTTTATAGAATAAAAACAGTTGATATCGATGGTAAATTCAAATATTCTAGCATTGTTTCAATTAACATTAATAATGGGGGAGGTGCTTTGATAATACACAATAATCCTACAAAAGATATACTTACCTTACAATCCAATGATGCTCTGGCTGCAAGGAATGTAGAGTTGGTTAACATGAATGGTCAAGTTGTTTTGAAATCCTTAATGGCACAAGGAGTAACAATGCAATCATTCAATATTCAAACTTTATATGCAGGTACCTATATCGTAAGGGTTTCAAATGGCAATACTATACAAACTGCTAAAGTAATTATTGGCAACTAAACTCATTTTAATGACTGGTATTTATAAGAAAGTTTTGTGTTTATCAATCCTGTGCTCACTAGTGCAGCAATCATGGACACAAAACTTTTTTATTGAGTTTAAACATACTGTGGGGAACGAAAAAGTACACTTAGATACTGTTACTTATAAAAATAAGTTGTACCAGCCTTATACTATTACTAAATTCAAATACTATATCAGTAACATTGTTCTAACAAACATAAATGGAGCAAGGGTTGTAGCGAATGCTTATTTTTTAATCGATGAGTCAGATGATTTAAGTAAACAAATTATCTTGCCAAACATTCCCAAAGATGAGTATACGAATCTTGAATTTACAATTGGTGTTGATAGCATACACAATTGTAGTGGGGTACAAACAGGTGCATTAGATCCAATGAATGGCATGTTCTGGACATGGAATACAGGCTATATTTTTTTGAAAATGGAAGGTAAATCTCCTCTGTCTCAACTACCTACGAACTTAATTGAGTATCATATTGGTGGTTATAAACAACCAACAAATTGTATTCGAAAAATATCAATGCCTTTGAATAGAAAAGGCAATCAAGTAAAAATTAATGTAGATGTTGCTGTATTGCTAAATAGTATCACAACTATTGATTTTACTAAGATCCCATCCGTTACAGATGCAAAAAATGCAACAATTTTGGCAGATAACTATGCAAAGATGTTTACCCTATTAAACGAATAAAATGTACAGGAAAACAGCTGGCATTATTTTTACTTTAACTGTAATTGTGTTACTGTTTAACAGCTTTGCTACTATTCAAAAATATATTGGAATTGATGCTGATGATGTTCAGCTTAATATCCCTAATGGATTTCCTAAACCTCTTTATAATTTTAGTAACAATAAACTTTCGCCAGAGGTTTTTGCATTGGGCAGGCAATTGTTTTATGATCCAATTTTATCGAAAGACAATACCATAAGTTGTGCAACCTGTCACCAAGGTTTTGCTGCTTTTGCACATATCGATCATGCATTAAGTCATGGTATTGATGGAAAAATTGGAACTAGGAATGTGCCTGCTTTACAAAATCTTATTTGGAAAGATACTTATATGTGGGATGGAAGCATTCGCAGCCTTGAAAAGCAACCAATCAATCCAATTACCAATCCTATAGAAATGAATGAAACCATGGAACATGTGGTACAGAAACTTCAAAATTCCCAGTTCTATAAAATTATGTTTAAAAAAGCATTCAATGATTCTTTTGCAAATACCTCAAGCTTATTGAAAGCATTGGCACAGTTTAATGGATTAATGATCTCGGCAAACTCAAAATACGATCAGTTCGTTACAGGAAAAACAACTTTTTCCGATGCTGAAAAAAATGGACTGAACCTCTTTAAAGCCAATTGTTCTAATTGCCATAAAGAACCATTGTTTACAGATAATAGTTATAGGAATAACGGTATGCTGCCAGATACTAATTTGAATGATTTAGGAAGATATAAAGTTACAAGCACGCTAACTGACAAATATAAATTTAAAGTACCTAGCTTAAGAAACGTAGCCATGACTTTTCCCTACATGCACGATGGACGATTCAGTCGATTAAGAGAAGTGCTAGACCATTATACTTCACCTCAAAAATTTACTTCTAACACAGATGTATCACTATTTAAAATAGCAAAACTTTCAGAAAATGAAAAGAAAGATATTATAGCTTTTCTGCTTACGTTAACCGATGCTAATTTTCTAAAAGATAAACGTTTTTTAGATCCGAATATGAATTAGATGAAGAAAAGATTTCACCTGTATCACTATTAAAATACAAAGCTTTAACCGATGCCAAAAAAGAACTGGACGACATAACAAGTATCAGAAACACAATTATTGGTTTTCAAGAATATTTGTATAGCAATAGAGTTGCTATTTAAATGGCTATTATAAATTGAGAACGACTTTAATATTAAAGCTAATTGAAAGCTTTAATATATTGTATTTTTTTAATTTAGGTTCGTTTCTTTACCTTTATAAAACAATTGTTTTGACACTGTTTTTGACACCATCTAAAAAGCAAAAGCCGCTAAACTCAATAGTATAGCGGCTTTTAGAAGAAAATTTTTTTAAAGTTGTGCCCACGACTGGATTCGAACCAGCACATCCTTGCGAATACCACCACCTCAAGGTGGCTTGTCTACCAATTTCAACACGTGGGCTACCTAAATAATTAATTGCTTAACTACTTCTGCAAATGTAATGGTTGTTATTAATCTTCAATATGCAATTTCAAATTTCAAATCAGCAATCTCAAATTACATTCTCTCCGGCACTTCAATTCCCAATACTTTCATGCCTGTTTTTAATACCTGTGCACTCAATGCTGCAATTTGTAAACGCAATATTTTCTTTTCTTCACTTTCTGCATTGGCAATAGAATGTTGAGCATAAAACGAGTTAAACAATTGAGCTAAATTAAACACATAAATAGCCACTTTGCTTGGGTCATGTTCCTGTGCAGCTTCTGCAATAGTTGCAGGAAACAATTCAATATGCTTAATCACCTCTTTTTCCAATTTCAGCAGTTCACCTGTAACTGGCAACTTGTAACTGGAAACATCTTCTGCCTTCCTCAAAATACTCTTAATCCTAGCATGTGTGTATTGTATAAAAGGACCAGTAAAACCATGAAAATCGATGCTTTCTTCCGGATTAAAAATCATCTTCTTTTTAGGGTCAACCCTTAACAAAAAAAACTTCAATGCACCTAATCCAATTGTTTTGTATAGTTCTGTTAACTCAGCTTCAGTAAAGTCTTTCACCTTACCCAATTCTTCTGTTTTTTGTTTAGAAATAGCAATCATCTCTGCTACCAACTCATCTGCATCTACCACAGTTCCTTCACGACTTTTCATTTTTCCACTTGGCAATTCAACCATACCATAACTTAAATGATAAATACCATCGGCACTTGGTAATCCTAATTTTTGGCAAATCAACTTCAACACTTTCATGTGATAGTTCTGCTCATCGCCAATTACATAAATACTTTCATTGGCTTTATATTCTTCATAACGTTGTTCAGCCAAGCCAATATCCTGCGTTATATAAACCGATGTTCCATCTCTACGTTGTACAATTTTTTCATCTAATCCTTCGCCTGTTAAATCAATCCACACACTTCCGTCATCCTTTTTGTAAAATACGTTTTTAGTCAATCCTTTTTCTACTAAATCTTTTCCTAATAAATAAGTATTGCTTTCATAATATACTTTATCAAAATCACTTCCAATGCTTTTGTATGTTTCATCAAAGCCAGCATATACCCAGCTATTCATGGTTTTCCAAAGCTCAATTACTTCAGGTTTGCCAGCTTCCCAATCCAACAACATTTGTTGTGTTGCTTTCATAATCGGAGCTTCTTTTTCAGCTTCATCTTTTGTCTTACCACTAGCTATTAATGCTTCAATTTGCTTTTTCAATTCATCATTAAACTGCACATAATAATCACCCACCAAATGGTCGCCTTTTTTATTTGTACTTTCAGGTGTTACTCCATTACCAAATAGCTGCCAAGCAATCATGCTCTTGCAAATATGAATACCTCTGTCGTTAACAATGCAGGTTTTTACAACATCATTACCATTAACTTTTAAAATTTCAGCCGTACTCCAACCTAAAAAATTATTTCTCAAATGTCCTAAGTGCAAAGGCTTGTTGGTATTGGGAGAGGAGTACTCTACCATAACCTTATTATTAGTTTTTGTAGCTATTCCATAAGCAGCATTGCTATAATTTTTCTCAACAAAATTTAACCAAACTGTATTGTTGATGGTAAGGTTTAAAAAGCCTTTAATTACATTATAGCCACTGAATAAATCACTGTTGTTTTTAGTTAAATATTCACCTAATTCAGTTCCCAAAACATCTGGCGATTTTTTCAATTGTTTTACAAATGCAAATAGAACAACCGTATAATCACCTTCAAATTCGGGCTTTGTATCATTTACCAAAATAGCACTAGCTCCAATCTGTACATTATATAGTTTACCAATCGCTGCTGCTGCCGAAACTTTTATCTGTTCAATAACGCTCATGTATCTTAACATTTTTGTGGCTGCAAATCTAACCAATAACCGCCTATCTTCGCCGCTTCAATTTTATGAGGAAAGTTCACAATTCAATAAGAAGTATAATTTTGGGTGTTGTCGATTTTTTTTACCCCATTTTTAAACGCATCATGCCACTGCAAACCTTTAGGTATGCAGCTTGTGGCGGTTTCAACACCATTTTAGGGATTTCCTTGTACTTTGTAGGTTTCCAATATATTTTCACCAACGAAACTGTTCAAATAACAGAAAAGTTTGCTTTGTCTCGGCATATTGCAGCCGATTTTCTATTTGCTTTCTGGATTTCCTTTCCTATTGGATTCTACCTCAGTCGTTATGTGGTGTTTCAGGAATCCAAATTAAAACGTAGGGTACAGCTGTTCAGGTATTTTGTAGTTGTTTGTGGTGCCATTGGTTTAAACTATTTTTTCCTCAAATTATTTGTCGATTTCTTTGGCATTGCTGGTCCAATTGCTAAAATTTTAACCTCTTTATTTATCATTATATTTAGTTACGTTTCTCAAAGAAATTATTCCTTTAAAACTGAAAAAGAGGAGGAATAACTTTTGGTAACCCAACTGTAGTATTTCATCCGATATCTATCGGATTTAGCTTTACTGGCAAGGTTATCCTGCTGTATAGCAGGACTCCATTCAAGGTTCTGTTCTTTGGGCATCAATAAACAATACTAAAGTGTGTTAGTTTTATTGCTACTCATTTACCTTTGCCATCATGGACAGAATTAAACGCATCAAAGATTTTCTACTCACCAATCCTAACGATAATTTTTTACAGCATGCATTGGCTTTAGAATACATCAAAGTTGGTAACGATGCAGATGCTCGTATCCTCTTTGAAAATATTTTAGCTCAATCACCCGATTATATTGGTAGCTATTATCATTTAGCCAAACTATTGGAAAGAACTGGAGCAACTCAAGAAGCCATCCAATGGTATGAAAGAGGCATGGCAGCTGCTAAAGAAGCAAAAGATCAACATGCTTACAATGAGTTACAAGGTGCTTATGAAGATTTAGTGTATTAAACACATAGGCTCATAGAAACATAGCTATACTAAAATCTAGAAAATTGTATTCCTATAGTTCTTATTATCTAAAACATCGAATTAATTCTTTAAAATTGTAATAATAAACTAATACGTAGAAATAAGGTTTAAATTAACTATGTGCCTATCCTTCTATGTGGTAAATAAATCTTGCTATATGAACACAACTTATCAACGCTACGATGTGGCAAAATACAAAACCCCAACTGGCAGTACCTTAAACTGCAAAGGCTGGATTCAAGAAGCAGCATTACGTATGCTGTTAAACAATTTAGACCCAGAAGTAGCCGAACGTCCAGATGATTTAATTGTATATGGTGGACGTGGTAAAGCTGCTCGAAATTTTGAAGCGTTGGATTTAATTATTGCTGCTTTAAAAGATTTAGAAAATGATGAAACCTTACTCATACAAAGTGGGAAACCTGTTGCTATTTTAAAAACTAATCCCAATACACCAAGGGTTCTAATAAGTAATTCTCAACTCGTTCCCAAATGGGCAACATGGGAGCATTTTACAGAGTTAGAAAAGAAAGGTTTAATGATGTATGGACAAATGACTGCTGGTTCATGGATATACATTGGCAGTCAAGGCATCGTTCAGGGAACTTACGAAACCTATGCAGCAGCTGCTGATAAACATTTTGGTGGTTCATTAAAAGGTACTTTAAATGTTACTGCTGGCTTAGGTGGAATGGGTGGTGCTCAACCATTGGCCATTACCATGAATGAAGGAGTTGCACTAATAGCAGAAGTAGAAGAATGGCGTATTGATAAACGTTTAGAAACAAAATACCTCGACGAAAAATATATTGATATTGATGAAGCGATAGATGCAGGTTTAAGGTATAAGGAGGAAGGCGTAGGGAAGAGTATTGGTATTTTATGTAATGCCATTGACTTATTGCAAAGATTATTGGATCGAAATATTATTCCAGATACATTAACCGATCAAACATCTGCACACGATCCATTAATTGGTTACATTCCTCATAACTTAAGCAATGAGCAGGCAAACGTATTACGTCAGGATAATCCCGAACTGTATATTCAATTGAGTTATGAGAGTATGTACTTGCATGTGCAACTCATGTTGCAATTAATGGATAAAGGTGCAATCACTTTTGACTATGGAAATAATTTAAGAGCAAGGGCTCAGGAATATGAAGAAAGGTTAAAGACAGAAGGCGTAAGGCAAAAGGAAGAAAAAGATGCTTCTTCAAACCCTCCACCTTCCACCTTCCACCTTTCATCTTTTCCCTTAAATCGTTGCTTCGATTTTCCCAGTTTTGTTCCTGCTTACATACGCCCATTGTTTTGTGAAGGGAAAGGGCCATTTCGTTGGGCTGCATTAAGTGGCGATCCTGCTGATATTGCAGTAACCGATGAAGTAATTATGAACATGTTTCCTGAAAATAAGGGCATGATTCGCTGGATGAAAATGGCACAAGAAAAAATTGCATTTCAGGGTTTGCCTGCACGTATTTGTTGGCTGGGACAAGGAGAAAGAGAAAAAGCAGGACAAGCATTCAATCAACTCGTTAAAGAAGGAAAAGTAAAAGCTCCCATTGTGATTGGTCGTGATCATTTAGATACAGGCAGTGTAGCATCTCCAAACAGAGAAACCGAAGCCATGTTAGATGGCAGTGATGCAGTTGCAGATTGGCCAATATTAAATGCATTGGTAAACACTGCAGGTGGAGCAAGTTGGGTAAGTTTACATCATGGTGGAGGAGTTGGTATGGGTTATAGCATTCATGCAGGAATGGTAATTGTTGCAGATGGTACAGATGCAGCAGCAGCAAGGCTTTCAAGAGTGCTAAGAAATGATCCTGGTATGGGCGTTATTCGTCATGCAGATGCTGGTTACGATATAGCACAACAAACAGCAGATGAGCACAACTTGAATTTAGTAAAGCGATTAAGAATGTAGTCATCTACTTATGTTTCCTGTTAATTAATTAGTAATGCCTATATTGGCAAATAAATAAAGTCGTATGAAAAGTTTTAGTATCGTTGAAATTGCAGCAGCCATTGATGGTGTATTAGAAGGAAATCAGGATTTAATAATATCAGCTCCAGAGCAAATTGAAGATGCCAAAGAAAACCAGGTAACTTTCATAGGCAGTAAAAAATATGCTCATTTGTGGGATGGTTCAAAAGCAAGTGCAGCGATTGTAAGTGAAGGTATAGATATTACAGCTTCAGGAGATAAGGCTATTATTAAAGTAAAAAACGCCGATCTGGCTATGTCTCAGGTGTTAGATTTATATGCTCCTGCATTGCCTCAATTCGAAATTGCCATTCATCCAACAGCTGTAATTGATGCCACTGCAACTATTGGGGAAGGCTGTAATGTTGGAGCCAACTGTTTTATTGGCAAAAATGTTCAATTGGGAAAAAATGTACACATTTATCCCAACGTAGTTGTGTTCGATGATACTGTTATTGGAGAAGGCACAACTATTTGGTCTGGAACAGTTATTAGAGAACGAACTGTAATTGGTGTACATTGTATTATACACAATAATGTTTCGTTGGGTGCTGATGGCTTTGGATTTAGACCAAGTGCCGATGGAAGAGGTCTGGTAAAAATTACACATATTGGTAATGTAGTGATTGGTAATTATGTAGAGATTGGAGCAAATACTTGTATAGATCGGGCAAAGTTCAGTTCAACCATTATTGGTGATGGTTGTAAAATTGATAACCTGGTACAAATTGGGCACAACAGTAAAATGGGACGTTCTTGCATAATGGCAGGAAGTAGTGGTTTGGCAGGATCTGTAACATTGGGTGATGGTGTTGTAGTTGGTGGTGGTGCATGCATTAGTGATCATGTTACTTTAGGCAATGGTGTTCAGGTAGGTGGACAAAGTGGTGTGATCAATAATTTTGAAGCAGGAAAAAAAGTATTGGGTTATCCTGCTGTAGAATCGAGAGATGCTTTAAAACAATGGGTAGTACTTAGGAAATTAGCTAAAGAAGGATAGCTTTTTTAAATAATAATAAATTGACGCTCTTGCATTTTGTAGGAGCGTTTTTCTTTTGCTAAAGAACATAATTAGGTAACTATATTTTTCTGTGCAAAAAGTGGATTACAACTTTTGCAACATCCTCAGCATGATTAAAATCAGTTTTTTCTATGAGCATTGTTATAAAATAATCTAGTATCTGTTTTTACCTCTGCATTTTACAAAATGCTTAAACATGAAAAAACAATTGAAAGCCGAAAAGTATGTGTACTCTTTTGGTGGAGGCAAGGCCGATGGAAATGAATCCATGAAAAATTTGTTGGGTGGCAAAGGAGCCAATCTAGCAGAAATGGCTGGTCATCCAAATCTTAAATTACCAGTTCCTCCTGGGTTTACAGTTACTACAGAGGTTTGTACGTATTATTACAACAATAAAAAAACATATCCAAAAGTATTGGAACAGCAAGTGAATGAAGCACTTGCAAAAATGGAGAAAATTACAGGCAAAAAATTTGGAGATATAAAAAATCCATTATTGCTTTCTGTTCGTTCTGGTGCAAGAAAAAGTATGCCTGGTATGATGGAAACTGTTTTAAACGTTGGCTTAAATGAGGAAACTATCAAAGGTGTTATTGCTCAAAGCGGTGATGAACGTTTTGCTTATGATGCTTACCGTCGTTTAATTATGATGTATGCCGATGTGGTAATGGAAAAAGCTGCTGGTATTGAAGTTAAAGGAAAAGGTATTCGAAAATTATTAGATGAAAAGTTAGAAGCCATCAAACATAAAAAAGGCTACACAAGTGATACTGAACTTACAGTTAAAGAATTAAAAGATTTAGTAGCCGATTATAAAAAAACCATTAAAAAAGTTTTAGGAACTGATTTTCCCGATGATCCTTATAAACAAATGTGGGGTGGTGTTGGTGCTGTGTTCAGCAGTTGGAATGGTAAACGTGCAATTGAATACCGCAGAATAGAAAAGATACCTGACGAATGGGGAACAGCAGTAAATGTGCAGGCTATGGTATTTGGTAATATGGGTAACGATAGTTGCACTGGCGTTGCTTTTACAAGAAACCCTGGTAGTGGTGAAAATAAATTTTATGGTGAATATTTGGTGAATGCTCAAGGTGAAGATGTAGTTGCTGGTATTAGAACTCCAGCACCAGTGAATGAGTATTCGATGAATGATCAAAGCAAACATTTTACTTCTCTCGAAAAATTAATGCCTGTTTCTTACAAAGAACTGTATGCTATTCAAAATAGATTGGAAAAGCATTATAAAGACATGCAGGATATTGAGTTTACGATTGAAAAAGGAAAACTATACATGCTTCAATGCAGGGTAGGCAAACGCAATGGTGTAGCTGCTGTTCGTATGGCAACTGAAATGGTAAAAGAAAAATTAATTGATGCCAATACTGCTATAATGAGGGTTGGACCAAATCAATTGGTTGAATTGTTATTACCCATGTTCGACCCTAAAGTTGAGCTGATTCGCAAATCAATTGCAAAAGGATTACCAGCAGGACCAGGTGGTGCAATTGGACGTGTAGTTTTTTCTTCTGATGATGCTGTGAAATGGGCTGCTAAAGGTGAAAAAGTAATCTTGGTAAGAGAAGAAACATCACCTGAAGATGTTGACGGAATGCATAAGTCACAAGCTATTCTTACAACAAAAGGTGGAATGACTTCTCATGCTGCTTTAGTAGCAAGAGGTTGGGGTAAGTGTTGCATTGTTGGTTGTGCCGATATTGAAATTCATCAAGAATCGAAACTCTTTAAAACACAAACCGGCTTATTAATTAAGGAAGGCGATTGGATTAGTTTAAATGGAACCAAAGGTTTGGTTTATGAAGGACAGTTGCCATTAATTGATATTGATTTAGATACCAATCAGTCATATAAAGATTTGATGAAACTGGTAGATAAAGTGAAAGTAGTTGGTGTTAGAACCAATGCAGATACACCAAAAGATGCTGCACAAGCTGTAAAATTTGGTGCAGAAGGAATTGGATTATTTAGAACAGAACATATGTTTTATGGCGAAGGAAGTGAACGACCATTATTCCTGTTGCGTAAAATGATTATGAGTAAAACTGAAAAAGAAAGACGTACAGCACTAGCCGAATTATTTGAATTTGTGAAGAAGGATTTTAAAGCAACATTGGCCATCATGCAAGGCAAGCCTGTTACTTTCCGTTTGTTAGATCCGCCTTTACATGAGTTTGTACCACACGATTCAAAGAAGTTACAAGAGTTAAGTAAAGAGTTAGGTATAAGCATGGGTATTTTAAAAAGAAGGGTTTTGGCATTGCATGAAAATAATCCAATGTTGGGCCATAGGGGTGTACGTTTGGGCATCAGTTATCCTGAAATTACAGAAATGCAGGTACGTGCAATTTTAGAAGCAACTGCCGAATTAATTAAAGCTGGTGTAAAAGCATTTCCTGAAATTATGATTCCTGTTACTTGTACTGTAAACGAATTATCGCACCAAAAAGAAATTGTAGATAGGGTGTACAAGGAAACTTGTGTTAAAATGAAAACCAAAAAAATTCCATACTTGTATGGAACAATGATTGAAATTCCACGTGCTGCTTTAAAAGCTGCCCAAATGGCTACTGTAGCTGATTTTTTTAGCTTTGGTACCAATGATTTAACACAAATGAGTTTTGGGTTTAGTCGTGATGATATTGGTGGATTTTTACCCAATTATTTAGACCAAAAAATTCTAAAAGACGATCCATTTCAAACTATTGATCAAGATGGAGTAGGAGAGTTAATTAAGTTTGGAACTGAAAGAGGACGTAACACCAAAGCCAACTTAAAAGTAGGTATTTGTGGTGAGCATGGTGGCGATCCAGAGAGTGTAAAGTTCTGTCATAGAATAGGAATGAACTATGTTAGTTGCTCTCCTTATCGTGTGCCAATTGCAAGATTGGCAGCGGCTCAGGCAGCTTTAGAGTTTCCTAGAAAAAAATAAATCCTTCAATTATTCAAAACCCGAATATAAAAGTTCGGGTTTTGATTTTTTTAATAATCAATCATAAAATCTAACAACAATCAGTCTTTAAACTGACAATAGTCATCTAACAACTTTTGTTTTGAAACTACTTTTATACAACAAATAAAACAGCTATGAAAAAGGAATACTGGATAAACGTTAAACATGTAGATAATCGCTTGGTTATTTTTCTAAATGGCGAAACCATTTGGGATAGTGGTATTTTACAAGGTGATCCGGAAATAAATAAATTTATCAATGTCACAGATCAGTTACTGAAACACATCAATCATTCTTCTGAATTGATTTTTGAAGGGTTTAACGACACATATGATGCTGATGATTCTGACGATGTATTAAACCCATGGCATTTCGATTATCGTTTTTTTACAAGAGTAATCGATCAGGATGGAACTATAGTTAAAGAAATAGAAATGATTACACCGTATAACGAAAAGCACATGTCTAACCCAAATATTCGTGCAATTAATAACGCCTATAGAATTGTTCGAAAAGACAATGAGTTTAAAGTAGTGTCAAATTCATTAACCCAGAATTTTTATAACTAAATATTTGTTTTTATTAAAGTCATCATTAAATTGAAAGGTTGAATGATGACTTTTTTATTGAATTAAGCCAACGAGTTTTTATAAAAACCCTCACTTAAACCAAATTTTCGTTCAGGTGCATTGTCTTCAATTTTATGAAATTCAGTAGGTGGTAAACCTGTGAAGTTTTTGTAGTCTTTTACCAAGTGTTGATAATCGTAATAATTACACTCAACTGCAATGCGTAACCAATCTAAGTTGGGGTTTGTATTTTTTAACCTGAAAGCATTGTCGAAACGTATAATCCGTTCATATAATTTTGGATTAATACCTGTTCTTTCTTTAAACTTTCTTTCCAGCTGTTTATTACTCAGGCATGCTTGTTTAGCCAAAATATCAATACTTATTGGAGCATCTTTTTTAAGCAACGTATAGGTTATATCGTCTATTAATAATTTGGGCTTCTTTTGTTGTTGAATAAGTTGTTTTACAAAATTATTGGCAACTGTAATCATTGCTGTATAATCTTTTGCAAAATAGAGTTGCTCGTTTACATTTCTCAATGAATTGTTGAATACATTTTCAGCATCCATATATTCATTGGTTAATTCACTGGCACTTATTCCGGTAAGCCTGTACAATGCACCAGGATAAAAAATAATTTGAAAAACCAAAAAATTATTACCAATTACTCGGTTGGTTACTTCGGTAAACTGCCCATATAATACAACAGGAATATGTTGTACTAACTTTCCTGAATTTTTATACTCAACTGTTTCCGTATCAAAAGGATAAAATGCTAAACAATGTTCAGGTCTTGGTGGGTAAGCTTTAAAGGGCACAACTTGCCCAGCATCAAATTTTAAATGCACAATTCTATACAATTGTACAAACTCTTGCACTTCGGCAGCAGGTATAAAATCTTGTAAAAGCAAAGCAGTTCAAATAATTGAAAATTTAAGATACTAAAAATTTTACAGTGTTAATGGTGGCCCAACAACTTTCATATCGTGTGCTGCATGAATGCGATCCATTTCCTCCTGTGATGGACGTTCTTTCAGTTTATTCATGTAACTAAAAAATTCTTCCATTTTACCTGCTGGTTGCAAAAAGTAAATCATTCTTCCTTTATCAGTTAGCTGAATCCAAGTATGTGGAATATTTCTTGGCAAAAAAATGGTTTGTCCAGCTTTTAAAATATGCGTTTCAGTGCCTACTAAAAAACGGTATTCGCCTTCAATTACGGTGAAAATTTCATCTTGTTTAAAATGAATATGAAAACTTGGTCCAACTTTTCCCAGTCCTGTATAGTCAAAAACAGAGAGCTGACCATTGGTGTCTTTAGAAGAAATTTTTAAATCGTTGGGATGAACACCTAAAAATTTTACCACTTCTCCAAAACGTGATTTTCCAGCATCTACAATAAAAGGTTCTTTTGTAGAGTTATTACTTATTTCAGTTGGCTTTGCTAACAATAAAGCAGGTGTTGCCAATAAACTACTGAGTAAAAAATCTTTTCTATTCATGTTGTCTTTTTTTGATAACATGAAATTGAAATGAAAGTGGCATTAGTGAGTGGTAAAAAAACGACATTTTTATAATTACCTAAACATTCATCAATGTTGCAATGTCAATTTTACTCATCGTCATGATGGCCTGCATCACTTTTGAGCCTTTCGAAGTGTCTTGCATTAAATCTCCAATATTTGCAGGTATTATTTGCCACGATACACCAAATGGATCTTTCAGCCAACCGCATCTGCTTTCTTTACCACCATTGGCAATCAAAGAATTCCAGTAATAATCAATTTCTTCTTGTGTATTACAGTTTACAACAAATGAAAAGGCTTCATTAAATGTAAAATCATGCTGCCCTGGTCCATCCATGGCAATTAATGGAAAACTGTTAATGACAAATTCTGAGTACATAGTTTTTCCTGAAAGTTCATTACCGTCAGGATATTTAACAAGCGTTGTTATTGCAGCATTCTTAAATATAGTACTGTATAATTCTATTGCTTCAGCAGCTCTTCCAAATTGATTGCCTGTAAATAATATGCTTGGCGTTATTTTTATAGCTTGTTCTTGTTCTTTGATAAATGAAATTTGCCAAGTAACACCAAATTTATCTTGTAACCAACCATATCTCTCATTCCATGGGTAAGTATCAATTTGCATCAAGGCTTTTCCACCATCAATTAATGTATTCCAAATTGCATTTACAGTTTCCAGTGAATTACAATTAACAAATAAGGAAATAGAAGGATTAATTGTAAACATAGGACCTCCGTTTAAACCCATCAGTTTATGTCCATGAATTTCAAACATTACTACCATTGTTGTATCGGTGGTGATTTGTACATCGGTAAAAGCAGTGCTGTAAAAATCTGTAGCTTCTTTAGCTTTGTGATTAAACCATAAACAAGTATGTAATTTGGCAGGCATAAGCATAAAATTTAGTAGTCTTTATTTTGTTGCAACTAATGTACACAACTAACTGTAAAAACATCGTTTCCAAAAAATAAAAAAGCTCAGCAATTATACATTGCTGAGCTTTAAGCTATAACAAAAAATTATCCTTGTTTTCTAACGTACTTCGTTAAAATAACAATAGTTTGTCCCTCTATTTTCCCTTCTATTTGTTCTGTATTATCTACAACAACACGAATATTTTTTACAACAGTTCCCATTTTGGCATTCAAAGTTGAGCCTTTAACGTCTAATGATTTTGTAAGAACAACAGTATCGCCTGTTTGCAAAATTTGTCCATTGCTGTCTTTATGTAAGTCAACACTTCCATCATTTTCATGATCACCTGTTGCTTTTGCCCAAGCTAATTTTTCATCGTCTAAATACAACATATCCAAACTATCGGTTGCCCAGCTTTCATTTCTGAATCTATTAAGCATTCGCCAAGCAATTACCTGTACTCCTGCAACTTCACTCCACATGCTTTCAGGTAAACATTTGTTCCAATGCTTACCATCTGGTTCTTCTTTTTTGTCAATCTGAGCCCTACATTTAGAGCAAGCTACAATACAGTTGTCTTCATTTTTATTATCCTGTGGTAATACTTCATATAATTGAACATCGTTTGTAGAAGTACATAGCTCACATTGCTTATTGCTTCTTTGCAATAAAATATCTTCCAGTTTCATAGTTGTTTTTTTGGGTAAGGCCGCAAATGTAAAGGTTTGAAAGCGTTTTCAAACATGATGTAAATCATTTATAATTAGGCATTCTTAATTTCTTCTTGGATATTTCGATAATTAACCAGCAATTTTGCTTTAAATAGTAAAAATAAAAGTATGCGTAAAGTTTGGTTTATTACAGGATGTTCAACAGGCTTTGGAAGAGAATTGGCAAAAGAAGTTTTGCAAGCAGGATACAGGGCAGTGGTTACAGCAAGAAATACAGATGATGTTCAGGATATTATTACAGCTTATCCTGACACAGCCATTGCTCTAAAATTAGATGTAACCAACAACGCTAATATTCAGGGTGCTGTTGCAACAGCTATCCAAAAATTTGATCAGATTGATGTATTGGTAAACAATGCAGGGATTGGTTATTTTGGTGCAATTGAAGAAAGTGACCAAGCAGAAGTAAGAAGAATGTTTGATATTAATTTTTTTGGATTGGCAAATATGACCAATGCTGTTTTACCAGTTATGCGTAAACAACGTAGTGGTCACATTATTAATATTGCATCAATTGGTGGATTGGTTTCTTTTCCTGGAGTTGGTTTTTACAATGCCACTAAATATGCAGTAGATGGTTTGTCTGAATCTTTAGCAAAAGAAGTGGCTCATTTAGGAATAAAAGTTACTGTGATTTGTCCTAGTGGATTTAGAACTGATTGGGCTGGTCGTTCAGCCAATAATGCAACAACCATTATTGAAGATTATGCACCAAGTGCACATGTAAATAAAGATACAATTAGAGGTTATAGTGGTAATCAACCTGGCGATCCAGTAATGGCAGCAAAAGCCATTGTACAGGTTACAGAAACAGAACAACCGCCTATGCGTTTGTTGTTAGGTGCAGGTGCTATGAAAGGTGGCAGAAGAAAGTTAGATGAATTGAAAGCTGATTTTGATGCATGGGAAGCTATCACAATTGGTGCAGATAGACCCAAAGCCTAAAACTTTATTTAGCAGAAAACTCCACTTAGTTGTGGAGTTTTCTTTTGTTCTATTAGTGTACAAACAATCTAAACTATAAAGCTTTGATTTGTTACTACTTGTTTCAATATATTAGCAGTAGTTCTTAAAGAGCCATTCACTTACTCGCAAATTTTTTAATTATGAAATTTACGCTAATAACTTTTTCCTTCATAATAGTTGTGTTTTTTGCCAATGCTCAAATAGCAACAGAAAATACCAAGCAAAAAATAGTTGCATCAATAGACGCTAATTATGAGCTGTATAAAAAAAATGCATTGGCAATTTGGAACTTTGCAGAAGTTGGATATAAAGAAACACAAAGCAGTTTATTGCATCAAAATACACTTAAACAAAATGGATTTACAGTAGAAGTAGGTGTTGCAAACATTCCAACTGCATTTGTTGCTACTTATGGTAGTGGAGCTCCTGTAATTGGTATTTTGGCCGAATTTGATGCTTTGCCAGGATTGTCACAAGAAGCTAAACCAGAAAAAAGCCCTGTGAAAGGAAAAGATGCTGGCCATGGTTGTGGTCATCACTTATTTGGTACAGCAAGTGTAGCTGCTGGTATTGAAATAAAAAAACAAATTGAAGCTGGTACAATAAAAGGTACTGTAAAAGTATATGGTTGCCCAGCAGAAGAAGGGGGTAGTGGTAAAGTATATATGGTTCGTGCAGGATTGTTTAAAAATGTAGATGTTGTGTTGCATTGGCATCCTGGAAATGAAAATGGAGTAACAATGACCAGTGCTTTAGCAAATTCATCAGCCAAGTTTCGTTTTTATGGCATCTCAGCACATGCAGCAGCTGCTCCACAAAGAGGACGTAGTGCACTAGATGGTGTTGAGTCTATGAATTATATGGTGAATATGATGCGTGAACATATTCCACAAGAAACAAGAATACATTATGTAATTACCAATGGTGGTAAAGCTCCTAATGTTGTGCCTGATTTTGCAGAAGTGTATTACTATGTTCGTCATCCTAAAAAAGCCGATGTGAAAGAAATTTTCGAACGTGTAGTAAATGCTGCAAAAGGAGCAGCTTTAGGTACTGGTACAACTATGGATTATGAAATTATTGGAGGTACACATGATTTATTATTAAACCAAACTTTAGCAGAAGTAATGCAAATCAATCTAGAAAAAGTTGGTGGTGTAAATTATACCAATGCCGAAGTTGAATTTGCTAAAAAAATACAAGCATCTTTTACGTTCGATGCTCCACCAATTGCCAATGCTAGTAAAGTTCAACCTTTAAAATTAGTAGCCGATGCTGGTGGAGGTAGTACCGATGTGGGCGATGTTAGTTATGCAGTTCCAACTGTAGGCATGCGTGCTGCAACTTGGGCTGCTGGTGTGCCAGCACACAGTTGGCAAGCTGTGGCTTGTGGTGGAACTGATATTGGCATTAAAGGGCTAGTGGTTGCTGCTAAAACAATGGCATTAACAGCAATTGATTTATACAACAACCCATCAGTAATTAGTAAGGCAAAAGAAGAATTTACAAAAGCAATTGGTAGTTATAGTTGCAAAGCTTTATTAGGCGATAGAGCCCCTGCATTAAATTATAGAGACTAATTTTTTTTACTCGAATCTCTTTTTATGAGCTGAGATTTTAAAACAATATGTTCATTGGGAATATTTTTTTTCTTCTTCTCTAAATAATTAAAAAGAATACTGGCAGCCTGTTTGCCCATTTCAAAAGCAGGTTGTGTAACTGTACTTAAAGTTGGGTGTAGCAATGATGATGTAGCTAAATTAGAAAAACAAATCACTTTTAATTGTTCGGGTATTAGAATATTTAATTCATTACAAGCATGATAGGTTGTAAGAGCCAGTTTTTCTACACTTGCAAAAATGCCATCAATTTTTTTATTCGATAAAAGCAACTGTTTTATTTTTTTTAGGTTGGTTTTGTCATCTTCAGAGCACTGAATAATGCAACTATCAGCTTCGTGTAAATGATATTTATTCAGGGCTTCTAAATACCCCTGCTTACGTTTGTGATCAATCGATAAGCTGTCTGAAATAGATAAATACGCTATTCTTTTGCATCCATTTTGTATCAAATGTTCAGTCGCATTTAATGCACCTACAAAATCATCGGTAGTAATTTTTATGGTTTCAATTTCATGACAAATTCTATCAAAAAAAATAACCGGAATACCCGATTGAATCAGTTCATTAATATGCTTAAAATCTTTTGTTGTACTGGCAATAGACATAATTACGCCATCTACACGACCGTTTTGTAAATGATGCAAAATGCTTTTTTCTTTCTCATAGTTTTCGTGAGTACTATAAACAAGTATGTGGTAATCCTTATCTTGTGCAATTGCTTCAGCTCCACTGATTGCCTGAATGAAAAAATTGTTGTTTAACTCAGGAGCTATTAAGGCAATGGTTTTGCTTTTGTGGTTGCGTAAAAAACCAGCATACGGGTTGGGGGTGTAGCCCATTTTTTTGGCTGTATCGTTTATTTTTTGTTTTGTATTGTTGCCAATTTCATAACTGCCTCTTAATGCTTTAGAAACAGTAGATATAGAAACACCTAATTCTTTTGCAACGTCTTTTAAATTTACTTTTCTCATAAAATTATTAAAACTACCGCTAAATTATTACGAAAATTTACTTGCTTTTTTCGAAAATTCTACTAAATTTTTCTTAACTAGGTGAAATGTAATGCCAGAGAAACTGAAAGTGTTATAAAACAAAAAGAGTTTGCTTTGAGCAAACTCTTTCATGGCGGAGAGAGAGGGATTCGAACCCCCGGACCTGTAACAGTCAACAGTTTTCAAGACTGCCGCAATCGACCACTCTGCCATCTCTCCAGTTGCAAAATAATAGTTTGGAATTGTAACTGCCAAAAATTATTTACCTTCTGTTACCTTCGCCTAAACTTTTTCGTTTGAAACACCTATCAGTACTGAATAAATATTTCTGGAAGTATAAAAAACAATTTTTTTTAGGTATACTTTTTATTGTTTTATCCAATTATTTTAGGATACTCAGCCCTCAAATAGCTGGTTTTGTGGTAGATCAGGTACAAAAGAAAATTTCTTCAACTGCAACAGATCAAGCTCATGCAAGAAACAATTATGATATTTTCGTGAAACAATTGCTCAACTTCATGGAGTCGAACGACATGAGCTTAAAGAAAGTAGTAATCATTTGCTCTTTAACGCTTTTGTTATTGGCCATTTTAGGTGGATTGTTCATGTTTTTAATGAGACAAACCATTATTGTAATGAGTCGTTATATTGAATATGAGCAAAAAAATGAAGTATTCAAGCATTACCAAAAACTCAATATCAGTTTTTATAAAGTAAATAGTACAGGCGATTTAATGAATCGTATTTCTGAAGATGTTAGCAGGGTTCGTATGTACACAGGACCAGCTTTAATGTACTTCATTAACCTAGCTGCTACCATTGGTTTTAGTGTATATTTTATGCTAAGAGAAAACTGGCAGCTCACCATGTATGTTTTGGCTCCATTACCCATATTGGCGTTCACCATTTATTTTGTAAATACCATCATCAATAAAAAAAGCGAAAAAATACAGGGCTTATTATCCGATTTAACAACCACTGCACAGGAATCTTATTCTGGTATCAGGGTTATTAAATCTTTCGTTCAAGAAAAAGCGATGTTGGGCTTTTTCAATAAAAATAGTGAGCAATATAAAAATCAGGCAATTGGGTTGGCAAGGGTAGAAGCTGTTTATTTTCCTTCAATGGCACTAATGATTGGTATTAGTACATTATTAACCATTGCAATTGGTTGTTGGTATGTGTTACATGGGCAAAATAATGTTACTGCGGGAACTATTACTGAGTTTGTAATTTATATAAACATGCTTACGTTTCCTGTAAGTGCTATTGGCTGGACGGCTAGCATGATTCAAAGAGCAGCTGCTTCTCAAAAAAGGTTAAATGAGTTTTTGCAAACTGAACCAGAGATTAGGCAATCTGCCAACGCAACAATTGAAACTGTTAGTGGGAATATTCAATTTAACAATGTAACCTTTACTTATCCTCATACGGGAATTACAGCATTGAAAAATTTCAATTTACAAATTGCT
>CALRLF020000060.1:0-27740 GCA_943368475.1 Allobosea thiooxidans
AACAGTAAATAATTCAGTAATTTGTAATCCCCCCCTTGAAGTGTATGTTAGCACCCCCAAGGCACATTCTGTCAAAGTCTACGTTTATGAAGGGCTGTCAATGCCCTAAGGCGCTCTGGATGTATAAACACCAGCCGGACTTGCGTGCAACAGTATCAAACAGCCAACAAGCCATATTTGACCAAGGAACCAGTGTAGGCAAACTGGCGGAGCAATTGTTTCCCGGAGGTGTAGACGCCCGGCCGGTAGATACCTATTCCTATCAGCAATCGGTGGTAGATACCTTTAACTATGTACAAGCGGGGCAGAAAGTGATCTATGAAGCGGCATTTCAGTATGACCAAGTATTGGCTGCCCTAGACATTTTGGTCCAGAAAAGGGGCAAATGGCAGGCATTTGAAGTAAAAAGCAGTACCAGCGTAAAAGACACTTTCTTACAAGACGCGGCATTACAGTACTATGTGATTACCCAGGCGGGATTGCCCTTGGTAGACTTTAGCATTGTCTATATTAACAATGAATACGAGCGATACGGAGATCTAGACATAGCCCAACTCTTTACCATAGAGTCTGTGCTGGATCAGATTCTGGAGCTGCAACCCCAAATAGCGGCCAAGATTCCCCAACTCAAAGAAGTGCTGAAACAAAAAACAGTACCCGAACAAGCCATCGGGCCACACTGCTCAGACCCTTATGCCTGTGATTTTACAGACCATTGCTGGCAGCATCTACCAGAAGATTCGGTTTTTGACCTGCGGGGCCATAGCGCTGGGGCCAAATCTTTTGAGTTGTATGAACAAGGCATCTTAAGTTTGTTAGACATACCAGATGACTATCCCCTGAATACAGGCCAACAATTACAGGTGCAATGCCATAAAACAGGAGAGCCGCATATAGACCAAGAAGCCCTGAATGATTTTCTAGCGCAATTGGAATACCCACTCTACTTTATGGATTTTGAAACCTATCAAGTAGCAGTACCCGAGTGGAATGGCACCAGACCCTATCAACAGATACCCTTTCAATATTCGGTTCATAGGCAAGAAAGCCCAGGTGGACCCCTCACCCATTTTGAATGGTTGGCCCAATCAGGCACAGACCCCCGAAAGGATTTTTTGGTAAATCTGCTTAGCGCCATGGGCACAACAGGAACCATCCTAGCCTACAATTCCAGTTTTGAAAATAGCCGTCTGAATGATCTGGCTTATTGGTTTCCCCGAAAAGCCAAATCCATAGAAGCCCTGCAAGAACGAGTGGTAGACCTGATGAGCCCCTTTAGAAGTAAGCATTATTACCTACCCGCCATGAAGGGATCATACAGTATTAAACAAGTACTCCCCGCCCTGGTACCCAATATGAATTACAATGAACTTGAAATAGGCAACGGAGGCGATGCCAGCACAGCGTTTTATCAATTACAGTTTGAAAAAGACGCATCGGTGGTTGAGCAAACAAGAACAGCTTTATTGCGCTACTGCGCGATGGACACAGAGGCGATGGTGAGGGTGTTGGAACAATTAAAATCTATTGTATGATATTTAATTTAGTTGATAACTTTAAAGCTTTAGAATCATATAAAGAACGTAATCTTTATTATAAAATATTTGCTGGTTATTTATTTAATGAATTGATAGAAGGCTATGATGAAAGGAAAAACTTATTTATACAGCTACTAAGGAAAAAGCTGAAGGACAATAAAATGTATTTTGGAAATGAAAATCTTATAAATGAGTTTATAAATAAAATAGAAAATCAAGAATTTCATTTAACGTTTGATTTTCATACTACGCAAGTTTTGGATGATAATCGTGGAGAAATGTCAGATATTTTGATAACAACAAGAACATCATTTTTATCCATCGAATGTAAATACCTATCTAATCTAAGTTTTAAAAAAGATATAAAAGAAGTACAAGCTAGAATTGGCAGATTTAGTGAACATATTGGGAAAGACCCTGTACAAATTATTTTAGTAAAAAAACAAAAATGGGAATTTTCAAAAAATATAAAAACAAATCTTGAAGAATCTATTGGTATACCAGTTATTATTTTGTTTTGGGAAGATATACTTTCAATAGTAAAAGATGAATTTGTAAAAAAATATTTAGAACTACAATTGGCAAGAGTTTTATAAAATAAGTATAAAAGGAATAGTATGTTATACTTATTGTTAAAAAAATCGTATAAATATTATTATAAATAACAAATAAGTGATTATAAATACAGATTTGAATATACTTGGGGGTCTTCCTGATTGGAACTTAATTCAAGTTTTCCTTTCAGAAGATATGATTTCCATCAAAGAAAAAGGTGGCATACATACCTATACCGCTATTAAAACGGATAAGTCTGTTATGCGATTTGAGAAAGCCATCAAGGCTACTTTTTTAAGTTTTAAAAATTCCAATTCAGAATCTATTTTTCTTTCTATAATAAAGGCAAATGCAATTTCAAACGAAGTGCTTTTTCTTTTATTCTGGAATGCTTCTGTGAATAATGAATTATTAAACTATTTAAATTCTAAAGTCTTCTTTCCTGCCTTTTATAGTGGCAGAGTTTCAATAAAAAATGATGAGGTAGTAGCTTGTATTAAAGATTTAAAAGAAACAGAAGAAGATCTAAAGAAATGGTCTGAAATTACAATAACTACTACAGCTTCAAAGTATCTAACATTATTAAAGAAGTTTGGATTGATGGAAGGCTCAGTCAATAAAAGCATCATCCATCCAAATTTATCAGATACGATGTTTGTTCTATTTGTCTACTGGCTATCAGCCATTTCAGAAAAACCAAATCTATTGAATAGTGATTGGTTGAAATATAGTTTTAATGAAAAACAAACCTTTATTGACCGGCTATTGCAAAAGAAATTTTCAAAATATTTTAATGTGGTTTATACAGGTGATAAATTGAGTGTAGAACCACTAAAACCTTACGAATTAATTTATGAGTACTGCAATAAATCCTGAACATATCATTACGCAAGTAATGCGTTTAGTCGAATCAGACAAGCGGTCTGAAATAAGACTGAATGCCAATGGAGGTAACTCCATTTTATTGGTGTGCCCTCCAAATTTGGAACACCAATTCATTGTAAAATTAAATGAGCTTATGGGTGCAGAATACTCAATCATTGACTTAAATGAATTGCTTATCTCATTTGTAGAAACTAATAAATCTGATTTAGCTGATATGTTTGATTTGCTGAAGGGTTCTGTACATCAAATTTTCAAATCACCGGAAGGCGAAACAGGACCTGACTTATTCTCAATCATACTTTCTAAAATTGAAAAATCATATAATGAAGATAAAATTCCAGTAATGATTCATTCAGGTGCTCTGTATGGTAGTGGCATCGATAATATTCACTTAATGGAATGTGAATTGGTAATGAAATCAAAAAAACCTTTAATCATTCTGTATCCAGCCACACAGGATGGAGACCAATTAATGTTTCTAAACTCTCGGCCAGCATCTAAGTACAGATGTATGATTGTTAACTAAAGAATTAAATTAAAATGAAAATAAAAGACATTCTAACCATAGATCTATCAGAAGATATTAAAAATGTCATTGACTTGGAAGATATATCCGAAAAGGAAATACAAACTGAAATTGAAAGCTATATTGTTACAGATGGTTTGGCAAAAGAATATGCTGATTTTGTTGGTATATACACTTCCAATATTCTTGAAACTGGTGTTTGGATTTCAGGTTTTTATGGCTCTGGTAAATCATACTTTGGTAAGCTACTTGGTTATATGTTGAGTAATCGCATAATAGCTGGAACACCTGCAAGAGATAGAATAACACAGCGGTTTATTGGTATTAATGATGAAGCATTAGTAAAAAATGCTTTATCAAGATTGGATGCAATACACTCAAGAGTTGTATTTCTCGACATTGCAAAACAAGACACTTCAAAGGGCTTATCATTTACTCTTTTCAGAAACTTTTTACGTTCACTTGGCTTGCCCGAAAATGAGCATGGCATATTTTTATTTCAGTTAATGTTAAGCGAAAGCAAGACTGCTGTGCAAGACTTCATTTTTGATACTACTAGCTCGGATTGGAATGAATTAAAAACAAGCTCATTCAAGTACGCAAAAGCTATCAAGGAGTTATTTATAAATAAAGGCAACTCAGAAGCAGATTACGACAACCTTATTACCACTATTCGTAGGGATATAGATCAATTTAGTGCTGCTAGGTTAAGAGAAGAAATAAGCAACTATTTGCAAGTTGAAAAAAATGAGAAAGTAATTTTCCTTTTTGATGAAGCAAGTGAAGCAATCAATCAGAAAAAATTTAACCTATTAGACCTGGAAGGTGTTAGCGAATCCCTTTCTTCATTAGTTGGAAAGGTCTGGACAATTGCTATAGCACAAGAAAAATTAGATGATGTAATTAATAACTCCAATGTAAGTAAAGCACAACTCACAAAAGTTACAGACCGATTTAAAACAAAAATACATCTTGAAGCAACCGAAGTTGGTGTAATCATTCGTAACAGGCTTTTAAAGAAAACCGAAACAGGTATTCAAAAATTGACAGAACATTACAATAAAAATTCAGGGAAAATTGCCGATCACGCTTCTATTCACGGTGCAGGTATCAGTAAAACAGATAGTGCAGATAACTACGCCACTTATTACCCTTTTTACAAGTATCAGTTCGACCTACTTCAAAACTTTCTCTTTGGTACAAAGGGTTATGCTTCTACCAAAGTAGCAGCAAGGGGAATGATTATAACTACTTATGATATTTTAAAGCAGGAAGTTCAGCATAGCGATTTGTTTCACACAGTTACAGGGTGGCATATTGCCAAAGAAGGGCAACCACAGCCACCTGTTCGTTTGGTAAGCCGTTACGATAATGCAGAACGTATTTTATCAGAAGCTGGTTCATCAATTTCAGGAAGAAAACTTTTAGAAACCATCAATTTTTTAACAGAAGCAGAAGTTACTCCTTCTACCTTGCCCAACATCATTAAGACCTTCATCAGCGACCCTGACGATCAGTTTAAAGTGCAGGATGATATAACAAAGGCACTTGAAGTGTTAACAGAGGCAAAAGTGTTGTTAGATACCAACAAAACTTACCGTATTACCTCCGATATTGAACAACGTTTGTTGGATGAAATGAACGGCTTTACGGTTCAAGGTTTTGTTAAAAAGAAACAATTGGTTACTGCATACAAAGCAGCACAATTCACAAAAACAATAGCCAAAGTAACCGATACAGGCTTACAATATGATTTCTTTATCACTACCGATAATGATGATGAACTAACTACACCCAATTTGAAATACTTAAAATTAAAAGTAAAAAGTGTTTATAATATTTCAGACAGCCGAACCACTGATATTGATACCTTAAAGGTGCAGCATCAAAACGATAAAGACCTGTTGTGGTTAGTTCCTGATAATAGTTATTTTAAAGAATTAGACAGATTAATTGATGAAGTAGAACGCACTACGTACTTAGAGCAGAAATACAATAATCCAAATTCCGAAGAAGGCAAAATATTGATTAGCTTCTCAACTGCCAAAGGAGAAAAGCAAAATCGCATTAAGGATTTAGTTGAAGATTCTTTGCTAAATGCTACAGCCATTTATTTGTACAATACCCTGCAATTAAATAAAGACAATTGGCAAACAACCCTACAAACACAGCAGAAGCAAATCATACAGAATGTTTACAGCAAGCGTTTAACTTCACAACTTAGCGACAGTGTAGCTGCTGCGGTTATTAAAGAAGCCAATAATGCAAGACTCCAACAGTACTTTACAAGTAGAGACTTCGCCTTTTTCGATGCTCAGGGTAATTTCATTGGCGAAAACCTAAAAGTAGCGGAAGAAATATTGTATAAAATTAGAAACACATTTGTTGATGGCACAACACTTGAAAAAGATTTAGAACAACCACCTGCTGGCTTTACATTCGGTACTGTTATATCTTCTGTAGCAGCTTTAATGAGAGCAGGAAAAATTATTGCCAAATACAATGGCATAGAAAAATTCTCTTGGCGTGATGATGGTGTACCTGCTATTTTTAATGCAGCCAGGGAGTTTCGAAGAGCAACTTTCAAAGCGGTTTCCAAATCGCTTTCAGCATTGCAAAAACAAGAGTTGGCTCAATTTTTATTAGATATAGAAGCAGAAAAATATATCGGTCATAAAATAGATTACAATACCAATGATTTTGAATTGGTTTCAGCTGTTAGAGATACAGCCAAGTACTTTACTGATAAAGTAACCACACTTCGTAACAACGAGAAAGAGTTTGATAAATTATTTCCAAAGGCTGATGATAACGCCACCTTTATTGGCGGTTTTACTGGTGCTGTAAGCGAAGCAAACTACATTGACAAGGCTGTTGATTTTTTAACAGCTAAAGATGCTTTTCTAATAGCCTTACAGGATATTGAAAAAGTAGAGAAGTTCATCCGAAATAACCTTTCAAAAGTAAAAGAGTGGAAGACATTTATTATTTCAGTGCAAGATGAATTAACCAAAGCTGCAATGAGTAATGCAACAATACAGCAACTAAGAGCTGATTTCGACAGCCATTTAAATGGTGATGTAATTAAAAACTTTGCCTCTCTTCAGCAATCAGCCCAAAAAACTAAAGATGAATATCACCAACTGTTTAGTACTGCAATGAAAGATTGTGCTGCTAAATACACCGAGATAGATGCTTTGGTAACTGAACTAATTAAGGAAATTGAAATATTGCCTGCTGGACTTAATACAGTTGCAACATCTAAAGCCACTACACTTAATCAATACGCAAAGCAAAGAACCCTTTCCGCTATTACAATTGATTTTGATGTAAAAGACAAACAAAGTCGTTTTACCTACTCTGAAGTGCTTTCGTTTATTGATTTGTATCCAAGCAAAAAGGCAGAAATTGAAATTGCTAAAGCCAGTTTAATCAAAACTAAAGCACCCGCACCACAACCCGGAACACCTCCAACACCAATAGTTAAAAATTATACGGTTATAATGCCAAATACAAAAATGAAAGTGGCAGAATACAAAAGTTGGTTACAAGGGGAATTGCAAAAATTGGCAAGTGCTTCTGATAATGACGAAATAGAAATTAATTAATTATGAAACTTAGCGAACACGTAGAACATATCCGCCAACTCATTGATCAAGCCTTTCGAAACCGCTTGGGCAGAATGGGTATAAATGAAAGGCAATTGGCATCCATTGAAAATGTTCCTGCTGAACGTAAACGTATGGAAACCATCCGAGAGGTGTTTATTGCAGAAACAGGCACTGTAGCGGATGCTTACGAGAAGTTGGTAGAGGAACTCACTTTTACGTTGTTCAATCGTTTGGTGGCTCTTAAAGTGATGGAAGCCCATACTTTGCACCCAGAAATTGTAACCCGAAGAGAAAGCCACGGTGGTCGTTCCTTTGCTCACTTGGCTTGGTTAGAGCAAAACCCAAATTCAAGAAATGAAGAAGCAGAAGGCTTGCTGCTTTTCATGGAAGATCAATTGCAAAAATTAGCAACAGATATTCCTTTATTCAGCCCTCAGCATCCATACCACTTGCTACCTACTGCATTAGAATTGCAAGGCATCATTAATGCCTTTAATCAGGTAGAAACCGATGTACAAGTAGAAGCCGAGATTTGGAAAAGCGATGATGTATTGGGTTGGTTATACGAAAGCTACAACAATTACAAAAAAGCAGCCCATAAAGCCAGTGGCGATAAAACTGAGTATAACAAAGTAAGCATCCAAAGTCAGGTTTATACCCCACGTTGGGTAGTTCAGTTTTTGGTAGATAATAGTTTGGGAAAGCTCTATTTGGAAATGTACCCCGATAGTGAGATACGCAATAAGTATAAAATTGCCAATACATCAACTTTACAAACAAGAGAAAGAAAGCCACTGCACGAAATACGAATGATTGACCCATCCACAGGATCGGGCAATTATCTGTTGTATGGCTTTGATATGTATTATGATTTGTATGATGATGTAATTAACAATCAAGGCAATCCTGATAATTACGATGAAGCCGATGTGCCTAAACTCATTATTGAACACAACTTGCATGGAGTAGATTTAGATGACCGTGCAGTACAATTGGCTCAGTTGGGTTTATATATTAAAGCCAAAAGGAAGAAACGCTCTGTAAAAATCGAACATTATAACATTGTGAGTTCTGATTTCGTATTGCCAGATTTTGATTTTGTACTTCCAATATTCAGAAATAATATTTCAGATTCTAAGCAATTGGAAACGGTTGAATCGATATGGACAGATTTACAAAACGCCTATAAGTTTGGTAGTTTGGTACGCTTGAATGAAAAAATTGAAGTACATATTTCTGCTTTGAGAAACAGCGACGCCAAATTATTTAGTCAAGAGGAAGAAGCATCAAGTAAACAATTTAAAGAAGGTTTTTTAAAGAATCTAACTATTGCTTTTGAGCGTTTTGCATCGCAACAGGGAAATTCTTTTTTATCATCCAAAACACAGGATGCCATTACCTTCTTGCAGCTATTGACCCAAAAATACGATATAGCAGTAGCCAACCCCCCATATACCGATAGTGCCGATTTTGGTCCCGAGCTGAAAATATTTATAGAAGCCAATTACAAGCAGCCATATAAATTCAATACCAATTTGTATGCAGCTTTTATAAAGCGTTGTTGTGAAATTACTGCCGATGATGGCTATGTAGGTATGATACATCCGCATACGTTTATGTTCATCAAAACTTTTGAAGATGTTCGTAAATACCTCATAGAGCATACTCACATTGATATAATGATTGACTATGGCTTAGACAGGGTAAATCTTTTTGGAACAGGTATTTTATTAGATGCCACTTGGTATGTATTGAGCAAAAAGAAAAAAGAAAGCCCAGGTTTGTATTTCAACATCACTGCCAACCAACAAGAAAAAGCAAAACAAGTATCTTTAGAAAAGGCTTATGATGATGCATTAAATAATCGTCAAAATGATAGATTATACACCCTACCCCAAGAAAAACTCAAAATTATTGAAGGCTGGCCTTTTGTCTATTGGATTAGTGATGGATTTAGGGAGAAGTTTACAGAGAAGGCTTTGGATGAAATTTTGAAACCACGGCAAGGTATAGCCACAGGTAATAATGATAAATGTGTAAGACATTGGTGGGAAGTTGAACAATCAGAATTGTCTGTAGAAGTAAATGATAATAAAAAGTGGAAATTTTACTCAAAAGGCGGGCCTTATAATAAATGGTATGGTAACTTTTGGACAGTTATTGATTATAGTCCATCAGGGTATGATTTTTTATTAAATAGCGGCAATCATCTACCAAGTCGTAATTTTTATTTCTTAGAAGGTGCAACTTATTCTGCATCTGGTTCTAAAGGCGTTTCATTCCGTTATATGCCTACGAATCTTTTATTTGATGTTGGTGGGTCTTGCATATTTCCAGGTCAATTTAAGAATGTAAAATATTATTTATCTTTTTTAAATACTAAACTAACATTCTACATAGCTGATTGCTTAAACCCCACGGTGAATACCCAAGTTGGTGACTTAAAGAGAATACCTTTTGTAATTCCATCTAAGAAAATCGAAAATACAATCTCTTTACTTGCCACTGTAAACATAGATGTTAAACGGAATTTTTGTTCATATCGTATTACGGAAACAAATTATGAGCAATCACCCCTTATTGCTTTTCAGGGTGCTTCATTAAAAGACCGTCTATTGGCATATCTCAATGAAGAGAATGTCCAACATACACAGGTGCTTATAAATGAAGCCATTATCAACGAACTTATTTTTGAAGTATATGAACTTAGCGATACAGACCGTGAACAGGTAGAAGCCAAGATGGGTCTTTCCATTGGTTCATTAGCTGTGTTTAAAGAAGCCAAAGATGCATTTTTAGCACAATTACAAAACCCAATAGCAGAAGTTACCGAGCACATCCAAAACTTACCTATCACAACATTTGATGAGCAGCAATTAAGAGAATTTAAAGAAAGTTTTGCTACGCTTTATCAAAGTAATAATGATTTAGAAGAGTTTTGCATACGCCATCAGGTCAACCCCATTAATGTATGGCATTGGTTCAAAGAAGCCAACACCCTGCCAGCAGCAAGAGCTTCTGAAATTGCTTTAGAGTTTTTGGCAGATGCCATTCGTACCCTTTTGCAGCAAGATGATGATGGCATAATTCCATTGGTAGGCTTGCCGGGCGAAGAAGCACTTAGCCAACGCTTAGAGCAGCATTGTTTACAAAACGGCTTCACGGCAGCACAGTATATGCAGTTGGATAGTTTGTTGTGGCGTTCTGTAAATGAATATTTGGAGCATCATTTCTTCAACCAATTGAGTAATCACCTCAACTTGTTTATGTACTTGCCCAAAACGCCATTTATATGGCATTTAAGTAGTGGGAAACATCAAGGCTTTGAAGCCTACATTCTCATTTACAAATGGAACAGAGATAGTTTGTTTAAACTCAAATCGCATTACATCAGCCACAGGGTACAAAATTTAGAATACCGCCAAATTACCTTGCAAGATGTAAATACAGCACAAGCACAAACCGAGAAAGAAACCATCCGTTTACAATTGCAAGAAATAAAATTGTTCACTACCAAAATAGACGAACTCATAGCTGAGGGCTACGACCCAAAACTGGACGATGGTGTAGGCAAAAACATTGCCCCTTTACAGAAGAAAGGTTTGCTGAGAGCAGAAGTATTAAAATCTGCCGGCAAGAACTCACAATTAGAAAAATACTTAAATGCAGATTGGTAATGACAGAATTGAAAATTAGGAATGGGCAATTACGAATGAGGTTTGACTCTCAAAATATGTCGCAAATATTTACCATATTTGCGACATCAAAAATCTTATTTTGTCGCAAATATTTATTAAATTTGCGACAAAATAAAAAAAATTAATGATGCAAAGCGTTGAAAAACATATAGAAAGGTCAATCAAAAGCAAACCAAGGGGTACTTTGGTGTTGCCGTCAGATTTTTTGCTGTATGGCGAACCAAAGGCGGTTCAAAAATCCTTTGAACGTTTGGAAGATAAAAAGGTACTTGTAAGGGTGGCACAAGGCATTTATGTGCGACCTAAATTAAGTAAACTCATTGGGGCTTTAACTCCCACAGCCGAGGAGGTAGCAGAAGCCATAGCGAAAAGAGACAGAATAAGAACCGTACCTACAGGCAGCTATGCATTAAATGCTTTGGGTCTCAGTACCCAAGTACCAATGAACATTGTATTGCTTACCGATGGTTCACCAAGAGTAATAAAAGTGGGTAAGCGTACCATCAAGTTAAAAAAAACCACTCCTAAAAACCTAATGGCAAAAGGCAAAATTAGTAGATTGGTTATTCAGGCTTTAAAAGAAATAGGCAATGGAAAAGTGTCTGAGATAGAAGAGCAAAAGATATTGGAATTATTGAAAAGAGAAGAAATGAAAGATCTCAAGCACGACATAGCCTTAGCACCTGTCTGGATACAAAAACTAATGAAAAAAGCATATACCGATGGCGAAAATTGATTTTTACAAAATAGATAAGGCAGAGAAAGTAGCCATTTTCAATGCTATTGCAACCGAAATGGGAATGACACCTTTTGCAGTAGAAAAAGATTGGTGGGTAAGTCGCACACTGGAAATTATCTTTCAAATGCCCATTGCCAAAAACTTAGTTTTTAAAGGTGGTACTTCGCTAAGTAAAGCTTGGAAATTGATAAACAGGTTTTCGGAAGATGTAGATTTGGCTATTGATAGGGAGTTTTTTGTAAAATCTGAAAAAGGTTGGTCAAAAAGGGAAATAACTGAACTTCGAAAAGAAGCAGGAATATATTCAACAGGAGCTTTCTTTAATCAATTACAGGAAGAATTTCAGAAAAAAGGATTTAAAAATCTGAATTTCAAGATCGTTGAATCTATAGACAGTGACCAAGATCCAAGGATCATTGAAATATACTATCTCAATGAAATTGCTTCTGATTCAGAATACATATTACCAAGAGTACAGATAGAAATTGGTTGCCGATCATTAAGAGAACCCTATTCCGTCCAATCATTTGGTTCGTTGGTTGATGAATTCTATGCAGATAAAGAATTTGCAGAACCTTTATTTAATGTGCCCACAGTAAATCCTGAACGCACATTTTTAGAAAAGCTATTTCTACTTCATGAAGAGTTTCATCGTCCAATTGATAAAATCAGAGTAGATAGATTAAGCCGACATCTGTATGATATATATCAATTAACAAAGGCAGGCATTGCAGCAAAAGCAATCAACGATAAGGAACTATATGAAACAATTGTAGCACACCGATACAAATTTTCAAGAGTTGGTGGGATAGATTACAATATTCACCATCCCAAAACACTTAATCCAATTCCAATTGCGGAAAAAATGGAGGAATGGAAAGCAGATTATGCCAAAATGAAGGAAGATATGATCTACGAAGAGAACAAGCCTAGTTTTGAAGACCTCATAAGTAACTTGAATTATTTGAGAACAGAACTTCAAGAATTGAATTGGGAATATGAGTTAACCTTTCCAATTCCTACTCCTTAATTTCAAATTCGTAATTAACTATGACAGATAACTGGATAATACAAGATATAGAAAAGCATATTGCCCAAAGAAACAGAGTGGTATTACTAGACCCTACTGGTCAATGCCAATATTTATTGCCAATTATCGAGAAATACTCTTACACAATCTTCAAAACAGACCATACAAAAACGGAAGAATGGCAAACAGTACAAGAAGAATTATTGTTGAGATATGAAGCAGAACAAAAATTTAAAAATGAAAAGGTCGTGTTTTATGTTACACGTCCCATTTCTAAGTTGACTTTTTTATTCGATTATTGTTTCACTCATGGTTGTGTTGACCTCAGTAATCCTGTTGAATGGATACGCAAGAAACTTTTTGTAACTACTGGCCATCAAATCACTTTAGACAATCCAATGCTGCTTACAGCAGCTAAACTGGGTATTGGCAAAGACCTTAGTTGGTGGAAAAAAATTCTTCAAAACTTAGAAGAACTCGTTTCTATTGAAGATGAATTGCTACCATTTTTGAGCAACCCTGAAACTTATTTTTCAGATAAAGAGCCAGATGTAAAAAGACTTTTTGAAGAAAAACTATTTGAACTCATAGGACAATCGTATAGAAATGTTCCCTCAAAAACATTGGCTACCGAAGTGGTTAATCATTTGTTTGCAGGTTTATTAAATAATGACATCAAACCAGAATTATTAAGCGTTTATCACAAATGGTTAGATAGCAATACCTATTCACAGTCACTTAGCCAATATATATCAGGCTTCCAATTATCGCCACAACAAAATATTTGGAATGTAAATCCCGAACATTGCTTTGTAGCAATTGATAAACTGCAATTGGTGCAGATTACAGCCAATTTTAGAGATAAATCATTTGTAAAGGAAAAGCTTCAAAAACTTAAAACCCGTCTACACTTACCTAAATCTCAGTTTTTCGTACCTGCTTGGTGGCAAGATGTTTGGACTTTATTTCATGTAGAATTACAGCCTCTGAATAATTGCAAAAACCTTAATGCATTTGTGGAGTATTATACAGGTACCTTCTCAAAAGTTGATAGGGCAATACGTAATCTTTATGAAGTATTTCTTAATGAAGAATTTATCATTAGACCTTTACAAGAATATTACGATAGCCTGAATGATATACTACTTCAAACATGGTTTGGATTTCATTCAGAATACAAATCTGACCAGCAGGGCTATTTAACAAATCTGATTACTAATTCAAAACCAAAGACAGCTGTTATTGTTGGGGATGGTCTACGTTATGAAATAGCAGATTATGTGGCGAACAAATTGCAAAAGCATTGCAAAGTAGACAAGCAAATAATGTTAGCTGATATGCCCTCTGAAACTGAGCACAATATGAGTGCTTTATATGTGGGAGGTAATGAAGTATTAGCCTTACAAAAAGATAGAGAGCAAAGATTAAGCCAGGCTGTAGGAAAGCCAATTGGTTTTATGCAACTTGAACAATTGCATTATGGTGTGAATGAAGATTTTTTGATATTGACTTATAAGGATATTGATAGTGCGGGAGAAAAACTACAACAATCGGCTATTAAGTTATTTGGGGAATTTGAAACAGTGATTGTAGACAAAATCACTTTGTTGCTCAATATGGGTTATACTGATGTGTACTTAATAACAGACCATGGCTTTGTTTTAACAGGATTATTGGACGAAGCAGACAAAATTGATCCTAATGCTACGGGTAAAAAAGAAGTACATGAAAGATTTATTAGAACTGTAAATAAACAATCAAATACTGATTGGTTAGCCTTTGAAGAACCTTATGCGGAATATAATTATGTATATGCAGCCAAGAATCACAGACCATTTAAATCAAAAGGATTGTATGGTTTCTCACATGGAGGTTTCACACCTCAGGAAATAATCATCCCTAAATTTAGATTTACCAAGCAAAGTACTCAATTATCACATTTGTCTGTTATAATAAGTAACAAACCTGACTTAAGTGATGTCCCTAGTGAATTGTTTATTATTAAATTAGATGCTGCAAAAGCTGTTTCAGACTTATTTGCCTCAAATAGAAAAGTTCAAATAAAACTCTACGCAGGAAATAAAGAATATCAAACTAGTAACATTATTTCAATAGAAGCAAGTAAATCAGAAAATCAAGAGTTTTCTTTCAATGGAAATAGTAGCGTTCAGGCAGTGATAATTGATGCAATAACACAAGAACAATTGGATTCGGTATTTATAAAGAAATCTAACCTCCGTGATTTAGGTGGGTTATAATAAATCGAAATTGTATGATAATATTAGACGAATTAGATAAAAAATCGCTTGACCACTTCCGCGGATTTGTTGTGAAAAAAGATTTAGTGGGTATTATAAAAGGTGGTGCTAATGTTCCAGCATTTGTTTTGGAGTATTTGCTGGCTAATACCTGTAGCACTGAGGATGAAGAAAAACTTAAAGAGGGAATGGAGAATGTTAAAAAAATTCTCCGAGATCATTATGTAAATCCAGAAGAAAGTACATTAATCCAATCTAAACTGCGTGAGAAAGGAAGATATAAAATTATTGATAAGATTTCTGTAGATCTTGATCCTCAACGGGACCGTTATTGGGCTAACATCAGTAATAGCAATATCAAGAAAGCCAACATCAGTGATGAATTGGTAAAAACACACGAGAAGTTATTATTAGGTGGAATATGGGCTATTATTGAAATGGAATACGATCCTATGATTACTATCGGCAATACTGTATTTCCATTTGTTGTACGGGAAATTAGGCCGATACAATTATCAAGTTTTGAAAACTCAAAAGTTACTAATAATCGCAAAGACTTTTCAAAAGCTGAATGGAAAACATTATTGCTTCGCAGTGCAGGTTATGAACCATTTAGTGAAGGACTTGACGGTCGTAAACAGAATCTACTTTTGTGTAGACTGATTCCATTAGTAGAGGCAAATTTCAATATGGTTGAATTAGGGCCTCGTTCATCAGGTAAGTCCTATATATATAAAGAGATTACACCCTATGCAATATTGATTTCAGGTGGGCAAGGTTCTGTAGCGCAATTGTTTGTAAACAATACAAGCGGCAGAGTTGGGGCAGTAGGTTTATGGGATGCCATTTGTTTTGATGAGAGCACTGATAAGCTCTTTAAGGATAGAGATGCTATTCCTCTAATGAAAGACTACATGGAATCGGGATCTTTTTCAAGAGCAAAAGGAGGAGAGATTTCAGGATCTGCTTCCATCATTCTGAACGGAAACATCAACCAACCAGTTGAAACAGTATTACAAACATCCCATTTGTTCAGCCCGCTATCTGATGAGGTAAATTTTGATACTGCATTCTTAGATCGTATACACCTTTTTTTACCGGGATGGGAAATAACCAAATTTAGTCCTAAGAACTTTACTAATCACTATGGGTTTAGTACTGATTTCTTCTCTGAAATTTTGAAGTCGCAAAGGAAAACAACTTACTATGATGCAATTGATAAATACTTTGTATTAGGTGCTCACTTAAAACAAAGAGATTCAAAATCAATCCGCAAAATAGTTTCTGGACTGATCAAACTGCTTCACCCCGACGAGGTCTATACTAAAGAAGATATTAGGGAATACTTGGTAATTGGAATGGAAATGCGCAGAAGAGTAAAAGAGCAACTTAAGCGCATTGGTGGAATGGAGTTTTGGGATACTAATTTTTCCTATATAGATAAAGAAACTCAAGAAGAAATATTTGTTGGATTGCCAGAAGAGAGAGGATCATCATTAATTGAAAGTAATCCACTGCCTCCGGGTGTTTGCTACACAGCTACAAGTGATGGGGAAAATAATTCATTAGTTAAAGTTGAGGTGGTTGCTATACGTGGTAGTGGAAAGATAAATATTACAGGTACCAATAATCAAGATGTGAAAGAAAACATCAAGAACACTTGCAACTATCTTAAAGCTAACGAGAAAACAATTTTAAACGAGCAACATTCACTTGTAGGTTATGATCTGAATATTCAAATAAGCAATTTGATGGGAGCTTATATTAGTGGTGGTATTGGCTGCGCAGTTTATGTTGCAATAATCTCTGCGATCTACAAAAAGAACTTAAAGCCGGGACTAGCTGTATTAGGTAATGTATCAATTGGAGGGGCAATAGAGCGAGCGCTTAATTTTGCAGATAAAGTAACACTGCTTTCTGAGAATGGCGCGAAGACGGTTCTTGTGCCAATGGATAATTTAAGTGAGATGACCACATTGCCATCTGGTATTCTAGGAAAAACGGATATCCCTTTTTATGGTAATAGTCAAATGTTGTTACAAAAAGCTGTATTGGGGGAGTAGATTTATTTCAATATTTAATAAGTTTAAAAATGGAAGATGTTTTCAAACCATCTAGTTTAACAATTAAACAGTTGTTTGGCAATACAGATGCCTTATATCAAATACCTAGATATCAAAGACCATATTCGTGGGGGGATGATCAACTAGAAAAACTTTGGGAAGATCTAATTGAAGCAATAGACACCGATCCA
Organism: Allobosea thiooxidans; assembly: GCA_943368475.1. GTDB lineage: Bacteria > Bacteroidota > Bacteroidia > Chitinophagales > Chitinophagaceae > UBA1930. The sequence continues at coordinate 17,095 of CALRLF020000060.1, forward strand.
AATTATTTTTTAGGCTCTATAATTACTGCAAAGCCAGAAGAAAGTTCAAGTTATTTAGATATTGTTGATGGTCAACAAAGATTGACAACTTTGACAATTCTTTTATGTGTTTATAGAGATTTATATCCTAACATAAATGCAAGTATAATTGACGAAGATCCATTTGCAATAGACTCTAAGGTTTTAGAAAGTTCTATAAAATTTAATGATCGTTTTGAACGGCTAAGGTTAAGAACACATTCACACCACCAAAGCCTATTTGAAAAATTAATTTTAAAAGGTAATACAACTGAAATTAAAGCACCAAAGAAAAAAGATTTAAAAAAAGAGGAACCGGAGTTTAAATTTCAAAATTCTGCAGTCTTCTTCATTGATAAATTAACCCAATTGGGAGAATTTGAAGCTGGAAAATTGCTAAATTATTTATTTAATAAAGTAAAAATTATTCGTATTGATTGTCAGTCAGTAAGTTTTGCAATTAAATTATTTCAGGTACTTAATGATAGGGGATTAGACTTAACAAATGCAGATTTAATCAAAAGTTTCTTAATTGGGAAAATTCAAAAAATTTATGAAATTAATCATGAAGTAAGAAAACATAAAGAAGATCAATTCATGGATGATTGGAAAACATGTGAATCTGTCGCAAGTGAAACCAATACTTCTATTAATGATTTGTTTGTAATGTATGAATATTATTTATTAGGTCAAAACCCTAAAAAGTCTCTGTATGAAGAATTAGTTACTGTAGTAGAAAGAAAGGACCCAAATACAGTAATCGCCGACTTTTTAAAGTTCATAAAAATATATAAAAACGAATTGTTTGATAAAGAAGATAAATTAGTCTATTCATTTTGGTATTTAAGATGGACTATGTATTGGAGAACAATCTTAACATGTGCTCTGCACGAAAACTATCCTGAATATAAAATTTTAACACAGAGACTTAGACGATACTATTATTTGCATTGGATAGCCGGTAATACATTATCTCATATAAAACAGACCTCATTTAATTTAATCAAATCAATAAAAGAAAAAAAATCAATTTCTGTTATTGAAGAAGAGTTGGAACAGCACTTATTGGTAAATAATACTGTAAATAGAGCTATTGATAACTTGAATGAAGATATTTATAATGAACCTTGGTGTAAGCCATTATTATTTTTAATTGAATATTCAATCACAGATGATAGCAGCTTAGTTTTTTATCATGACACAGATAAAACAATTCAGATTGAGCATATAATTCCTAAAGCACATAAGAAAAATTCATCTTGGGATATTTATGATTTTGATATTGAGCCTTGGATAAATAGTGGTGCTAATTTGACTTTACTTAGTGGCAGTAAAAATAATTCAGCTAGTAATGATTCTTTTGATAAGAAAATAAAAGTATATAAAGGTAAAGGAATGTATAAGACAAGTAATGATGGGATAACTTCATTTAGAATGACTCAAAAAATTGTCGATGATTTCAATTCAGAATTATTTGAAAAAGAATGGAATGCTTATGCTATTGATGATAGATGGAAATGGTTTTGTGAAAGTGTCGAAAATATATTAGAAATAGATTTAAGTACCATTAAAGAAACAGAATATGAATAAATTAGAAAGATTAACACGATAATAATTATATATCTAAAAATTTTGACAAAAATCTAAAATTTATCCAATGCCATATTCAGCAGAAATCAGTAGAACTAACCCTAGTTGTTTTTTATTTATTATTGATCAATCTGGATCAATGTCAGATAAATATGTAAACATAAACAAACCTAAATCTGAAGCAGTTGCAGATGTAATTAATAGGATGTTACAACAATTAGTTATAAAATGTGCAAAATCTGAAGGTGTAAGAGATTACTACTACGTTGGAGTTATAGGTTATGGTGCAAATGGTGTAAATCCAGCATTTGAAGGAAGCTTGTCAGGAAAAAATTTAGTTCCGATTTCGGAAATTGCTAATAATCCTGCAAGAATTGAAGAGAGGAAAAAGAAGATTTCAGACGGCGCTGGTGGACTTGTAGACATAAACGTAAAGTTTCCAATATGGTTTGATCCAACTGCAAATGGTGGTACACCAATGGTTGATGCATTTAAAAAAGCAAATAGTATAATTACTGAATGGATATCCCTTAATCCAAATTGTTTTCCACCTGTAGTAATACATATAACTGATGGTGAAAGCACAGATGGAGATCCCAGTGATGAAATGAATAAATTGACAACTCAATTATCAAATGATGGCAATGTAATATTATTCAATCTTCATACAAACGCTAAAAGTATTAACCCAATTTCATTCCCAGGCTCTGAAATATCATTGCCCGATTTAAACTCAGAGAAACTTTTTAATGGATCATCGCTTCTACCTAGTTTTATGAGAAGTGTGGCAGCAGAAGAATTTAGTCTAAGTCTTTCTGATAGTGCTAGAGCGTTTGTGCTAAATGGGGATATTGACCTAATCATTACAGCAATTGAAATTGGAACCAGGCCAAGCCTTCAACTTAGATAATGTTAAAATGCAAATTCAAATCAATTTCCTTTTCAAAAATAGGAAATGATAAAGATGAAAACGAAGACAATATTTTGGTTCCTACGAATTCTGATATTTTAGGTGAAAGTATTTTAAGGTTTGCAATTTCAGATGGAGCTACTGAGTCCTCATTTTCCAAAGAATGGTCAGAATTGTTAGTTAAATCATATAAAGAATATGAGTTTAATTTAGAAAATTTAACCACAGTTTTAAATAGTGTTTCTGAAGAATGGAATTCAATTGTATCAAAAATTGAAATGCCTTGGTATGCACAGCAAAAAGCAGAAAATGGTGCTTTTGCTACATTTTTAGGGTTAAGAATTGATACTATCGGAAAAAAAATTGATTCTGTAGCGATAGGTGATTGTTCCTTTTTTCATATAAGAGGAAATGATCTAGTAGACACTTTTCCAATTTCAATTAATGAAGAGTTTGGTAATACACCATTTTTGTTTGCATCAAATAATAAACATCAAACAGATTTTGAAAAAACAGTTAAATATTATGAGGCAAATTTTGAAAAAGGAGATCTTTTTATTCTTTCAACAGATGCTATTGCAAATTGGATTTTCAATAAGATAAAAGAGGATCAAAAACCTTGGCAGATCATTACAACACTCCTAAATTCTGAAGATTACACTACTGATTTTACCAATTGGGTAAAGAATAAAATAAAAGAAGGATTTATAAAGAATGACGATATATCATTGGTAATAATAAACTTTGAATAATGCATTTACCTAGAGGGGATGAATACAATATGGCTGTACAAAGTCCAACGGTATCATTTACTGATAATGATTTAAAAGTCTGTACGGTTGAAACAACCCCTTTAGGTCTACCGAAACCATATTCTGGAGGTTTTACAATCACATATAAATTATGGAATAAACAAAGTGAATGGGCGGTAAGATGTTTTCACAGAGATATATCTGATTTACAAAAAAGGTATCAAACTATATCAAAATTCATTGAAAATACTTCATCAAAATATTTTGTTGAAGCTAAATATTTATCAAGTGGAATAAAGGTTAATGGGGTCTCTTACCCAATAATAAAAATGAAATGGCTACAAGGCGAACCATTAAATATTTATTTAAATAAGAACTATTCATCAAAAATTAAAGTCGATAATCTGATTAAAGATTTTTTAAATCTTGTTAATGAATTAGAAAGGTTTGAGATAGCTCATGGTGATTTGCAACATGGAAATATTATAGTAAAAAACGATAGTTTATATTTAATAGATTATGACGGAATGTATTTTCCGGAATTATACCAATTAAAAACAAATGAAATTGGTCATATTAACTATCAACATCCAAAAAGAACTGCTTTACATTATGACAAGAAGATTGATCGATTCTCTGCTATTGTCATTTATATAGGTTTGAAAGCAATTTCAACAAATCCTTCCCTTTGGAAAAAATATGATAACAGTGAAAATATTTTATTTAAAAGTCAAGATTTTGCTGATTTAAAAAAATCTCCATTAGTAATAGAATTACTCAAGAATTCTGAAACAAAACTATTAGTTGAAAAGTTAATTGGATGTTGTCATTTAGGTTTTGAAAATATTCCAAATTTAAAAGATTTCTTAACAGGTAATTTTGTATATGATAATACGGCAGAGGGTACAATTATAATAAGTAGAAGCCAATACCTAATTTTCGATGCAAGTAACAAAGGAAGCATACTTGAACATTTTGGGGAGAAAATAGAAGTTGTTGGTAAAATATCTGGTATTAAATCCTCTATAACAAAATTTGGAGACCCGTATTTATTTTTAAATTTTGTATATCCTTATCCGAATCACACATTTACAGTTGTTATTTGGCAAGAAGGAATTGTAGATTTACAATTAAATGGCATTTCTGCAAATGACTTAGTTGGTAAATGGGTAAGTATAACAGGTGTTATTGCTAGTTATAACGGGAATCCGCAAACTGTAGTTGATTTATCCAAGCAAATTCAAATATTTAATGGAGAAACAGAAGCAAAGCAAAGACTTCTAATAAAAAATGAAATTCCGATTCAAACAAAACCGAGTACTCAAAACATAAAACAAATAGATAAAGAGGCAGAAATATTTAATAATTTATACCATGATCAATTTATTACTCAGTCATCTATATCAAATAGTAATCCATCTTCTACAAGTCCTCAAATTAAATCTATATCTTCTTTAGCATCTAAAAATTCCACAAATAGGAATTTAAATGTTATACCTCCAATTCCAGTAAAGCCACTAACTAATTCAGGAAATATAAATAAGCCAACAACTCCAAGCAACGAGAATAGCGGTTGTTTATTACCAGTTGTATTTGGTATAATAGGAGCTATATTATTGGCAGGAGTATCTAAAGGAAAATTATGGTTTATAGGAGCTTTAATCGGAGCTGGTATTGGAAGTTGGATACAAAGTTTATTTAAAAAATAATTTTATTGTTTTTTCACTTCAAGTGGACCAAGACCACCTTTAAAATTTTTATTAAACTGAATTTCAACTTTATTTCTAATACTTACTGGTAAGATTTTATTAATAGCTTTATCAATATCCAAAATACATTTTGCTTCGTTTACTTTACAGATAATATTATTATCTATTTTGAATTTAGACATAATTTTTAAACATTGATTTTTCCTTATTTCAAGAGAATATTTCATTTATAAAAATTGAATTAGTAAAACAATTAGCATAAAAATTATAAACCATTCCCAAGAACTAATTTTTATATTATAATAATTAGGTACTTCAATTGAAACAGTATTTTTTTCTATTTCTCTATTTAATATTGTAGATGATTGAATCACCTTTTTTTTATTCGGTATTATTTTTACTTTTAATGTCCTTTCTTTTTGAACTACTGATTTATTTTCTCCAGATTGAAGCCAACTAATCTTACTAGGAACAACAGTTTTAACACCTGGGGTAGTATTAACAATTCTTAAATTTGGTGAAGTAGGATTTACAATATTTTTCATTGGCATGAGCCACATTCCTACACATTTAAATGATCTATCTAAAACCACAACAATTAGAAACTTAGCATCTTTACCTACTAAACCATTTATTCTCCTATTTTTACTTACTCTTCTTTCGCTTTCATAAACCCTTCTAGTTTTAATTTCGTAGGTGTCACCTTTTTTGTCTTTTGCGTCTATCCCTTTTTCATTTTTATTTTCACTTAAAATCAAATTCAATTTTTTACTTGCAAAAAATTCCCCAATATCTCCAACTACCCTAGAGCTTCTTATTATTCCTGAATCTTTTAATGATTGATAAGTAATTGCAAATTCTTTTATAGCTTTTTGATGATTCTTAGGAATTTTAATTTCAGTTTTATCAATTATTATAATTCCTGAATTTAAGATTGATGCAGTTATTGAAATTTCACCATTTTTAATTTTCCTTGATGGAATAATCAAAATTTTCAAAGGAGAATAATCCTTATCAAAATAAATGACCGCTAAATTATGAAAAGCTTTAGTATCTAAATTTGATATATTATAATTTAGAGAATTTCCAGAAATGACTTTAGCCTTTATCTGATATTTTTTCCCCTCATTTGAAATAGCATCTACAGCCTTTGTTACTCTTTGAGTTTTATTAAGCCCTAATTGTTTACAAACAACATATTCCCCTATTTCTCCAGTAAACGAATCAGTTGTTATTATTCCAAGTTCAAATAGTTTATCACTTTGATTTGCAAATTGTTCTAACACTAATTGGTCCTTTTTAGAATACATAAAAATCAATAGTCATTAAATTGCACAAAAGGAGATTAATTAAATATAAAATATTTATCTTTTAATATTCAAATTTTAAAAGACAATATAAACAATATGGAAAATCAGTTTTATAAAGTAGCTAGCCTAGCGTATGATAAAATTGTAGATCGTAAAATAGATCATGAAGACGCTTGGTATACTGCTGCAAGGAAAATACTTACAAGCGAATCTAGTATTAATAAAGGTTGCCCAAGAGCGACTTTTGTAGGGCTTTGTGAATCGGGTAATTTAAAAGGTATTCCAAAAACAAAAACAAGTGTTAGCCTTAATTATCAATATGCAAAATTTGCAATTGAGAAATGGAAAGAGAATAAAGATATTTCTAAACCTGAAATGTGGAATTTAGTTAAGCAGCAATTCAATAAAGAAATTAGTCACCAAGGTCAACTAGATGTTGTGCTTGGTATTTGGGAGTATATAATTTGAGTTTTCTCAATCCCAATCTCCACACGCCTCAAACCTCAACGTCTCTTTCTTGCACTTAGGACAATAATAGTTTTTATCCTCTAGCACATATTGCAGATCCATAGCTACAGTTACATCTATCACCACTTTCTCTGGTTCGTAATGAATATCGGGATCATCAGGTAACATAAAGCCTAGGGTCTTTCCATAGAGTGTTACCTGTTTTCTGCATTGACTGCATCTATGGTGTTTGTTATGCAGACTTTTGAAGCTGATGGTGCCGCAATGGTTACAAGCATAGGGTGCTAGAAATTTGTTGGGCATGTTTAACATTCCCACGCCAATACTGCAAGTTGGGTATGGTTCATGGCAGGAACTGCAGACTGGTTGTATAATGGTGCCCATACTGTTAAGTTAGTGAATCATTCTGACCCACCCCGGCCTGCGGCCACCCCTCCCGTGAACGGTAGGGGAACTAGGAATAAAAGCACTACAACGATTGAGTAGATTCTTCTCAGGAACCATCGCGCCAGCAGCTGTTTTTTAGCTTTTAGCGTTTAAATTGAGCATTCAAAAATTGCTGACCATTTAATTGAAACTTTAACTGAACAATCATGGCTACTAATCGCAGAGACTTTATGCGCAACCTTACCTACGGTGCTGTGGGTGTGGGCATATCGGGCATTTCATCGGGCTTTACGGCCAAGAGTTATAATAGGATCATCGGCGCCAATGAGCGCTTGAATGTGGCGCTAATGGGTTGTGGGCGCCGTGTGGGTGCTTACTATGACGCCCTGAAAAACAAGAACAACAATGTAGACCTGGCCTATATCTGCGATGTGATGAAGAAGCAGCGCGATAAAGTGGGTAAGGACCTGAACGGTAAAGTATCGGGCCCCGCCAAACTGGTGAGTGATATTCATGATGTATGGAACGATAAAAGCGTAGACGCCATTTTCAACGCCACCCCAGACCATTGGCACGCGCCGGGTACTTGGATGGCCATGCAGGCGGGTAAGCACGTCTATATTGAGAAACCTTGTAGCCACAATCCCCGCGAGGGCGAATTGCTGGTGGCTTTTCAAAAGAAATACGGCAAAGTGATTCAGATGGGTAACCAACAAAGATCGGCCAGGGAGTCTCAGGAAATTATTGCTGAGATTCACAGGGGCGTGATTGGCGATGTTTACAAAGCACTAGCTTTTTATTCCAATACCCGTGGCGAAGTGCCTATTGAGAAAAAAGCGCCTGTTCCTGAAGGTTTGGATTGGAACCTTTGGCAGGGTCCGGCTCCTCACAGAGAATACACAGACAATACCTGGGACTATAACTGGCATTGGTATGGCTGGCATTGGGGTACCGCTGAAACTGGTAACAACGCCACGCATGAACTGGACATTGCGCGTTGGGCCTTGCAAGTTACTTATCCTGAAAAAGTGGAAGTAGAAGCGGCAAAGCGTCATTTTAAAAACGATGGTTGGACCATGTACGATACCATGGACGCTACTTTCCGTTTTCCGGATAACAAGATTATCCAGTGGGATGGTAAGAGCCGCGGTGGTTATAAAACCTATGGCTCTGACCGTGGTACCATTATCTATGGTAGCGAGGGTACGGTCTTTGTAAACAGAGACGGCTATACCTTATATGACCGTGCTGGTAAGAAAATCAAAGACAGCAAGGCTTCCGGTTCTGAAGCGGGCACGGCCCTTGGCGGCGGTGGCGATATGACCGATGCGCACGTGGCCAATTTCTTTAACGTGATCCGTGGCAAAGAAACCAAACTAAACTCTCCTATTGAAGAAGGCGCTATTAGCCAGATGTTGTGTCACTATGGCAATATTGGCTATAGGATTGGTAAGTCTTATTCAGTAAATACACAGAACGGACATATTTTGGACAAAGACGGGATGAAATTGTGGGACAGACAGTATGAGAAGGGTTGGGAGCCTAAACTATAAAAGTTTGAATCCACCCCGCCCTTCGGGCACCCCTCCTTACGCTGCGCGCAAGGAGGGGAATTTTTTTTAGAACTGTTTATAATGAATATCTAGAAACTGTTGAAAGGATTCTTTGTAAGACTCGCTCAAGGGAATTTCTTCTTGGCCAATTTTTACAGAGGACTTTTCAATAGTGTCTACATGCGCCAGAGAAATAATATAGGACTTGTGTATGCGAATAAACTGATAGGGCATTAATTGCTCTTCAAAAGTTTTCATGTTTTGCAGCACCAGGTATTTTGTCTTACCCGCATAGATGGTCACATAATTACCCGAACCCTCTATATGCGTAATATCCATGATCCGCAGCTTCTGCGTTTTATAATCTGTTCTTACAAAAATAAAATCCTGTTGGTCGGCTTTCATTTTTGGCAGAGCCGATTTTTCTGATGTGCTTGGTTCTACTAGGGCTCGCACTTTTTGAATAGATCGTTCAAATCTTTCAAAAGAAAATGGTTTCAGCAAATAGTCTGCCACATCCAATTCAAATCCTTGCAGGGCATAATCCGGATAAGCCGTGGTGAGCACAATCTTGGTTTGTTTTTGAATGCTCTTGGCCAGGTCTAATCCATTTAAGCGATTCATTTGTATGTCTAGATACACCAATTGAATCTGTGGATGTTCTACCAAATATTTCAAACCTTCAATGGGGTCCGTGAATTGCGCCACCAATTGAAAAGAATCAATTCTGGCTCCATAGGTCTTGATTATCCCCAGTGCATTCTCTTCATCATCAATAGCTATGGCTTGTATCATGGCTTCAAATCTATTTCAAGTTTGGCAAGATATTGTTCTCCGCTTGCTCCCAGTTCTAAATGATGTTTGTTGGGATACAAAATCTGCATTCTTTTAATCAAATTAGGAATGCCAATGCCGTTGTTCTGGTCCTTAGAAATGCCTTGGGCAATTTTGTTGCTCACACTATAATGCAGTTTGCCTGCGGCGATATCTAGAGAAATGATTACCGGTTCTGCTTCTGTTCCTGGCTCTCCGTGTTTGAACGCATTTTCTACAAATGTGAGCAGGATCATGGGTGGAATTTGACAACCAGCAAATTGATCTTCCTGGGTTACGTTGAGTTCAATTTGGTCCTTGGGAAAACGGAGCCGATGTAATTCTATAAACTTCAGCAAGTGTTGGAATTCCTTGTCTAGACTTACCCAATCAGATTTTTCGTGCAATACATAACGCAACAAATCGGAGAGTTTTAATAAAGCGTCTGCTGTTTTGGCGGATTGGATCAATGCCAGATAATAGATATTGTTGATGGTATTAAACAAGAAATGTGGATTCAGTTGGTTGCGTAGCAAACTCAGTTCTGCCTGCGCTTTTTCTTTTTCCAATACCAGTGCTGCCCGCTCTTTGGCAAACCAATCTCTTGCAAATGCATAACCCAAACCCAATAAATAATAAGTAAGAGAAGAGATTAGGTTTTGAACAAAATAATTGGGCAGGGCAACGGCTTTCTGTGGTTGCTTGCTACTACCCAATAAATAGAAAACAGGTCCACTTAAAAACTGTCTTGAAAAATTGAAGAGCTGTGTAAATAGCAACAAAAGCGCAACAGACAACAACAAAAAAGGAATCAAGCGTTTTCTTTTTCTGTATTGTGGAAACACGATAAAAGCGGCTACTACCAAAACAATGGACTGTGTGATATGTGTAGCAATTCTATAATTCCCAATATTGTCACTGGGCCAGAGTTTACCCAAAGACAGGTAATAGGTAAACCAAAATAGTTGGAATACAAATACCACTAGGGCTATTTCCAAAAGGCTATTGATGGCTTTCTTTTCCATGACAGGCATGACACTAAAGTAAGGGATAATCTTGCTGCAATTGGGCCTTTTTGCTTGATTATTTTTCACGTAAGAATTAGGGCAATTCATCATGATTAAAAGGCAATTGAC
>CALRLF020000061.1:0-27637 GCA_943368475.1 Allobosea thiooxidans
ACCATTTATAGTTTTCCTACTTCCAGCATTGGTACATGCACAACCAGGTTTTACCGATGATGTAAGTGATGTACCAGTTGATGGTGGGTTATCTCTATTGGTAGCAGCTGGAGTAGGATATGGTGTAAAAAAAATGAGGAATAAAAAAAGTAACAAACAATAGTTAAAATAAAAGAGGGATTTCAATTTTGAAATCCCTCTTTTATTTTAACATCAATATCCTGTTTCAAGAAAATAAATGGATTCTTCAAAAGCTATATCTAGAATCTAAGCTGTTTTTAATATTAGCATGCTTATTAGACTTTCCTTGGTTCTACTTTTTTTAACCTGTATCCTTAAACTTTGAATCTTTCCCATTAGCATGGCATCGATTGCGTTTTTCAGGCTGTTTTTAGTCGTAAAAAGCCAAAAAAAGGAAAATTTTAAAATGTTGTTTCTCTTATCTTCGCTGCACTAAAAATTAATTCATGAATCTTCACGAGTATCAAGCGAAAGAATTATTAAAAAAATACAATGTGCCTGTTCAAGAGGGCATTGCTGTAGAAAGTGTAATGGCTGCTGAAGAAGCATATCGCCAAATTAAAACACAAACCAATAACAATTTTGCCGTTATTAAGGCTCAAATTCATGCTGGTGGTCGTGGAAAAGGTAAAGTGAATGAGAGTGGTTTAAATGGTGTAAAAGTTGCTAAAAGTTTAGAAGATATTAGCGAGTATGCTAAAGGTATTTTGGGTGGTACATTGGTAACCATTCAAACGGGTCCTGCTGGTAAAAAAGTAAACAAAGTATTAATCGCACAAGACGTTTACTATCCTGGTCCGAACGCAGTAAAAGAATTTTATTTGTCTATTTTATTAGATCGTTCAAAAGGACAAAATGTAATTATGTATTCTACCGAAGGTGGAATGGATATTGAAGAAGTTGCACACAATACCCCTGAAAAAATATTTAAAGAGTGGGTTCACCCAGGTGGTGGCTTACAAGGTTTTCAAGCCCGTAAAATAGCTTTCAATTTAGGGTTAAGTGGTGAAGCTTTCAAAAACTGTGTAAAGTTTGTAACCAATTTATACAATGCTTATGTTGGATTAGATTGTGCAATGTTGGAGATTAATCCACTATTTAAAACGAGTGATGAAAAAATCATAGCAGTTGATTGTAAAATGGGATTGGATGAAAATTCATTAATGCGTCATCCAGATTTAGCTGCAATGAGAGATGTCACTGAAGAAGATCCAACAGAAGTAGAAGCTGGTCAGTTTAACTTGAATTTTGTTAAGTTAGATGGCAATGTGGGTTGCATGGTAAATGGTGCAGGTTTGGCAATGGCAACTATGGATATGATTAAATTAAGTGGTGGAGAGCCTGCCAACTTCTTAGATGTAGGTGGTACTGCAAATGCACAAACGGTAGAAGCTGGTTTTAGAATTATTATGAAAGATCCTAACGTAAAAGCAATATTAATCAACATTTTTGGTGGTATTGTACGTTGTGATAGGGTTGCTGCTGGTGTAATTGAAGCGTACAATAAAATTGGTAATATTGAAATTCCAATTATTGTTCGTTTACAAGGAACCAATGCAATTGAAGCAAAAAAATTAATTGATGAAAGTGGCTTAAAAGTACAAAGTGCTGTACAATTAAGCGAAGCTGCTGACTTGGTGAAACAAGCAGTTGCTTAATCTTTATTGGAAGAAATGATTTTAACTTCTGCAACAGGACTGAATAAATACTTCAGTCCTGTTTTTATTTCAACACATTCGTATCGTTTCCTTCGCTGCTTTCCTTTTTGAAAAACCTTTCCATTCTCTGTTTGAAACATGCCCTGCTCAGGCAAATCTTCAACTGTTACAATACCTTCTTTTTGTGTGGTATTGTACTTGCGTAAAACCAATAATAATTCAGTTTCTCCATTAGCTGTTGCAGCAGGATTAAGTATAGATTTTTGCAAAGCCTTCTCAACATCTTCTGGAAATATTTTACGCTGTACAAAGTCAATTAGTAGTTTGCTATAAATTGATTTCCATTCTTTTCCATGTGGTTCAATTTTATTTCTAAATTGCTCAAAAGCCAGTAAATGTGCTAGTTCATGTAGTAGGGTAATCAAAAATTCATACTGGTTTAAATTACCATTTACTGTTATTTTATGATTGCGGTTAATGCCAGCATGTAAATAATTACCTAAAACAGTTTTACGTTTCTTGGTAACAGTTAAATGTACTTTAAAATGATGGATGTATTGCACCACTGGCTCAAAGCTACCTTCAGGTAAAAACTTAGCCAATGCCTGCATCGGGTGCTCGGTAACGGGCATTATGAATTGGCTTGTTTTTTATTTAAACGCAATGCCGTTTTTACCTCTAAAAAAACGTACACCAAATAAATTGCCATTGTGGTAATTACTGCCAACTTACTCTTTTCACCTTTCATAATTTTCAGGTAAATCAATACACTTACCGCAATTACCATCATTTTAATTAAGGTGCTGCCCATTATACTTCTTACCAGTACATTGGGGTTCTCTTTTTTAGATGCATTAATATGCAACCAAAGAGAAATAAGACCAACTAAAAACAGTAAAGCATTACCAAAAATTACGACGGAGTGGTCTATTTTAATAGAGTCCCAGTAATTAGCCCAAATTATAAATGTAAGATTTATAATATTAAAAAAAGCAAAGGTGGGCATTAATAATTTCCCAAATTTCGATTGTTGAATTTTCATCAGTTATGTAGTGTTTATTTTTTGCTGGTATCCTTAATTGCTTTTGCCAAGAATCCAATTAAAAGAACAACAGGAATTAGCCATGTAAATAAAGGTTTAGGGCTGTTTCGTTTTTTATCAATCCATAAACCCAGCCAGGTACTTAAACCTAAACCTGTTAAAATTTGTGCAGCCATTCCAGCATACTGAGTAAGGGTATTATTTTTCTTTTCTGCCATAAATTAGTAGGTAGATATTTCTTTTTTCTCAACATTAATGGGTACAGTATCTCTTTGTGTTGGGGTTGTTCCATTCAATACTCTTTTTACACTCTCCAAGTATTGTTCTTTCATTTTAATAGATTGCTCTAAAGAATCCGTACGAATTTTCAAAACCTGCAAATCAGCCCTGCTTTGTCGGGTTCCATAACCAGGAATATAATATTTCAAAGGCGTGAAAGCAATTAATGCAATAGTAAAACCAATCAAAACAACCAACATGGTACTAAAGCCAATATATACACTTAAACGGCTGAGTTTAAAAGTTACCATTTCCTCATAAGTGTCGTCGTTCATCACCACAAGTCGGTACTTGTTTCTCAGTCTTTTTAGCGTATTTTCTGTATTTAAGTTGGCCATGTTGTTAAATCAGCATTAAAGGTAGTAGTAAGCCACAAAAGTGCAAGGCAAATTTGTAAAATACTTGTACTTTTAAACACTTATGTTTGTTACTGAAAGACTGATGAACTTTTTTATGCCCAATCTAAATAAAGCGATAGGAACTATTGCAGCAATGCTCTTGGTACTGTTTGCCCATGCACAGCCAAATACCAATGTAGATTTAGATAAAGACAAGCCTAAACAATACGAAAATCGGAAATTGGGTTCTGAGAAATCGGGTGAGAAAAAATTTACTTTACCTAGAAGAATAACTCAAAATACTTATACGCATTACAACTATTATTTCAATGCAAATAATAAGCTAAATGGTGTAATTGAAAAAGCCAAAACTGTTTATAAAGACGACTATACTCAAATGCTGTCTTTTTACAACTATACTTTAGATGGAACCGTGCAGAGTAAAGACGATTTAGATTCGGTTATTTATAAATGTACTGCAGGTATTTTATTACATGATTTAAGAAACGATTGGATCGATAATTTATACATGCTCTTGGGCAAAGCTTATTTATATCGTAAAAACTTTGATAGTGCTGCTGGTTGTTTTCAGTACATCAATTATGTATATGCTCCCAAAAATGATGGCTATGATATTCCCTTGGGAAGTAGTGCCAGCAATACCAAAGGAGTTTTTACCATTTCTACCAACGAGAAAAGAAGTTTATGGAAAAAAATGACTTCGAAACCACCAAGCCGTAACGAAAGTTTTGTATGGCAAATAAGGAACTATTTAGAACAAGATATGTTGGGAGAAGCTGCTGGTTTAATAGGCATTTTAAGAAGCGATCCTAACTTTCCCAAACGATTGAAAACTGATTTGCATGAAATGATTGCCTATTGGTTTTATAAGCAACAAAACTATGATAGCAGTGCATGGCATTTGCAAAAGTCGTTAGATAATGCTGAGGGTAGAGGAGAAGAAGCAAGATGGGAATATTTAGCAGGGCAATTGTACCAAACTGCACATAAAGACAGCATGGCTGTTGTAATGTTTGAACGTTCTATAAAACACACTTTAGATCCTTTGATGGAAGTGTATGCAAGGTTAAACATTGTAAGCTTATCATCTGGAAAAAAGAAAGATGCATTACAAGATAATTTGAACGAATTGTTGAAACTCGCTAAACGTGATAAATATATAGATTACCGAGATATTATTTATTATGCTGCAGCTAAATTAGAATTGAAAAGAAACAGCTTGGATGCTGCTCAGGATAATTTATTGAAAAGTGTAAAGTACAGTACAGATAATAAAGAGCAAAAATCCATTAGTTATATTGCTTTGGGCGATTTGAATTTTGATAGAAAAAAGTTTATTCCTGCAGAAGCTTTTTACGATAGTGTTCAATTGGAAACAGTAAAAACAATTGCTAACGAAGATGTAGAACGGGTTAAATTACGTAAGCCTTCTTTAAAAGTAATTGCACAAAATTTGGTACTCATTCATAAAGAAGATAGTTTACAAAGGATTGCATTAATGCCAGAAGCAGAAAGAACAGCTTATGTAAAAAAAGAGTTGAAAAAATTGCGTAAAGCCAAAGGGTTAAAAGGCAGTTCTGAGGAAGAAGGTTCTTACAATACAGGAGCTGTTGATTCTAAAAAAGCTGATTTGTTTGGTGATACAAAAGGTGAATTTTATTTTTCCAGTACCGATATTAAATCTAAAGGCTTCAGCGAATTTAAAAGCAAATGGGGCAAACGCAGCAATGTAGATAATTGGAGAAGACAAGCAGCTTTAGATAAAGTTACTACGAAGAAAGATATTTCGAGAAATCCAGGAGGAACAATGGATATTGATGACGTTGGTACTGATACCAAAAAAAGAACTGACGAAAAGAAAGATGCAGGAGCTCCTGTCGAAGAGGAAGAGTTGGATTTATCATTCGAAGGTTTAATGAGTAAATTGCCTCTAACCAAAGAATTATTGGCAGCATCGGATTTAAAAATTCAAAGGGCATTGTTTATAAATGGAGAAACTTTTCAAAATAATTTAGAAGCTTACGATGCTGCTGTTTATAGTTACGATACTTTACTGAAACGATTCAACGAATTCAAACAAAAAGAACCAGCTTTATTTAACCTTTATTATTGTTACACAAAACTGGGTTTAAAAGTACAGGCCGATTCGGTTTTGGCTGTTTTGAAAAATGCTTTTCCTGATGGCGAATCTTACAAAACCATTCAACAAGGCAACAATACGCCAGAGAAAGAAAAAAATAAAACAGCAACAAAAACGTACGAAACCATTTATAATCTTTTCATCGAAGGTAAGTTTGAAGAAGCTAAAACCATGAAGGCAAAAGCCGATGCTACTTATGGTAAAACATTTTGGACACCACAATTGCTAATGATTGAAGCTGTTTATTACATTAAATTAAAAGAGGACAGTACTGCAATTGCTAAATTAAAAGAAGTTGCTAAAATGGTGCCTGGTACACCTTTGGCAACTAAGGCTTTAAATATGATTGATGTTTTAAGCAGAAGAAAAGAAATCGAAAAATATTTAACCGATTTAGCTGTTGAAAGAGCAGAAGAACCTGTAGAGAAAAGCGTTGATTTAGTTGACCCTACAGTTGAGGTGAAAAAACAGGAAGTGAAGAAAAATGATGGATTAAAACAAACTGATGCTATTAAAACAATCGATAAAAAGGCAACAGTTGCTCCTTTAGTAGATGCTGCTAAAAAAACATTCAGCTTTAATGCTACCGATTCTCAATATGTGATGGTTAGTTTAGAAAAGGTAGAAAGAGTATTTGTAAATGAAGCCAAAGGTGCATTTGCTCAGTTTAACAGGGAAAGAATATACAATCAAAAAATTGATATTATCACCAATAATTTAAATGATGACTATACTTTACTGTTATTAGGTCCGTTTGAAAATGCTGGTAAAGCTTTTGATTATGTAGAAAAAGCAAGGCCTCTTGCAGCCAGCAGAATCATCCCATGGATTCCAGCAGCAAAATATAATTTCTCTTTAATCAGCAATGCCAATCTGGCTTTGCTAAATGCGAATAAAGAGATAGCCAATTACATCAATTTTATCAAACAAACCATTCCTGGTAAGTTTTAATCAATATAAGATTATTAATTCTTTACAGATAATAGAAAACAGTTTCGAATGAAAAAAGCAGTGAACATACTTTGGAAAACTACATTTATTGGGTTGGGGGTATTTATACTTTTTCTAATGCTGTGCAATTGGGGCGTTTTTGGCAAAATGCCTTCTATTGATGATATTCAAAACCCTTCTGCATCGCAAAGTACACAAGTATATGCACAAGATGGAACATTGATGGGTAAATACTATTTACAAGATCGTGTAAACGTAGAATATAAAGATATTGCCAAGCCAGTTTTAGATGCATTGGTTGCAACTGAAGATAAACGTTTTTACGACCATAGTGGTATAGATTTAAAATCAATTTTCCGTGCAATAAAAGGCTTAGGTACAGAAGGTGGAGCCAGTACCATTACTATGCAAACTGCAAAAAATTTATTTACAGAAAATTGGTCTACTAGAAATTTTTTAATTCGTGGTATTCAAAAATTCAAAGAATCCATCATTGCGGTAAAACTCGAAAAGAATTTTACCAAAGAAGAAATCCTTACTATTTATTTAAATACGGTAGAGTTTAGTGATAATGTGTTTGGCATTAGAAATGCTGCTAAAACATTTTTTCAAAAAGAACCAGATAGAGTAACAGTGGAAGAAGCTGCAACTTTAATAGGCATGGTAAATGGGCCAGGTAAATACAATCCTCGTCGTTATCCACGACAAGCATTGGAAAGAAGAAATTTGGTTATGAATAGAATGTTAGAAGCTAATAAAATTGATAAATCTTCTTACGATAAATTAAAAGTTTCTCCTATTGTTTTAAATTATAAAAAGTTAGATGAGAATGCAGGTTTAGGTCCATACTTTAGAATGGTGTTGGGAGAAGAGTTAAAAAAATGGTGTAAAGAAAACCAAAAAGCCGATGGTAAAAATTATGATTTGTATAGAGATGGGTTAAGGGTTTATACCACTATTAATCCACGTATGCAGTTGTATGCAGAAGAAGCTGTTGCTAAGCACATGAGCGTAATGCAAAAGTATTTGAACGCACAGGAAAACATTAAATCTGGTAAGGTGTGGAAAGGATTTGAAAATGTGTTAGAAGCTGCAGTAAAACAAACCGATCGTTGGAAGAATATGAAGAAAGAAGGTTTGAAAGATGAAGAGATTCGTAAAAGTTTCGACGCTAAAATAAACATGAAAATTTTCTCTTGGAACAATAAAAGAGAAACCGATACTGTAATGTCGCCAATGGATTCTATAAAGTATTGCAGGCAAATGTTGCAAGCAGGTTTTATGGTAATGGATCCTTTAAGTGGGGAAGTGAAAGCATGGGTTGGTGGTGTAGATTTCAAGACCTTTAAATACGATCACGTAAACTTTAATACCAAACGTCAGGTTGGTTCTACCATCAAACCATTGTTATACAGTTTAGCAATTGAAGAAGCTGGTATGACACCTGCGTCAATGGTACAAGATGTGCAACAAAGTTTTGGACAATATGGTTTAGTGCCAGCTACTGGTGCATCTTGCACTGGTGGTACAATGCCTATGTCACAAGCATTGGCTCAATCTCGTAACTGTGCATCTGCATATATAATGAAGCAATTAGATAACTCAGGTAATAATGGAGCCAAACGTTTTGTAGAATTTTTAAAACGTTGCGATTTTAAAACCAAGTTAGATGCTTATCCAAGTATGGCATTAGGTGCATGTGAAATTTCACTATTCGAAATGATGCAAGGCTACAGTATGTTACCTGGAAGAGGGTTTAATGTACAGCCTATGTTTATTACCAGAATAGAAGATAGAAACGGGAATGTAATAGAAACATTTACACCAAAGCGTAAAGAAGTAATTAGTGACGTAACTGCATACTCAGTAATAAAAATGATGCAAGGAGTGATGCAATTTGGTACAGGGAGAAGAATTTGGGGTTATGGAGTACAAGGAGAAATTGCTGGTAAAACAGGTACAACCAATGATAACAGCGATGCCTGGTTTATGGGTTACACCCCACAATTATTGGCTGGTACTTGGGTTGGTTGCGACGATCGGTTTATTCGTTTTAATTCAACTGGTATAGGGCAAGGGGCATCTGCTGCACTACCTATTTGGGCTTACTTCTACAGTAAAGCAATGAGCGATCCTGCTTGTGGAATAGATACCAAAAGTACATTTACAAAACCTGAGGCATTAACCAATGATATTGTGATTGATGGTATCAATGGATTTGTGCCAGTGCCAGGTGGCGAAACTGAAGATAATGGAGCAGGAACCAGTAGTGAATATGGTAACGATCAAATGCCTACTGATATTAAGGCCGAAGATATTGCTCCTGAGTCTACCATAGAACCGGCTGCAATAGATAACAAAAAACCTGTTACACCGCCAACAAAAACACCAGCAAAGCAAGAAGTTAAAACACCTGTGGTTTTGCCTAAAGATGCTAAACCAAAAGCTGTGTTACCCAAAAAGAATTAATCGTAAAATATTTCATAAGCCTTCTTAATAAAGGAGGCTTTTTATTTGCAGTAATCTTGTAACAAAAACTAAAGTTTGCCGTTTGTAATATTGTCAATTAAATTTTAGTATAATTTATTTTCTTCATCATTTCCGAAACTCATATTTGTAAATACTTACAATTTAATTCTAATTATGAAATTTTTTTTACTTACAACATCGTTTTATTTGTGCATGATTGTATCTGCAATTGCAGGTACTGTAACAGGAACAATTAAAGAGAAAAATGGCAATCCTCTTCCTTATGCATCCATTACTATTAAAGGTACAGCACAGGGAACTACAGCCAACAGTAAGGGTGTTTATGTATTGCAATTAAATGATGGAATTTATACACTTGTTTGCCAGCATGTAGGACATAAAGCTGTTGAGCAAAAAATTACAGTTAATAAAAAGGATATTCAGCTAAACTTTGAATTAGATAATCAAGAATACAATTTATCAGGCGTTGTCGTTAAAGCTGGAAGAGAAGACCCTGCTTATGAAATAATAAGAAAAACTATAAAAAAAAGGGAAGAGCATTTAAATGAAATCAAGAAGTTCGAATGTGAAGTTTATTTGAAAGGGCAATTGCAATTGAGGAATTATCCTAAGAAATTCTTTGGTGAAAAAGTAGATTTTGAAGATGGAGATACAAGTAAAAGAAAGATGTTATTTCTCAGTGAAACAGTTGCTAGATATTCAGTAGAAAAACCCAATGATGCAAAGGTAGAAGTAGTATCAACCAGAGTAAGTGGTAACAGCGATGGTTTTGGATTTAGCAGCCCGCAAATTATTTCATTCTACGAAAATATTATTTCTGTTGGCCGTGGTTTAAATCCTAGAGGTTTTATTTCGCCAATAGCCAACAATGCACTTACTTATTATAAGTATAAATTCGAAGGAACTTTTTTTGAAAATGGCAAAGAAATTAGCCGTATTAAAGTAATTCCGAAACGTAAATACGAGCCTCTTTTTTCAGGTTATATCAGCATTATTGAAAATGAATGGAGAATACATAGTACACAGTTGTATTTATTAAAAGAACAACAAATGCAATTGTTGGATACATTGAATGTAGATCAGTTGTATGTGCCATTAAAAAATACATGGGTAATTAAGCAACAAGTGATTACGCCAGCTGGAAAGTTTTTTGGTTTCGATTTCTTTGGAAGCTTTGTACAGGTGTACGATCAGTTTAATATTGAACCTGTATTTAAAAAGAAATTCTTCAATAATGTAATTATCAAAGTACAAGATAGTGCCAACAAAAAAACTAAATCTTATTGGGATAGTATAAGACCAGTTCCTTTATTAGAAAATGAAGCAAGAGATTATAAAAAGAAAGACAGTTTGGAACAAGTAAGAAAAGATCCTAAATATTTAGATTCAATTGATAAAGTAAGAAACAAATTCACTCTATCTGGTTTATTGCTTACAGGTAAAACTTTCAGCAATCAAAAGAAGAAAGAAAGCATAACTATTGAACCTTTAATTACAACAATCAATTACAATACTGTAGAAGGCATTGTAGCTAATTTTTCACCAACTTATTTTAGAAGATATTCGGCTAATAAATCAATTTTTATCAGTCCCGATATTCGTTATGGTTTTGGCAATAATCATTTCAATGCACATCTTACGGGTAATTACAATTTTGGCAAAAAGTACACACACAACTTTTCTTTTTCTGGAGGGAAAAGAGTATTTCAAATTAATAATAATCAACCCATTGCACCAAGAGAAAATACATACTCAACACTCATGTACGAACGCAACTACATGAAAATTTATGAAGCTTGGTTTGCAAAAATTGGCTACAGGGCGGGTATTGGTAATGGAATGAATGTATATGGCAATTTTCAATATCAGGATAGAATGCCTTTAGAAAACTTACCAGATCCAGCACAATGGAAAAATTTTGACAACCGTTCGTTTACGCCAAATTATCCTGCAGAAATTGCATCAACTAATTTCAGTCGTCATCAGGCAGCTGTATTAACTGCTGGCATTTCATGGAGACCAGGAACTAAATACATTGAATTGCCAGAAAGAACAATTAATGTAGGTTCTAAATATCCAACTCTAAATATCAGTCTAACACAGGGCATTCCAAATGTTTTTAGCAGTGATGTAGATTATACCAAATGGGCTTTTTCTATTAGTGATAATTTAAACATGAAGTTGGGTGGACGTTTCAGCTACAATGCTTTGATAGGAGGGTTTTTAAACGATAAAAAAGTGTTTATGCAAGATTATCAACATTTTCAAGGCAATCAAATTGTATTTTCAGCTCCTTACTTAAATAGTTTTCAGTTAGCACCTTACTATCAATACAGCAATACTGCACCTTTTTATACAACCGTGCATGCTGCATATCATTTAAATGGATTGTTAACCAATAAAATTCCTTTGTTACGTAAGTGGAACTGGTTCTTTGTAATTAGTGGTAATGCTTTGTATATAGATAAGAATACACACTATTACGAAGCGATGTTTTCAGTAGAGAATATTTTCAAAATTATTCGTGTAGATTTTGTTCAAGGATTTTTGGACAATGGAAGTACAACTAGTGGAATAAGACTTGCATTACCAGGCTTCTTAAGTGGTAGAAAAGATGATTAACAAATCCCCAAATTATCTCAATTTGTAATTGGTAAAATCGATATAGTTGAAAATAAAAATGCCACAGTAATGTGGCATTTTTATTTATTCGATTGAGCATTATTGTTAGTCTAATATTTCAACATCTTTTGGATATTTATTTTTGTTAAAAACAAAACTTGCATCAGTAAGATTTGCATTGGTGTTTAAGTTGCTAAAACTAAATTCTAAAATGTTATTACTCTTGTCTAATACTTTTGCTTTGTTAATAATGCTTTTTGTTTTATCTACAAAAACAGTAACCTTTTTAAAATTCTTTTTTGTATCAATTGGAGTTAACTCAATTTCATGTGCAGTACCAGCTGATGAAATTAGTTTGTAGGTAAACTCTTTATCGTAAGCACCACTTAATATTTTTTGAGGTGTAAGGCTTTTACTGGCATCTTCTGCTGGACCAACTGTAATGGTTTTGCTGCCATCAAAACTGTAAGTTTTAGTACCATCGCAAATAATCTCGGTTTTGCCTTGTTTTAAAATATACTTACTGCCCTTCATTGAAATTGTACCAGTTTTTGTACCATTTGATTTGCCTTTACTGGTAACAGATTTTATGGTGAAACCTCCACTAATAGATTTAAAAGATTTTACTTTAGCACCCACAGCGTCTAATACTTTTTTTGCATTTGGGTCATTTTGAGCAAACAATACATTCGAAAAAAATACAACTGCTACAACACTTAAAATATACTTCATATTCAATTTTTGAGATGGCAAATATAGGATTTGAAAGTTTTTGACAAACAGAGTGTTCAATCGTTTAATCAAAACATAGGTTAATCTGCATATTTATAGGGCAAATACAAAAATGGCAGTATTAACTGCCACTAATTGTATCTAAATAGTCCTGTAATTCTAATTCAGATTTGAAACGTACTTCACGGGCTTTGCTACCCAAATTTGGTCCAACAATGCCAGCACGTTCCAATTGATCCATTAAACGGCCAGCACGGTTGTAACCCAATTTCATTCTTCTTTGTATTAAAGATGTACTACCCACTTGATTTTGAACAATCAATTTTGCAGCATCGCTAAATAAAACATCACGGTCTCCATCATCAAAATCTTTACCACTTTCTTCTTTTTCATCTACATATTCTGGCAATAAAAACGCATCAGGATAACCTCTTTGTTTACCAATGTATTCACAAATATTTTCAACTTCAGGAGTATCTACAAAGGCACATTGTAAACGGGTTACTTCTCCGTTGTAGCTAATAAGCATATCTCCTTTACCAATTAGTTGTTCGGCTCCACCAGTATCTAAAATAGTACGGCTATCAATTTTAGACGATACTTTAAAGGCAATACGTGCAGGGAAATTGGCCTTAATAGTACCTGTAATAATATTTACTGACGGACGTTGGGTTGCAATAATTAAATGAATACCAATTGCTCTTGCAAGCTGAGCCAAACGTGCAATAGGCATTTCTACTTCTTTCCCAGCAGTCATAATTAAATCAGCAAATTCATCTACCACTAAAACAATAAATGGCAAGTATTGATGACCTTTTTGTGGGTTCAGTTTGCGTTGTGTAAACTTCTCGTTATACTCACGAATATTACGGCAACCAGCTTCTTTTAATAAGTCATATCGATTGTCCATTTCAATACAAAGAGCATTTAATGTATGTACTACTTTCTTTGTATCAGTAATAATACTTTCTTCTTCACCTGGTAATTTGGCCAAGAAATGTTTTTCGATAATTCTATATAAACTCAATTCAACTTTCTTAGGATCTACCAACACAAACTTTAATTGCGATGGATGTTTTTTATACAATAAAGAAACCAATACAGCATTTAATCCTACAGATTTACCTTGCCCTGTAGCTCCTGCCATTAATAAGTGTGGCATTGCTGCTAAGTCAACAATAAAATTTTCATTGTCAATTTTTTTACCAATGGCAATTGGTAAGGAGTAATTGTTGTTTTGAAATTTATCGCTGCTGAGTAAGGTTTTCATGCTTACTACAGTTTTGCGAACATTGGGTACTTCAATACCCACTGTTCCTTTACCAGGAATTGGAGCTATTATACGAATACCCAATGCTGCAAGGCTTAGTGCAATATCGTCTTCTAAGTTTTTAATTCTGCTGATGCGAACACCAGGTGCTGGAACAATTTCGTACAAAGTAACTGTTGGCCCAACAGTAGCTGCAATACGCTGAATAGCGATATCATAGTTTTTCAGCGTAGCAATAATTTGATTTTTATGTGTTTCTAACTCGGTTGGGTCATGAATAATTTTTTCACTGCCATGTGTTTCTAACAATTCTAGGTTTGGATATTTATAATCCCTTAAATCTAAAGTTGGATCGTAGTTAACAGTTGCCAATTCATCGCTTCTTTCTTCTAACGCAGTTGCGTCTTCTGTTTCTTCTATTGCTGCTGCATTATCTTCTAATTCTTCAATGCCCTCTTCGCCAGTAATATCATCAATTACTTCATCATCCACAATAGGTTTAATTTCAAGATCTAAGTTTGGAACAGATTTTTTTGAAAATTTTTCATTTACCGATAAGGGTATTTCGGTAATCAATGCTTCATTTAATTCTAATGTTGGGGCAATAAGTGGAGTATCTTCAACAGGAGCTGCTACTTCTAAATCAATTTCTTTTTCCTTAACACCAAATTCAGTTAATGGGTCTTGATTGGTAGGTTCATCTGGCATAATAACTGTAATGCCTTTTCCTTCGACCTTTAACTTATTGTTGCTTACTGGCTCTTCAAGGTCTTTAACAATAAATAATTTTGCAGCATCTGTTTCAATATCTTCTTCTTCAGCTTGTAAGGATTCGAATGTTTTTTGTTGCTCTAAAATAGGAGAGGTAGTATCAGTTGATGGTTTATTAAAACCCTCAAACAGATTTTTAATTTTTTCTTCAGGCCACGTGAATGTTGGATTAAAACGCCAAATGAAATAGGCAAAAACGCTTAGCGTTAGCAAAGCACCAGTACCAATATTACCAATCCATTTTACAAACCAACTGTTCAATAATTCTCCAACAGCACCGCCCCAACTGAATCCTGTATTGCTGCTAACAAAGGCTAATGCCATACTTAATACCACCAAACCAACAATCACATATTTCAAATTACGTTGTAATGAAAATATTTTTTTTTCGAACAGCAAATTTATACCAACCACAAAAAAGAAAGTACAAAACAAATAGGTGGCTACTCCAAAACCTTTAAACATAAAAGTATGTGCTGTGTATGCACCCAAAACGCCCAACAAATTAGTTACATGTACATCGTTAATGGCAAATATTTTAATACCAAACTGATGTACTTTATCCTGATCTTCTTGCCAAGTAAAAAGGTAAGAAGTAAAAGCTACAAAAAGAAATATGGTAAATAGCAAACTGGTTGCACCCAAAATTTTAGTGGTACGTTCATCCTTCACAACTTCAGTTACAGTTACTTCAACTTCCTTATCATTGGTAAGTTGCTCTGGATCGGGTGGTAAAGGAGTTTTCTTTTTTAAACGATTTGCCATAGTGTGTATTAAGTACAAAACTATTGTAAGCTAAGCATGTAAAGGCTTATGCTGCATTCATGTGGATTACTTTTCGGGTTTCGGATAGTTTATGCAGAATTAATACCAAAATACGAAGCAACAGCAATGATTTTGAGCTTTAAGTGTGCTGAATTTAGTTGCAATAGATTCGTATAAATTTAAAGGGTTTATGTAACAGAAAGTATTAAGCGGCTTCTACATCAACCGGTTTAAGTATCCAGTTTTTATTTTTCATCCATTTTAAAATAATCAAACAAAGAATAACAAAACCAATACCTACAGCAGCTTCCACCAATAACATGTATTTGCTGCCACCATTGTCGTGTGCCCATCCATCGAAATTGGTCATATATACTACAGGAATATTACCCAGCGAAGACAACAAAGAATATTTTGTTGCTGCCGATTTTTTACCAATCGCATACAACAAAATTGCTGAAAATGCAGCATTGACCAGCCCCAAACTAAAGCCATAAGCAAGAACTCCTGCTATATATACATTGGAGTTGTAAGGCAAAGCAGCCATGCCTATTGCTGCTACGGCACAAATTGTTCCTGAACCTAAATAAGCCCACCAAACCCCAAATTTATCTGCAATCCAACCACCTACAATACAACCAATAATACCAATTCCTCCACTTAAAACACCAGTTACCAATGCAACTGTATCTGCTGTAACATGCCAATCTTCGGCAATAGAACTCCAAACATTCGATGCAGCACCACTTCCCATTGGCATACAAATTAATAACATTACAAAAAGAGCAATGGGTGTTTTAAGCATTGCTAGAACATCTTTCGACATTTGGTTTAATTCAAATGTCATTTTTCTTTGCTGGTTACTTTTAATATCGGATACTAGTATAATCACCAATGCACAAGCAATCATTGCTATCGATAAAACGATACCAGCTACTTGAACATTATAGTGTGTAGTAAGCCATAAACCTGCACCACCTCCTAACCCAACACCACCTAAATTACCTGCTTGATACCAACCAGCAGCACTACCTTTATTTTCTTCTTTTACTCTATGTGCCATTAATCCACCTAATGGCAATACAACAAATGTGCAAGCTACTTGAGAAATAAATACAACAGCTGTAAGTAAACTAATTTGTTTATTGTCGTAGGGAATATAGCATAGCAACAATAAACTAGCAATACAAATTGCAACACCAATCCAATACCATTTTTTTAGGCTCAAAGTAATATCGGCAATTGGTCCCCATAGAAATCGCCACATATTTGCTGAAACACCAATAGACACAATTGTTGCAGTAGCTGCAACAGTAAAATTTTTATGGGTTAAAATATAAGGTAAGGTAACCGTTACAAAGCCTGTACCAATGCCGTATGGTAAAGTTAAAATACTAAAATAAAAAGGATTGGTAAACTGTTTTGTTTGCATGTGGGGTAAGGGTTAATGCAACAATATAGCATTTTGTAGTAGAACAGTAAAATCAAAATAAAAGTACTTTGTTATTAGTGTTATTTTTGAATAATAATAATTTCTACCCTACGGTTAATGCTTCTTTCCATTTCATCTCTTTCTAATGTAATTGGGTAACGATGAGCCATTCCTTCAAAGGTCATTCGGGTTTTATCAATACCATTTTGTACTAAAAAGTCATACACAGCTTTAGCTCTTCTTACCGACAAATCCTGAGTTCTGGTTGCTAAATCTAATCCATCTTGGTTGTTTACTGAACAACAAATATGCCCTTGAATGGTGATGATTAATGATGGAATATTTTGCATAGCTTCAAGCAGTTCCTGCAACGCAGGAAAAGACTCTTCTAAAAACACATGCTGACCACCAAAAAAATTGATGTTTTTTAAAATCATTTTATCGCCTTGTTTTAAAGTACTGTCCTTAATTTTTTTAGTTAAAGTAGGTTCAGTATTTGGTGTCTTTTTTTCTGTTGTTTTTTCTTCTTTTTTTACAATAGGTTCTAGCTTTCTATATTCTATATAAATCGTTACTCTTCTGTTCAGTTGCCTGTCTTTTTCTAAATAAGATGTTGTAATTAAATCATTTTCACCTTTTCCTGTTAGTAATGTAATCAAGCTTGCATCAATACCTTCATTAATCAAATATTCCTGTGCAGTTACAGCTCTTTTTAAAGATAATTGGTTGTTGTATGAAATACTTCCAATTTGATCTGTATGACCAATAATATGAATGGATTCGATATTATTTTTTGGAGATTTTAATAAGTTGTTTATGCTCATTTTCCCTTCATTAGTTAGGGTATATTTATTAAATAAAAATTGAACTGTTATGGTATCATTGGCTAAGGCAATTGTTAGGTAAAAACAAGATAAGAGAGTAATGATGATTTTAGTTTTCATACTGAAAATTGTGTGTTAAGTTAAAGAATAATTTATTCTTTTCAGCGTTGTTTTTTGGGTTTGATTAATTTCTACAATTGTGATGCTAATATTCAATAAATAATGAAGCCCTATATTTGTTTTAAACTAGCATAACTGGTATGATACAACCTGTTGGAACTTTAATACCCATTGGTGGAGCAGAAGATAAAGGCACTGATTTAGAAAAAGGAGAAATTTACCGCAGTAACCTCAATTTTTTTGCATTGGGTATTCTGAAAAGAATTGTAGAAGCTGTAGGTGGTGTTGAAAAAAGAATCGAAGTAATTACTACTGCATCTATGATACCTTATGAGGTTGGTGAAAATTATTTAGATGCTTTTGGCAAAATTGGGTGTACCAATATTGGCTTATTGCATATTAGAAACAGAGAAGATGCAATAAGAGAAGATTATTTAGAGAGAATTAAACATTGTGATGGTGTTATGTTTAGTGGGGGCAACCAGTTAAGGCTTTCTTCGGTTTTTGGGGGAACTGATTTTTTAAAAACTATTAAACAGCGTTACCAACAAGAACATTTTGTTGTAGCAGGTACAAGTGCTGGTGCAATGGCAATGAGCAATACCATGATTTATGAAGGCAATGCAGCAAAAGCTCATTTAAAGGGAGAAGTAAAAATTACAACGGGATTGGCGTTTATGGATAATGTAATTATCGATTCTCATTTTGAAAAAAGAGGTCGATTTGGGCGTTTGGCACAAGCTGTAGCTACCAATCCAAGTTGTATTGGTATTGGCTTAGGTGAAGATACTGGCATGATTGTTTCTAATGGAAACTTGATGGAAGTAATTGGCAGTGGATTGGTGGTAATTATTGATGGTCATGAACTAAGACACTGCAACATCGCTGATATACCAGAAGGAAATCCAATTAGCATTGAAAACTTAAAAGTTCATTTTTGCGAAAACGGAAATGGCTATTTGGTAAACGAAAGAAAATTTATTGTTGAAGTAAGTGAAGGTGCTTTAATTGAAAAACAAGTAACTGTTGAATAAAGCTTACCTTGAAATTCTTTAAAATAGTATTTATGAAATGGAAATTATTTAGTGTAAGTTGTTTATGTGTTTTTGTGATAGTGGCTTGCCACCGAAATGCCATAACCGGTAGAAGCCAATTGAGTTTGGTTTCGGAAACTGAAGTACAAACAATGGCAAAAGCCGAATACCGAACTTTTTTAACCCAAAATAAAGTAGTTGCAACGAAAGGTAGTAAAGACGCTGAAATGGTTGCCAGAATTGGAAGCCGTATTGCAACTGCAATAACTAAATATTACACAGAACAAGGGCTAGCCAAAGAATTAGAAGGCTACGAATGGGAATATAATTTGGTAGATAGTAAAGATGTAAATGCCTGGTGTATGCCAGGTGGTAAAATTGTTGTTTACACTGGTTTATTACCTGTAACACAAAATGAAGCAGCTTTAGCTGTAGTAATAGGACATGAAGTGGCTCATGCTTTAGCTAGGCATGGTAATGAAAGAATGAGCCAAGGTTTAGTGCAACAATTAGGTGGTGTTGCCATTAGTGTGGCAACTGCTAATAAGCCTAAAGAAACACAGGATTTGTTTTTAAATGCTTATGGTGTTGGCAGCCAAGTAGGTTTTGCTTTACCACATAGCCGAAAACAAGAATTAGAAGCAGATAAATTTGGGCTTCGTTTTGCAGCTTTAGCAGGTTACAATGTTCGAGAAGCCATTCCTTTATGGGAGAGAATGGCCAAATTAAGTGGTGGACAAAAGCCTCCTCAATTTTTGAGTACACACCCTGCAGAAGAGACAAGAATTGCAGAATTGAGTAAAATTATGGATGAAACGATTAAAGATTATTATCGCCCAATGGGCAAATAGTATTGATTTTCATTGATTTAAATGTTAAAGCCATCAAAATATACGTTTTGATGGCTTTTTAATTATGTAGGTTGGTTACAATTTGGTAACTTTGCCATCCTTTATAATACATCACCTGAAAAATATCTTTTAGGCATGTCTAATCAAACATTGTTCGAGAAATTAGAATTGCAGGATGAAAAGAACCTTTTAATACAAGGTCTTCCATCGGGAATAGAAAAACAATTTGCCAAATTATCTTACGCAAAAAATGTTACTCCCTTACTAAAATCAAAGAAAGTTGACTTTGCTTTAGTGTTTGCAGTTAATCAAAATCAACTAAATAATGTACTAAGAGAAGTCTTTGGTGCATTACACGATGATAGTAAGTTATGGATTGCTTGCCCGAAGCAAACCAGTAAAATTGTGAGCGATTTAAACAGAGAAAGTAGCTGGGATGTTTTGAAAAACAACGGCTATGAACGTTTAGATTTAGTTGCATTAGACCATATGTGGAATGCAATGCGTTTTAAACGTAACAAAGAAATGCCCATAATACAGGTAGAACCCAAAGTAGAAGTTAAGGTTGATTTTGACAAAAGTTTAGTAATGCTTCCTGTAGAATTGGAAAGAATTTTTGCTAAACACAAAACGGTTAAAGATTTCTTTGTTTCATTATCTGTAACACATCAAAAAGAGTATGTTAATTGGATTGCAGGTGCAAAAAAATCAGACACCCGTCAAAGAAGACTTGACGCAGTGGTTGAAAAATTAATGGCAGGCAAGAAAAGCCCAAGTGAAAAATAAATTTATTCAAAATAGTCATAAAAAAGCTCCAAAATTTTGGAGCTTTTTTACTTTATTATAACTGTACCTAGTTGTTTTGTAATAGAAATTTCTTCTTCCTTTAAATATTTGTGTACTTCTACATATTGCATTTGTTTGTCTATATCGGTTGCTGCTTCTAAATCTCTTTGGTTCTCTTCAAACATTTTTTTAATTTTTCGAAGCTTAAAAAAGTTAATGCTCATTAATACATCATTGTGAGATGTATCTCTGTTTACAATGTTCATACCTTTTAAAATTTCGTCCCAGTTTTGACTTAGTTCAAATTGAGAAACTGTTATAGCAATTACAATATTTCTTATTTCTTCATTTGCATGATATAAGAAAGATTTGGTTACAGGTTCTTTGCCAGCAAAATAATCTTGACGGTACTCGTTATACAGTTTCTCGAGTAATGGATTATCGAAATGGTATTGTTCAAGTTGATTAAAAATATACTGAGCCATTGTTGTTTCTTCGTTCCATTTTCTTAAACCATAGTCTAATAAAACTTTTAAAACATTTCTTTCATGGGCTTCATCCTGATTAAGTAAAATACTATTGTCGTTTAAAACATCTTCAGGCTGTTCAATTAATTGTTGCTGAATGAATGCTTCTTCCGATGGTAGTTTTTTTTCTTCCTTAGAAATTTTATCTCGTTTGTATTTATTAACAAGATTGGTTAAACCACCTTCATCAATTTTAAGTAAAGCTGAACATTGTTTTATATAGTCTTGTTGTTTGGTAAAATCTTCGGCTTTATTAATTTTACTTAAGGTTTCAGCAACTGTATTTACAACTTCACTTTTTCTGGCAACATCGGTACCAGCATCTTTCAGCATAATTTCAATCTGAAAAATGATAAAGTCTTTTTTGTTTGATGCAACAAATTCTTTAAAGGCTGTTGTGCCAACTTTATTTACATAGCTATCAGGGTCTTCACCATCTGGAATTAGCACCAAACGTACATTCAAGCCTTCTTCCAAAGCCATATCCAAGCCACGTAATGCAGCTTTAATACCAGCCGAATCTCCATCATAAATAATGGTAAGGTTGTTGGTGTACTTTTTTATGATTCGAATTTGATCAACCGTTAACGACGTACCTCCACTTGCAACTACATTTTCGATACCAGCTTGATGCAAACTAATAACATCGGTATAGCCTTCAACCAACAAACACTCATCTGCTTTATCTATTGCAAGTCTAGCAAAGTAAGAGCCATAGAGTACTTTGCTTTTAACATATAACTCATTTTCTGGCGTATTGATGTATTTGGGTGCTTTATCTGCTTTTCCAATAACCCTTGCACCAAAGCCAATAATTTTACCACTGTTATTGTGTATAGGAAAAATAATTCGGCCACGATAATTATCAACCAACTCTGTTTCATTTCTTACAGCAACCAAACCCGTTTTGGGTAATATTTCTTTATTAAACTGGTTGGCAAGTAAAGCTTGTGTTAGTATATCTTTTGCGTTAGGATTATAACCCAACTGAAATTTAAGAATGGTTTCATCTCTAAAACCACGTTCAATTAAATAGGAGTGAGCAATTTGTCTTCCTTCGGTTTCATTCAACAAATAATTGCTTAAAAATTTTTGAGCAAAATTGTTAATGGCATATAAACTATCGGCAGTTTGAGCATAAATTTTTTGTTCTGGCGAAGCCTCGGTTTCTTCAATTTCTACATTGTATCTATTGGCCAACCATCTTAACGCTTCAACATAGCTTAACTTATCATGTTCCATTAAAAATGTAATGGAATTTCCACTTTTACCACAACCAAAACACTTGTACAATTCTTTGGCTGGAGAAACTGTAAAAGATGGTGTTTTTTCGTTATGAAAGGGGCAGTTGCCCAAATAATTGCTGCCTCTTTTTTTTAGTTTTACATATTCGCCTACAACATCAATAATGTCTATTCGGCTTTTTATGGTTTCTATCGTTTGTGGGGTAATCATGTATGTGCAACAAAAGTAAAGGTTAACAATAGTAATGAAAGGGTAAGCTTTAAATTTTTGCTGTTATTAGAAATACATTTTTACTTTCAAACTTTTTATTACTTTCAGTTTTTAAAATTGCGTTATGTTAAAGAAAGAAAGACAGGCTTATATCATTCAGCAAATTAATATTCACAATAAAGTTTTATCCAGCGATTTAAGTGTTCAATTAAACGTATCTGAAGATACTGTTCGTAGAGATTTACAGGAATTGGACGAAGAAGGTAAATTAATGAAAGTGCATGGTGGTGCTTTATCGAAGTCTTTTCATTTTACTATTCAAAACAACAATATTTATCAGCATACCGAGAAAAAAATTATTGCACACAAGGCAATACAACTCATAAAAGATGGAATGTTGGTTGTATTATCTGGTGGTACAACGATTAGAGAATTGGTGAAAAATTTGCCCGAAGAATTGAATGCAACGTTTATTACAGTTAGCATTCCTACTGCATTAGAATTATTAAATCACCCCAATAGTGAAGTTATTTTTCTAGGAAATAAATTAATTAAGAGTGCCCAAATGAGTGTTGGGGCAGAAGTGGTGCAAAAATTAAGTGAAATACGAGCCGATTTATGCTTTTTAGGTACCAATAGTATTGATGTAAATGAAGGGATTACCGATTTGGAATGGGAAATTATTGAAGTTAAAAAAGCAATGATGAAGGCTGCCAAGAAAAAAGTTTCGCTAGCAATTTCCGAAAAACTCAATACAGTTCAACGTTTACAGGTATGTAAAATTGACGATGTAGATATGATGATTACTGAGTTAAATCCCGAAGAATCGCTGTTAAAACCGTATAAAGAAAAGGGGTTAATTGTATTATAAACAGCCTAAGACATTCTTTTTTTGTTGAACGCTGCATTTTTTTGCAGTTTTTTTTCTTTTTTTCATATTTCTAAGAATTTAGACTGTTTTGTGCATTTTATGTCGAAAATTTTTTGTAATTATGTCGAATAATAAAATTAACATTGCTTTATTATTCCGTTTTTGAAGATTTTTAGAGATTATTTTGCGTTTTTTTGCGGAATATCGATTGCGAAAGTTGCCAAGGTTTGTGGGGTGTAAGAGCAGTGTGGCTACTATAGTTTAGTGAACGACTACTTAATATAAAACCAAAAAACCTGTTATGAGAAAATTTGCCTCTGCAATGAAACTAGTTGGTTTGATGCTCAGTTTCATGATTAGTTCTTATGCATTTGCACAGGATAAAACAGTATCAGGTACTGTTCTTTCTGATGATGATGGTACTCCTTTAATTGGGGTAACAGTAACAAATGCTGCAAACAAAAAGCGTACACAAACCAATGAAGCTGGTTATTTTTCTATTGCTGCTTCAAAAGGAGACGTTATTACTTTTACTTATGTTGGTTATGTAACCAAAGAAATGCCTGTTGGTGATGCTAAAGTATTAAGCACCCGATTGGTAAACAATGATAAAGAGTTAGGCAATGTTGTTGTTACTGGTTATGGTGTAAAGAAAAATGTGAGAGAAATGGCTTCTCAAACTCCAACTGTAAAAGGGGAAGATGTTTCTCAAACAAGAAGAGATAATTTTATTAATGCATTGGCTGGTCGTGTACCTGGTTTAACAGTTACGTCTAGTTCTGGTGCACCTGGTTCTAGTTCTCAAATTATCTTAAGGGGAGCAACTTCAATTGGTGGTAACAATCAACCATTATTTATTGTAGATGGTGTGCCTTTAGATAACAGTACTTTGAACCAGGAATCGTTAATTGCAGCAAGCAATACAGCAGCTGTTGGGTTTGCCAATAGAAACAGCGATTATACCAATCGTATTGCTGATATTAATCCTGATGATATCGATGAAATTACCATTTTAAAAGGGCCAGAGGCAACAGCTTTATATGGTTCTGATGGTGCTTCCGGAGCTATTATTATCACTACAAAAAAGGGCTCACCAGGAAGGATGAAGATTAGCTATGATAATTCTTATAGAGTAGAAAATGTATATCGTTTTCCAGATGTGCAAAATGTATATAACAGAGGTACAAATGGTATTTACAACCCAGAAGCATATTCAGCTACTTATGGCTTTAGATTTTTTGGTCCTGAATACAATGCCAATACACCACGTTACGATAATATTAGAAATTTCTTTGTTACAGGTTCATCTCAACAACATAACTTAAGTGTAGAGTCTGGTTCTAATGAATCTTCTTATCGTTTTTCCACAAATTATGTTAGAACGAACGGCGTTGTTCCAAATACAAAGTACGAAAGGGTATCTTTTCGTTTAACCAGCTCAACTAAGTTAGGCAAAAAAATGAATATGTCATCAAGCTGGGCCTATATCATTTCTAACAATGACAAAGCATCGAAGGGGGCAGGTTCTTATTATACCAATTTAATTACATTCCCTGGCGATATTAATGGTGCTGATTTTCAGAATACCGATGGTACAAGAAAAAGATTGAGAAGTTCAGGTGATTTAACTTCTGAATTTGACAATCCGTTTTGGGATGTAAATAAAAATAAAAGCAATGATAAAACCGATCGTTTAACAGGTAATATAAACATCAGTGCAGATCCGGTTAAATGGTTAAATTTAACTGCCATAGTAGGTCTAGATAATTTTGCAACGGATGGTTTCTTTATGACGCATCCACAATCTCGTTATGGATTTGCAACAAGAGGATTTTTATCTACTTATGTTCAAAAGTATAGAAACATCAATGGTACTTTTAGAGCTACCTTCAAGAAAACAATTGCAAAGAAGTTTACCAATAACTTAAATACAACATTCTTCTTTGAAGATGGCAAAAGAGCAGTTACTGCTCAAAGAGGGGAACAATTTTTTGAGGCAGACTTTATTTCAATTAATAACACTGCACCGCTTACACAATCTGCAAAACTTACACAAGAAAACATTAGAAAAGTAAGAATGTTTGCGAACTACACTTTTGGTTACAATAATTTGTTGTTCATTAATTTATCGACTGTACGTGAAGGTATATCTACAATGACCTCTAAATTGTACGATAAACAACCATTTTTTAATTATGGAACAGCTTCTGCAAGTTTTGTATTCTCAGACTTAGAAGCAGTTAAAAAGTTGAAGTTTTTGAACTATGGTAAGTTACGTGTATCATATTCAACAACTGGTAAAGGACCAATCGTACCTTACAGAATCGACCCTCAGTTTACAACTGTTACAACAACAG
Organism: Allobosea thiooxidans; assembly: GCA_943368475.1. Classification (GTDB taxonomy): domain Bacteria; phylum Bacteroidota; class Bacteroidia; order Chitinophagales; family Chitinophagaceae; genus UBA1930. Next base: position 25,358 of record CALRLF020000061.1, read on the forward strand.
GTGGTGGTTTTGCAGGCGATGTATTTGCCAGTAATAAAGACTTACGACCAGAGTTTTCAAAAAACTTTGAAGTAGGTGGGGAAGTAAGATTTTTGAAAAATAGATTATCTATCGACGTTGCTTATTATACAACTAGTACTACCGATCAAATTATTGCGAACAGATTAAGCTATGGTACTGGTGGTGTATTAAAATATATCAATGGTGGCGAAGTAGAAAATAAAGGATGGGAAGTTCAAATTAAAGCTTCTCCTGTAAAAGCTAAAAACTTTACTTGGGATCTTACTTTAAACTTTGATAAAAACAGAGGTTATGTAAAAAGAATGCCAGCTGATTTGCCATTATATTACGATTCTGATACTTGGGTATTTGGTAGTGTTCGTTCAGAAGTTTCTGTTGGTTCTTCTATTGCTAATTTGGTGGGTTCTACGTTCCAAAGAAACAATGCAGGTCAATTAATTATTTCTACTACAACAGGCTTGCCTTTATCTACCAGTACTTATACAAACATTGCAGATAGAACACCTAATTATAAAATTGGGTTAATCAATAATTTCTCATTCTTCAAAAATTTCAATTTATCATTTAACCTAGATATTAGAAATGGTGGAGATGTATTTAATGGTAATGAAGCAATGATGGTGTTAACTGGTACAAGTATTAAAACATTGGATCGTATGCAACCACGTATTATTGATGGTGTATTGGCCGACGGTTTACAAAATACTGCAACACCAACTAAAAATACCATTACCATAGTTCCTTACTTTAGAAACGACTATTATGATGTTGCCATTGCAGAAGCAGATTTTGTAGAAAAAGTAAATTGGGTACGTTTAAGAGATTTAACATTTGGCTATAGATTACCAGAAACACTAATCAAAAGACAAAAATTAGTTAAGTCTGCTACTGTATTTATTACAGGTACCGATTTGTTTATCATTACTAATTATTCAGGTATGGACCCTAATGTAAATGCTTTAACTGCTGCAACCTCAAGAGGTATTGGTGGAGCTGGTATAGATTATGGTGCAATTCCAACACCACGTGGTGTAAACTTTGGACTTAAAGTGCAATTTTAACCCTGTTAAATTAAAGAATATATGAAACAAACATTTGTAAAAATAGTATTGCCCTTGCTGTTGTTAATAACAGGGGTGAGTTGTAAAAAATTTCTAAACATTAATTCAGATCCCGATACTACACAAAACCCCTCTAACAGTTCTGTATTCCCAGCAATGTTGGCTGGTATACCAAGAGGTGTGCAATATGATGCCCGTTATTTAGGCAAGTACGTTCAAAACTGGTTAGCTGCTGCTAATGGTAATGCTGATACCTGGGACAGACATGGTTATTTAGCTGGTAGTGATGCGTCCGGCGATATTTGGAGACAAACCTATTTTGGGTTGGGTGGCAATTTAGAATACATCATAAAAAATGGCTTAAACAAAAAGCAATATGATTATGTTGGTGCTTCTTTAACTTTAAAAGCCTTGATGTTTCAAATGTGTACCGATTATCATGGTGAAATTATCTATACTGAAGCCTTTAAAGAAGGTGTTTACTATTTCAATTTCGATGAGCAAGAAGTAGTATACAGAGGTGTAGATTCTTTATGCAGAAATGCTGTAAGTTATTTAACTCAGGCAGAATTAGCAGGTGGGAATACTTTAGCAGTTGGCGATTTTTCATATAATGGGGATTTGTCAAAATGGAAAAAGTTAGCCTACGCAATTATGGCAAAAAATTTCCATCGTACTACGAATAAAGCCAATTATAGTGCTGACTCTGTAATAAAATACTGTGATCTTGCTTTTACTTCTGTAAGTGATGATTTTGTAATTCCTTTTGATGCGTCTAAGAATGATGATACCAACTTCTTTGGGCCTTACAGAGATAATTTAGCTGCATTTAAACCAAGTAACTTCATTGTAAAACTATTAGATGGTACAACTTTGGCTGGTTCTTCAATTGCTTCATTTAGAGATCCTCGTATAAGTCATATGTTATCTGCATCACAAGATACAACCAATGGTAATGGAGGTTATAGAGGTGTTGATCCAGGTTTGGGAGATGCTTACAGTACTTTAACTGGTGTTTATGCAGTAAATAGTGCCAATTGGATTAATGCTAGAAAAAGAGTAGCAGCAGTTTGGGGAGATAGCATTTATGCAAACCCTAGTGCTGCAGTATACAGTGCAACTGCTGGTAAGTACTTATTCAAAGATAAAGCTGTAATGCCAGTTGATACTTACAGCGAAATTCAATTTATTAAAGCTG
>CALRLF020000062.1:0-27172 GCA_943368475.1 Allobosea thiooxidans
TTTTCTACATCGATACTTGAAACATAGCATCCATTGGTGAAACCTGCTGGACTAATGCTTGTTATTACAGTAGGTGATGTTGTGTTGGCATTTGCAACTTTAATAAACACAGGTACTGAAGAATTGCTTCCTACCATCCAAACAGTTCCTCCACCAGCCACATTAGGGTCAACCTTAAATGCAGTAACAGCCTTGCCGCCTAGATCTGTAAAAGGTATTACTTGATAAACAGGAGTACCTGAACCACTAAATCCTGTTATTAATCCATAAGTGTTGGAAGCTGCAGAAGTGTACATAACATCCAATTCATCATCATATTCAGTTGGATTAATGAAAAATCCAGTTGTGCTAGAACCTCCAGAAATAGAAGCAAAAGAAGTTCCTCCGTTTCTAGAAAAACGATAAGAGTTATTTGTAACAGCTACAACTTGTATTTGTCCATCGGTTTGATCAATATGACAAAAAGCACCATCACCACCCCAGGCATTTGTTGTTGTATTAATGCCTGCTTGTGTAAACTTTTGTGTTCCATTATCTTGAGCACCTGCTAAAAAATAATTGGTTTGTGTTGGATGTATATCACAAGCATAATATTGTGTGACGTTATAATTGGTATTTTTATTTACCCATGTCGATCCCCCATCTGTTGAATAAGAAATACCTCCATCGGTAGTAGCTATAATTTCATTACTAGAAGTTGGATAATAAATAATGTTATGAATATCGGCATGAATATTTGCTATACCCAAAGAACAACCACTTGACCATTGTGTTACTTGTTGCCAATTAGAACCTCCATCGGCAGATTTTAAAATATCTACTCCGCCAACTAACAATGTATTCGAATTATTTGGGTCTACTGCTGCAATTAAATCGTACCAGCATTGGCTACGTGTAAAATCTGTTCGAGTAGTTCCTTGGTCGCACCATGAAGGCAATGTCATATTGGTCCAGGTTGTTCCCCCATCTACACTTTTCATGATTGCACCAATAGAAGATGAAGCTGTTAATTGACACAAAGCATAAATAGTAGTATTATTTGGTGCTATTGCAATTTCAATTCTTCTCCAATTAGCACTAGAGGCAATTGCTGTAGGTGTAATTTCTACCCAAGTACTTAAATCGCCTATTGCAGCTCCATTTGAGTTGCTTGATTTATAAACCCTACCTCTGTTAGCAACTGCATCACTCTGCGTTCCTGTCGATACATATAAGTCGCCATTTGAAGCAATTTCCAAATCAGTAGCCCTGAAATTAATAGCATCAGCACATGCCGATGTCATTGTACCCAAAACTCTCGTAAAAGTTGTACCACCATTTATACTTTTTTGTACCCCTCCAGTATTGCAAAATCTACCACTTCTACAAGCTGCAAAAACAGTACCCGAACTAGTAACTACAATATCCTGAATATACTCAAAATCGCCGTTTGTACCTCCATTTTGAGTTATGGGCAAAACTGTCCAAGTTAAACCTCCATCTGTACTTTTATAAATACCAGCACCTTTAAGTGCATCTGAATTAAACCAACCCTCTCCCGTACCAGCATACATTGTATTAGGTGTTGTTGGGTCTTGAGCTAGTGCGGTAACAGCCATATTTGCAATATCGGGTGTTAGCAAAGTCCATGCATAATTAGTAGATTTAAAGTTGGTACATTTCCATATTCCACCACCAACTCCACCTGCAAATACTGTGTTCCCTGTTGCATCTCTTTTATCAATAAAAATTGCTCTGGTTCTTCCTCCAACATTATTTGGCCCCCTTTCTGTCCAAGCTAATGCATTTGTTCTTAAGGCAGCATTACTCATTAAAGATTTAGTGTAAGCTTGTGCAATATCGAACCTTTCATAAGGTACATAACCCAAGGCTGGATCCATGGTCATCATTTTATTTTGTGCCACCCACCTTTCCATACCATCTTTAGGCTTTTCTTTACCTTCTTTTTCAAATTCTTTATTCTCTAAACTTGCTCCATTATTTTTACAGGCAATAGATGCCATTAATAAACAAAATACCCCAAAGTGTAGTAATCTCTTCATAAATTAAAAACTTTACAATTAGATAGTTTAAGCAGTAAATTTATACTTTTCATTCTAATATCTGTTATCTTGTTGTACTTAGTTTTTGTTTTTTTGGAAAAAAAATAGCTATGGCAGGATTATTGAATAAGTATCTAAAAATTGTAGACCATGAAGTTAACTAAAATAGCATTGCTTATAGTTTTTATAATTATTGCAGATGTTGCCTATTCACAAACTGAAATAACTAATACATTATTAGCTTATAGTCGTTCAATTACAGGCGGAGCCCAACAGGTTGACGAAAAAGGAAATGCGATTGATAATATTCGTTACCAATACGATGTTTTTTTAAAAACTAGCAGCAAAACAAAGCCAATAGTAACAGCATTGTGGATTAAAGGTCAACCTTTTCAGGTACAAATTGTGGCCGTAAAAAAGCTACCTGTAACACTTTTAGTAGAAAAAAGAAAAATCGTTTTAGTAAAAAAATCAAACCAATGTGTTTGGCAGCTTTTACTAACACCCGATAGTTCACAAAACGCTTCCAAATTCAATGCAGATAAGGATTCACAGCTAAACGAAGTTATTTGCAAACTAAAAGGAAGCTCTAAAAATGTACTTTTGAAAAAGATTACTGAGCTACCAACAATAATAACTGAATAACGTTTCCGTAAATATTCTGAAAATTTTTAAAGAGGTTACTTTACTTTGTAGAAAATACATAAAACGATGCTAGACCCTTGGAAGATTGGCAAAGTAATCAGAATAGAAAACGAAACGCCCACAACCCTTAGAATTTGGATTGAAATTGCCGAAACAAACAACTTTGAATTTAAAGCAGGTCAGTTTGTAACCCTTGATTTGCCTATTCACGAACAAAAAAACAAACGTTGGAGAAGTTATTCAATTGCATCTGCACCAGATGGAACAAATGTAATTGAATTGATTATTGTTTTATTGGAAGGTGGAGCTGGTACAACTTATATTTTTAATGAAATATTTGTTGGCTCTCAACTTACTTTACGTGGACCACTAGGTAAATTTACTTTACCTGAATTAATTGATACTGATATTTTCCTAGTTTGTACTGGCACTGGCATTGCACCTTTCAGATCGATGGTGGATTACATTTCTAAGAATAATATACCGCATAAAAACGTTCATTTAATTTTCGGTTGTAGAAAGTTCAGTGATGCTTTATACGAAAAAGAACTAGAAGAAATACAATCAAAACACCCTGGTATTTTCTATCATCCAGTGTTTTCAAGAGAACATGAAGTGCCAACTGGCAAGTATAAAGGGTATGTACATACAGTTTATGAGCAGTTTACACACGAAAACAAGCAACCTGCACGTTTCTATTTGTGTGGCTGGAAAAATATGATAGATGAAGCTAAAGAAAGAATTTTGGCTTTAGGCTACGATAAAAAAGCCATTCATTTAGAAATTTACGGGTAACTTTATTCTTGGTTGAATTGTTTTGAATGAAAAACGATAAATTTAAACAAATACTTCACTTTTTTGCAGGGGCAGTTTTATTGCCTACTGCATTCAAGTTATTTGAATCGAAAAAGTTTACTTATTCAGTTATCCTTCTCTTAGCTGGTATTAGTTTTTTGCTTGTTTCTGCTTCACTAGATTTTTTAGAAAAAAAAATAGGTAACATTATTAAGCTAGCTTTTTTAGCTGAAGCTGTTATTTTACTTTTTGCTGGGTATATACAGCTTAATTTAAGCAAAAAAATGCCTACCATTGCATTTGCAACAACAGGCTTTTTATACTTTTTGTTCTTTTTGTATTATTTATACGATAAAGACAAACATAAGAAACACCACAAGAAGCACCATAGCCACAAACATCATCATCGGCATCATTCTTCTGAACCAAAAGAAGATGTAAATAATCCTTCTTAAGTGCTACAATACTGCTTTTAATACTAAATCCTTAACGCTACTTAAAGGAATTCGTTCTTGTTGCATGCTGTCTCTGTAACGAATGGTAACTGTATTATCTTCTTTAGTTTGATGATCAATGGTTACACAAAAAGGTGTACCAATTGCATCTTGTCTTCTATAGCGTTTACCAATTGCATCTTTTTCTTCATAAAAACATTTAAAAGAAGATTTACATTCTTTCATCAACTCTTCTGCAATTTCTGGTAGCCCATCTTTTTTAGTTAATGGAAGAATAGCCAATTTTACTGGAGCCAATTTCACTGGAATATGCAATACTGTACGGCTATCACTTGTACCATCTTCTTTTGTAATAACTTCTTCTTCATAAGCATTAGAAAGAATTAGTAAAAACATTCTATCTAAACCAATAGAAGTTTCTACAACATAAGGTACATAATTACCATAAGGTTTGCCAGTTGCAGGATCGATATCATTATCAAAATACTGCTGCTTCTTTTTACTGAACAACTGATGCTGGGTTAAATCGAAATCACTACGACTATGAATACCTTCTACCTCTTTAAACCCAATAGGAAACTCAAATTCAATATCACAAGCTTCTTTGGCATAGTGTGCCAGTTTAATATGGTCGTGATAACGGTATTTCTCAGCAGGCAATCCCAAACTTAAATGCCATTGCAATCTTTCTTCTTTCCAATGTTTGTACCACTCACCTTCTGTACCAGGACGAACAAAGAACTGCATTTCCATTTGTTCAAATTCCCTCATTCTAAAAATAAACTGACGGGCAACAATTTCATTTCTAAAAGCTTTACCAGTTTGTGCAATACCAAACGGAATTTTCATTCTTGCAGTCTTCTGTACATTCAAGAAGTTCACAAAAATACCTTGTGCAGTTTCAGGACGTAAGTACACAATATTATCATCTGGATTATCGGAAGCAACAGCACCAAATTCTGTTTTAAACATCAGGTTAAACTGACGAATTTCTGTCCAATTAGCTGTTCCACTTACCGAGCAGGTTATTTTGTTGTCATCAATTAGTTGCTTTAAGCCAGCATAATCCGTTTCAGCTTCCAGTTTTTGCATTGTATCTAACAAAGCATTCTTTTCAGCTTCAGGTAAAGTATCGGCAAAACCTTCGATTAAATGATCTACCCGATAACGTTTTTTGCTATCCTTATTATCAATCATTGGATCGCTGAAATTATCAACATGTCCACTAGCTTTCCAGGTTGTGGGATGCATAAAAATGGCAGCATCAATACCCACAATGTTATCATGCATTTGGGTCATGCTTTTCCACCAATAATCACGGATGTTTTTTTTGAGTTCACTTCCATAAGGACCGTAATCGTACACGGCACTTAATCCATCATAAATTTCACTTGATGGAAATACAAAACCATACTCTTTGGCATGGGAAATAATTTGCTGGAATTTATTGTCTTGTTGGATGCTCATAATGGCGGCAAACCTAACGAAAAACGAGAAATTATGAACGAAGAGATATGATTAAGCAATTTTTATTTGAGGATAATTGTGTTCTAACTCTTTAATACGCTGTTGCAACTTTTCGTTTTGAACCTCTAATTTCAATATTCTGGAGTGGCTGCGTGCAATTTCACTTTGATAGTCTTTTACTCTTGTTTTAATACTTTGAGCATAAAAGGTTTTAACACCCAAAACAAAAAGTACCAGTAATATAAATGCTACAATCACATAAATAGCAGGCTTGGCCAATAAGAGTATCATGGTATTGATTTTAAAGAATAAACAGGTGTCAATACCCACTTATTACACTCTATAACGCACTATTGCAATTTATTATTGTTTTTGTGTCTATCGATATCCCGAATATTCTTTTTATCGAAGTTTTTTGCCAAAGCATCGGTAAGGTTTACCCCTGTTTGATTGGCCAAGCAGATTAATACCCACAAAACATCGGCCATTTCATCGGCTATTTCTTTGCCTTTATCACTTTCTTTAAAAGATTGCTCTCCGTATTTACGCACCATTAAACGGGATAATTCGCCCACTTCTTCCATTAAAATACCTAAATTGGTTAATTCATTAAAATAACGAACCCCAACTGTTTTTATCCATTCGTCTACTTGTTGTTGTGCTTGTTCTATGGTCATGACTTATGTTTAATTACACGAATTTAAAGAATGTCCACGGTCAATAGTCGACAGTCAACAGCAATCTGTCGACTGTTGACTATTAGCTGTGGTCTATCCCCTACTCCCTATTCTTACTATCTATTACAATCGTTACAGGTCCATCGTTTAGTAAACGAACTTTCATATCAGCTCCAAAAACACCTGTATGAATTTTTTTGTTCAGCAGTTGTTCTAATTGAGCAATCATTTGTTTATACATGGGGATGGCAAAATCGGGCTTGCTTGCTTTTATGTAAGATGGTCGATTGCCTTTTTTAGTAGAAGCATGTAGGGTGAATTGACTGATTAGTAAAATATCACCATTTATATCCAGCAAACTTTTGTTCATCACTTCATTTTCATCATTAAAAATTCGCAGGTTGATGATTTTGTTGCTCAGCCATTCAATATCTTCATTGGTATCGGCATCTTCAATACCCAATAAAATCATTAATCCGTTGTTAATAGCACCAATAATTTCATTGTTTACCTGAACAGATGCTTCAGTTACACGTTGTATAACCACTCTCATGAATTACTTTTAATTTTATGGCATGAAGATAGATATTACCAAAGAAATAGTTTTTAAAACAGCTCGTAGTGGCGGTAGTGGCGGACAAAATGTAAACAAAGTTGAAACAATGGTAGAAGGCAGATGGCATGTTGAAAATTCTACAATAGCAAATGATGAAGAAAAAACATTGATTACCGAAAAACTAAACAACAGAATTACTGCCGATGGATTTTTACTGGTAAAATCGCAGGAAGCTAGAACACAAATAAGCAATAAAGCAATTGTTGTACTAAAAATGAATGAACTGGTAAATGCTGCTTTGCACAAAAAGAAAAGCCGTATTGCAACTAAAATACCAAAAGCAGTGATTGAAAAACGAATTGAAGGCAAAAAAAGAAATGCCATTAATAAACAAGGTAGAAAAAGGTTAAAGCCGGGAGATTATTAAATGAACAAACGATTTTTATATAGTATCTTTTTATTTATTTTTTGCTCACTGACGCAAATCAATGCACAGGAACAACAGCTACACATTCAGTTTAAAAATGTAGTAGGTAAACAACCATTGGTTTTGTTTGAGCAAACTTATAACAATCCATTTGGAGAGCCTTTTACTGTAAATAAATTCAGGTATTATATTGCCGACTTAACACTAAAAAGTGCAGACAAAAAAATTAATGTTTGGAAAAAGCCAAGATTAATTGATGAAGCTGATTCTACTTCTAAAAACATATTACTCACTAACCCAAATTTTAACATAACAACCATTGAATTTACCATTGGTGTAGATAGCAGCTACAATGTAAATGGCGTACAAAATGATGATTTAGACCCAATGAAAGGTATGTTCTGGACATGGAATACCGGTTACATTTATGCTAAGCTCGAAGGTAAAAGTGATGCTTCTCATGCCCCATCTAATTATTTCAGTTATCATGTTGGTGGATATAAATCAGGTGAAAATGCACTAAGAAAAGTTGTACTAAATGTTCCTTTTAATAATAACCAGCAATTTTCAACCATAATAATCGAAGCAGATGTTTTAAAATGGTTTAAAGCTGCGAATGAAATACAAATTTCTGGTTCACCAGTGTGTCATCAACCAGGAAAATTAGCTTTAGAACTTGCCAACAATTACCAATACATGTTTCAAATTACAGAAGTACAATAATGAAGTTTACTAAAGTCATAGCAGCCTTATTATGCTTCACTATTATTGGTGCAGGCTTTATTACGATTGGTAAACATAAAACTACACCACTCAAATTTGTTGTTCCAAAAGGTTGGCCAAAGCCAGTATATAACTTTAAAGAAAACCCTTTAACTGTTGAGGGATTTGAGCTTGGCAAAAAATTATTTTACGATGAACGCCTCAGCAAAGACAGTTCTGTTGGCTGTGGAAGCTGCCATCAACAGTTTGCAGCATTTGCAACATTCGACCATAATTTAAGTCATGGTTACAACAACAGTTTCACTACACGTAATGCACCTGCATTACAAAATTTAGCCTGGCAAAAAGATTTTATGGCCGATGGAGGTATTAACCACCTAGACGTACAGCCACTTGCACCCATTACTGCACCCAATGAAATGGCTGAGACCATAGAAAACATCATCACCAAACTAAAAAAAGACTCCGCATACAGAGCAATGTATAAAGCTGCTTTTGGCGATGAAACCATCAACACTCAACGAACCATGAAAGCATTGAGTCAGTTTATGCTTATGTTGGTAAGCAGTAACAGCAAATACGACAAAGTAAAACGTGGAGAAGACAGTTTTAACCTGCCCCAACGATTAGGCTATGAAATCTTCCAACAAAAATGTATCAGTTGCCACAAAGAACCTTTTTTCACCGATTTCAATTATCGCAATACAGGTATGCCAGTTGATAAAACATTGAATGATTTTGGCAGAATGAAAATTACCCAAAACAACAATGATTCTTTAAAATTTCGTGTCCCCAGTTTAAGAAATGTAGATGTAACCATGCCTTATGGTCATGATGGACGATTTTTTAGTTTAAGTAATGTGTTTGAACATTATCGTAACAAAATGCAGCCCATAGCCACAACCGATTCTTTATTAAAAAACAAACTGTATTTATCCAATTTTCAAATTGGGCAGCTAACTGCATTTTTATATACCTTAACCGATACAACATTTTTAAAAGATAAAAGATTTGCACAACCCGGTTCTTATACAACGCCCTTTATACATAACCATTGATTTTATTATTTAACCACAGAGTTCAAGGAGTTAAGGAGTTGCACAAAGTTTTTATGCTATGCTAAGTTTACAAAAACTCCTCCGTGTTTACTTTGTGTTCTCAGTGCCTCTGTGGTAAAAAAGTTAAGCTAGTAAACAAAGCAATGATTGTTTAACCACAGAGTTTTGGAGTTATGGAGTTGCATAAAGTTTTTATGTTGTGCTAAGTTTACAAAAATTCCTCTGTGTTTACTTTGTGTTCTCAGTGCCTCTGTGGTAAATAACCCCTCCATTATATTCAGTGAATCATTAACAAAATTCTATCCCTACTTTTGAGCAAATTAAACGAGCAGATTGAGCAACATTAAAAAACTGGCAGGACAAACAATGTGGTATGGAATTAGTTCCATTGCTGCTAGATTTATTAATTACCTGCTAACACCCTATTTAACATTCAAATTCTCTGAAGCTCAGTATGGCGAAATGAGTATTGTATATGCATTCATTCCATTTATGAATGTGGTTTTTACATACGGTATGGAAACTGCATTTTTTAAATTTGCCAATACCGAAGACAAACAAAAAGTTTACAGCACAACCAGTATATCGCTCATTGCATCTACGATACTTTTTTGTTGTGCATTACTGGCATTGCAAGGGCCTTTAAATACATTGTTGAAAATAAACGAACATCCCGATTATCTTTTATATGCCACAGCCATCATTGCTTTAGATGCATTGTCATCTATTGCATTTGCTAAGCTTAGGCAAGATGGACGACCAGTAAAATTTGCAGCCATCAGAGTGGGCAGTATTTTAATAAATATTGTGAGCATTTATTTTTTCTTAAGTCTTTGTCCAAAGTGGATTGCACAAAACCCCAACCATTGGTGTAATAGTTTTTTCAAACCCGATTGGGCAGTTGGCTATGTTTTATTGGCCAATGTGATTCAATCCGGGTTAACGCTGCTATTATTAACAAAAGAATTTTTAGGTTTTAAATGGACGTTTGATGTAAAGCTTTGGAAGCAAATGATGCTGTATGGCATGCCTTTAATACTTGCAGGTTTTGCTGGTATGATTAATGAAACCTTCGATCGTATTATGCTGGGCTGGTGGGCACCTGTAGCTACAGAAGTTGCAGCCAAAGCCGAAGTAGGTGTTTATTCGGCCTGCTATAAATTATCTATTCTAATCACCTTAGCAGTACAAGCATTTAGAATGGGTGCTGAGCCATTTTTTTTTAAACAATCACAAGAAAAAGATGCTCCAAAAACCTATGCCCGTGTAATGAAGTTTTTTGTTATTACACTTTGCTTTATGTTTTTAGCCGTTGTTTTATACTTAGATATTTGGAAACAGTTTATTCGTAATCCAAAAATGTGGGTGGGTTTAAAAGTAGTGCCCATACTACTTTTAGCCAATATGTTTTTGGGTATTTATTACAACCTGAGTATTTGGTATAAGCTGGGTAATAAAACTATTGCAGGTGCTTACATTACATTAATTGGTGCAGGGGTTACCATACTCATTAACTATTTTTTCATTCCCCATTATAGTTATATGGCATGTGCATGGGCAACATTTGCCTGCTATGGCAGCATGATGGTCATCAGTTATATATGGGGACAAAAAGAATATCCCATTCCGTATGTATGGAAAAAACTAGTTGCCTATATGGTAATTGTTGTTGTGCTTTTCTTTATACACAAAGGCATTACCTACTTCTTCAACCATGCATGGTTTAGTTTAATAATTGGCACATTGCTCTTCAGCATTTTTACCTGGTTTATTTTACTGGTCGAAAAAAAGGAATTTCAAAAATTACCTGTACTTGGTAAATATGTAAAGTAATTTTTTTTGTAACAGGCTGTAGAATTTCAATTGAACTTTACTGGCAAGTTTATCCTGCTGGACAGCAGGCACCAGTCAAGGTTCGGTACTTTGTGGAGCTTTTATTCAAGCGAATTTAAAGTTGCTGAAAGCAACTGAATGTAAGTACAAGACTGCAAATCTCGTAGAGTTGAATTTTTATATAGAACCATTGTACTATTCCAATTAAACAGAGCCAAAATAAAAAAGTCGCAGTTATTTTTAACTGCGACTTTTTTTATAATCTATCTCTGTATTTCTGGTTAACAATAAAAATTTTACTGTTTTACTAATCTAAGTACGGTTTTGTCTTCCAGTTTGAGTAGGTATATACCTGCAGGCAAGCTGGATACATCAATTCTATAAGGTAATTGTGTAATAACCATTTGTTTCATCTGTGCACCATTCGCATTAACCAAAACAGCTTTGGTATTCAGCAGTTGTAAATCATTGCTTTGCAATACAGCAATATCTTTTGCGGGTTGAGGAGTCAATGAAATATTGTACTTATCGCCACTAATTCTCACAATACTGCTGTATATTATTTTACCTTCCTCTACAATTTTTAAACGATAGAAATTAGCTGTCTGTAAAGGATTAGCATCTACAAACTGGTATTGGTAAGATTGGTAATTATTGGCTGCAATGGTAGCAATTGGAACAAATTGAGTACCATTTGAACTGCGTTCCAAAACATATTCCCTAATGCCCAATTGTTCAGCTACCTTCCACTCTAACTTATTTCCGCCACTTACTTTTGCTCCTACAAAACCAACTAATTTAACAGGAACGGTTCCTGGTGTTTGCAAATTCAAGCGTAACATAAATGGCTTTGCAAAATTGGCTCCAAAAGATTCTACATTAGACCATGTACCATTAGGATTGGTTGGCCAATTTACCCATCCTGCACCAGCAGTAAAAATATTTGCTGTATTTGCCAATGAAAGGGTAGAGTCAAACTCAATTGCTGTAACAACATAAGTACCCGCTACTAAAAACTTTTTGCCTCCATAAATTCTTATGGTATCAAACAACGCATTATTATCAGGATATAGTAACGTATCTGTTGACGCAATTATAGAATTGGGAACACCGGCTACAGTTGTATTCCACACTACACATGCATACTTTTTGCCTGTATAGCCCCTATTAAAACCAACAATTACCGATGACAAATCTGCAGCATTTGTAATTGTAAAGCTTTGGCCAACATATCCACCATTACCTGCACCAATACCTAAAGCTCCTGTTGAAATACCATCATCTCTCGACATGGTAGAGTCTGTAACAACAATCGTTCTAACTAAAGTATCATTTGCATTGTTCACATCCACTTGTGTAGTAACAGGATAATATTTTACAGTATATGTACCAGCTGTAGCAGGTGTAAAAGTACCACATGTAAAATTAGCTGTTGTGCCATTTGTTAAAGAACTAAGTAAGGTACCATTAGTTGTTTGAATTGCTACAGGATTTGTTCCTACGAACACTTTGGCATAAAGATTAACATTGGTTAATGAACTCGAACCTAAATTAGCAATTGTTCCCCCTAAATTAAAAGATGGGTTTTGAGTTTTAACATAGCTGCTGTAAGGGCCTGTGCTATTAGCTACACTCACACTTGCATCAAACGCAGTAGCAGCTTCGATTTTTACATCGTCGATCATTAATAGAAACTTATCACTCGAATTATTTCTAAAGCCTATATATACCGTTTGGCCACTATAACTGGCATTAAGATCAATAGTACGTATTGTCCAGGTAGCTGTTTCAGCAGTTGTAGAATAAATAACAGTTGAATTGGTAACCTGATTGCCAATAGACCCTGTTCCTCCAGTTGGGGCAACTGTCATAATTCTTACTTCATACCCATCTCTAAAAGATGCATCTGGAGACATGCCTCTCCAACTTAGCCTGATAGTTCTACCTGTGGGCAATGCAACACCAGGTGTCCACATCCAATCATCTGCTGCACCTGATGGAGAATAATAGGAGGTTGAAAATGCACAACTGTCTGTAACTGCTGTAATAAAATTTTCTCTCCGCTCCCAAGCTTCATTTACATAGGATACACTTGAATTTGGTGTTCTGTTATCTACATTTCTCAGAAACCAACCCGTCGGAAAGCTATAAGTGCCAGGACCACCAGCAGTAAATCCTGCAATACCATCAAAATCTTCATTAAAAAGCACTTGAGCAGTTAGTTTGTTAAACTGTAAAAAGAATACAAAAATTAAGGCCAAAGAAAAGAGTAGTGTTTTCTTCATACTATTGTTTTAATAATTATAAAAGCCGAAAAGTAGTAAAAAAAACAATGTTGCATTTTTAAATTATTGTAATATTTTTTTCTAACAATATTCAAAGAATAAACCTTCAATAAAAAGGAGTCTTAGCATCTTCTTTTACTGGTATAGTGCATTGGTTTAGTGAAGATGTGTAATTTAAGAATACTTAATTTTTTAGTGAGCATTGAACATTGGCTAAAGAGAAGATAATGCCAGCAAAGACTTTTTTAAGTTACAAACTACGGTATTTTAATTGAACTGTTGTTGCGTCGCACCATTCAAGGTTCGGTACTTTGTGCAGCTTTTATTAAAGCGTATTTAAAGTTGCTGAAAGCAACAGAATGCAACTATGAGACTACAAGTCTGTATAGTTGAATTATAAGGGCTATATTATAACATTACATTAATTCTTACTTTTGATAAAATTACTTTATGAAAAGAAGGTTAAAACTAATTTTATTTTACACTCAATTATTTTGTGTTTTATCCATTAGTGGCCATGCCCAATTTGAGATCACTAATCCCAACAAAATACCTCACTTAAAAAATGGGATTACATACATAGTAACTAAAGACACATCATCTACAAAGGCTAAAGAGTATAAAGAAATATTTAAAAAATATTGGACGATTTCAAAATTTGATTTTATCAATTATTCTGATGTAGAAAAAAATTTATCGCCCAATAATTACTTTTTTTCAATTGGAGATTACTCAACAAGCAGAGGGTTTGTTTACAAATACAGCGATGGTTCTTCCATGAATGGAAGTAGTGGTACTAACACTCACATTTACCTTCAGCTTTGGGGCTGCGATGAAAAATTTTTTACAAGAGAAAGCAAAAAGAAAAAAACTTTTACATCGGCCGACCAAATTCAAATAGCTCGGATAGAATTATTTACAGATTTTGAAACACTTAGTAGTCCTGAGAATATTTATAACTCAGATTGGACAGGTGATGGACATATTAGAAATTGGGGCAAAGGAATCTTAAAAAATTATTTACAACAATTAATGCTTTTGTTAAATGAGGGTAAAAAAAGAACATTATTCACTGAAACTGTCGACACTGAAAAAATCAAAGAATTAAAAAATCAAACCTTATTCGTTCCTGACTATGTGTTGATTAACTTCAATAAATTCACTGGAAATGAATCGAAACGTCATAAAGAAAAAGAGATTTTTGAAGACTATGATTTTAAGTATACTTTATTAAACACTGATGCATTAAACGATAAAATTCTCAATGAAAAACAACCCTTTTATTATTTGGTTTACATAAAAAGCAGTACTGATAAATACCTAACAATTTTCAACTCAGAAACAGGTGAAATAATTTATACCTCGTATGTAACAGTATCTTACAATATCAAGAGTAAGGACTTAAAAGAAATTTCTAAAAAGATACAATGATAGATTTCCGCATTGGTGTGTATTCCCACGAATGCCGTTTTAAATAAAGTGCTTCATAAACGCACTAATGTAGGCGTAGAATAACCATTGAACATAGCTGGCAAGTTTATTCTGCGGCACAGCAAAAAAATTTATACGCCTTATACTTTGTGCAGCTTTTATTGAAGTGTATTTAAAGTTGCTAAAAGCAACAGAATGCAACTATGAGACTACAAGTCTCATAGAGCTGGATGTAACTAAATACAACAAGTCTCGTAGAGCTTGGGTAGCGACACCCTAAAAATGCAAACTTTTTAAAGAAATTAAATTACATTTACACTTAATGAGAGATACCATATTTATTAGCCACGCTACACCAGAAGACAATGAGTTTACCATTTGGTTAGCGTCAAAACTAGAACTTATGGGTTACAAAGTTTGGATAGATAAAAACGGACTCTTAGGAGGTGAAAAATTTTGGGAAGAAATTGACAATGCAATTAGAAATTATACTATTAAATTTTTGCTAGTTTACTCAAACAACATTTTTTACAAAGACGAAAATGGAAATCCACTTGGAGGAAAACTTAAAGATGGAGTTTCAAAAGAATATAGTTTTGCTGAAAATATTGGAAAAAAAGAAAAAGTAAACGATTTCATTATTCCTTTAAATATTGATAGTGCAGACTATAGTTTATTTATTGGACTTGATAGATCAAACCAAATTTCATTTCACGATAATTGGGCTCAAGGTTTAATCCAGCTAGAAAAAAAACTTGCCAAAGATGAAATCCCCAAAAATGAATTAAAGAAAGATTCAGATTTTGGAAATTGGTATCAAAATGAGTTTCTTCAATACGAAAGGATTACATCAAAAAATGAACTCTATTATACAAATTGGTGGGAAATACAGAAACTTCCTGAAACTTTTTTTATGTATGAATTTGATAAAAAAGAGCAAGCAAGTATAATTAGAAAGCAAAAAAACAACTTTCCAGTTTGCCAGATTTCAAATTATTTATCATCCTTTGAGCAACGACAAATTTTTACATACAGTATAGATGGAACAGATAATATAATAAAACCAAAAAAAATATTTGAAATAAAAGTTACAGACGTGTTAGTAGGATTTGATTCAAACTCATTTCCTAATCACAGAGATACTGAAAATCATTTTAAATCATTATTAAAGGAAGTCTTTCATCAAATGATGAGACATCGTGGAATGTATTGGTATGAAATGGCAAATAAAAAATTAGCCTATTTTTTTAATATTGATAATTTGCCAACTCAAAAAGTAAGTTTTGACTTTTTGTTTAGAGATAAATCGAAAACTAAACCAAAAAAGAAAAATTTAATAGGAAAATATTTAGAATTAGGGTTTTGGCATTTTGCGGTTTCTATGAAACCAACAATTAGTCCATTTTTAGGCTATAGTTTAAAAAATCATATTTGCTTTACAGTAGATGGTAAATTGATTTGGCAAAAAGAAGTAAAGGGAAATGAAAGACGAGAGTTTGACAAAGAAAAAATCCATTCACATCGCAGAGCTAAAGGGAAAAGAATGTTTAATGAAGAATGGAGAGATTTGTTGTTAGCCTTTTTAAGTGGTCTAAAAAAGAATGATTCAATTTCTATCCCACTTTCCGAAACATTTTTATTAGAAATGCCAAGTACGCCAATGTTTTATTGGGCTGACTTTGGATATTATGACCCAAAAGACAAATCAAGACAAGGATTACTAAATACATACGAAGAAGAAACTGAAAATGACTGAACCATTATTAATTCATATACCAGAACCTAAGTTAACTTTTGGCTTTAATCAAAAAATTGAAGATCCACGAGATGGACTAACATTATTTGGTGCTTATACACACAAAAGTCATAAAGGCGAAATAAGAGTTGGGATCATTGGAGCAAAAACTCAAAGAGAATTTGTTAAACAATATCTGAAACGGTTACATCAACCAATTCATAGCGAAATTAAAGATATTGCAAGACCCTACTTTCCGGGTTTACAGTCTGCCTTTGGAATTGAGATTAATATTGAAAATATTCAAGAAATAGACATACCAAAAACTGAAATAGAAAAATATCTTCAATACATTGACGGACATCAACGTGTTTTTAATTTAACTGATTTGTTTGCAAACAAGCTTAAAAAATATTTAAATGAAGAACACATTCCTGTTTCAGTTTGGTTTGTTGCTATATCAGACGAAATATATCAATTTGGAAAAAATAAATCTTCAATACCCAAATCGAAGGAAAATATTAAAATTGGATTAAGTAAGAAAGATAGAGTTTTACAATCAAATTTTTTATTTGAAGAAATGAATGAATTAAAGGAAGCATATAATTATGAAATCAACTTTCACAATCAATTAAAAGCGAAATTACTAAATATAAAAGTTGTAACACAAATAATAAAAGAAAGCACTATCCATTATCAAACTTTATGGACAAATGAAAAGAAAATTCAAAGTCAGCGAATTTTTGATACAGCAAAGGCTTGGAATATATCAACAACTTTGTACTATAAATCAGGTGGTTTACCTTGGAAACTTGGTGAAGTTCGGAAAAGCGTATGTTATTTAGGACTTGTATATAAGCAGATAGATTCAAGTATTGATACTAAAAATGCTTGCTGTGCAGCACAAATGTTTCTTGATTCGGGAGATGGAATGGTATTTAGAGGAACAATTGGACCTTGGTATAATCCTCAAACTAAAGAGTTTCATATTTCAAAAAAGGATGCTTTCGAACTACTCTCAATGTCAATAGAATCATTTAAGGAGAAATCAGAAACAAATGAATATCCAAATGAAATTTTCATTCATTCAAAAACAAATTTTGACGATGAGGAATGGGAAGGATTTAATGAAGCAACGAATGGAAAATGTAAAATAATAGGTATTAGAATTAAAGACGACAATACTTTTAAACTGTACCGTGAATTTTCATATTGTGTTCCTAGAGGAACTGCTTTACTTGTAACAGATAATCTTGCATATCTATGGACAAAAGGCTATATACCAAGATTAAAGACTCAACTTGGATTAGAAACACCTAATCCAATAAGTGTAGAAATAATAAGAGGAAATAGTAATATTGAATCAGTTTGTAAAGACGTTTTAGCATTGACAAAACTAAATTACAACGCTTGTATTTTTGCTGATGGCTCACCAGTGACCTTGCGTTTTGCAGATTCAATTGGCGAAGTTTTGACAGCAGGTAAAGATATAAAATCAGAAGTACTGCCTTTTAAACATTATGTTTAACGAACAAAATCCAGCCACAAACCAACCGTAGCTTATTATTTAATCAACTGGGCGTCAGGCTGTGCCTACGCCCTTTGTTTAAGCATAAAGCCAAAATATTAGCCATCTATTCAATCATCAATTTATATCCCTTGCCATGTACATTAATAAATTTAATGGTATTATCATCGCTTAATTTCTTGCGTAGCTTAGATACCAAAGCATCCATATTTCTGCTAATTACAACAATACCTTCATCTTCCCAAATGGCTTTCATGAGTAGTTCCCTTTCTACAATTTGATTGATGTTTTCGGCAAATATTTTTAGGGCTTTTGTTTCTTTTTCAGATAGGGTAATACTTTTATCTTCTATTCTATGCACATCATTGGTTGTATAAAATTTTAAATTTGCCAGTGGCAAATAATCAGTAATGTGCTGCTCTTAGAGACTTGTAGAGCTAGACTAGAGCATTATTTTTGTTACAAGCTGCACTAGCAGAATCTCATATAGCTAAAAAAGTGGTGTACTTCAGAAAATTACAACTTTTTTGTATTTGCATTCAACCATTCTACAATTGCTTCAAATTTCATTTCGCCTGTAGAAATTGCAATAACAAAATTGTATACTTCATTTTGAGGTGTTGTAATAGTGATATGCTCTGCCATTAACATGGCTTTCATTAAAATATAGCCTGTCCTCTTATTCCCGTCGACAAACGGATGATTCATTAAAATGCTTTCAATAATGGCTGCTGCTTTTTCTATAATAGATGGATATAATTCTTCACCTCCAAAAGTTTGAAAAGGTCTTTTGATAGCCGAATCTAACATTTCAGCATCTCTAATTCCATTGGAGCCACCAAATTGCTTAATTGCAATTGTATGAATAGCCAATACTTGTTCTGTTGAAATCATTGTGCCAGTTTTTGAAGTACTTCAGCATCTTCTCTTAAAATAGAAGGCAAGTGTTTCAGTAAATCAGTTTCATTGGGTAATAGGCTAACCTTTATATCCAAGTATTGAATTAAATCATCTAATTCTGTTTCACTCAGTTCCTGAATTTTCTTCTGCACTACTTCCAGTTTTGTTGTATTCAGCATAAAATCAAATTTTATAACCCGAATTTACCCTTTTTTCTTTCAAAAAAATTCTTTCCCCTTCAACTATTTCATATTTACAGCAATTCCCCTACTTTTGCATCCCTAAGTCTAAAAAAGCAATCTGCGGGTGTGGTGAAATTGGTAGACACGCTAGACTTAGGATCTAGTGCCGTGAGGCATGGGGGTTCGAGTCCCTCCACCCGCACCAAAGTGAAGTTGATAAGTTGAGAGGTTGATAGATGACAATCTTCAACTTTCTTCTTATCAACTTCTTCATTTTTAATCAGGCTATTCGCCTATTGGCAAATAGCAAAATCTAATAAAGATGGCAACAGTTACAAGAGAAAACATCGGTAATCTTACCGATAAATTAACAGTAAACCTTTCTAAAGAAGATTACTTCGAACGTTTTGAAACCAACTTAAAAAAACAAGCAAAAACGGCCAATATTCCTGGTTTTAGGAAAGGAATGGTTCCTGCTGGTTTGGTAAAAAAAATGTACGGACAAAGTTTATTTACCGATGAAGTTTTACGTACTGCTGAATCTCAGTTAAACGAATACTTAACCAAAGAACAACTGGATATTTTTGCCCAGCCTTTGCCTTTAGATATTGATGCAAGACAATTGGATATGAACAATCCATCTGACTATGCATTTGCTTTTGAAATTGGCTTAAAACCTGCTTTTGAAATCAATACCAACATTAACGTTACCCGTTATAAAGTTGCTGTTACCGATACAATGATTGACGAAGAAGTAGCTCGTTTACAAACTCGTTTTGGTAAAATGACAGAACCAGAAGCTGTAAGTAGTGAAGATCATGTATTGAACGTAACTTTTACAGAAGTAGATGCTGAAGGAAATGTAGTTGAAGGTGGTATAAACAAAGGCAACAGCTTATTAGTAAAATATTTTGCTCCTGCTTTTAGAAGCAATTTAATGGGTAAGCAAAAAGACGATGTACTTGATTTGCATTTGGCTACTGCTTTTGAAGACAAAGAATTAGAAACCATTTTGGCCGATTTAGGTTTAGATGCTGCTACTGCAGGTGTAGCTGATAAAAACTTTAAACTAACCATTACCAAAGTTGGCTTTGTAGAAAAAGCTGACATGAATGAAGAATTTTTCTTAGCTGCTTACCCTAATAAAGAAGTAAAAAGCGAAGATGAATTGCGTAATGCTGTGAAAGAAGATATTGAAGCTTATTACGACGCTCAAAGCAAAAATCAAGTACACGATCAAATTTATCATCACTTGTTAGACCATACTACAATGGAGTTTCCTGAAAGCTTTTTAAAGCGTTGGATTCAAACAAGTGGCGAAAAACCTAAAACTGCTGAAGAAGCTGAAACTGAATTTCCATCTTTCAGCAACAGTTTAAAATGGACTTTAATTACCAGCAAATTGGTTGAAGACAATAAGATTGAAGTATTACCTGATGATATTAGAAACTTTGCAAAACAACAATTGTTTCAATACATGGGTGGTCAATTAGGTATGTTGGGTGATAACCAACAATGGGTAGAAGATTATGCTGATAGGATGATGAAAGATAGAAAATTTGTAGAAGATAGTTACCACAGAATAAGTACTGAAAAAATGTTCAACTTATTAGAAAATAAAGTATCTGCTAAAGAAGAAAGTATTGGTGCCGAAGAATTTGCCAGCAAATTGCACAACCACCATCATTAATAGTATTTAAACCTTTTAATAAAAAATAGCGATTGAAAATTCAATCGCTATTTTTTATTATTAAACTAGATGTTCCTTTTAAAAGCACATCGTTTTAATTAACGTACGCCGATACTCGATTGTTTAGATACAGCAATATGGCAAATGGAAGCATTTCCGTTCGATTGAACAATGTTCAATCGAATTTTCTCTGCTGTAATATCATTGGGAAGATGAATAATTTTACAAGCTCCTATTAAATCTCCTGTATAAAATGTATCCCATTGACCATTTGCAAAAGATTGCAGCTCATATGCTTTAATTTTAAACATACGCATCTTAGAAAAGTTATCCCCTAAATCCTTCAGTTCTGCATTTTCAAAAATGCTGATTCGATTAAATGTTGCAGCAGCATTGAATGTTATTTCCAAATTGGCAGTAGAGTCCGTTGCTTCCCAAAAAGATTCTAAACTAAAATCGTTTGCATTAATAGCAGGATACTTTTTAGATTCGCTACTTGCAACAATCTTTTGCTTAAAAGTTAAGTTGATTGGACCAGTTGGTAATCTCTTTTTCCCTCTACGAATACCTAATCTATCAGCCAGTTCAAGGATTCTGTTTTTTTCATTCGTTCTAATTTTTCCAGTTAAATCAGGTGGCACATTAATGATTAAAATGTTGTCATTTGCTGTTCCCCAATAAAACAATTCTTCAAGTTCATCTAATGGTCTTGCTGCCAACACATTTTTCTTTTGGAACCAATTCCATCTGTCAGACAAACAAATGGTATGTTCAAATGGAAGGTAATATAATGTGCTATCACGTTCATAATATTTAGGGTCATCCCATCTTACTAAATTGGGATCCTTTATTCTAAAATCAATAGGGAAGTACCTTATTGGATCTCCTTCTGCATAATTTTCAGGAAGCTGTATTGTATTTCGATTGGTTGGTTTTCCAATTGAATGATTTACAGTAATCATACAATTGGGTTGCAGTTTTTTTACATCCTTATATATTTCTGGTAAGTTCCAATCCCAGTTTTTTTTATCCCATGCACCATCAAACCAAAGTTCACAAATAGAACCATAATTGGACATCAATTCGGTTAATTGGTTTTTCATATAAGCAGCATAATCCTTATTGTTTTTATAACTTGGTTCATGCCTATCCCATAAAGAATAATACAATCCTAACTTGATACCATACTTTTTACAAGCTTTGGCAACTTCGGCCACTACATCTGTTTTAACAGGAGATGACGCAACATCGTAATCAGTAAATTTGCTATTCCACAAACAAAATCCATCGTGGTGTTTGGTAACAAGAATTACATACCTGAAACCAGCTTCTTTTGCAATGCTAACCCATTGGTCACAATCTAAATTGGTGGGATTGTAAGATGATGCTGGCAAGTTACCTTTAGACCATTCAATTTCATTGAATGTATTAATACCAAAATGTATAAACATACCATAGCCACGTTTTATTTGGTTGCGTTGTGCAGTTGATATTTCTTTTTTTTCATTTTGTGACCAAGCTTGTGTACTTAATATAAATAGTAGTAAGAGTACTTTTAGACTTGTTGGTATGGACTTGTTTTTTTTCATATGCTAATCGAAGGTTTATATTTTATAACCCAGTATTTTTCTTAAACGCATCATACTTCAAGAAAAAGTTTTACTAAGTAAGAAAATAAAATTAACTGCATAAATGCTGGCTTTATCGTTTCAAAATAACTTGGTTTATATACACCCTAAGTTTGAATAGCGTATATCCAGCATGTAAGACTTAATGAAGAAATTTGTTTTTTAAAGTATTCTACTTGTATTGCATATTGCCATTAAGCTTATTTTACAGAAAACGCTGAAACTGTAACAATTAGCCTTGCCAACAACAATTCAATAATAATTAACACAGTTCTAAAAAATTGAACTTTATGATGAAGCAAATAATTTTTACCACAGTTCTTTTATCGATTCTTACCCACTTTTCATTTGCTCAAAATATTACTCCAGCAAGCATTTTTGGCAATAACATGGTTATACAGCAAGGAATAAATGCTCCAATTTGGGGAACTGCCTCCCCCAAAGAAGTCCTCAGTATTTCTTTTGCTGGCAGTACACAAAAAACAACAGCAGATGTAAATGGTAAGTGGATGGTTCGATTAGCTAAAACAAAAGCTGGAGGCCCTTATAAAATGAAAATTGCTACAAAAAAAGATGCGATTGTTTATGATAGTGTTTTTGTTGGCGAAGTATGGCTAGCAGGTGGTCAATCGAATATGCAGTTTAGATTAAGTGAAGGAAATAATGCAGGAAAAGAAATTGCAGATGCCAATTATCCAGAAATTCGTTTTTTTACCGTTGGCCTTAATATAAGTAGCAAACCATTGAGTGATGTTAAAGGACAATGGCTTGTTTCAAACCCTGCAAATGCAAGAAATTTTTCCGCAGCTGCCTATTTTTTTGCTAGGCAATTACATTTGGATAAAAAAGTTCCAGTTGGTATAATTTCATCATCTTGGGGGTCTTCTCCAGCTGAGGCTTGGACTTCAGGTATTTCTTTACTTACAAATGAAGATTTTAGAGATTCAATATTGCGTTATCAGGCGGCTCAAGCCAACTGGGAAATATTGTACACTAATTATTTAGCCCTTAGAGATTCAGTACAAAAAAATAATTTGCAATCAACTATCAAACCTGTTTTACCAGCTGAGAAAAATTATCCATCAGCATTGTACAATGCAATGATTGCTCCATTAGTTCCTTATGGCATTAAAGGAGTTATTTGGTATCAAGGAGAAAATAATGGAAATACAGCTATTAGAGCTTTTAAATACCGTACAATATTTCCTTTATTAATTAATGATTGGAGAGCTAGGTGGAACAACGATTCTCTACCATTTATTTATGTTCAACTAGCAAATCATAAAGCAAAAAACCCACAGCCTGTAATGAACGATAATTGGGCTACACTTAGAGAATCACAAAGCATGACACTAAAATTGCCCAATACTGGTATGGCTGTGACCATAGATATTGGAGATGCAAATAATATTCATCCCAAAAACAAACAAGATGTAGGCAAAAGGCTTTACCTAGCAGCCAACCACATTGCCTATCATGCAAATAATGTATATAGTGGGCCCCGATATTTATCTATGAATATGCTAGCAGATAAAATTGAACTGAGTTTTGAACATGTTGGTTCAGGTTTAGATTCTAAAGGACAAGCATTAGCTGGTTTTGCAATTGCTGGTGAGGATAAAAAATTTTACTGGGCTAATGCAGTTATTGAGGGTAATAAAATAATTGTAAGCTGTAAAGACGTGCAAACACCAGTTGCTGTAAGATATGCTTGGGCTGTAAATCCAGATGCCAATTTGTACAATAAAGAAGGTTTGCCAGCATCGCCTTTTAGAACAGATAATTGGTAAAAAAGAATAAACTACCATCTCACATATTCATGTTTCTGAAATTAAAAATGGGCATCTTCAATTGGTGCCCATTTTTTAATTTTCAAATTCTTCAATAAACTTCCGAACTTTCGCAACATAAAATTTATGTTTTGAAAAAGCTTCACTTTTTTGGTTTTAGTTTACTAACTGGTATTTTATTATTTGCAGCATGGCCAGTTTCAACCCTTACTTTTTTGCTATTTATTGCATGGTTGCCTTTATTGCTTGTAGTAGATAAAGCAAAAAGAATTTTTTGGTACGCATTTACAGCTTTACTCAGTTGGAACGCTTTAACTACCTGGTGGATTTGGAATAGCACTGACGTAGGTAGTATTGCAGCTATTATTGCAAATAGTTTATTAATGTGTGTGCCATGGATTGGCTACTTTATTTTTAAAAATAAATTTGGCAAAAACATTGGCTATGCATCGCTGGTTAGTTTTTGGATGCTATTCGAATATATTCATCTAAACTGGCAAATCAGCTGGCCATGGTTAAGTTTAGGCAATGCATTTGCTGCAAAAACTGAATGGATACAATGGTATGAGTTTACAGGTATTGGAGGTGGTACTTTATGGATTTTATTGGTAAATATTTTGTTGTACGAAATAATAAAAAGGTGGAAGGCAGAAGGTAGAAGGAGAAAGGTTTTAAGCGTATTTATACTGATTGCTTTAATTACTATTCCTATCATTTTTTCTCTTTTACTAAGTGTACATTTTGTAAAAGGTGGTACTAATAAAAGTGTGGTAATTGTTCAGCCGAATATAGATCCTTACCAAAAATTCGAAAGTTTAAGTGTAAGCAGTCAGTTACAAAAATTGATTGATTTATCGGAAAAAGCAATCGACAGTACTACCAAATTGGTGGTTTGGCCCGAAACTGCATTGAGTGCCAATGTGGGTATTAATGAAGTTGCACAATCGCCAGTATATAAACCTGTATTTGATTTTGCAAATCGCCACCCTAACGTTACACTGCTTACAGGTATTGAAACATATAAAATTTTAGGGCTGGAAAAAACTTCTCCGTATGCCAGAAAATCAGCCCAGGATTTTTATTATGATAGTTACAATGCAGCAGTTTCAATTAAAGCAAATGAACCTTTGCAGTTTTATATTAAAAGTAAATTGGTACCTGGTGTAGAAACATTACCTAGCTTTTTAAACATACTTGCTCCTGTTTTTGAAAAATTTGGTGGCACAACTGGTGGTTATGCGAAAGATACTGTAGCGAAAGTATTTAATAATGCAGGCAACCCATTTGTAGCAGCTCCCGTTATATGTTATGAAAGTATTTATGGTGAATATGTGGCCAGCTATGTGCAAAAAGGAGCAAACATTATTACCATTATTACTAACGATGGATGGTGGGGTAATACACCTGGTCATAAACAACATTTGGCTCTTGCAAAATTAAGAGCCATTGAAACAAGGCGTTGGGTGGTTCGTAGTGCCAATACTGGTATTAGTGCTGTAATTGATGAGTATGGAACTACTAAAGCCAGTAAAGCTTGGGATACTGCAGATGTTATTAAATACAATATTCCGGTAAAAACCAACCTGACGTTTTATGTAATATATGGAGATTATTTGTATAAGATAGCTGCCGTGTTTGCAATGTTGTTACTGGCTTGGAACCTTATACTAGTTATAAAAAGAAATTAGGGAAGTGAAAAGCCATAGCTTACAAAATGAAAAAGACTTTTAACTATAACGATTCTTTAATTAATTACCGAACAGAAGGTACTGGTAAAGCAGTTGTATTATTGCATGGCTTTGGAGAAGACAGTAAGATCTTTAATTCACAAATAGATTTTTTAAAAGAGCATTGTTTATTAATTGTTCCTGATTTACCCGGTACTGGTAAAAGTGAATTATTCAAATCTAACAGCCAGCATCCAACATCTAGTATCCAATATCCAGCATCTATTATTGATTACGCCAACTGCATCTATGCGTTATTACAGCAAGAAAATATTACGAATTGCACCATGATTGGACATAGCATGGGTGGTTATATTACATTGGCTTTTGCACAAAAATTTCCTGAACTATTAAATGGCTTTGGATTGTTTCACTCAACTGCATTTGCTGATAGTGAAGAAAAAAAGCAAAATCGTTTACGTGGTATTCAGTTAATTGGTGATTATGATGGTTACTCGTTTTTAAAGAATACCATACCCAATTTATTTAGTTCAAGCTTTAAGAAACAATTTCCCGAACAAATAGAAGTATTAATAGAAGCCAGTAAACAGTTTAGCAATGAAGCATTGCAGCAGTATTCTTTTGCAATGATGAACCGACCAGATGCTACAGACGTTTTAAAAGGCAGCAAAGTGCCTGTTTTGTTTATCCTAGGTACAGAAGATATAGCTGCACCATTAAACGATGTTTTACAGCAAACAAAAATGCCTGAATGTTCGTATATTCATGTGCTGAATAATGTTGGACACATGGGCATGTTAGAAGCAACCCATTTAGTAAACACCTATTTGCTACAATTCATCAACCGATAAAATTTATTTATGAAGAAATGGTTCTTCATAATTTTTTTTCTTTCTTGCACAAGCCAATTGCTTGCAAGGCATGTTGCCGGTGGTGAATTATTTTATGAATACCTTGGGCCAGGAGCTGCAGCCAATACCAGTAAATACAAAATTACTTTACGCTTATTTAGAGATTGTTATTCTACTGGTCCATCGCTTCAATCGGAAGCTGTAAATGTTGGTTTTTACGACAACAACAATTTAACCAACACCCTTAATTTACCCATTCAAGGTTCTATAGAAACCATTACTTTAAATACAGCTGTTTTCCCTTGTTTAGTAGGCAATGTAAATGTTTGTTATGAAGTCGCCATTTACACAAACACGATTGATTTACCCATTAATTTAAATGGTTACACACTGGCAAGACAAGGCTGTTGTAGGGTTACTGATATTACCAATACAACAGGTGGTAACAATATTGGCTCAACTTATATTACTAAAATTCCTGGAACAGCAACATTACCAACAGGTTTTAATAGTAGTCCAAAGTTCTTTGTAAAAGACACAGCTTTGGTTTGTGCTGGCAAAAACTTTAGACTAGACTTTGGAGCTGAAGACCCAGATAATGATATGTTAATTTATGGCTTTTGTGATGCATATACAGCTGGCAGTGGAAGCAACAATAGCCCTCCGTCAAGTGTATTAAATCTTGTACAAATTCCTTACATATCTCCTTTTAGTGGCAGTGACCCATTGGGTGGACCAAGTATAAATTCAACAACAGGGGTAATTAGTGGTGTGGCACCAGGTGTT
>CALRLF020000063.1:0-27111 GCA_943368475.1 Allobosea thiooxidans
CGGTTACTGCAATAATAACTCTTGGGCTTTCACATCCACCTACAGTATGGCTAACATAGTAATTAACAGTTCCAGTATTTGTAGTACTTGGAGTTGGAGCAGTTGAAGAACCAGTACCACCTGTAGCAAAAGTGTACCAAAGTAAATTAGTACCAGTAGCTGATAATGCAGTTGCTGTTGCATTTTGACAATAAGCAATGGGTGAATTTACTGTTGGTGCAGCTGGTGCTACATTAATAGTTACAGCAATAGTTGCTCTTGGGCTTTCACATCCGCTTACAGTTTGACTTACATAATAGTTAGAAGTTCCTGTATTTGTAGTATTTGGAGTTGGAGCAGTTGAAGAACCAGTTCCACCAGTAGCAACAGTGTACCAAAGTAAGTTAGTACCTGTAGCAGTTAATGCTGTTGCCGTGGCGTTTTGACAATAGTTTACTGTTGATGCTGCTGTTGGTGCAGCTGGGGCAGACGGAACTGCATTTACAGTAACTACTGTAGCTGTTGAAATACAACCTGTAACATTTTTTACTGTTACATTGTAATTACCGGGAATAAGTCCAGTGAAAATACCTGTAGTATTTGTGTAGGTAACATCATCAACACTATACGTGAAACCTGTACCCGTTGGATTACTTATGGTTACTGTTCCTGTTGTAGTTGAACAGCTGGGTTGTGTTGTTACTATAGCAGTAGGAGCAGCGGGCTTAGGGTTTACAGTTATTGAAAAAGTTATTGGAGTACCACTGCAGCCATTAGACGGGGTTACGAAATTGCCTAATGAAAAAGGAACTGCTCCAACTGTAACAGTTGATAAAACTGTGTTTGTCATTGCATCAATTACAGAAACATTGTTAGAGCCAGAATTTGCGATATAGGCTTTAGTTCCATCACTCGTAAACGAAATTCCTTGTGGTCTTGTTCCAACAGCAACTGTTGCAGTAACTGTATTTGTGGTTGTATTCAGTACAGAAAAGTTATTGGATGTTTGATTCGTAATATACACTTTAGATCCATCAGGGCTTACTGTTGCTCCATCTGGATTAATGCCTACTGACGTAGTTGCAACAACAGTATTAGTAGCAGTATTAATAATAGATATATTGTTGTTGCCAAAATTTGGTACAAATAATTTGCTTCCATCGGGACTGATACCTACACAAATAGGTTGTGTTCCAACACCTATAGTTGTTGATACAGTATTTGTTGTAGTATTAATTACGGATATATTGTTTGAATTTACATTAGCAACATATACACGACTTCCGTCAGGGCTTATTGCTAAGCCTTGTGGCTGATAACCAACTGTAATGGTTGAAGCAACTGTATTACTTGCTGTATTTATTACTGAGATGCTACCTATGCCAATAATACTTTGGTTCGCTACATAAGCTCTTGTACCATCTGGGCTAAGTACAACTCCTTGTGGTTGATTGCCAACAGTAATGGTTGCAATAACAGTATTAGTAGCCGTACTAATTACAGATACAGAGTTAGAACCATAGTTTGACACATACATTTTTGTACCATCTGGTGATATTGCAACGCCAAATGGATTACTGCCAACAGTAATAGTATTTACAATAGTATTCGTTGTAGTATTAATTACAGAAATCGTATTACCGGCTGGAAAAGGGAAAACGCCATAATTAGCAATGTACGCATAGCCACTGGAAACTGGAGTTGCTGTAATGGTTGCTGTTACAGCAGTTGCACCTGTATTTAAAGCCGTAAATGAGGAAATATTTCCTGTGCCGCTTGCTGCAAGTCCAATAGATGGGGCATTGTTTGTCCAATTATAAACTGCCACTCCATTGCCTGAAAAATTGATTGCTGTTGTTGCTGTATTAGTACAGAGACTTTGGTTGCTAATTGAATTAATAGTGGGTGAGCTACTTATGGTCACGATAATTAAACTTCTTGTGCTTTCACATCCACCAACAGTTTGGCTTACATAATAATTGGTATTTCCAGTTATTGTAGTTGTTGGTATTGGTGCTGTGCTACTTCCTATTCCTCCACTTGCAGTGGTGTACCAAAGAAGATTACTACCAGTTGACGTAAGTGCTGTTGCAATTGCATTTTGACAATAATTTACAGTAGATGTAACTATTGGAGCAGATGGAATTCCTCCAGATGCGTTAATTGTGGCTGTTGTTATTGAAGAAATACATCCGCCTGCATCTTTCACAGTAACATTATAAGTGTTGGGTGATAAGCCTAAAAAAATACCAGTAGTATTGGTATAAGTGGTTCCATCAATACTGTAAGTTAATCCAGTTCCTGTTGGTGTAGTAATGGTAATAGTACCTGTGGAAACTGTACAAGTTGGTTGTGTTACTGTAAAAGTTGGTGCTGCAGGTGCAGCTGAAATACTATTAATTGTGGCTGTTGTTATTGAAGAAATACATCCGCCTGCATCTTTCACAGTAACATTATAAGTGTTGGGTAATAAGCCTAAAAAAATACCAGTAGTATTGGTGTAAGTGATTCCATCAATACTGTAAGTTAATCCAGTTCCTGTTGGTGCTGTAATGGTGATTGTACCTGTAGAAACTATACAAGTAGGTTGTGTTACTGTAATAGTTGGTGCTGCAGGTGCAGTTGAAATACTATTAATTGTAGCTGTTGTTATTGAAGAAATACATCCTCCTGCATCTTTCACAGTAACATTATAAGTGTTGGGTGATAAGCCTGAAAAAATACCTGAAGTATTGGTATAAGTGATTCCATCAATACTGTAAGTTAATCCAGTTCCTGTTGGTGTAGTAATGGTAATAGTACCAGTAGAAACTGTACAAGTTGGTTGTGTTACTGTAATAGTTGGTGCTGCAGGTGCAGCTGAAACATTATTTAGTGTGGCAACTGTAACTGGAGAAGTACATCCTGTTACAGTTTTTACAGTTACATTATAACTGTTGGGAGATAGACCTGAAAAAACACCTGTTGTGTTAGTGTAAGTTGTTCCATCAATACTATAAGTAAATCCTGCACCCGTTGGTGCTGTAATGGTAATAGTACCAGTTGATAAACTACAAGTTGGTTGTGTTAATGTAATGGTTGGTGATACAGGTGCAGCAGAAACTGTAATGGTGAAGTTTACACCTGCACTTACTTGATTACAAGCATTTTTAACTGTAATTGTTCCTGTATAAGTGCCAGCAGCAGTATTTGCAGGTACTAAAATACTAATTGGACTACTGGTTAGTGCAGCATTGGTAACAGCAACAAAACTATTGGTTGGAGTAGAACTCCATGTTATGCTATAAGTATCTGGAGAATTGCTAGTATTGCTGTATCCCAAAGTTGTAGTTTGGCTCAGTGCACTAAAACAAACACTTGCAGCAGATGTTAATGTAATGGATGGAGTGGGTAAACCAGTTTGTGAACCCCCAGAAATCAGGCTATTCGATTTTCCTGGGGTTAGTGAACCAGCAGACTCCCAAATGCCCAAGGAGTTCAAAAAAATGCCTTCATCGCCATTAGCAAAAGTTATATTGGTTGCATTGCCAGGATTGCTGAAACTTCTGGATGTACAACCAGTTGGAGCGTTGTTGAAGCTTCCTGTATAAGATCCTGTTGTGTTTCCATTATTGAATGATACTGAACTTACCAATACACCTGATGTATTAAATAAATTTACTTGCCCTTTGCTGTCTGAAATATTGCCAGGTCTTAAGTTGTTTAAGGCACTATTGAATGAATTGGAAATATCTAAGTCGGCAGTATTTTTTCCATTTCCGCCATAACCATTTGCCCAGTTGCTTCCACCAGCCGAGCAATTGCCCCATGTTGTTGTTGTTCCTCCAGTATTTCCTGCTCCACCAATTAAATAATATTGCCCACAGGTAAGAATTGTATTTGCAGGTATGGATATTGTCCAACCAACAGGGTTCCCTCCACTAGAAGCACTAGTAAAGAAAATGGTATAACATCCAATATTTACAGATGCTGCACCTTTATTAAATAGTTCAATAAACTCTCCACCAGCAGCAGCATTATTACTAGATGGTTTTATTCCTAGTTCATTAATTACCACTTGTCCAATTACTGCATTTGTTGTGGCAAATAATGAAACACAAGTAAAAGCAAAGCAGTATATGAATTGCTTTGTTTTGATCAGTGATGTATGTATTAAGGATTTATCTTTTCGTTCAAATAAGGGCATAGAAATAATTATGTTTTCTTATTGGCAGTTAATTGGTTAATTGAGTTCAATATTTAAAAACGTAAAAGAAATAAAAATACAGGTTCTATAGCATTTAATTGGTTTAAATAACAATTAAATAAAGGCTCATTGGATAGCACTTTATTCATACCCGTAATTTATGATACCATAAGTGATACCTTTTGTTGTATATGTGTTTAAAAACAAAAAGGTCACTTCTTTTTATTAGAAGTGACCTTTTGACTTATTTTAATTGAGTTTTACTCAACTACAAACTTGTATTGTTTAGCTTCATTGTGTAAGCCAATAACTGCCATATAAACTCCTTTTGTGGCAGCAATTGGTAGGTTTATTGTTTTTGAATTAACACCACCATCATTAACAAAAGATGAA
The DNA here is from genome assembly GCA_943368475.1 of Allobosea thiooxidans. Classification (GTDB taxonomy): domain Bacteria; phylum Bacteroidota; class Bacteroidia; order Chitinophagales; family Chitinophagaceae; genus UBA1930. The sequence goes on from CALRLF020000063.1 coordinate 4,559, forward strand.
CTGTAAATCAATTGACCAATTGGGCTGTAGATTTTAATACTTGCTGTTCCTTTTGCATAATTACTGAACTGAATATTCAGTAATCCATTTTTTACCGGGTTAGGGTAAATAGAGATTTCGCCTTTAACCGTATTTAGTTTTACATTAATAATATTACTAAATGTTACACTATTGTCTTTGCCAACAATTTTAATTCTGTAATAATTATTGTTTGATGGAGTAAAATCAGCTGATGAATAGCTGATTTGATTATTTGCGTTTACTGTGCTATTTTCTGAAAATTGAACTCCGTCAAGGCTTTTTTCAACAATATAAGATAGTATGTTAACTTCTTTTTCAGTTGCCCAGCTTATCCTGATTGTTCCATTATTTTCTTTAGCATTGAACGAGGTAATTTTTACAGGTAACGCCAAGCCAATTTGACCAACACCAAATGCTCCAAAACTTATAAAACTATTTGCTGTTGCTGTATTGGCTGTATTGTCTCCACTACCTGTTGCTGCTGTCCAATTAAGTGCATCATAGCGGCTCAATCCAATTTGATTATTCGCTAATGCAGTAAAAATTGAACCTTCTAAACTACTTACAAATCCAGTTGTAATTGCACATGCGTCAGTATTCGTAGAGTATTTTTTTATATTCCAAATTGCATCTACAATTCTGCTTTTTTGTCCAACATCCATAGCAGTCCCATTGGGTGTTCCATCTACTGTTGCACCTTCAAAAACATTCACTAAAAAAGTATCAACTGTTGTAGGTGTTAATGTTACAGGTAAGTAATTTGTTGCACTTCCAACAGGAAATAGTGTAGCTGATGTAAAAGCATCAATTCTTAATGCTCCAACATTTGCACCTGATTTTTCGGTAACAATATATTTAGATGAATTGAATGGAGCTCCTGCTATTGCTGTAGGAGTGATTAATCGTACTGTATCTATTGCTCTTATGGTTAGTTTACCTGTATTTAGTGTAAGTGTGCCATTGATTCTAGTATTAAAGTTTGTAGTTGCAGCAGCATTAAGTGTTAAACTACCAGCAGTTGAAACAGTAGAGCCAGAAGTAATTCCAACAGGATTTACTGTTGCTGCATTAATAATGTAATTAGTGCCCGATTGGTAGGTTTTTGTGCCGGTTACAATAACACTTCCACTAGTACTATCAAAGCCATTTGTATTTGATGTTGATAGTGTTGCAGCATTGCTACTAAAGGTTAGTGTAACGCCTGCATTGGTAGCAGTTGCAGCTTTGGATAATGTAATTTGTCCATTAGAGGACGAGTAAGATGCAATATTTGTTCCAGCTGGAATTCCAGTACCTGCAATTGATAAACCTTGTAAACTACTTAATGCTAAACCAGTAGCAACTGAAACTAAAAAAGAACCATTGGTTAAGCCTGCACCTGTTTGCGTTGCTCCTGTGCTTGGTACAAAGCCAACTCTTGAAGTAAAACTTCCTGTGCCGTTAATTTTACGAGTTGTAAAATTGATGGCACCATAAATATTGGTGGCAGCCGCAACATTAATATCTGTGTTTAATGTTACGTTAGAATTATCTCCAACAACAAAATTTGTTACATTAATCGTTCCTGTGCCACTAATACTTTGTGCTGTACTGCCAGCCATTACAAGATTAGTAGTTCCGCCAACTCCTCCATTAGTGCCATTCAATGTTCCGTTAACAACTAGGTTTCCTAGTAATGGTATTTGTGTACCAGAAGAAACTCCAACTATCCAAGTACAACCAGCGTCAATGGTTAAATTTTCTATTTTATTTAATGCCGCAGCATCAGTAGTTAAAGTTGAATTATTTTGAACAAATACATTGGCAAATGTTTTTGCATTCGTAAAAGACCCGGTTGTCATCGTTTTTCTTATATAATAATTACTGCCAGGTTTAAAATCAACAATCATACTGGTTGAATTACTACCAAAAGGGCTGTAAATACTGTTATTGATAAGATTAGCACCAGATTGAAAAACAATGGCACCATTTGATGAGTTACTTGTACCTGTTCCAACTGTGCCAAATGGATAAGTAATGGTATTGTCATATTCGAATGTAGAACCTGTGGCAAATACAACTGCACCAATCGTTCTGGCAGTTAAACGATTGCTATTAGGCGTAGCTGCACCTTGCAGGTAAGTTAGTTTACCCAATATCAATGCTGTGGAGGTTGGAAAATCTAAGTAAACAGCACCCGTTGTACTGCCAAGAGTTGTACAGGTTAGTGTAGAGGTTGCATCAATAAACAAACCATCTTCACCAGATGTGTTATTTGCGATTGTAAGTGTACCAACAGTTGCAGTTCTTACAAAAGATACAGTTGCTCCATTAATTATTTTTAGTTGTGCTGTAGTTGCACCGTTAATGTTAACAATAGCTGTACCTGTTGTAGGTGTTATACCACCAATATTAGTTCCATCAATAACTAAAACATCGGTTGATGCAGCTGTGCCTCTAGTGGTGCCACTTCCATTTAATTGAGTATTCCAGTTACCTGCGGTAGAAATGTTTCCTTCCACAAGTCCACCCACCCAATAGTACGTTGATTGCGAAAACACTAAGCTAGAAATACTAAAAAACAGTAGACTACAAATCACCTTTTTCATACGGCAATAATTTAAAAAAGTAAAATAAATTAAAAATTAAAGTAATGCCTTACTGGCATAAATACAGAAGGAGAGCAAGCATGATGATAGAACAAATGTAAAAAAATCTTTTCACCAACAAATTATTTTTTTTCTTCGAAAATTGTTTACATACAATACATTTGCAACGCTTGCACACTTATGTACCGTTTCGGTATTCATAATTTTTAAAAAAAATCGTATGTCATCATTAACAAAATTGCCACTGGCGTATGCAGTGCACCCTGCTCAGTATTCAACATTCACAACTCAACAATTAAGAGAATCTTTTTTATTAACAAACCTAACTGTAAGCAATCAATTTAATCTTACCTACACCATGTACGATAGACTAATTGCAGGAACAGTAATACCTGTTAATGAAACATTGGTATTACCTACATATGAAATTTTAAAGAGTAGTTTCTTCTTAGAAAGACGTGAATTAGGTATCATTAATGTTGGTGGTGAAGGATCTGTAACTGTTGATGGTACAAGCTTTCAGCTGAATAAATACGATTGTGTTTATGCTGGTATGGGCAGCAAAGAAGTAAGCTTTACAAGTGCCAACGCAAGTAATCCTGCATTATTTTATTTGTTGTCTTCCCCAGCACATGCTACTTATCCAACACGTTTACTAAAAGGTAATGAAGCATCTCCTGTGACGGTAGGTTCTTCTGATACCTGTAACGAAAGAACCATTTATAAGTACATTCATTTGCAAGGAGTACAAAGTTGTCAGCTAGTAATGGGATTAACTGTTTTGGCAACGGGAAGTGTTTGGAACACAATGCCAAGCCATGTGCATGATAGAAGAAGTGAAGTGTACTTTTATTTTGATGTTGCAGATGATCAAAGGGTTATGCATTTTATGGGAGAACCTCAACAAACAAAAAATATTGTTGTAGCCAATCATCAGGCAATTCTTTCTCCAGAATGGAGTATTCACTCGGGTTGTGGAACTGCCAACTATAGTTTTATTTGGGGAATGGCAGGAGAAAATAAAGATTACAGTGATATTGATCCTGTTCCAACTTCTACATTATTGTAAAACGATAATTGCCTATTAAAACCATCAGTAAATAGCATATAGATGGTTTTAAGTTTTATATATAATTTTTCTACATACACAATTTTTGTGTATTGCAGAAAACGAAAATAATTTCAACTTACAAAAAACAGTTTATGTTAAAAAATTTTAGTTTAAACGATAAAGTCATTGTGGTTACTGGCGGAACAGGTATTTTGGGTAATTCATTTATTGAAGCAATTGTGGCAGCAGGTGGTGCTGTTGGTATTTTAGGCAGAAAAAAAGAACTGGCAGAAGAACGTGCAGCTGCAATTAGAGCAAATGGTGGTAAGGCAATTGCATTGGTTGCAGATGTATTGCAAGAAGATCAATTGCTTATTTGTAGGCAACAAATGTTAGATGCTTTTGGTAAAATAGATGGATTAGTTAATGGAGCAGGGGGTAACATGCCAGAAGGTGTTTTACAACCCAATGAAAACATATTTGCCATGAATATGGAAGGCATGCGAAAAACAATGGATATTAACCTTTGGGGTACATTAATCCCAACTCAAATTTTTGGAGAAGCCATAGCACAAACTGGTAGCGGAAGTATTGTAAATATTTCTTCTATGAATAGTAAAAGAGCCATTACCAAAGTTTTGGGATATAATATGGGAAAGGCTGCTGTAGATTGTTATAATCAATGGTTTGCTGTAGAATTAGCCAATCGGTATGGCGATAAAATTAGAATGAATGCATTGGCTCCTGGTTTTTTTCTTACCGAGCAAAATCGTTATTTGTTAACCAAAAAAGAAGGTGGTTATACCGAAAGAGGAGAGGCTGTTATTAAACAAACACCTTTTAAACGCTTTGGTAACCCCGATGAGTTACAAGGTGCACTGGTATGGTTATTAAGCGATGCCAGCAAGTTTGTAACAGGTTCAATGATTTGTGTAGATGGTGGTTTTAGCATTTTTGGTGGGGTGTAAATACACTTTCTTAACTCAATAATAAAAGGCTTCACAACGGTGAAGCCTTTTTTGTGTACAATACTTTTGTATTTTTTTACAATTCACCGAATTTTTTGAAAAATAATTTGTCAATTCGAAAATAGAGTCTAATATTGGCATACCAAAAATTGGTTAACCAATTTTTGGTATGCCAAAAACGATTGATATGGAGCCAACAAATATCATTGAAACATTTACCGCTATTAAAGTTGAGAGCCCTGCCGATAAAATTATCAGGCAGCTAAAACAATTGATTTCATCCGGACAATTAAAACCAGGTGACAAACTTCCTCCTGAAAGAATATTAGCCGAACGCTTTGGTGTTGGCCGTAGCTATGTTAGAGAAGCTATTCTAAAATTAGAATTCTATGGGTTATTAAAAACATCCCCACAAAGTGGTACTTATGTTGCAGGATTAAGCATTAAAATTTTAGAAAGTTTATTGGGTGATGTCATCAATTTAAACAAAGATGATTTTGGTGCATTAATAGAAGCCAGATATTATATGGAGTTGAACTCTATAAAACTGGCTGCACAACGAAGAACTGATGCCGATTTAGCTGAGATTGAAGCTGCATTAATTGACCATGAAAGAAAAGCATCGAAAGGGTTAAATGCATTTGAAGAAGACATGGTTTTTCATATAAAAATTGCTGCTGCTACAAAAAATCAAGTGATTGAAAGTATGATGCTAATTGTAGTACCCGATTTAATAAGAACGATTGTAGAAAATAATGTTTGTGGTACCGATAGAAGTACAAGAGCTGTGGTAGAACATAAAAACATTTTAGATGCAATTGCATTGCAAGATGTAGCAGCCGCAGAAGCAGCCATGCATGTTCATTTAGATGAAATTATGCAGGTAGCCAAGAATTATAAGTTAAACGGATAGAAAGTTTTATAACGATTTGCTCATTAATAATAACCGCCATTATGAAAAAAGTAGTATCACTTCTACTGCTGTTTTGTACACTTTGTACAACTAAATTAATTGCCCAAACTAAGGGGAAAATTACTGTAAAAGGTGTTGTTGTTTCTACAGAAACAAACTTACCCTTACAAGGAGCCAGTATTGTTATTAAAGGTGAAGGAAAAGGTTTAAGTACCGATTCTTTAGGTAGCTTTTCTATAAAAATTGATCAAGGTAAAACAATTGTGATAAGCTATGTGGGCTTCGATAATCAGGAAATTACACCCGCCAAATCTCAAAGCATTATTGTTCAACTAAAATCAACCAATGCAGCAGCCGATGAGGTGATTGTAATTGGTTATGGTACACAAAAGAAAGCCAATGTAACAGGTGCCATTGTTAAGTATAAGAACGATAAAATAGATGAAACTTCTATTGCTCGTTTAGATCAGGCTTTACAAGGGCGAATTGCAGGTGTACAAGTACAAAATATTGATCCTGAAGCTGGTGCTGCACCAAAAATTACCATTAGAGGTACAACCTCTGTAAATGCATCTAACGGTCCATTGGTTGTTATCGATGGGCAGCCTGTTGCCGATGGATTAGCATTTGTGAACATGGCCGATGTTGAAAGCGTTGAAGTTCTAAAAGATGCTGCATCTGCAGCCATTTATGGTTCTCGTGGTGCTGGAGGTGTAATAATGGTTACTACTAAAAGTGGTAAATCAGAAAAAACTAAATATGCCTTTAAATATTCTGTTGGTATAAAAAATCCATACAAACTCTACAAAGTAAAAACCATTTCGGAGTACACGAAATTGTTATATGATGAAGCTGTATTGCGTTATGCCGATTCCGCTGCATACACGGTTGGTTTTACACCTACACAAAGAAATACTTTCGGTGCAAATAAAGGCAACTTAATTACAACTGCTGAAAGAGCAGCTTATGTAATTGAAAATACCTTAACAGGTGCAACTAATTGGCAAGATGAAGCATTGCAAACAGGTATTAATAGCAATATACAATTAAGTGCATCAGGAGGAAGTAAAACTGTTAAGTATTTTGTTTCTGGCGGATATCAAAAAGATGAAGGAATGATGTTGAATAGCAATTTTGAAAGGTTTAATATTCGTACTAGGTTAGATGCACAAATGGGTAAACGAGTAAAGATTACTTTAAACCTAAATCCATCTTATACAAAAAGAAAAAGACCATCTACAAACTTCACAGATTTTTACAGATTCATGTCTTATTTGCCTGTATTTCATAACGAAACAACTATTGCGTTTGTAACACAAGATCCTCAATGGGCACAGTTAAAGGTTGGCGATTATGCTCAAGCTCGTCATTTTAATGGAAGGGTTTATTCTGGAACCATGCCAGATGGCAGTAATTGGGTAAATACTGCAATTCAAAATCCATTTGCCACATCTAATAATACACCCAAATCTATTTTAGATACACGAAGTATTAACATGAATGAATATAGGTTACAATCATCTTTTACAATGAGTGTAAATATATTACCAGGCTTAGATTTTAAAACACAAGCCAGTAACTACATTAATTATTTCACTTCATTAGATTTTGCAAAGAAAAACTCAAGCAACGATGGCGTAGTGGCTCAAGGTGTTTATGTTAACAGAACAAATATTGATTTATACTTAGAAAATACGTTAAACTATAATAAACGTATTAAGCAACACAACTTTGAAGCGTTATTGGGTTTTACTGCCGAGAAAAATTATTTTAAAGATGAAAAAAGCACAGGGCTAGATTATCCCAACGATAATATTACCACGTTAAATAATGCTTTACAAATAAATAGAGATAGTACGTACAATAGAATTTTTAGAGTAGGGTTATTATCATATTTGGGTAGAATTAATTACAGCTATGCTAACAAATACATTGCATCAGTTAGTGTACGTTATGATGGTAGTTCTAAGTTTGGAGTTGGGAATAAATGGGGTGCTTTTCCTGCAGTTTCTGGCGGATGGATTATTTCGGAAGAAGGCTTTCTTAAAGGAAAATTTGCTTGGTTAAATAGATTGAAAGTAAGAGCTAGTTACGGTTTAACTGGAAACAATCGAATTCAGGATTATGGATTTGTAGATTTATTGTATTCAGGCAATTATCCTTTTGGTACAGGTAATGGTACAGCTTCTTCAGGTCAGGTTACTTTTGCCAGCTTATTAGCTAATCCAAGTATAACTTGGGAACGTACACAACAAACCAACTTTGGTTTAGATGTAACCATATTCAAAAATAGAGTGAATTTGTCGGTTGATATCTATCGTTCAAAAACTGAAAGTTTGTTGTTACAGCAATCTGCTATGGCTTTTACAGGAGCTCCATTTTACAATAACAACCTTGGTAGTTTTAGAAATAATGGGATAGAGGTTGAGTTGAACACAATCAACATTAGTAATAAGAATTTTAAATGGTCTACAGCATTAAATATATCTAGAAATAGAAACAATGTATTAGAGTTTGGTAAGGAAGCATTTCTATTAAATCAAGGTGAAAGAACAGAACTCTATTTGAATAAAGTAGGTAATCCATTAATACAGTTTTTTGGTTTTAAAACAGATGGTGTATGGTTATCTCAAACACAAATAGATGAAGAAAGAGCAAAAGGTCTTACAAGTGCATTAACGAATGTATTTATACCTGGTGGGTTAAAATTAGTAGATATCAATGGCGATAATGTTATCGACAATAATGATAGAACAGTGATTGGGAATCCATATCCCGACTTTACATGGGGAATTACAAATAACCTTACTTACAAATCATTCGATTTAAGTTTTTCACTACAAGGTGTACAAGGTGGTAATTTAATAAATGGTGATGTGAATTACAATGAATCAAGACGCTACATTACTGACTATACTGATAATCGCTGGATTAGCCCTAACAATCCCGGTGATGGTAAAACACCCTACTCTACAGTAGGCTTCAACTGGATGTTGACAGATTATGCGGTTGAAGATGCATCTTATTTTGCTTTAAGAGAAATTTTATTAGGTTATACTTTTTCTACAAAAGTTGCCAAAAAAGTTGGACTAAGTTCATTACGTGTATATGCTTCTTCTCAAAACTTATTTTTCAGTTTTGCTAAAGGGTATAGAGGCTTAAATCCCGAAGCAAGGTCTGCGTCAGCTGCATATTCATCTCCTTTAATTGATGGATATCAAAGAGGTGCATTTCCAACTTCTCGATCTTTTGTATTTGGTATCGACATTAATTTTTAATGGCAAAAACAACAAAAATGAAAACAAGAATAACAGCTATATTATTTGCATTAGTACTTATACAAACCAGTTGTAATAAAATTATTGATTTGTATCCAGAGTCAAATCTAAATACAGGCACATTTTATTCAAATTTTGATGAGGTTAGAACAGCTTTAAATGGTTGTTATAATGGGCTGCAAAAGACCTTGACAGAAGAGTGGACTTTAACAGAACTAAGAAGTGATAATAGTATTATGGGAACTGCAGGAAGCACATCTACAGTTAACAGAGACTTAAGTGATTTAGATATGTTTATGCCCAACACTTCTCATTTAGGTAATTATAATTATTGGTCGTCAGTGTACTATAATATCAGAAATATAAATTTGGTATTGAATGCATTAAATGTAAATTATTCAGAAACGAATGGTACAATTACTTATGGTACTATTACTATTCCTATTACTGATGCTGATAGAAAAATATTGGCAGCAGAAGCTACATTTTTAAGAGCGTACCATTACTTTAATTTAGTGCGTTTATATGGGGGTGTTTTTTTAATACATGAACCTACTTCACCAGATGATGCTAAAAATATTAATCGCTCTCCTATATCAGATATTTACAAATTAATCGAAGCCGATTTACAACATGCAGCAGCTAATGGCATTACAACAACTTTCAATGCATCACCAACTGGAGCTGCTGCTGCTAATGTTGGTAAGGCAACCACTTGGGCAGCTAAGTCACTTTTAGCAAAAGTATTTTTAACACAAGGTAAAAAAACATCGGCTACTCCTTTATTAGATGATGTAATTGCAAACAGTGGTTATTCTTTACAGGCAAATTACAGCAACGTATTTTCAATTAGTAATGAGATGAATTCTGAAGTATTGTTTGCTGTGCGTTTTAAAGCAGGAGGTTTAGGCCTTGGTTCTCAATTCCCCAATTTATTTGCACCGTTACAAAGTGGTAGTGCAGTGGTAAATGGCGATGGCAGGGGCTATAATTTTCCGACAACTGATGTAATGACAAGTTATTTCAATATTCCAATTACAAATGCAACAACTACATCGGGTTCAACAAGTATTCTTTTGCCAGCTGCAAATGCAAATATTCGAGTTGGAATGTATGTAACTGCAACACAAATACCTGCAAACACTGCTATTACAGCAATTAGTGGATTAACTATTACATTGTCACAAGCAGCTACAGCAACTTCAGCTGCGGCTGCATTAACTATTGGCGATCCTCGCAGAACAGCAACTATTGCAACATTAAATCCTGGTAGTAAACACTATCCTGTAAAATTAATTTCAAATCCTACGATAGCTAATGATGCAGAAAATGATTGGATTGTGTTACGCTTTGCCGATGTGTTATTAATGCATGCAGAAGCTCTTGGTAATTCTGCTACTTCAATTTCAAGAATTAATCAAATACGTGCACGTGCAAGATTGGCTTCTTTAGATCCTTTAGCAATAAATACGACAGCATTATTTGAGAAAGCCTTAGCAGATGAAAGAAGATATGAGTTTGCTTTTGAAAACCAGCGTTGGTTCGATTTATTAAGATATAATGTAACGTTCACAACAATAACAGCTGTTCAAACAATTAAAGATCATTACACAAAAGAGTATCCAACGCATTATATTGGATATCCAGCACCAAGATTAAGTTTAATTGAATTGCAAAATCAAGTGACAACTGAAAAATTATTATTACCAATTCCACAAAGAGAAATTGATAATAATACACAGTTGGTTATTCCACAAAATCCTGGATATTAAAATATTAAAGAGTGTACATAGGTAAGCAAGCATGATAAGGTTGTATTATAAAAGACCAGTGTTGTTATTCATTCGGGTATTTCTATAACTGAAGCAATGGCAACACTGGTTTACAACCAAATAAAATGTACACACTTAAAATAGAAATAGTAATGGCCTCATTTATCAGCTAAATGCTAATAGATAAAGGCTTATTTAAAAATTTACATAGATAAGCAAGCATGAAAAAGGTTGTATTTAAAAAATCAATGTTGTTATTCATTCTGGTTATTTTCATAACTGAAGCAATGGCAACATTGGTTTACAACCAGGCTGAATTAAATACTGCTATTAAAATTGCAAAACCTGGAGATAGTATTTTATTATCATCAACTGCTTTTTGGCAGAATATAAATATTGTTTTTGAAGGAACTGGTACAATAGATAAACCAATTGTTTTAGCTGGCTATCCCAATGCAGTTGAATTAACAGGTAATTCTTCTCTTTCATTGGGTGGCGAATATTTGTTAATTAGCAACATTGTTTTCACCAATGGCTTTGCTAAAGAACGTGCAACGATAGAGTTTAGAACCAAAAATAAACTGGCCAATAATTGTAGGGTTACTAATTGTAAAATTGATAATTACAGTAAACCTGTTCGTTTTGATACGGATAGTTGGATTGTTTTTTGGGGTAAAAATAATCGCTTCGATCATAATTATATTGGCGATAAACTTAATGGTGGCTGTACTTTAATTGTTGAATTGAACGACGAAAGAAGTCAACATAACAATCATTTAATTGATAGTAATTTTTTTGCAGGACGTAGCCCTTTAGGCAGTAATGGTGGAGAAACCATACGTATTGGTGTTTCAAGATATTCTATGACTTCATCAAATACTACAGTTAAAGACAATATCTTTTTTCATAATAGCGGCGAAGTTGAAATTGTTTCTGTAAAAAGCTGTAACAACAATATTCTTAACAACACTTTTTATGAGTGTGAGGGAAGTGTGGTGTTACGTCATGGTCAAGGTACAACAGTTGCCAATAATATTTTCATTGGCAACAATAAACCTTATACAGGAGGTGTAAGAATAATTGATTCGGGTCATGTTGTAAAAAATAATGTACTTATTGGGTTAGCTGGCAATCGTTTCAGAAGTGCCTTGGCAGTAATGAATGCAGTTCCAAACTCTTTACCCAGCAGATATTTACATATTAAAGATGCCCTCATTACAAACAACCTTTTTTGGGATTGTGAAAATATAATTTTTGGTTCTGGTAAAGATGTAGAAAGAACATTGGCTCCTAAGAATGTACAATTTATAAACAACACAATTGTAGGAAAAAAGCAATTGTTGCTGGTAGATAATAATAAAGATGGTGGTGTGAAATTTGTAAATAATTCTACCAACATCGCTTCATTAAAAGTACTTGGATTTTCTTCAAAACAATTTTCTGTTCAGCAAGATTATATCGATGCCGAAACTGATTTAAAAGAAGTTCAAGCAGTTTTGCAACAACGTTTTTCGAAAGAAATTATAATACAAGATTTACATTGGTTAAGCTTTCCTAAGAAAGCTCAACCTTCAACAATGGAAGAAGTAAGTGAAAGAACCTTTTCTTCAACAGAGTTACCACAACTATACAATTATTTGGCTAAGGCAAAAAACAGCATCAGTATAAAATTAAAAGAAGGAAGATATGCTTTAACCAAAGAGCTAACTATTTTAAAGCATGTTGAGGTTATAGCAGAAGGTAAAGTAGAGTTTGTAAATGGAACTGAAAAATTATTGCCTGCATTTTTTCTTATTGGAGAAGGGGGTAGTTTAAATGTTAGTGGTATAATTTTTAACGCCAACTTCAAAGATGCTGGAGATTTACAAGCTGCAATTACAACTCCAAAAGATGGTCTGTTACATCATTACAGATTAACTGTAAATAATTGTGTGTTTAAAGACTTTAACGAAAGTGGTTATAGCCCTATAAAAGGAACAAAAAATTCAATTGCTGATAATGTTAAAATCACCAATTCCACTTTTAGTGGAAATGCTGGTGTAAGTATAGATTATGCATCAGAAAAAGATGATAAAGGCATTTACAATGTAGAACGATTGTTGATAGAAAACTGTGTCTTTACTAATAATTTAGGTCCTGCCATAAATGTGTATCGTGGTGGCAACGATGAAAGTACAACTGGTCCAACGGTAACCATCAATCATTGCGTATTTGATAATGTTGACAATAGAGAACAGAGTTATGTAATTCGTTTGTTGGGAGCTCAGTATGCCAGAGTTATCAATTCTATCTTTAATAACAGTGGAGTAGGTGGTAGAAGTATTTGGTTTGAAGAGTATAGTTGGGATGATATTAAAGTTGACTATTGTAATTTCTATCAATCAGGAAGAGTACAAACATTTCACAACAAATTATTTGGAAAAAATAATTTGAAAGTTGTACCAAACATGCAGTCAAATTTTATGGTTAGCAATAATTCACCATTGTTTAAAAAGGCAAGTGATGGTGGCAATATCGGTTTGAAATAATTACAAAGGAGTTATGAAAAAATTAATATGCACGTAAAAGAAAATTAAACTCATAAATTATAATGAAACCGTCAGGAGGTTCAGGTAATTATCAGGACTGTCGAAGCCAATATATACAAAATATCATGAAGAAATTTTTATCAATAGCATTTTCGGTTTTCTGTTTGACTGTTTATAGTCAAACGCATCCATCTATTATGCTTACAAAAAAAAATGTAGAAGCAGTTCGATTGGGTGTTACAAAATATCCATTATTGAAATCTTCTTTTGCAGATGTAAAAAAAGATGCAGATAAAGCCCTTGCGTCAACCATTAATGTTCCCACTCCAGCCGATGGTGGTGGAGGTATAACACACGAACAACACAAAAACAATTATAAAAATGTGGTGGCTTGTGGTGTAGTGTATCAACTTACCAAAGATGAACGTTATGCCAAATATGTAAAAGATATGTTGTTTGGGTATGCAAAAGTGTACAATACATGGGGGCGTCATCCAAAACGCAAACAACAGCCTGGTGGAAAAATATTTTGGCAAAATCTAAACGATTGTGTTTGGTTGGTATATATGATTCAAGGTTACGATTGTGTATTTGATTACATGAAAGAAAACGATAGAAAATACTTAACCGATAGTTTATGGACTCCTGTTGTAAATGAGCAATCAGTAGTAAACACAAAAATCTTTAACCTCATTCATAATCATGCCACATGGAGCACTGCTGGTATAGGCATGGCTGGTTATGTATGTGGCAAAAAAGAATGGATAGATATTGCATTAAAAGGTAGCGATAAAGACGGCAAAACAGGTTTCTTAAAACAAATGGATGACTTGTTTTCTCCCGATGGTTATTATGCAGAAGGTCCTTATTATTTACGTTATGCCATTCAACCATTTATCATTTTTGCAAGAGCCATTCAACAATACCAACCTGAGTTAAAAATTTATGAATATCGAAATGCATTATTGAAAAAGGCAGTTGATTGCGATTTGCAAAGTACTTATACTACCAAAGTATTCTTTCCAATTAACGATGCGTTAAAAGATAAAACTTACGAAACAGAAGAATTGGTTTATGCTGTTGATATTGCTTATGGCGATATGAATGCCAATGATGATTTACTCGATATTGCCCAGCAACAAAAACGTGTTATTATTAGTGATGCAGGTTTAAAAGTGGCTAAGGCAATTGCCGAAGGCAAAACAAAACCATTTGTATATAAACCACAGTTTATTAAGGATGGTGCCGATGGTAATGGTGGTGGCGTTGGCGTTTTACGCAGCGGAAAAAACGACAATCAAACCTGTATTGTAATGAAGGCTGGTACGCAAGGCATGGGACATGGGCATTTCGACAGACTGAATGTAATTTTCTTTGATAACAATACCGAAGTATTAACCGATTACGGTTCAGCACGTTTCTTAAATGTAGAAACCAAAACTGGTGGTGGTTACACTAAAGAAAATGATACTTGGGCAAAAGCAACCATTGCACACAATACAGTTACGGTAGATAAAATTTCTCATTACAAAGCCGATTGGGAAGAAGGTGAAAAGAGCTCTCCGTCATTAATTTATTTTGATGCCAACAAAAATTATCAGGTTGTTTGTGCCGAAGAAAATAAAGCATATAATGATGTCAAAATGTTACGAACAGCTATACTCTTTCAACCAGAAGGAGCCGAAAGTCCATTATTGTTAGATGTTTTTAAAGTTAGAAGTGCAAATGAGCATCAATACGACTTGCCTTTCTGGTATCAAGGTCATTTAACCAATATCAACTTTAAGTATAAAACAAATGGCAGTCAACTTTCAACACTTGGCAGTAAAGATGGTTATCAGCACATTTGGTTAAGTGCAGAAGGTAAAGTACAAAAACAAAATGGAGCCATTACTTTTTTAAATAATCGTAAGTTTTATACGACCACATTTCTTGCTGATACAACAACAAAAGTTCAGTTTGTAACATTGGGTGCAAATGATCCTGAATTTAATTTGAGAAGTGAAAAGGCGTATATCGTTACACAGCCCAAAGCCGCTAATCACACATTTGTAAACATTACTGAGCCACATGGAAAGAATAATCCTATTGCAGAATTCACAGTTGGGTTTATGCCAGTAACTAAGAATATTAAATTGGTTAGTGATAGTGATAACGGCACGATATTTTCATTTGAATACAACAACAAAACATACACAGTTCAGTTACAGTACAACAATAAGCAACAATTTATAATTATAAAATAAGTAACAATGATTCACAGTGCAGCATTTCAATTCGATAACGAAATTCCTTGGCAAGATGTAGGCGGTGGAATTCAACGTCAAATGTTTGGATACGATGATAAAGTAATGTTGGTAAAAGTAAAATTCGAAGCAGGTGCAATTGGTGCAATGCATCAACATCACCATAGTCAGGTAACTTATGTCGAGGCTGGTGTTTTTGATATGACCATTGGCGATGAAACAAAACGTATTCAAAAAGGGGATGGTTATTATGTGTTGCCTCATACAATGCATGGTATTGTGTGCATTGAGCCAGGTGTATTGATAGATGTGTTTAGCCCACACAGAGAAGACTTTTTGTAATGGTCTTTTGCACAACTATCAACAGTAGTTGCGTCGCACACTTGTACAGTATAACACTGCTGATCATGTTGAGTAGCATTCATGTAGTACAAGTGTGCGACGCCACTAAAGCTAAATAGATATTCTACAGATTGTAATATAAAAAGTATGAAAAAAATATTTATTTTATTATTTATAAGTGCATCAGTAAATCTTTTTGCACAAACCGATACTGCAGTTAGAAAAGTGGAATATCCTAAAGGTTATGCAGCACAGATAGATGCAGTGTATAGTGAAATTGATGGTTGGAAAGGTAGAGAAGATATTTATTATAATCCTGCTGCAACTAAGCCAACACCAGTTGTATTTAATATTCATGGTGGTGGTTGGAATCATGGTGTTAAAGAAACACAAGGTGGTTTCTCTACTTTTTTTAAAATTGGTTTTGCAGTTGTAAATGTAGAGTATCGATTAACTGGGCAGGCTACTGCACCTGCTGCTGTTGAAGATGTTAGGGCAGCCATATTGTATGTTGTACAACATGCAAAAGAATTAAATATCGATCCCAATAAAATTGTAGTAATGGGTGGTAGTGCTGGTGGTCATTTAGCATTAATGGCTGGCTTATTACAAAACGATAACAAGTTTGATGGTAAGTATAAAAATGTGAAAGGTTACACCATTGCTGCAATTATAGATAAGTATGGGATTACCGATGTTTGGGATTGGGCTTATGGCAAAAATATTACCAGTAAATCAGCCACCAATTGGTTGGGTGCAAAAGCTAAAGATGAAGCATTTGCAAAATCAGTTTCACCCATTTATTATGTAAAGAAAACAAGTCCTCCAACATTTATTGTTCATGGCGATGCCGATCCTACAGTTCCTTATCAACAATCGGTCGATTTAAAAAAGAAGTTTGATGAAGTAGGTTGTAAAAGTGAATTTATTACCATTCCTGGAGGTGTGCATGGAAAATTTACAAAAGAGCAAAATGCTGAATTGAATAAATCGATTGTCGCCTTTTTACGTAACCATCAAGTTCTTAACGATTAATCAAACAAAATTGTCAACATTTTTATCAAATTTAATTATTGCCTTATGAAGAAGATTTTATTTTTATTATTGCTATGTATTACTTGTAGTTCTTCATTTGCACAAATTAAAATTATTTTGAAACTGGATGATTTCATTGCAAAGAATGGAACATGCACAGGCTCTACAACATTGGATTATATCCTAACCAAAAAAATAAAAGCAACCATTGGTGCAGTTGCCACTAAGTTTGATGCAACTGCTTTAAGTACCCTTGCACCTTACTTAAATGCAACTAATCTTAGTAATGAAAAGTTACTTGAAGTTTGGCATCATGGTTACGACCACATAGCTCCAGAATTTATTGGTACTTCTTACGCTTATCAAAAAGCACATTTTGAAAATGCAAATGACTCAATTAAGAATTGCTTGCGTTTGCAGATGCGTTCTTTTGGTGCACCATTCAACCATAATGATGCAGTTACTAATACAGTTATTTCAGAAAACTCAAATTATAAGGTTTGCATGTTTAATAACCCAGCCCCTTTAGCAGGTGTATTGAACTTGACGAATAGAGTGAATATGGAAATTGCAACTGGCAGTCCAGACTATAATTTTTTTCTTACCAACTACAATACCTATAAAACTGTTTACACTGATTATATGGTGCTGCAAGGTCATCCCTATTTATGGGGAACTGCAGAGCTTTCACAGTTTAGCCAAATTGTTGATTATTTAATTACCCAAGGATGTGTGTTTGTAACACCTTACGAGTATTATTTAAGTCTGAATCCATCAACACCTGTTCCATCTACAGCACAATCAATAACATTTGGTTCATTGTCATCTAAATTAGTTGGTGATGCAGATTTTAGTGCAGGTGCTACAGCCAGTTCAGGCTTAACTGTTTTGTACAATAGTTCTAACACATCTGTTGCAACCATTGTAAATGGCAACATACGGATTGTTGGTGCTGGAACAGCTATTATTACTGCATCACAGGCTGGCGATGCAACGTATAAATCTGCTGATTATGTTTCTCAAACCTTAACTGTAAGTGCAATTGATTATCGTTCTGCTGGTACAGGTAATTGGAATACACTCTCTTCTTGGAACTCAAGAAATGCCGATGGTAGTTGGTCTGTAGCTTCATCGATACCAACTGCTGGTAATAATGTGTACATACAAAATGGGCACACCATTACCGTTGACATTGCCAATGCTTATTGCAATGATTTGCATTTGCACACATCTGGTTTGCTTGCTATTGGAGCAAACATTGTAAACGTTAATGGAAAGATTAGGGCTTATACTGGCACTGCTGTTACTGGTGCTGCTGCCAATGACGGCACTTTTTATTCTGGACAAACAAATAGTACAACCCCAGGTTCTACAGTTACCACTGCAACAAACGGGCTACTGAAATTTGTTGGTAGCAGTAGAAACATTACAAAGACAGGCGAATGGGGCGGTTCTGGAACAACCAACTTTGCAGAGTTTGCATTGAATGCAGATGCCGTTGGTGTTTTAGCCACTGCTATTAAGTTCAGGACATTCACTATTTCTAGTGGTACCATTTCAGCAGCATCCACCATTAATGTAGGAAGTAGTTCATCACCATCTAATGGAAACCTTATTATCAAAAATGGTGCAAAGCTTATTTCTGCAAGGGTTTGGACAGGTACTGCTGGTTCTCAAGCCATTACTTACAATAGCACTTCTAAAATGAACATATTACAAATTGATAATGGTGGCACACTTGAATTAACAGGGGCAACTTCGGCAATTGATTGTACAACATTTACAAATAATGGTACAGTTGTGTACAGTGGTTCTGCACAAACACTGGCAGTAACTTCTGCTGCCACAAACGTTGGCATTGGAAGTGCCTTGATAGCTAATTACAATAATTTAACAATAAGTGGTTCTGGCACAAAAACATTATCAACTGCAACAACAGTGGGAGGTTTGCTAAGTGTAGACGAAGGCAAACTAACTACAGGTGCAAATAATTTAACTTTAGGAGGCTCTGCTGTTTTGAGTGCAGGCACCTCACTGGCTATCACTGGTGGCACAACAGATTTTGCAGGCAAGAGCGTAACATTGAAATCATCAGCTAATGAATCATCAACAATTGAAACTGCATTCATTGAAAATATTACAGGCACATTGAACAATGCTACCAATGTTACTGTACAACGTTATATACCTGGAGGTAGACGTACGTCAAGATTTTTAGGTCATCCATTTAGCAATACTTTGACGATGGCAAGCTTAATAGATAATATATATGTAACAGGTGGTAATTATACAACAGGATTCGATTCAACTGGAACTCAAAGTCCATCATCCTATTGGTTTGACAATGCAACACAAATATGGAAAGCATTTACTTCAACCAGCGATGCAAGTTGGACACAATACAGAGGGATCAGAGTACTAGTACGTGGTGATAGAAACCAACCAACTGCATTAACAGGAGGCAATCCAACACCAAATGCAGTTACATTAGATATAACAGGTACAGTTAACTCAGGTAATCAAACTATATCATTACCTACTGGCTACAGTGTATTGGGTAATCCATATCCTTCACCAGTCAATTTAGGAGCAAGATTAAGTGCAACACCAAATATTGGTACACAGTTTTGGTATTGGGATGCACAAGCTGGTCCAAGTGCAGGAGCTTATAGAACAAAACTAATAGGCAGTTCAGCCAGCTTACCAATGAATGGAGCTTTTGTAGTACAACCAACAGCGGCAACAAGTATTGCATTTATTGAAGCAGATAAAATAGTGACAGACACAACTAATATGTTTAGAGCAACTACCCAGTCAGGCGTAGTAGAGTTACAAGTATTGTTCAATAATTATCCAACAGATAATCTATTTGTACGCTTCAACAATACATCGAATGACGCTAAAGATGCATTGGATGGAGAGAAACTTAATAACCCAGAAGTAAACTTCTATACATTAAGTACCGACAAAAAAAAGCTGAGTTTAGATACTAGACCATTTGCCGAAAGTAAAATCATTCCATTAGGATTTACTGCAACAACAGCCAATAGCTTCAAAATTAAAGTAGCTGATTATGGAATAGCTGAAGAAATCTACTTAAAAGATAAGTATCTGAATATAACCAAACAGTTGTTATCAGGAACAGAATACAGCTTTAGTATAGACCCATCAATTCCAGCTTCAGTAGGGGAAAACAGGTTTGAGTTAACGATGAAAAATACTGCAGCATTACCAACAACTTTTTTAAATGTATCAGCGGTATATAAAAATGCAGGGATAGACGTAAGTTGGATTACAGCTAATGAAACTAACATTGATAAATACGAAGTTGAAGAAAGTAATGATGGTATCAACTTTACAAAAGCTACAGAATTAAAAGCTAATAATGCTAGCACAAACAACTACAATTGGTTTGATGCTACAGTTGTTAATGGGGATAATTTTTATAGAATTAAAGCTGTAGAAAAAAATGGTGCTATAAAATTCAGCAATGTGGTAAAAGTAAAAATTGGCAGTAAAGTTTCAGACTTCTCAGTGTATCCAAATCCAGTAAAAGGTGGAGTTGTGAGTTTACAGTTTAGCAATATTGAAAAAGGAAATTATACAGTGAAAGTCTATAATAATATTGGGCAAGAGGTTTTTGCAAAAAATATTAATCACAACGGAGGAAGTTCGTCACAATCAATAAATATTGGAACTCATATTCCTGCTGGAAAATACAACTTGCAAATAAGTAATGGTACAACAGTTGTTACAAAAACGGTAGTTGTTGAATAAGGGATAGGAGTTTAAAAATATTAGAATTTAATGGTTTGTTAAATTCCTAATTCTTAAACTATCAAACTATTTAAACTTATAAACTATTTATTATGAAAAAGAAATTATCAGCAATCAACATTATATACTTTATTATACCATTTATACTAGTGCTACTTCCTTCATTAGTAAATGCTCAACCAGGTTTTACAGATGACGTAAGTGATGTTCCAGTAGATGGAGGATTATCGTTACTAATAGCAGCTGGTGTAGGGTATGGAACTAAAAAAATTAGAGAGAAGCGAAAGTTGAACTAATATTCCTTGCTTAGTAATAGCACAGTTGAAAAACTTAAAGCCAACGCAAATTATTTTATGAGTTGTCGAAAAAAAATAACCACTTTCAGTTTCCTTGTTTTACTTTTTGTTGTTACAAAAGGTAAAACACAGGCTGTGCTTGAGGCAAATGGTCCTGGTAATACCTATGAACTTATTAATAGTGTTTTAGCACCAGGCTACACTTCTGTCGAAGCACCTGATCAATGTGCAAGCCATCCTGCATTTGGACGACATGTTGCAGAAGTATTCGATGCAATATTAAACCAGTTTGTTTTTGAGTTTTATATGCATGTGCCTGCAAGTTTTCCAGCAATAGAAACTTCAGCAGATAATGATCGATGTTTAAATTTTGATAGGCAACGTGTAGAAATTAAAACCTACGAATCATCACCTAGTAGTTTAAAAGGAACAGTTGGAGAAACAGTTACTTATAAATGGAAATTCAGGCTACCTAATGGGTTTCAACCATCACCAAATTTTACACATATTCATCAGATTAAAGCAGTAGGTGGAGATGATGATGATCCTATATTTACATTAACCCCAAGATATAGTGGTAGCGGTAATACTTTGCAATTAATTTATGTTAGTTCTACAGCAGCATCAAATACCTATTTAGCTACTGCACCATTAAGTTCTTTCTTAGGTGTTTGGGTAGAAGTGACCGAGCAAATTAAAGTAGGTGCTAATGGTACATACTCAATAAGTATTAAAAGAGTTAGTGATGGGGTAGCATTGTTAAGCTATAGTTCTTCTAATATATTAACGATACGTGCAGATAATAATTTTATAAGACCCAAATGGGGCATTTATAGAAGCTTGAATGCCCCAACTTATTTAAGGGATGACTCAATTCGTATTGCAAGTATTTCTATTTTCGAAGGGCTGCCTCCAGAAGCACCTGCTAACTTTACTGCAACTGCAATTTCTACAAGTCAAATTAATCTTGCATGGTCTGATAACTCTACCAATGAAACTGCTTTTGTAATAGAACGTTCAAATGATGGACTTACTGGTTGGAATAATATTTATACATCGTCTGCCAATGCAACTGCTTACTCTAATACAGGATTAACTCCAAATACTACTTATTATTACAGGATACGTTCAGAAAATCCTGCTGGTATTTCTACATACTCAACTGTTATAAATGCAAAAACATTTCAAGCATTGCCTGCTGTTTTGAGTAATTTTAAAGCAACACTACAGCATCCATTCGCAAATTTGAATTGGAAGACTTTTAATGAAATTAATCTTGCAACATATCAGGTTGAATGGAGCAACAATGCCATCAATTATACTACGATTGCATTAATTGCAGCGAAAGGAAATGGAGTAAGTTCGCAGCTATTCGAGTACAGTTTTCAGCATAAAAATTTAGCAGAGCATAATTATTATCGATTAAAAATGGTTGATCATGATGGAGCCTATCAATATTCACCAGTTCAATTGATTTCAATTGGTAAAGCCACAATAATTCAGATATATCCCAATCCTGCAAAGAATTTCCTAACAATTGAATTGGATAAATCGACAAATATTCCTGTAGAAGTTGGTGTTATAGATGCAACAGGTAAGCAATTGATGCAGGTGAAATTTTTGGGCACTAGATATCAACTCAACTTAAAAAATATATCAGCTGGATTGTACACATTGCAGTTGTCAGAAGCTGGTATTGTTATAGCTCGTAAAAAAATGATTATTTCAGCAAAATGAA
>CALRLF020000064.1:0-25905 GCA_943368475.1 Allobosea thiooxidans
ATGGAGATTATGTATTTATTCAATTTTGCCATAACGATCAACCGAAAGAAAAAAAATCGCATACAACGCCAGAAGAATTTAAAACCAATTTAGAAAACTTTGTTGTCGATGTAAGAAGTAAAAATGGAATTCCTGTTTTACTTACACCAGTTGCAAGAAGGCGATTCGATAAAGATGGAAAGTTGGTAGATACACATTTCGACTATCCTGATTTGGTAAGGCAAGTGGCAAAAGAGAAAGAAGTGTTGTTAATTGATATGTTGAAAAAAACGGAACAGTTTTTAAGCAAACTCGGTAAAGATGAATCCATAAAGCTGTTCAACCATTTAGATTCAGCACAACATGTAAATTATCCAAAAGGCATTAAAGACGATACCCACTTAAATGAAAATGGGGCAAAACGATTTGCCGAATTAGCAAGAGAAGGAATAAAGGAATTGAACATAGAATTATCTAATAGATTAAAATAGGTTATGAGCAATCTTGTTTTAAATAAAGTAACTGCATTAAACTGTAAGAATGAGCAAATTACTCTTCCTACTGCAGCAATGTTGGCTTTACCCGAAAAAGTATTACAATTTGGTACAGGTGTTTTATTACGTGGTTTGCCCGATTATTATATCGATAAAGCCAATCGTAAAGGTGTATTTAACGGTCGTGTAGTTGTTGTAAAATCAACTGGTAATGGTTCTTCCGATGAGTTTGCAGCACAAGATGGTTTATTTACACATTGCATTAAAGGATTTGTAAATGGTAATGCAATAGAAGAAACAATTATCAATGCATCTATCAGTCGTGTATTGGCTGCAAAAACACAATGGAACGAAATTTTAGCAACTGCTGATAATCCAGCAATGCAATTGATTTTATCCAACACAACAGAAGTTGGCATTGTGTTAGATGAAAACGATAAAATTACCAACAATCCGCCTGCGTCATTCCCAGGAAAATTGTTGGCATGGTTGCACCAGCGTTATACAACTTTTAATGGAAGTATAGATAGTGGCGTAACCATTGTACCTACTGAATTGGTTACAGATAATGGAACCAAACTAAAGTTGATAATTGAGCAATTGGCCAAGTTGAATAATTTAGATGCAACATTCATCAACTGGTTATTAAACGCCAACGATTTTTGTAATTCTTTGGTCGATAGAATTGTGCCTGGTAAAATGCCTGCTCCACAACATACAGCTACAGAAGAAGCCTTAGGTTATAAAGACGATTTAATGATTATGAGTGAAGTGTATAGCTTATGGGCTATCGAAACTTCCAACGAAAAAAGTAAAAAAGTTTTATCATTTAGTGAAGTAGATAATGGTGTAGTGATAGCACCCAATATCAATAAGTTCAGAGAATTAAAGTTGCGTTTGTTAAATGGCACACACACATTTAGTTGTGGCTTAGCTTATTTAGCAGGTTTCGACACCGTAAAAGATGCAATGGTTAATAAAGCATTCAGTCTTTTCTTGCACGATTTAATGACGCATGAAATTTCACCATGCATCGAAAACGTAGAAATATCAAGATTGCAAGCTTACGATTTTGCTAAAGGTGTAATAGATCGTTTTCGTAATCCAAATATCGATCATCGTTGGTTAAGCATTACCATGAATTATACTGGTAAAATGCAAATGCGTAACCTGCCATTAATTACTGAGCATTACAATCGTTTCGATACAGTGCCACAATACATGGCAGCTGGATTTGCAGCTTATTTATTATTCATGAAAGCTACAAAATTCGAAGATGAAAAATACTATGGCTCTCGAAATGGCATAGACTATCATATTAACGACGATGCAGCTGCTTACTATTTCGAAATTTGGCAACAAAACAGTATTTCCGACGTTGTCATAAAAACATTGGGCAATGTACAAACATGGGGGAGCAACTTAACAGAATTACCTGGTTTTGCACCAGCAGTTTTATATTATCTCAACTTGTTTTTAGAAGGCAAGTTTTTAGATACTTTAAGCAATATCGAAAAAAATAAAGAAGAAGTGGGTGTATAGTTTTTTATGAAGCGATCTGTAGTCCCGATAACTATCGGGATTCAATTAAGCTTCAGTGGCGTCGTTGAAAATCCTGCTGAATAGCAGGGCACACTTCAACAACATAAAATAATTGAACAAAAAATAAGCGTAGTGCACTCGGTATTCTTGTGTACTTCGTATGAAATAAAATGGGAAACAAAGTTTTAAAAGTAAATCCGAAAGACAATGTAATTGTTGCACTGCAAGACCTTGCAAAAGATGAAGCTGTGCAATACAATGGTGAAAACTATATTTTACAAGAAGATATTCCTGCAAAACATAAGTTTTATGTAAGCGATATGAATGCTGGCGATGAAGTAATTATGTACGGTGTATTGGTAGGCAAAATTCAACACTTTGTATTGAAGGGAATGAGAATGAGTACTGATAACTTAAAACATGCAGCCGAACCTTATGTGTACAGAAAAGTGAACTACGAATGGCATGCACCCGAAGTATCAAAATTTATGGGTCGTACATTTAATGGTTACCATAGAGCTGATGGAAGAGTAGGTACAGCCAATTATTGGTTATTCATTCCAACGGTTTTTTGTGAAAACAGAAACCTCGACGTAATACGTGAAGCATTACACAACGAATTAGGTTATGCAGCAACACCAAAATATAAAAGCTATACGCATCAGCTTTTAGAGGCTTATAAAAATGGAGAAGATATTTCTAACTTAAATCTTACACCCACCGATGCTTTAGCCAACAAACAAAATCGTCCATTTAAAAATATTGATGGTATTAAATTTTTAAATCACCAAGGTGGTTGTGGGGGTATTCGTCAAGATGCAGCAGTATTAAGTAAATTATTGGCTGCTTATGCCGATCATCCAAATGTGGCAGGTGTAACTGTTTTAAGTTTGGGTTGCCAAAATTTACAGTCACAAGACTTTTTGAATGATTTAAAAGAACGTAATCCCAATTTCGATAAGCCATTGTTTATTTACGAGCAACAACAATCGCAAAGTGAAGAACAATTAATTTCTGAAGCCATTAAACAAACGTTTTTAGGTTTAATAGAAGCTAATAAAATAGAAAGGAAACCAGCATCAATTGATAAATTAGTATTGGGTGTAAAATGTGGTGGTAGTGATGGGTTTAGTGGTATTTCTGCAAATCCTGCAGTTGGTTTCACCAGTGATTTATTGGTTGCTTTAGGTGGTAAAGTGTTATTGGCTGAGTTTCCTGAATTGTGTGGTGCTGAACAGGATTTAATTGATAGAACCAAAGATGAAACTAAAGCCAAAAAGTTCATGAGTTTAATGAAAGCTTACAGCGATTCTGCTGAAAGTGTTGGATCAGGTTTTCATATGAATCCAAGTCCCGGTAATATAAAAGATGGTTTAATTACCGATGCCATTAAAAGCAATGGAGCAGCTAAAAAAGGTGGCACTTCTCCTGTTGAAGATGTGTTAGATTATACTGAACCCGCTATAAAGGCTGGCTTAAATTTAGTTTGCACACCAGGAAATGATGTAGAAGCAACTACTGGTAAAGCCGCAAGTGGAGCAACACTAATTTTGTTTACTACTGGTTTAGGAACTCCAACAGGAAATCCTGTTTGTCCTGTAATTAAAGTGGCTACTAATACA
Organism: Allobosea thiooxidans; assembly: GCA_943368475.1. Taxonomy (GTDB): domain Bacteria; phylum Bacteroidota; class Bacteroidia; order Chitinophagales; family Chitinophagaceae; genus UBA1930. Next base: position 3,638 of record CALRLF020000064.1, read on the forward strand.
TCTTTAGCAACAAGAATGGCAGACATAATAGATATTAATACAGGTGATGTAATTGATGGAGCGAAAACGATTGAGCAAATGGGAGAAGATATTTTAGAATATTGTATTAAAGTTGCAAGTGGAGAAGAGATTCCGAAAGCCGTTTTGTTAAATCAAGATGATTTTATTCCATGGAAACGTGGTGTTAGTTTATAGAATTGTTGAATATAGAGTAAAAGTACAAGCCGATAACTATTGGTTGTGCGACGCAACTAAAGTTGAATTAAGTTGTTAAAACTGATTATACAAAAAGCCTTAATCCGATAAAACATGAATTGATTTATCATTAATAATAGAAGATATGAAAAAGTTTCTGGACGAAAATTTTCTGTTGACTAATAAAACTGCAGAAAGACTGTACCATGAGTATGCCAAAGACATGCCCATTATAGATTATCATTGTCATTTGCCCCAACAACAAATAGCAGAAGATAAAAATTTTGAAAACCTTACCCAAATTTGGTTGTATGGCGATCATTACAAATGGAGAGCCATGCGTACCAATGGTATAAATGAGGCTTATTGTACGGGTGATGCAAGTGATTACGAAAAGTTTCAACAATGGGCTGCAACTGTGCCTTACACATTAAGAAATCCATTGTATCATTGGACTCATTTAGAGTTGCAACGTTATTTTGGTATTACCGAATTGCTAGATAGTAGTAGTGCTAGAAGAATTTATGATGAATGCAGTGAAAAATTGCGTTCACCTGAATACAGTGTAAGAAATTTATTGCGTAAAATGAATGTGGTTACTGTTTGTACAACAGATGATCCTACTGATAATTTAGATTATCATGCTCAATTGAGAGATGAAGAATTTGAAATCCCAATTTTACCAGCTTTTCGTCCAGATAAAGCAATGGACGTTGCAGATCCTATAAAATTTAATGAATATATTAAAAAGATTGAATCGGCAAGTAATGTTTCTGTTTCCTCATTTGAAGACTTTTTATATGCCTTACAAAATCGTCATGATTTCTTTGCGTCAATGGGGTGCGGTGTTAGCGATCATGGATTAGAAGAAATTTATGCAGAAGATTTTACAGGCAGTGAAATTGAAGTTATTTTTAATAAAATTCATCATGGTAAAGGCTTAAATGATACGGAACAACGTAAATTTAAGAGTGCCATGCTACTTCATTTTGCTGAGTGGGATTGGGAAAAAGGTTGGGTTCAGCAGTTTCATTTAGGGGCATTGCGTAACAATAATTTGCGTATGATGCGTAATTTAGGACCTGACACAGGTTGGGATTCAATTGGCGATTTTTCTCAAGGAAGAAATTTGTCGAAATTCTTAGGTAAATTAGATGATGATGATAAATTAGCAAAAACCATTTTGTATAATTTAAATCCTGCAGATAATGAATTGATGGCTACCATGATTGGTAATTTTAACGATGGCAGTAGTGCTGGTAAAATTCAATGGGGTAGTGGTTGGTGGTTTTTAGACCAAAAAGATGGCATGATTAAACAAATGAATGCCTTAAGCAATATGGGCTTGTTGAGTAAGTTTATAGGTATGCTTACCGATAGTAGAAGTTTTATGTCTTTTCCTCGTCATGAATATTTTAGAAGATTGTTGTGCAATTTGTTTGGGGAAGAAATTGAGAAAGGTGAATTGCCAAACGATATTGAGTGGGTTGGTAAAATTATAAAAGACATTTGCTTTAACAATGCTCAACAGTATTTTGGTTGGCAAAATCAAACAGAAGGATTGATAAAAAGAGAGAAAATTGTTGCAGCTTAATTTCAATTGATGTATTAACAATTCTTTATTTTTTCATTATTTTCGTTGTTTACGAGTATTTTTGGAATGAGTATAAGATATTTTTCTTATTTTTATTCTGATTTTACAAAATTGTAACAGTTAAGCAACTATGAAATTTACATTTAAATTATTTATTGGAATTTTACTTTTGGCATCTTATTCTTCTGATGCTCAGCGAGTTAAGCTTTCAGGAGCTATTGGCGGAAGTGCTTATTATGGTGATTTAATAGATGGAACACCATTATTAAAACAAGTTTCACCTGCAGTTACTCTTGGAGGTAGTTATGATTTAATGGATAAATTACGAGTAAGGGTTAGTTTAAGTGGAATGGGTATTAAAGCAGATGATAAAGATAACAAGAACGTTAACTTACAAAACAGAAATTTAAGTTTCAAGAGCTTTGTTTGGGATTTTAATGTTGCTGCTGAATATGATTTCTTAAATAACAATGCAGAGTACACTTTTACGCCATATATCTTCTTTGGACCTGGACTATTTGGTTTTAATCCAACTACAATTGATCGTTTTGGTGAAAAACAAAAGTTAAGAGACTGGGGAACCGAGGGGCAAGGTCTTGCAGCTTACCCTGATAGAAAACCTTATGCTTTAACGCAGTTTAATTTAGGTTTTGGTGCTGGTATTCGTTTCGATGTTTCAGATGAACTTCAAATTGGAACAGAGTTATTTATAAGAAAAACATTCACTGATTATTTGGATGATGTAAGCAATGATAGTTATGTTGATCCATCTTTGTTTATCAGTCAAGGTAACGCTTACAGCCAGTATCTATCATACAGAGGTGATGAGTTAGGTAAGCCTTTTCCTGGTGTAACCATGCCAAGAGGAAATCCAGCAAGCAAAGATATTTTTTATTCTTTTCAGTTGAAAATCACTTACAAATTACTCAATGTTGAATGGGGTGGTCCAACTGGTTATTATGGCGGTGGCGGTGGCGGTAGATCTAGAAATAGAATGCGTAACCCTAGGTCTGTATTATAAAAATCTTAAAAGAAAATTAACTAAAAAGGTTCACTATCAGTGAACCTTTTTTATTACAATGTTTTTTATATAACTGTTTAATGTTAGATTGAACTAAGATATGATTGTATTTATTTTTTCAGAAGATGCTTTAAATAATGACACGTTTTTAAGAAAAGTGTATACATAACAGCCAGCACAAAACGAAAAAATCGATTCTAACAAAGCAAAGAAAATGATTATGCATGCTCCAATTTGTGCGACAATATCCAACTGAAAAACTGTAGTAATTAAAATGATGTCGCAAATTACAAAACCAATTAAAGCTGCAAATCTTTTAGCACCTCTATCGGTAGGTTTATATTTTATTGAAAATGTTTTCACAATTGCATCACTTAAAATACCCAGTAAACTATACTTTGGATTAAGCAGTGCTCTTGTAAAAAAATCAATTACCAAAAAAAAGGCAATACTCCAATGATTTACTATTAAAAATGCAGCACTTATAAGTGTAACAAAACCAGCTGTAATTCTTACTTTATTTTCATTTATTGGTACAAAATCTACTGGGCATTTAACTGCTTGAGCCATAATTACAATTTAATTTCTACAAATATAGTAGTCTATTTAGTTTATAGGGTTTTGTGTGAATAAATTTATGAAATGATAAAAAAGGTGAAACATTTATGTTTCACCTTTTTTATCATTTCATTTTCCTTAGCTTGTTAACAGTTAGTTTAAACTGCTTTAAGTCTTCCTCTTGTTGTTTTATAAAACTATTGTCGGCTAAGCTGCCCATTACTTTATTCATTTCTTCAGTAGTATCGTATACCATCTTTCTAAAATCACTGTTGTAATCTTTTGCACGGGATTGATAAATACCTTTAGACATCCAGGTTTTTATTTGTACAGCTTCTTTCAATAAATTTTCGAAATCTTCAAAGCTAAGGTTGTTCGTTTTTGTATTATTAAAAGCTGCATAACTAGCAAGGGCATGTTGTAGTTTTTGTAGAGGGTAGCTGATGCCTTGATTAATATAAAACTGATGAATGTTCTCCCAAGATTTAACGCTTCCCTTTTTAATTCTTTCTTTCAACAAGGTAACTGCAGTTGTAGGAATCAATTGCCCACCAATGTTTAGCCATTCTTTATCGGCAGTTTTTTTAGGTAAAGCAGCTTTCACATCTGCCCAAGTTTTAAAAGAACCTTGCTGAATAAAGTTGATTAATTGCATAGCTGTATAATAACCAATCAGCTCTTTATAAATGTTGTAAGATGCTGCAACTTTTACAATCAACACTCGTCTCTTTGTATTTTCAAAACCTTTGGCAGTAATTGTTAAGTTGTTTATAATGCTACTGTTACTGTTCAATAATTCTTTTCCTTTAGCAATACAATCAGCTTCTGTAACGGTTTCAATAGTATTGTCTTGAGTATAAAATGCTCTGCCAGTAGCTTCTTCTAAAATGGTCAAAGCATTCATTATTTCATTAACTGTGTCAGGTGCCAAATAATCGTATTCAATGTGTTGAATTCTTTCAGAACGTTTATCTCTATCTACATATTTCCAACTGTTTCTTGCCAATGCATACATGTTGTACATAAACCAATAGGCAGGTAAAACAACCAATTCATTTTTACTTACATCATTGCTTACTAAGCTAAAAGGAATAGGAATATTTAGTTCAGCAGGATAATCGCCTTTTGCTAATATCGTGTACGATGCAAACTTGCTATTGTGTTTTAAGCTAACACATAAACCTGGCCAAAAGCCACGACCAGCAACAATTTCACCATCGGCGGCTCTTGAATTGTGGTTAGAACCAATGGTTGCACCAGCAGCAATATTGCTTTGCCCCATTACGAGAGCAGCACATAAAAAAGAATTATTGTGGTGCTGCTCATGTGCAGGAAAAATTAAAGAGTTTAATACTTCACAACAAGAGATTGTTGCATTGTTACCTAAGTAAGAATTAATCAATCGGGCACCATATTTTAATTGCGAATGTGAAGCCATTATAAATCGAACAGCTTTCACACCATAAAATAATCGGCAACCGAAACCAATAATTCCATTTACAATTTCACAGCCTTCTCCAATTTGAGTTTTGCCTTCTTCACCAGAGTTGATGGTTAAGTTTTTTAGTTTGTTGGCTCCTTTGATATAGGCATCGTCACCAATCCAAACATCTTTAATAATTGCAGTGTTTTTAATAACTGTTCTATCGCCAATTTTACCATAATAGCCTCTTAGATCATTAAATTTAGCCTCAGTAAATTGTTTAAATTTTTGTTGTAAAGCATCATCGTCTCTGTACTTGCTCCACAAATAAGCATCACCAGATAACATGCCATTAAATGGTAATATATTTCGGCCACCATTTTCATTGCAAATTTCCATCCATATTCTTATAGATTCTGATTCATCCTTTTTGATAATTCCATTGCCAAATTTTGCATGATTGGTAGTTACAAGCTCATTTACATTATTGATGATTATTTCATTCCCAAGAATATAATGTGATAAATAATTTACGTTGTCTATAGATACATTATCACCAAAATCGCAACTGATAATAGTTGAATTGTATAGCCCAACAGGCACTTTTAAATCACTAAAACTTAGACATAATGGCTCTAGTTTTCCAATACGAACCAATCCATAAAACTTACAATTCTTTACAAGTTCTGCATTAAAAGCATCACTTACTAAAATTTTATTCCAGTTATCGCTTGTATTTCTATTTCGAACCAATACCTCTATTTCGTAAGCTGATAATTGACGGTAATCAATACCGCTTCTATTCTGTAGATTACGTAAATAGTATTCATCTTTCCCCTTAGGAATGAAATTTTTTTCGATGAACTGATATCCCAAAGAAGATATAGCAAGCTTTTTAATTTCGTTTCTCATTAAATAAGATTATGTGCAACTAGATAATAAGTGTTTAAGAACTAAGATATTTTTAGGTAGAGGCAAACAGTATCACTCAATTCATTTTTATTCAGCATTTTTATTTCTTCTTTGTACGCATTAATGGCTTCTTTTGAAAAAATGGAAGACTCTCCTTTTTCATAATAACTTCTACTATCGTTATACATACTTATACCTTTACTATATTGCTCACTAGCCATGAAAGAAAAAGGTTTAGCATCATATATTTTTTTTTCAATTGAAAATTGATTTGCCAATAATAATTGTTCTATGCTTTTAATAGAATGTATAAATAAATGTCTTGGAGCATCTAATGAAACAACATTTGTTCCGAACTTTTCAATTAGGTAATCACTTACAATGGGGATTCTAATCAATACCTGCCCATTTGGGTTTAATAATTCCCTAATCTTTTCAATTGTTTTTTGCTGAAAGGGCATATGCTCTAAACTATGGTGCAACATTATTAAGTCATATTTTTCAGCATGATTTAATAGGTCTTGTTTTAGAATTTTTAGAGACTTATTGTAAATTATATCTTGTTTATTAAATGGGTCAATGCCAGTAGAGTTTTTGAAACCAGCTTTAAATAAATCTTTTAAAAGTTCGCCGCCACCGCAACCTACATCTAAAATTTTTATATTTCTATCATTAATCGCTAACGCTTTAAACCATGTATGAAATGTAGCTGATTTTATTTTTTTACTTAAGATTTTACCTACAATAGTTCTTTTGTATCCTGTATAATAATCAAACATTAATTTATAAAAAAAGCTTTTTTGGGGAACATCTTTTTTTGATTGATAAGAATAATAATTTGATGGATAATATTTGCCAAGGTTATCTGGAATACTAGCTATTTGAACACAATCACATTGGTTACACCTAAAATAATTGAAACTTTCATTTAACCCTAGCATCATTTCTTTAATAACTAAAACCTTGTTATTTTCTGCATTACTACAAATTTTACACTGCATACTCTAATTGTTTGGTAGAATAAATAATTCAACTATTCAACAGTTACACTCTTTGCTAAGTTCCTAGGTTTGTCAACATCAATTCCTTTTGCAATACCAACATAATAGCTGAGTAACTGTAAAGGAATAGTGCTTAATAATGGAGCAATTACTTCATCTGTATCTGGCACATACATTACGTCATCTGCCATGCTTGGAATGATTGTATCACCAGCAGTTGCAACAGCAATTACTTTACCTTTCCTTGCTTTAATCTCCTGTACATTGCTTACAATTTTTTCGTAGTACGAATCTTTAGTGGCAACAAATACAACAGGTAAATTTTCATCTACCAATGCAATTGGTCCATGTTTCATTTCGGCAGCAGGATAACCTTCGGCGTGTATGTAAGAAATTTCTTTCAACTTCAATGCACCTTCTAATGCCACAGGAAAATTGTAACCACGACCTAAGAATAAAAAGTCATGAGCATCTTTATATTTCTCAGCAATACGTTTTATGTTAGATGTATCCGCTAATATTTCTTTAATTTTTTCAGGCACATCGTTTAAATCTCTCATCAATTGCAAATATCTTTCTTCGCTAATGGTTTGTTTGGCATGTGCAATTTTTAAAGCCATCATCATTAACACGGCTAGTTGACCTGTAAAGGCTTTGGTGCTTGCAACACCAATTTCATGACCAGCATGTGTATATGCACCAGCATGGCTGATACGTGCAATACTGCTACCCACTACATTCACTACACCAAAAATAAATGCACCTTGTTCTTTAGCTCTCTCTAAAGCAACGAGTGTATCGGCTGTTTCACCACTTTGAGAAATGGCCACAATTACATCGCCTTTATTAATGATTGGATTTCTATACCTAAACTCACTTGCATACTCCACTTCTACAGGTATACGACACAGTTCTTCTATAACATATTCTGCAATCAAGCCTGCATGCCAACTTGTACCACAAGCCACCATTACAATACGCTGGGCATTTTGTAAAGCCTCCATATGAGTTTCTACACCACTCATTACAATTTGTCCTACATCAGGTAACAAACGACCTCTTAAACAATCGAGAATGGTTTCGGGTTGTTCATTAATTTCTTTTAGCATGAAATGGTCGTAACCACCTTTTTCAATAGCAGCCAATTCCATATCTAATTTGGTGATGAAAGGAGTTTGTTTTTCATTACCCAAATTCTTTAATATCAATTCATCTGGACGAACAATGGCAATTTCATAATCGTTTACATACACTACTTCTTTGGTGTATTCAATAATAGGAGAGGCATCACTGGCTAAAAAATGTTCCCCTTTGCCAATACCAATTACCAAAGGACTTCCTTTACGGGCAGCAATAATAGTTTCAGGATCGTCGTCGCTGATTAACAAAATACAATAAGCCCCAACAATTCTTTTTAAAGCAATACGCAAAGCTTCTTCTAAGCCACAACTATTATTTTTTTGAATGTCTTCAATAAAGTTTAATAAAACTTCAGTATCTGTATCACTGCTAAACGTGTAGCCTTTGCTTAACAACTCTTGTTTAATAGAAGTGTAGTTTTCAATAATACCGTTGTGTATCATTGATAACTTCCCACTATTGCTTAAATGTGGATGAGCATTTCTATCACTAGGTTCACCATGTGTTGCCCAACGGGTATGACCAATGCCCAAATGAGCATGTAAATCTTTTCCTAGAACACTTTCTTCTAGTTCGGCAACTTTACCTTTTTTCTTATATACATTTAAACTGGTTTCATTTTTTAGTGCAACACCGCTGCTATCGTAACCACGGTATTCTAATCTTTTTAAACCTTTTAATATTACTGGGTAAGCCTCACGTGGGCCTGTGTAACCAACAATTCCACACATAATGTTTCAATTAATTTTATTAAGAATATGCCACCAACTTTTTTATAGAGTTGATACTTGATTAAAACGTAAATTCACAACAATAAAGTATAAATGTAAATGACTAAAGCATTCAATTTTAAAACAAATTATGTTCTTGAAGATAATTGCGTTTTAATGCAGCCATTAACGCATGATGATTGCAAGAATTTGCTGTATTTTAGTTTAAATGAGCCCACTACTTGGCAATATGGGTTTGTTAGTGCAGCAGGTGAGGACAATTTGAAAAAGTATATTGCTGATGCTGAGCAGGGTAGAAGCGACCAAAAAATGTATGCATTTAGCGTGTTTGATAAACGTACCAATGCTTATGCTGGCAGCACCCGTTTTTACGATGTGAATCTTGCTTTTAAAACTGTACAATTGGGTTACACTTGGTATGGAGAACAATTCAGGGGAACTGGATTAAATATGCATTGCAAATACTTATTACTAGAATTTGCTTTTGAACAAATGGACATGCAACGAGTAGAATTTAGAGCTGATGCCAGAAATGCAAGAAGTATTGCTGCCATGAAAAAAATTGGTTGCATAGAAGAAGGCATTTTAAGAGAGGATATGCCTTTGGTAACAGGTGGCAGAAGGAGTAGTATGATACTATCTATTTTGAAAAATGAATGGGAGCAAACGGTGAGGGAGAAAATTGGTGGGATGTTGTAGTTGAATAATCGTGATTGTTATCGTAAAGCCCTGCCAACGCACAAGGCTGAGACTAAAGACTCTGCAAGAGCCTAAAATAAACTACTATTGTAAAACTAATTTCATTTTCGGTGCAAGCAGTTCTGCCCATTTTTTATATTCTAAACCCGATGGATGCAAACCATCATTTGCTATTAAATTTGGATTGGTTGCTCCTGCTCTAGTAGATGGTGTTATATTGGTATAACTTACCCCAAAATATTGGGCTACATCACTATTAATGGAATTGAACCAATCTATTTCTTTACTTACTTGGGATTTATTGGCAATCGGTACAAATGGAGTAACACTATAATCGGGTATAGACAAAACAAACACCCTTTCTTTTCTATTGCTAGCAAGGCTTATAGCTTTTACAAGTAAGTTGGCAAAACGATTTCTGTAATTGGAGGTATCGTGTGTTTGGTATTGGTCGTTAACACCAATCAATAAAGTAACTACATCATATGGACCTTTTGGATTTTGATTATTAATTGCAGCCTCCAGATTAAGGGTTGTCCACCCAGTAGTTGCAATATATTCTACTATGTACAATGGAATACTTTGTTGCACTAGTAGTTGCTGAACTTGTGCTGGAAATCTTTCAGTTGCTGCAACTGATTGACCAATTGTGTAAGAGTCGCCTAGGGCAAGATATTTTTTTGTAATAGTCGTAGTATTCGTATCTGTAGAAGGTATTATTGGGCTATTTGTGTTTTTTACACAACTCAACAATACCGCTGATATTGCAGAAAAACCAATTATCAATAACGTGGAGGCAAGTATTTTCATATCTGTTCTATATACGTATAAATAAGGTATTTTGTTTGATTTGCACTTTTGTAACTAAATTTTAATTAACTATTGATTCGTATGGTCTTACTAATACACAAGTCATGGAGTAATGATTCTGTATGAATTATAATGTTACATTCAGTATTCCTAAACTTTATCACTAGCCCCGATGGCAACGTAAAGCTGCCATGCGTAGCAATGGCACTTGCAGTGAACAGCGGGAATGCTGATCGTTTTGAAAATGATTTTTTATGCTTCTTTGTTTTAGTCTACTTTGGTACGCTTCTTTTTAAACCAACCCTTACCCCATTCAAAGGAGGGGAATAATTACAACAACAATCCCTGTAGAAATAAATACGCAAAACTAAAATAGATAATCAGTCCTGTAACATCTACCAAAGTTGCTACAAATGGTGCTGAGGAAACTGCAGGATCGGCACCTAAACGTTTTAATAACATGGGCAACATACTGCCACTTAAAGTGCCCCATAGCACAACACCAACCAGACTAAAACCAACGGTGAAACCAATCATCATCCAATGTGCACCATAAATGGTGGGTACAATAGCATGCCATGCTGCTACACGTATAAAACCTATTATGCCCAATACTGTACCCAGCATTAAACCACTTAAAATTTCTCTTCGCATTACCCGCCACCAATCGGCAATGGTAATTTCTCCAACAGCCATTGCTTGTATAATTAAGGTACTTGCTTGAGAACCACTATTGCCACCACTACTTATGATTAAGGGAACAAACAATGCCAGTACAACTGCTTTGGCAATTTCATCTTCAAAATAACCCATTGCTGTGGCAGTAAGCATTTCGCCAATAAATAATACAATTAACCAACCCACTCTTTTTCTAAAAAGTTTAAGTAGTGGCATATCTAAATAAGGCTCATCTAAGGCCTCAGTACCACCCATTTTTTGCATGTCTTCGCTAAATTCTTCATTGGCAACCCAAAGCATATCGTCGATAGTTACAATGCCTAATAATTTGTTGTTATCATCAGTTACTGGTAATGCCACACGATTATTCATTTTAAAAACTTGGCTGGCATGTTCCTGATCATCGTTTACATTTAATGCAACCACACGTCCGTCAATAAGCTCTTCTACTTTTTTTCTTGGTGAAGCTAGTATTACGTCACGTATACGCATGTCATCAATCAATTCTCCTTGCTCGTCTATTACATAAATAACATCTATGGTTTCACTGTTTTTGGCGTACTTGCGAATGGTATCAAACACTTCAGCTACTGTATTGTGTGCATATACATATACATAATCTGGCGTCATTAATCGGCCAACACTATCTTCAGGATAACCTAGTAAAGACAAGGTGATTTTTCGTTCTTCAGGGTCTAATAATTTTATTAAATCACGTATGGCTGTTTTAGGTAATTCTTCTAAAAAGTCTGTACGGTCATCGGCAGGTAATTCGTTTAATAATTCAGCCGTTTTATTACTGGGTAATTCTTTTATAATTTGTTTTTGGGTTGTAAAATCTAATATTTTAAACACTTTGGCAGCACGGTGTATGGCCATGTTTGCAATAATAGTGGCTTCGTCGTCGGGGTATTCATTAATTAACTCAGCAACATCGCTAATGTTTTGCTCATTCAAAAAATCACGAATGGCAATTTTGTCTTCAGTGGCTATTAAGCTGCTGAATTGCTCGTACAAACCTTCTTGCTCTAATTCCATGCTCATGCATGCAAGATAAATAATGTAATGAAACCTTCACCCTAATACTGCTCATTTTAAACAGCACTTGTAAATTATAATCCTTTTTTAAAGTTTGTATTGCATAAATTATTGTTTGCTGGTTTATCAAAAAGTCTATTTTCGTTGCAAGAACATATTTCAATGATTTTACCAGTTATTTATATCGCAGATTCAGGAAAAAAAGGAAAAGGCGTTTTCGCAGCAGCCGATATTCCTGCAACAACGGCTATCGAAATTTCTCCAGTACTTGTCCTAAGTGAAGAAGAACGTGAAGCAATAGAAGCTACACTGTTACAAAACTATATTTTTGAATGGGGCGATAATTGTAAGCAAGGGGCATTGGGCATGGGCTATGTATCTATGTATAACCACAGTTACAATGCCAATTGTGAATATGAAATGGATTATGAATTAAACAATATTACTATTAGAACTGTAAAATCAGTTAAAGCAGGAGAGGAGTTGCACATTAATTACAATGCTACCCATAACGATGAAACACCAGTTTGGTTCGAAACACACTAAGCAATAATTTCAGCAATATTCTTTTTAATATTCTCAGCCATTTTATGCATGGGTAAATCGTTATTGTCGCTTCCAAAAGGATCTTCAATTTCTTCAGCAATTAATTCTAAGCTGGCTAGTACATAAAATATAAATGTTGTAACTGGTATGGTAAAATGCCCCAAATTAAATGCAAAGCCAAAGGGCATGGTAATTACATATATAAAAATAAATTTTTTTATAAAAGTACTGTAGCTATAAGGTATTGGTGTGTTTTTAATTCTTTCACAAGCACCACATATTTCTAAGAAAGATTGCAGCTCTACATTAATAATAATCAACTGGTCACCTGTTAGTTGTTTTTCGGCATATAATTGTTGCACTTTATTCATCATACTCACCGCAATTTGGTTAGGCATGTGTTTAGCCGAATCGAAATCTGGAATTTCAGGATGTGGTAATTCATCCAACGATAAACGGGTCGTTTCTTTTTGCAAATGCCTTTTTAAATGAAAAGCAAATAGTGGAATAATTTGTTTAAAAAACAATCGATTATGGCTATCGTCTTTAGGTAAAATACTGTTCATTTTTACAGCTAGATTTCTGCTGTTGTTTACTAAGCTACCCCACAATTTTCTGCCTTCCCACCATCTGTCGTAAGCTGTATTGGTTCTAAATACAAGTAACATCGAAATGGCAAAACCCAATAAACTATGCATAATAGTAATGTTTTTAGCATTGCTGTTTTGCGATAGTTTAAAATAAGTCACTTCTAAATACACAATTCCCCAAGAATACAGAGCAATAAAAATAAGCATGGGCAGCAATGCTCTAAATGTGTCTGCTTTATGAAAACGAAAAATGGCTTTAAACCATTCTTTCGGATTGTAGTTTACCATGCATTGTGTATTTCAATCAAAAATAAGCTGTTTGCTTGCACATTTATTTTTTGTAAATTATTTTCATACATAAAAAAAGGAAAGCTATTAAAGCCTTCCTTTTACATTGAATTATTGGATTAAACTTATTGCGGTTTTGCAACAATTTTATAATACAAGTTATTGTCTGAAATCAATTCTTGGTAATACACTTGCTTGTCAGATACATAATATTTTTGGTTATTCAATACTACTGTGGTGCAATTGTCAGGCAAATCAGTAACCATATCGCCAACCAATACATCTACTTCATTTATAGTATCAGTAGTAGTAGTTAGCGAACCATTTTTGCCAACAATGGTGTACCAAGTTTCGCCATTGCGTAAACTCTCTTTATAATAAGTACCATTTTGTTCAAAGTATTGCTGACCATTAATTACAACCGATTTTGAGCCAGTTGGTAACTCTGGTAAAATAGAACCCAAAGGAGCATCAACTACTTCATAATAGCTATTTACATTTCTATAATATGTACCACCATAATAATAGTATAAACTAGGGCCAATATACCATTTGCGATAACCCCAAGGTAAGCCATAAATTCTAATACCCACAGGTGCAACAATTACCTGAAAATAATTATTGTAGGGCTGATAAAAAAAGCCACCACTATAATAATAATTAATACCTCTGTAAGGTGCAGCGTAACGACGACCATAAAAATTGCTGTAACGTTGCCCAACAAAACTGTAAGGTCTTCTATAATCAGGATAATAATTTCTATCTATTCTATTATATCGGTTATAGCCATTTCTACTAGCGTTATCAGTTCTTTGTATTTGTACATTTCTACTAACTACTACATTTCTGTTTGTGTTATTGTTATTCGTAACACGATTGTGCTGTTCTGTTCTAACTGCAGGTTCGGTTCTTCTTTCAACATTTCTATTGGGTGTGTTGTTACGATTTTCTCTTGGCGTTTGTTCATGCTTAATTTGTGGCTCACGTTGTTGTCTTATTTGAGGCTCACGGTTGGCGGGTTGTTTAATTTCCCTATTTTCATTTCGGTTACTAAAGTCTTTATTTCGGTTGCCTCTTTCTGTTTGGGCATTTACCAAAACACTGTTGAATAATAAACCTAGGGCTGCAAAAATGTATAACTTTTTCATGGCTTATGTTTTAATACTTTATACTAAGTAAATATGATGCCAAACTGTTGTATAAAATGTTAAAGCATTTTTGGGGCAGTGGATAGCAGTATTTCAATTGGCTGTAGTAATGGGCTTTTCACACTACTACGCCACAGCCCCAACCCACAAAAGCTTCAGCGTGGTAGTTTGTTGCAATCCCATGCCTTTGGGCTGTGGAATATCATTAGGCAACAATTTTTTTCAAAAAACTTAAAATAAATTTGGAAAAACTAAAAATATTAGTAATTTGCAGCTAAATCAATTAGCTATGAGTTACGCAGGAAAAAATCTTCGCTATTTAAGAAAGCTTCGTGGCTGGACTCAGGAAGAGTTTGCCAACAAGTTGGGCGTTAAACGTTCTTTAATTGGTGCTTACGAAGAGGAACGTGCTGAACCTAAATTAGAAGTGCTAGAAACTATGTCTTCCATCTTTAAACTCAGTTTAGATGAATTGTTGTTAAAAGATATGACTGATGTAAAAACAGGCACCAGCTATTTAGAACAAAGACGCAGTATGAAATCGGCTGGCGGTTCTAATAGTGTCGAAATTCAGTTTGTACCATTAAAGGCAGCTGCTGGTTATTTAAATGGTTATGCCGATCCTGATTTTTTAGACGAATTGAATACATTTACTTTACCTATGTTGGCACCTGGGCAATACAGGGCTTTTGAAATTGTAGGAGATAGTATGATGCCTACTCCAAGTGGCAGTGTAATTGTTGGCGAAAAAGTAGAAGCTCTAGACGATGTTAGAAATAGCAATACCTATGTTTTATTAAGCAAAAGCGATGGCATAGTTTATAAGCGTTTGGTAAAAAATGCCAAACCCAAAGACACTTTAACATTGGTAAGTGATAATCCTGTTTACGAACCATACAATGTAAAGTCTGAAGATGTTTTAGAAGTTTGGAAAGCAGTGTATATTTTACAAAAAGCATCCTTAGTACAACGTTGGGATGTTGGTCAACTTGCAGGAATGGTAAATAATTTACAAGAACAGGTGGCAACTATTAAAAAGAAATTAAACTAAGTTTTTTTAGGGTTAGTTAGTAATACAGGCTGATGCACTTGCGTCAGCCTTTTTTATTTATCGCTGAAACCCTTTACTAATAAGTGTTTGTTAGGAAAGTTTTTTTGGTAGAATAAAAAAACTTTATTCTATTTGATGCATCAAATGAAACAAACAACTACATACAACTTTTTCTTCTTTTTCTTTTACTACTATTTTACCAATAGAAGCCAGGTTGTATTTGTTAAAGCTTAATAAACAAAAATCAAAATACAGTCCTGGCTCATAAAGCCGGGATTTTTTATTTTATGGCAATAAAAGTATCTATACAAGGTTATGAAGGCAGCTTTCATCAGGTAGCTGCACAACAGTTTTTTGGAGAAAATACAAAAGTAATTCCCTGTGCAACGTTTAGAGATGTTGTAAAAGTTGCTTCGAGTAAAAAGGAGAGCCATGGTGGGGTAATGGCTATCGAAAACTCAATAGCAGGCAGCATTTTGCCCAACTATACTTTGCTACAAAAAAGCAACCTTAAAATTGTAGGCGAAGTGTATTTACGTATCGAGCAAAATTTGTTGGTAACACCTGGTGTACGATTACAAGATATTAAAGAAATACATAGCCATCCAATGGCAATATTGCAGTGTATGGATTTTTTAGAAAAGTACAACTGGAAGTTAATTGAAACAGAAGATACAGCTTTAAGTGCAATGCATATTAGTAAAAAGAAAAGCCAGCATGTTGCAGGTATTGCAAGTGCTTTAGCTGCTGATTTATTTGAGCTTGAAGTACTGGTTTCAAATATTCATACACAAAAAGACAATTACACACGGTTTTTAATTCTCCAAAGAGAAGATGTAGTTATTGAAGGTGCCAATAAAGCATCCATCAATTTTCAAACCAATCATACAAGGGGAAGTTTGGCAAAAGTATTATCGAAAATTTCGGAAGAAGGCATCAATTTAAGCAAGTTACAAAGTATGCCTATTGCTGGTACCAATTTTAAATACAGCTTTCATGCCGATTTAGAATTTGATAGCCTAAAGCAATTTGATAAGGCAATGAAATCCATGAAGCCTTTGATTGAAGAAGTAAAAGTGTATGGTATTTATAAAAATGGAAATAACAATTAATCAATACTATGTCTCACTGAGCTTGTCGAAGTGATGTAGAAGGCTTTAAAATTGTAAGTAAAATGATTGAAACAGCTAAAAGATTAGATGGTATTGGCGAATATTATTTTTCTCAAAAACTTAGAGAAATTGATGAGTTAAATAAGCAAGGAAAGAATATTATTAATTTGGGTATTGGAAGTCCTGATTTACCCCCTCATCCTGACGTAATTCGTGTGTTGCATGAAGAAAGTAGTAAACCAAATGTTCATGCTTATCAGTCTTACAAAGGTTCTCCAGTGTTGCGTAATGCCATAAAAGATTGGTACAAGAAATGGTACAATGTAAAATTGAATGTTGATACAGAAATTTTACCCTTGATTGGCAGTAAAGAAGGTATTATGCACATCTGCATGACTTATTTGAATGAAGGAGATGAAGTATTGGTTCCCAATCCAGGTTACCCAACCTACAGAAGTGCAGTAAAACTAGCTGGTGGGATTTGTAAAGATTACGAATTGCATGAAGCAAACAATTATGAACCTGATTTTGATGCTCTTAGTAAAAGTGATTTAAGTAAAGTAAAGTTGTTATTTGTAAACTATCCTCAAATGCCAACTGGTACAAATGGTAATAAAGTTTTGTTTGAGAAGATAGTGGCATTTGGAAAGCAACATAGTATTTTAATTGTTCATGATAATCCTTACAGCTTTATTTTAAATGATCAGCCATTGAGTTTATTGGCTGTAGAAGGTGCAAAAGATGTTGTGATTGAATTGAATTCTTTAAGCAAAAGCCATAATATGGCTGGCTGGAGAATGGGTATGTTGTGTGGTGCAAAAGAAAGGATTGATGAGGTGTTGCGTTTTAAAAGTAATATGGATAGTGGAATGTTTTTGCCAGTACAATTAGCTGCTGCAAAGGCTTTGAGCTTAGAAGAAGTATGGCATAATGAAGTAAATAAAGTGTATAGTGAAAGAAGAGAAAAGGTATTTGAGTTGTTGGATTTATTGAATTGTACATATTCAACAACTCAAGTTGGCATGTTTGTTTGGGCAAAAATTTCAACCAAATACAAAACTGGATATGAAGTAAGTGATGAAGTGTTATATAATTCAAATGTGTTTATTACACCGGGAGGCATTTTTGGAAGTGCAGGTGATGGTTATATACGAGTGAGTTTATGTGGAAGCATTGAAAGATTTCAAGAAGCAATACGAAGACTAAAAACTAGTTTGGGAAATTCTAAAAACTAAAAAAGGGATGTTTAATAATGTTACCATAGTTGGTGTGGGTTTAATTTCAGGTTCATTTGCATTAGCAATGAAGCAACATGGATTTGCAAAACATATTATTGGTGTAAGTAGAACAAAAGCAAGTGAACAAAAGGCATTGGAGTTAGGCTTGATTGACGAAGCTTTGTCATTAAAAGAAGCCGTTAAAAAAAGCGATTTTATTTATGTGGCTATTCCTGTTGATGCAACAATACCTGTAATGCAGCAAATAATGGATTTGGTAAATGATCAACAAATTGTTGTTGATGCAGGCTCTACCAAATTTGCTTTGTGCGATGCACTAAATAATCATGTAAACAGAAAAAGATTTGTTGCATCACATCCCATGTGGGGAACAGAATATAGTGGGCCAGAAGCTGCTGTTAAAAATGCTTTTGCTGGCCGAGCTTGTGTAATTACAGAGAAAGAAAAAAGCGATGCTGTTGCAGTTGAAATGGTGGAAAATATTTACAAGGCATTGGGCATGCACATTATTTATATGGATGCTGCTGCACACGATGTTCATGCTGCATATATCAGCCATATTTCACACATCACTTCATTTGCGTTGGCTAATACAGTGTTAGAAAAAGAAAAAGAAGAAGATGCCATTTTTGAATTGGCAGGAGGTGGTTTTGAAAGTACGGTGCGTTTGGCAAAAAGTAATCCGGCCATGTGGGCTCCCATTTTTATGCAAAACAGAGAAAATGTGTTGGATGTGCTGAATGAACATATTAGTCAGCTAAGAAAATTTAAAAGTGCATTGGAAAAAGAGAACTTAGAATATTTGAATGAGCTGATGGAAAATGCAAACAGAATTAAAAGAATTATTAAATGATTTTCAGGGAAGCATACATTGATGACATACAACAAATGCAAGTTGTTAGAAATGCAGTGAAAGAAAATGTATTGAGCAATCCTGATTTGATAAAAGATGCAGATTATATACCTTTTATTACAGTGAATGGTAAAGGATGGGTTTGTGAAATAAGTGAACAAGTTGTTGGATTTGCAATTGTTGATTTAAAAGAGAAGAATATTTGGGCTTTATTTGTTCATCCAGATTTTGAAGCAAAGAGAATAGGTAAACAGTTACACAAAATGATGTTGAATTGGTATTTTACACAAACAAAAGAAAGAGTTTGGTTAAGTACAGCACCAAAAAGTAGAGCTGAAAGTTTTTATAGATTGAATGGTTGGAGAGAAGTTGGTATTTATGGTAAAGATGAAGTGAAATTTGAAATGGGTAGCGAAAATTGGAATGTTGAATAGAGAACAGAAAGTACAAGGGTGCGACGCAACAGAAGCTCAATATTTGTACTACAGTTGGTAACAAAAAAGAAGATAAAAAACGGTATAAGTCAATAGTAACAATGGTTTTACACTTAATAAAGGTCATCCATTTTTAAATGGTTACCTTTGCCGCAAATTTTAAAAGATAATGATAACATTTAGTGAGTTAGGATTGGATGAGAAATTGGTTAAGGCAACCGATAAGTTGGGGTATGTGAACCCAACTCCAATTCAAGAACAAAGTATTCCAGTTTTATTGAGTGGAACCAAAGATATGATTGGTTTGGCTCAAACTGGTACAGGAAAAACGGCAGCATTTGGCTTGCCTTTATTGCATTTGGTTGATGAGAAGCAAAGAAATCCTCAGGCTTTAGTAGTTTGTCCTACTAGAGAATTATGTATGCAAATTGTTACAGAGTTAGAAAACTTTAAACAATTTATGCCAGGTATGAACATTGTGGCTGTATATGGTGGTGCAAGTATTGGTATGCAAATTAGAGATTTAAAACGTGGCGTTCAAATTGTTGTTGCAACACCTGGTAGATTGATTGATTTAATTGAGCGTAAAGCAATTGACCTTGAGCAAATAAAATATGTAGTATTAGATGAGGCCGATGAAATGCTGAACATGGGTTTTAAAGATGATATTGAATTCATCTTACAAAACACCCCTAAACGTGAAGCAACTTGGTTATTTAGTGCTACTATGCCTGCTGAAATTAAAAGAGTAAGCAAGAAGTACATGAAAGATCCTTTTGAAGTAACTGTTGGTAAAACAAACAGTGCTAATAAAAGTATCGATCATCAGTTTTTTGTAGTAAATGCTCATCATCGTTATGAAGCGTTGAAAAGATTAATTGATTTTAATCCCGGAATTTATGGTATCATTTTTACACGTACCAAATTAGATGCTCAAAATATTGCAGAAAAATTAACCCGTGATGGTTATGATATTGATGCTTTGCATGGCGATTTAACCCAGCAGCAACGTGATAAAGTAATGGGTGCTTTTCGTGAGAAAACTTTACAATTATTGGTAGCAACCGATGTAGCTGCTCGTGGTATTGACGTAAAGGAAATTACACACGTAATTAACTTTGAATTACCTGATGATATTGAAGTGTACACACATAGAAGTGGTAGAACAGGACGTGCAGGAAGCTTAGGTATTTGTATGAGTATTGTAATGAACAAAGATGTGTACAAGATTCGCTCTATAGAGAAAATGGTACAGGTTAAGTTCAACAAATTAGAATTGCCAAGTGGTAAAGACGTTTGTAGAAAACAATTCTTTTCATTGATGGAAAAATTGTTGAGTGCCGATATCAGTCATGGTGATTATACTACCTACTTGCCTATGCTGCAAGAAAAATTTGCCGATGTAACCAAAGAAGAAATTCTTACACGCATGGCAGCAATGGAGTTTGATCGTTTCTTGAAATACTATGAGAATGCTGAGGATTTGAATGTAAGAGAACAACGTAGAGAAAGAAGAGAGTTTACTGATAGACCACAGCAAGGACAAAGTAGAGAAAGGATTGGTGGTGGAGATGATAGAAGAAGATCAACTACAACGCAATACAGCGATGGCGATACGATGCGATTGTTTGTAAATCTTGGAACAAAAGATGGCTTTTACAAAGCCAGTTTCTTACAGTTTATTTTAGATTTAAGCGATTTACCAAAATCGGCTTTAGGAAGAATAGATATGAAAGAAATGAATAGCTGGGTTGAAGTAGATAAAAAAGTAGCGAATCAAATGATTAAATCTGTAGATGGTAAAAATTACCGTGGCCGCAGAATTAGAATGAACGACGCAAACAGCAGATAAAAAGTTGAAGTGTTAAGTTGTAAGTGGTTAGCCTGCACCATTTACAGTCTTAAGCTTACAACTTATATATACACTTAAATAACTATTAGAAAAATGGAGCAAGCAATTGAGCAAAAAAAATCAATTTTAGATGTGTGGAATAAAAGACCACTCATTATTTCAGGACCATGCAGTGCCGAAACAGAAGAACAGGTTTTAGCAACTGCTCAAGGTTTAGCAGCAACTGGCAAAGTAGATATGTTACGTGCAGGTATTTGGAAGCCACGTACTCGTCCTGGACAATTTGAAGGCATTGGCGTTAAAGGCTTGCCTTGGATGGCTAAAGCAAAAGAACTTACAGGTTTACCTATTACTGTAGAAGTAGCAACTGCAAAGCAAGTAGAAGATGCATTGAATTTTGATGTAGATGTTTTATGGATTGGTGCTCGTACAACAGTAAACCCATTTAGTGTTCAGGAAATTGCTGATGCTTTACGTGGTGTTGATGTACCTGTGTTAATTAAAAATCCTATTAATCCAGATTTGGAATTGTGGACAGGGGCTGTTGAACGTGTTGCAAAAGCGGGTATTAAAAATATTGGACTAATTCACCGTGGGTTTTCTTCTTACGGCAATACCGAATATAGAAATGCTCCAATGTGGCATTTGGCTATTGAAATGAAAAGAAGGAATCCAGATATGATGTTAATTTGTGACCCTTCACATATTTGTGGACGTAGAGATATTTTGCAAGAAGTTGCACAAACAAGTATCGACTTAGATTATGATGGTTTAATCATCGAATCTCATGTAAATCCAGATGAAGCTTGGAGCGATGCTAAACAACAAATTACACCAACCGTTTTAGGTGAAATGTTGGATAATATTGTTTGGAGAAGAGAAGATGTACAAAGCCCAGAATACCATGCAAATTTGGAAAAATTGCGTCAGCAAATTAACCAGTTAGATGATGAATTGATGCAAATTTTAAGTCAACGTATGAAAGTTGCTCAGAAAATTGGTTTATACAAAAAGGAAAATAATATTACCATTTTACAAACCAATCGTTGGAACGAAATCTTAGAAAAAGCAACCGCCAAAGGCGATAAAATTGGCTTGAGCAAAGAGTTTATCACTCGTTACTTCGATGCTGTACACATGGAAAGCATCAATCATCAGAATAAGATTATGAATTCATAAAGTCAATAGTCAACGGTCGACAGTCCACGGTCGCTGACTATTTTCTATTGACTATGGACTATTGACTGTTGACTACATGCCTAAACAAACTTTCAAATTTTCAACTGCATCTACCAATATTTTCTTTGATGCATCCATTGCTCAACTCAAAGAAATTGCAGATATAAAAAAAGCTGT
>CALRLF020000065.1:0-25441 GCA_943368475.1 Allobosea thiooxidans
TATCCGCTATTGCTTCGGCAGAAACAGTTTTTCCTGTACCAGCGTCACCTGCTAAAATTATTAATGGATAACGTTCTGTTAGTTGCTCGATTGCTGGCAGTTCAAGTTTGTGAAATTTTTTGCTCCACGCTTTTAAGCCTTCTTGGTCAAGAAGCAACTTCAAGTTCCCATATATCCGTTGAAACTTTGCTTCAAAACCAATTAAATTAGTTGTGCGTTCTTTTATTCCTGTATTTGGAAGCTCAATTGTATTATCAAATATTGAAGCCATTATTTAAAGTTTTCTTTTTTTAGTTCATATCCCTTGCTTGCATATAATTGGGCATCATCCTTAGATAAATGACTGTATGAATTGTCAAAATCTAATCTACCCCAACCGCACTTAAAATTGTTAACTCTCATAAATTCATTACGCTGTTCTTCGGTCAGATTTGTCCAGTTTTTTGTGTAGTTTACAACAACCCTTAGTACGGTATTTGGTAAATTTTGCCAATCATTATTATTACCAGCTCTATCACTTTGATTTGCCTTTCCATTTTCATCCACTCTATACCTAACTGCCTTTAGTGGTTTTTTATTTGAATCAACTAGTGTAATATCAACATAGTCAAGATTTTTGGTTTCTGCCCAAATTAAAATATCATTTATAAAGGCTTCAACCTCATTAATCGTTTTTTTTCCTGTCCTTGTAGCTATCATTCTGAAATCTGCACTTAAGCCTTCAAAAGTTTTTCTTATGTCCGTAACAGTATAGGTACCCGTATTTGTATAAGTATTGTACATAATTAGTCTTCTTTAGTTATGTTAAAATTTCGTCCGAATACATTTTTCCATTCTTCAATTGTGTCGCCATCGCCAATTTTTGACTGTGCAATAAATAGAGAATCAAAAGCATCATTTGCTTCATTGATTATTTCCTTCCAAATTGTCTTATCAAGTTTTTTGGCAGCGTTGTTATCATTATTAGTTGGGTCTGCAACATAGATTGGGGTGTCGAAAGTTGCAGGAACAGTATTTATGGCATCTTTGAATTTGATGATTGGAAAATTCGGACCACTTACAAATCGGAAAAACCTGATGATACCTAATTCAATATCATTTTCAATTCCTTCCGCTAGTTCTAAATGTGAAACAATTAATTCAATCACAAAAGAAGAAAGCCCAGGTTCGTCACCAACAGGTTTCAATTCTTTATAATTTTTCCACCATTTTATTGCTCTAACAATTGATGTAAATGATGTGTTTTTTTCTTTTCTTTCTCTTGCAAAGTCTAATTGTTTCGTAACACTGGTAATATATCGTTTTCCCCCTCCACCTCTTTGAGGTTGCCAAACGTATTCACTAGAATTGGATATAGGAACTACTGGAACAATATCAAGTTCAAGACCAGTGCCACTGAATGTAATTTTAATTGATTTGGTATTTCCTTGAGCATCTACATCTCGGTCAATATCCTTGTTTGGATATATTTCTTTTAAGTATTCAACAATGTAGTCATGTAGTTTTTTTAAATCAACTTTTAAACTGTCATCCCCTTCAACATAAAGTACCAAATCAATATCAATTGGGTTTTCACCTGTTGGTCTTAATATGGTTCGTTTTTTCCAAGAACCTGCTAGAAGATATTTTGTAACCTTCATCCCAGTTCTTTCATCGTCCCTGATTTTCTTTTCTAAACTTTCCTTTAGGTTATTTATCTGGTCCCGATATTTCTGCATATTCTCTTCTTTGAGCTTTATGCGACCAATAAAATTTTGCAATTGCGTATTAGTTAATTTCATAAGTTTCTATTTGTCAATTATTAAACCAAACCATACAATGCTCAAGTTGTCAATCACACACATAGTATTGTGCGATTCGACAAAATTAAATGTGGTGTTTTTGTGTCCGAAAGTTTCCTTTACTGCAATGTCTGCTTTACAGCCATTAAATATGTATATAATATTGCCATGAAGTTATAGATATTTAATATGCAAAAATTGCGTAGTTCTACGCAATTTTTATTTCCAGTTTCGTCTGCTTCAAAGCCCATGTAAAGCCAAGGGTCAATGCGTTTTCAAATAACACATCTTTCTTTAACCAACACCCTAAGCCAAACAGAAAGAAGGTGCTGCAAACTTCAACTCACAAAAAAATATTTGCAATAGCTGTCCAATTTTGAAAAGCCAGTCGTCATTAAGTTGTAACAAATATTTTAAACAATTTAAAAAAGTACAACAATGATTAAAGAAGCATTACTCGGTGAATTTCAGCACGAAGCCGAAAACACAAGAAAACTTTTATCTATTATTCCAGACAGTGCTTTAGAATATCGTCCTCAACCGCATCTTTGGTCAATTGGACAATTAGCATCTCACATTGCAGAGCTTTACAACTGGTATGAGGTTACATTCAACCAAGATATCTTTGAATTGAGTAACTATAAGTATGATAAAGGTGACATAACAAAGGTTGCTACTATTGTAGAAAAATTTGAAGCCAATGTAAAAACTGCACAAGATGCGATTGAGCAATCGGATGAATCTCAATATATGAATGTGTGGTCTATGACAATGAATAACGAAAAAACTGCTTTTCCATCAATGCCAAAAATTCAAGTGATCAGAAGCATTTTATACAATCATTTGTATCATCATAGGGGCGAACTTATCTCACATTTAAGAGCCACGGGAAATAAAGTACCTTCTTTGTACGGGCCAAATTTTGAAGAGTCGCAACAAATACAAGGATAAAAAATAATTCCAGAAACAATTAATTTTAATAACTAAAAAGAAAAATAATGAAAGAATTTATGATGATATTCAAAAGCGAAATCAATGAATCTTTTGGACCTTCGCCAGAACAAATGCAATCCAACATTCAACAATGGATGGATTGGTTTGGTGGTATTGCTGCACAAGGAAAAATAGTCAATGCAAATCGCTTAAGTTTTGAAGGAAAAACATTGAAGCCCAATAATGTAATTGTTGATGGCCCTTATGCAGAAGTAAAAGAAATGATTGGTGGCTATGTAGTGGTAAAAGCTACTAACATTGATGAAGCTATGAAATTGGCAGAAGGTTGTCCTATTCTTAACCATGGAGGGCACGTTGAAGTAAGAAGTATCATACCAATGAGGGGTTAACTTGAACGAGGCTGCATTAATACCACAACTTTTTAAAACAGAGTACAGAAAAATAATTGCTGTACTCTGTAAGTTGTTTGGTATTGTTCACATAGAAATTGCAGAGGATATTACCAACGATACTTTTTTATTGGCTGCTGAAACCTGGGGATTAAAAGGTATTCCTGAAAACCCGACAGCTTGGTTGTATACTGTTGCTAAAAACAAAACCAAAGACTACCTTAAACGACATAAAACCTTTTCTGAAAAAATAGTTCCCGATTTTAAACTGCATCAAAACCAAACTGAAGCATTTGAAGTTGATTTGTCTCCTAAAAATATCACTGACAGCCAATTGCAAATGATTTTTGCCATTTGCAACCCAATCATTCCTGCAGAAGCACAAATTGGTTTAGCATTAAGAATTCTTTGTGGTTTTGGAATTGATGAAATTGCAGAGGCATTTTTGACCAATAAAGAAACCATCAATAAACGATTATTCAGAGCCAAAGAAAAATTACGAACAGCAAATATCAACATTGAATTACCCACTGCAAACGATATTAATGCAAGATTAGAAACTGTACTAACAACATTGTACTTGCTTTTTAATGAAGGGTATCATTCAAGTACACAGCAAACGCATTTGCGAAAAGAATTGTGTTTGGAAGCCATGCGTTTAAATTATTTTTTGATTGAAAATGAAACCACCAACAAACCCATCGTAAACGCTTTAATGGCGTTAATGTGCTTTCACGCTTCTCGTTTTGAAGCTAGAACCAATCAAATGGGCGAACCAATTTTGTATGAAGAACAAAACAAGGATTTATGGAATGAAGAACTCATTGCAAAAGGAAATTTTTATTTAATACAAAGTGCAAAAGGCAATGAGTTAAGCAAATATCATTTAGAGGCTAACATTGCCTATTGGCATAGTAGCAAAATTGAAAACCCCAAAAAGTGGGACAATATTTTGCAAGCCTATAACCAACTTTTGCTAATTGAATATTCGCCAATAACTGCACTCAACAGAACTTATGCCTTGGCTCAAGTAAAGGGTAAACAAACCGCCATTATAGAGGCAGAAAAACTACATCTAACAGACAATCAATTTTATTTTGCCTTGCTTGGTTATTTGCATACAGACATTGACAATGCAAAAGCTATTTCCTATTTTGAAATGGCACGACAAAAGGCGAAAACTGACATTGATAAAGCATTATTAAACAAAAAATTAAATGACCTTAGCAAGAAAAACAACAGCTAACAAGCGGTTTTGTGCAAACGTTGCTTGACTGAATGCTATTGAACAACAGAAACAAACATCAACAGCAAAATAGAAATTGGGCTTGACGTTATAGGTGGACGGAATTCTAGTACCAAACCTGCAGAAAGCCAATTTCGTTGTACAAAACCATAAACAACCATCACGTTATGAAAAAAATTATAACAGTTTTACTTCTTCTATTTAACCTGACTTGTTTTGCACAGACAAACGTTAAAGCTATTCTTGACACAGTGCTATTAAAGACAAAAGAAACTTCGCTATACATTAACACTGTCAATTGGGATAGTTTACAAAAACAAGTTTATGCCAAAGCCGAAAATGCAAAAACAATTCAAGATTTAAAACCTGCATTTGAAACATTACTAAATGGACTGAGAGATCACCACGGGAAAATTATAAACGCAAAGAATTATAGTTACATAGCTTGGTTTACGGACAATAAAAACAAAAGACACTTTGATAATAGAAAATTTGATAATAAAATTTGGAAAGTTGTAAATGATACTGCTTTAAAATTTGAATACAAGCTTTTAGAAGGGAAAGTTGGGTATTTAAAAATAGTTGGTATAGGTCCAAATGTGGACGTTGAAAAAGAATCAAAGAAAATTAGGTAATCGATTATCACACTTCATAAACAGAAAGTTGATAAATGGATAATTGACCTTAGATACAATGCAGGTGGAAATATGAACCCTATGATGGCAGGCATTGCCCCATTAGTTGGAAATGGAATTGTTGGTAGTACAGTTACCTTTAAAAATGAAAAGCTATTTGATTGGGAAATAAAAGGTGCAAATTTTATTTACGGAGGTTATCAGGCTGTGACGCTTCCTGACAATCCAAAGTTTAAAAAAGACCCTAAAATAGCAGTTCTTACGAGTCGTTGGACAGTAAGTTCAGATGAATTAGTAACAGCCTCTTTAAAAGGAAGACCAAACACTAAATTTTTTGGAGAAACCACAGGTGGCTATACAACAAACGATGGGTGGGAAGTTATTATGATGAAGTTATTTTGGTGATTTCAACAGGTATTTATGCTGACAGAAATGGAAAAATTTATGATATTAATATTCCAGTAGACACAGAAATGCCGTTTGGAATTACAAAAGATACAGAGAAAGATAAGTGCATTATTGCAGCAAAGAAATGGTTGACAGGAAAATAGTATTTGTACAACAGGTGTAAAGCTGCAAGTGTGGTTAGACGTTGTAATCTTAGGCTATAGTTCGCTATCAGCAGCGGTTTCTAGGAAAATTATCAATAAACCCATCGTCCCTTGGCTTTATACAAGGCTATAAAAGAGGACGATGCTGAGAATAAAATGCCCAACAGAATTCCGTACGCCGAAATTTTATAAAACAATATACTTCCAAAATTTCGATATACTAAAGAAGCCTCCGCCTCGGTTTGTGTTTCACTAATTGATGTTTAAACAAAAGTGGTTTATAAGACTTTGAATAAAAATAAGAAGCACTGCTTTGTTCTCCAATAAATAGGTCTTAATGAGAATGGGGGAGTAGAAACTAAAAAAGCAATCTATAGAAGATTGCTTTTTTAGTTGGTAGCCCTATCAGGAATAAGTTCGAACAAAATTATTGAAGATATTAAGTTATTATGTGACACTATAATTTAAGACTAATAAAGTAAGTTAGCTACTTAATGTGCTTAGCCAATTTATTAGTTTAGTCCTAAGCTATCATGTTTTCTAAAATATTTTTAAGCTTCTCAATATACCTATCTGCTCAAGATATTTACTTGAAAACTCCTGATGTCGTATTTGATAAAGCGACAATAAATCAACTTGTTGACAGTTTAAAGACAAGAAAAAAATGGCTGAATATTTAGTATATCAAAAGCAATGGCAAGCCAATAATATAATGAGTTATTTAATTTGTAATTTTTTTGGTGTAAGAGTTGGTGTTAAGTAGCAGTGATTTGCTTTCAAACTTTGTATTTACGTTCTTTGATACCAACAGCGTTACTTTAATGATTAAACAGCTATACGTTGTGATTTGCTTTCAAACTTTGTATTTACGTTCTTTGATACCAACGTCCACGACCAGCACCCATATCTACCATTCGTTGTGATTTGCTTTCAAACTTTGTATTTACGTTCTTTGATACCAACTTGACTGCAGGTAAGTATGACGTGAGTATAGTTGTGATTTGCTTTCAAACTTTGTATTTACGTTCTTTGATACCAACAAGAAATATGACTTTGCAAATGTTGGCGGAGTTGTGATTTGCTTTCAAACTTTGTATTTACGTTCTTTGATACCAACAAAAAGTGGTGTGGATAAAGTGTGGATAAGTTGTGATTTGCTTTCAAACTTTGTATTTACGTTCTTTGATACCAACTTAGCTTGTATATATCCATTCCAGCTTCACGTTGTGATTTGCTTTCAAACTTTGTATTTACGTTCTTTGATACCAACCTATCGATAAAGAGAAAGGAGGTGAAAATGGTTGTGATTTGCTTTCAAACTTTGTATTTACGTTCTTTGATACCAACCAAAGCCCATTTCTTTTGCAGCTTGTAATAGTTGTGATTTGCTTTCAAACTTTGTATTTACGTTCTTTGATACCAACTTACAGACTTAAACATAACAGGTGATTATGTTGTGATTTGCTTTCAAACTTTGTATTTACGTTCTTTGATACCAACTAATCCAATATTTGAGAGATATGGCAATGTGTTGTGATTTGCTTTCAAACTTTGTATTTACGTTCTTTGATACCAACAATGCATTAGGCTATATATCGTTAGATGCTGTTGTGATTTGCTTTCAAACTTTGTATTTACGTTCTTTGATACCAACGATAATGTTGCAGGATGGGGAGGTGTTGAAGTTGTGATTTGCTTTCAAACTTTGTATTTACGTTCTTTGATACCAACGCTCAACACTTATAATATCCTCAACATCTTGTTGTGATTTGCTTTCAAACTTTGTATTTACGTTCTTTGATACCAACAATGTATTTGATTATGAAGATATAGATGTAGTTGTGATTTGCTTTCAAACTTTGTATTTACGTTCTTTGATACCAACCACTACTTCACAATATCTACCTTTACAGTAGTTGTGATTTGCTTTCAAACTTTGTATTTACGTTCTTTGATACCAACTTGCTCCACAAAAAGAAACACAAATGTTTAGTTGTGATTTGCTTTCAAACTTTGTATTTACGTTCTTTGATACCAACAGTAGTAGAAGACAGTACAAGCGGAACAGTGTTGTGATTTGCTTTCAAACTTTGTATTTACGTTCTTTGATACCAACTTCCAATAATTTGAGTATTACTACCATAATGTTGTGATTTGCTTTCAAACTTTGTATTTACGTTCTTTGATACCAACTTAGAACAAAAAGCCAACATTGCTGACAAGGTTGTGATTTGCTTTCAAACTTTGTATTTACGTTCTTTGATACCAACCAATCGTAAGTTGCTCTGTTAGCATCTGCTGTTGTGATTTGCTTTCAAACTTTGTATTTACGTTCTTTGATACCAACTTGATTTAATCAACGATTTAAACATGTTGTGTTGTGATTTGCTTTCAAACTTTGTATTTACGTTCTTTGATACCAACAATAATACTTGGGTTGTAGCACCTATCATAGTTGTGATTTGCTTTCAAACTTTGTATTTACGTTCTTTGATACCAACAACCTGACCTGGACAATGATTGTCTTTGTAGTTGTGATTTGCTTTCAAACTTTGTATTTACGTTCTTTGATACCAACTAATCCAATATTTTATAGATATGGCAACGTGTTGTGATTTGCTTTCAAACTTTGTATTTACGTTCTTTGATACCAACTAAAGTATCTTAACAATGACACTAACCGAAGTTGTGATTTGCTTTCAAACTTTGTATTTACGTTCTTTGATACCAACATACTTTGCCGTAAATCAATGCCAGTAAGGGTTTTTGTCAAAAATAGAACGTAAAAAATGAAACTAAAAGCCTCCTGATTTTAAAAATCAGGAGGCTTTTAGTTTTCGTAATTCTTTGTTTTTGGGCTATGCTAACTTTTTGTTGTAGGTAAATTTTATTAGGGTAATGTTTTTAACCACCCCTAGCCCCTCCATAGGAGGGGAATATGAAACAAAGCCTAAAACATTTCTAATTGTTGTGGCACATTCATGGCAATGGCAGGTTTTGTACCCTGAAATATTTTCATCATACCAAACTGTTTATCTGTAATACACATAATACCTACATGCCCATGCTCGGGTAATATTTTTTGCACCCTTTTTATATGCACATCAGCATTTTCCATACTTGGGCAATGCCTTAAATAAATGCTGAATTGAAACATACTGAAACCATCAGCCAATATCTTTTTTCTAAAGTCGCTTGCTGCTTTACGTTCTTTTTTGGTTTCGGTTGGTAAATCGAAAAATACAAGTACCCACATAATTCGGTATGCGTTTAATCGTTCATGTTTCATATTTGTCACTTAGGTTTCACGCAAAGGGTACAAAGGATACAACGCTCACAAAGTGCTTTTATCTTGGGAACTATTTTTACTTTGTGTACTTCGTATACTTAGTTGCATTGTGTGCAATCATTTCTTCGTGTGAAACTTTAAGGGACTACAGGATACAATATTTTCCTTTGTTCTCCTGCATAGCATTTTGCCAATGATGCTGCTGTACGCCCCATTGCCACCATTAATGGACTTTTCTCTCCATTCATCAACACATCTACTGTGGGTATTTTCAATAACCTGTTTTTAAACTCTGGCGTTAAATTTTCTACATGGCTCGTTTCATCAATAATACCTCTCACAATAATATCTACAAATGGTCTATAAGGTTCCATTATATCATCTGCCAAACAATAAGCATTGTAACGGTTTCTATGAAAAATACCCAAGGTGGGTAATAAGCCTGCACCCACAATGGCTCTTGCCATACAAGCTCGTACAATGGCATAACCATAGTTTAATAAATTATTGGGCGGTGGTCCTTCTCTTCTTCTAAAAAATTGCCAGGCAATGGGCATAATATTCTGCCAGTAAAAAGCAGCAGCAGTAGCTTCACAATTACCTGTATCGCCACTTTTTACATCATCTGCTAAATTGATTAAAAGTTTATGTTTAATATTCCATTTATTTAAAACTGCTGCCTGATTGGTAATTTTTGCTTTTACCGTTTGTTGCCACAATTGTTTTTTCAAAGGCTCGGTTGCATCTATCTGTACCCTGAAACGTTCACTCTGTAACGTGTTACTTTCTAAAGGCATTAATAAACCAGTAGGGTGGTGGGTATCGTTACAGGTAATTACTGCCACATTATTGGCAACCAGTTTATCCAATAAATAATGGGTAATACTGATTTGTTGATGTTCTAATACCAGCATGCCAATATCTTCTATGGGCACAGTTCTATCGGCTCTATCTTCTAAACCCTTTACATGGCTATAACTTACCACCAATTGCTCATTGGAACATTTGAGGTGGCAGGGGGATTCGATGCAAAGGGTACGTTTAATCATATTGCAGGTTTGATATTACCGAGTCTATCAATTTTGATTTTGATGCAAGTTTTTTTAATCATCATTTTGTCCCAAGATGTTTCAGATTTATTATTTGCTCCTAATTCCAAACCTTTATCGTCTAATGCTTTTGAAACAAAGTGGGGAACAAAAAAGATTTGACTCTTAGAAAAACTTACAACTTTATAAATCTTTTCTCCAATGCCTTTTTTATTTTCCCAGTTAATTGGATTAGGATGCTTTGCTTTAATTCTTTCGAGGTCTTCAGCATCTGGCACATAAACCAATTCATTTGGTGATAAAATAATTGATCGATAGCCAGCTAACTCGTTTGCTATTGGTAAGCCATTGGCTTTCCTTTCAATGGCATCTAATAATGGGATGGATGAATCTTTATCAATAATCCTTTCTCCAGTTTCTAGGTTTTCATAAATAACAAAAAATAAGTTACTACCCTTATCCGCTTCTACTAATTTTCCTTTGAAATCCATCTTACTACCTAGAGCTTCATAGGTAGTTATTTTATTAATTGGTTTACCTATTTTTTTTCCTAAGATTTCCAATCCCTCTCCACTAAAAGCCTCTGTAGAATCATTATTACAATCTTTTAAATGTTGCTTAATGGTTTTTGCAATAGGTAAATGATGGGAATATGGAATGGACTCCAATGTAGATTCCTTGAAATCTTTATTAATGGTTCTTCTCTTAGCAGAATACAAAGTAAACTGCATTATATCCAATTTATTAATTGGCTTTCCTTCATTATCTATCAATGGGTTTTGTTCCAAAAATTTGAATGTTGATTTTTCATCAAACTCACAATTCTTAATGATAGAGTCTATCTTTTTCCTTAACTCACTTATTGCAATTCTTGGGTGTTCACTTTTCCAGTTACTGTTATGTTTTTGGGTAAAGTCAAGTTGTATTTTAATCGCCTTTTTTAGTTCAATTCCTTTTTTGTATTCGGCTAACCAAATTTTGCCCAAAGGTTCTTTGAACATGGATTTTCTAACAGAAAGCAATTGCCCTTTATCTTGCTGGATTGCTTTTTTTGTCCACTTGCCATCGTCTCCTTGCACATATTTAGTAGTTACATTAAAGCCTTTGGTTACAAGCCTTGTCCTGTTTTTATGCGATACAATAATTTGTTCTAAAGCTTCCCTTGCATCTTTTGTGAATGTTCCCCAAGGCAATACAAAATCCCTCACTTTTGATTTGACCAAATAAGAATATTTCTGCTTTTCATCTCTATTGTCATTTTGTGCATTAAGCGTATTTAAATATTGAATATGACTTCTAGAAGTTGCTGCAATAATTAAAGCGTCTAAAGCGTGGTGTCTGTGGTCAATGCGTTTGTAATCTTTTTTGAAATGGATGTTATTTGATTCGCTATCAAAGTCAATTAATTTTTCTCCTGTAATAGTTTCCAGTCTTTCAAACCGTGGCTTAAGTAATGTTTTCCATACTCTGTGTAATCCCCATTTCTCTTTTAAGTCCGATGTAATATTGCCTGATGTAAATACAACAGCATCTGTAGCGACGGGATATAATAACTCACTTAATTTTCTGCCAATGTATCTGGTATCATTTAATTGCCTTTCAATAAAGCCATCTGGTATTGTTTCACTTTTGAAGGCTCTTTTCTTTTTGCCCTTAAAATATTTGTCGATATGTGGTATGTATTCATCTGGGCTTAAAAGCCTGAATTTTTGACCATGATGTGTTATTTCTTTTCCACCATATTCATTAATTAATTGCATAGCAGTGCTATTGTCTTTAAAACTATTTACCGCAGCTTCGCAAATAGTTTTATTACCAAATGAATCATCAAAGAATCTTGAACGAGGGATAATATGTTCAATTTGGTAGGCTGCTGTAAATAATTTACTCAATGGTATTATGTCGCCAGTATAAGGTGATATGTGATTTTGTTCTCCCCATAATTTATATTTTTCTATTTCAGTTTTGGTAGGTTCTTTTGAGAATTTAACAAAGCTGTCCCTTGCTTCTTCATTGCCTGTTTCTTCCCAAAGCTTCAATCTTTCCATATCACTAATGGAATCAGGGTTTGTATTATTAAGTTCTTTTAAAATTGCGACAATACGTTTACGGTCTGCTTCGTTTTTAGCATTTTGCCTAGTTATTTCTTGTCGTTCTTCATTGTTCTTTTTTAAATCCCTTGCTAGTTCTATATGTATTTCATCTGGTCTGCCTAATTGCAACCAAACATCTTTTACTACTTGCAAGGTCTCGTTGGATATTTGTTCTACAATTGGGTTTCTAAGGTCACCTTGCTCTATTAACTTAATTTCTTTAGGACTTTCAAATTTACTTTCATTTTCTCTTTCAGAATGCCTTCCATAAACAATATAACTAGCTAGGAAAAGAGGTATATTTTTAAAATCGTCTATGCTTTTAAATCCTCGTTTAGCAATTTCTTCACGGGTTTTGTCATTGATGTTTTCATCATATTCAGCATTGATGATTTTATCAATTCGTGATAATGTATTGCTATCAATGTTTTCTGCTTTCCAATATTCTCCACAGCATATAAGTGGCAATAGTTTATTGATTGCTTTTAAAGAATAGGAGGCATACTCACTTTTGAACTCAGGTATTTTGCCAAAGTGTTTTGCCAAATCACCTTCAAATCCAAAATTCTTTATAACTGCATTGGCAATATGTTTTTCATCGTTAAGTGAATAGATGATATGCCATAGCAAATCTAGTTGCTTATTATCACTTAAAAGTAGTTCACCTTGTTCTACATAATTGTGCCTTTTAAATACTTTTCTAAACAAAGCTTTTGTTTCATTGCCCTTAAATTCTTTGTCTTCTGGATAGTTTAAACGATGCGTTTTGTCAGACAATGGATTCTCTTTAGTGGATAGTTCCTTGAAAATAGCAGTTTGAGAAACAGTTGTTTTTGTATTAAAAAGCTTATACAATTTTGCTTTACCATCGTTGTTGAGAAACTGACTGGTAACATCTATATCGAAAATAGTTTTCCCATTTGGTGTTTTGCTTTCTAACTGAATGATTTTTAGATTGTGTATGTCTTGCCAAATTCTAAACTCTTGAAAAGTTGGGTGGCTTTTGGAGGTAACTTTAAACGCCTGTTGTTTGCCATTCTTATCAGTATAGTTTTTGCGTTCATAGCGGCAATCTGCAATTAGATGTTTTTGGGATTTCAAATCTCTTTGATAATAAATGATGTCATTGTTAATGATATAAAAAAGACCTTTTTCTATTAGTTCCTTTTGCTTGCTTTCATTATGCTGATATAATAGTGAAGCAATGGAAGAAAGTTTGTTATTGTCAATTAATTCAGGGTAGAAGGATGTTTGTTTATCCCAAATGGCTTTTAACTCTGCTTGATAAAAACTTCTGTCAATTATTCTTTCTTTTATCCGATAGTTTCTGTCTGCCATGATGTGAGTAAAGTGATACTGACCAGGATGTAACCCACTTTCTTTCATGTCTTTTTCTAGGCCAATTTTCATTTTCTCCCAATCAGTTCTATCAGGCAATCTTATCTCAAACCTTGAAGTCAAATCTTTTGAAGTAATTTGTGTTATTTCAAATTCTACTTGCTTATTTAACCAATCGGGTAATGTTTTACGAATTGTTGTTCCACTAAATGAAAGCCCATCTGGTGTGGTATATGCAATGTTGTAAACCTTCCCATAATTCGATTTTTCAGTTGATTCGGAAATTGCATTAACAGTAACAAATTCTATTGTCTTTTCTCTTATTGGATACTTTTTTTCTTCATTTTCATCCAGTTGTTTATTCTCTTTCCTGCTACTTTTAAAGCCTCTACGTTGGTTAAAGTGATATATAATTCTTGCTAATTCTTGCAAAGAAATTTTTTCAGTCAAGGCTTTAGTTCTCAAATAATAAACAATCCAATCATTGAGCAGTGTTCTCTCTCCTGTTTTGATATTATCGTATCCAAGTAAAGCTTTTGCTTCTTCAATTGTTGAAACTGAATAAGGTACAAATTCATTGATATTGAACTTCTCCAGTTCTTTAAAATCTGTTGGAAATTCTATTGGGAACCAACCAAGTTCAACAAACACTTTAATAAGCCTAATTCTCCTTAACTTATAACGTTGTAGCAAACGCCTAGCACCTCTTGCATTTCTTCTTTCAGCAGCTTTGGATTCAGCAGTACCAGCTTCAAAATCTTTCTCTCTTCCTTCCATTGGCACTATACGGCTGCCAATACCAATAATTTTTCCAGCTTGGTTTTCAATATCATTTTCGATGAATGACCACCCAATTGAGTTAGTTCCAATGTCAAGTCCTAATATTTTTTTCATATTTTAATTCTTTAGTTTTACTTTCGTTTTAGCAAATCACAATAAGGATTATTCCGTAGTGAAAAGTTTAGACCGGGGCAACTCGGTTTTTTTATTTCCCCTCCCGAATATAAGAATTATTTCTAATCACTCATTCTGTATTTATACGTAATTTAAGAAATATATTCAATCAGTTTAAATGAAAGGTTGCTGGTAATAATCGATGCAGCAGGAGTGTATGAAATTTTTCTTCCCAGCAATGTCTTCCAAGCAAGACATCGATCCGAAGAATTTTCCAGCATTCTATCTTAAAAATCAAATATAAAATTACTTTTTTAAGCTATAGCTTTATGTGTATTAACAAACTTAAAGTTTCGATTAATAAAAGTAAAAGCTCTGCTAATTACTTTGCATCTAATAGCATTTAATACCAGCATTTTATTTTCGGATTGTTGCCATTATTTGAGCAAATATATTATTGAAAATCAGGCACTTGTGTGTAACAAATTTTTGGTAACATTTAAAATTGTTACGGAGAATTTGTTACAGAAACTTGTGTGCTGCTGTCTAGATGATTTTGTGAATCATATTGTTAAAAAGTAACCCTGACGCAAGTTCGTTTTCTGTTTTTATTGAATAGACATGCGATCTGAATTATAGTATAAGAACATATTATGCAGGCTGAAAAAATAATATAAGGGTTTGGGTATTACAAAATTAGCATTTGCGTAAATTACGCAAAAATTACGTAGCTCTACGCAATCTTTAAAAAATGACATATATCATTTTGTTTATTTGAAAATGGTTTCTATGTTTGTATCAGTTTAGAATAACCCCACATTATTTTAAATATTCTTAATTCATTTAAGCGGTACGAACTATGCGTTTTAGTGGGGTTATACTGTTATTACTGTTGTTTACAGGCAATGTATTCAGTCAACAAACTGAACCAGCTACTGTCAAAACATTAAGCCCCGAAGCTGCTACTAATTACCTCAACGTACTATCGAGTAAATTCAATCAAATACAAACCAGCATTGAGAAAAAAGGCATTCAAGCTTTGCAACGATTGCAAAAACAGGAAGTCAAATTGTATAAACAATTAGCAAAAAAAGATTCTGTAGCTGCTAAGAAATTGTTTGAGGGACAACAAGTCAAATATGCTGCCATGCAGCAACAATTGCAAGATGCAGGAACAGGCAAAACCACCAAAGCATTAAAAGAATACTTACCCCATTTTGATACCTTAAAATCTTCGCTAGGATTTATTGAAAAAAGCATGGGCAACAATGCTGCATTGCTAAAACAATTGGGTGCAGCCAAAGGACAGTTGCAGCAGTTTGAGAGTAAAATGCAAGTAGCTAATGAAATTAAAAGACAGATAAAAGAGAGGAAACAATTGTTGCAACAGCAACTGGAACAATTTGGAATGACTAAACAACTGATGGGCTTAAAAAAAGAAGTGTATTACTATCAACAACAACTGGGTGAATACAAAGCGATGCTGAATGATACCCGAAAACTGGAACGTAAAGCCATTGCTTTATTGAAAGAAAGCAGCCTCTTTAAAGAGTTCATGAAAAAAAATAGCCTGTTGGCACAGTTGTTTAAA
This sequence comes from Allobosea thiooxidans, assembly GCA_943368475.1. Lineage (GTDB taxonomy): Bacteria > Bacteroidota > Bacteroidia > Chitinophagales > Chitinophagaceae > UBA1930. Next base: position 15,811 of record CALRLF020000065.1, read on the forward strand.
CTGCCCGATAATTATGGCAGTCCAGAAAGTTTAGCTGGCTTACAAACCAATGCAGATATACAAACATTGCTAAACCAGAGAACAACAGGTGGCGGACCCAATGCACAGCAAATGATGCGACAGCAGGTGAGTCAGGCACAAAACCAGTTAAAAGCATTGAAAAACAAAATCAACAAACTTGGTGGCAATAGCAACAGTATGGATATGCCTGATTTTAAACCCAATAAACAAAAAACAAAATCCTTCTTACAACGCCTTGAATATGGTTTGAATTTTCAGACGCAGCAAAGCAAATACTTTATGCCTGTAACCACAGATATTGCTTTAACAGCTGGCTACAAACTGAATGATAAAAGCATTATTGGAGTGGGAGCAGCCTATAAATTAGGTTGGGGAAAAGACATCAATCACATCCGTTTAAGTGGACAAGGTTTAAACCTTCGATCGTATATAGACATAAAGCTGAAAGGCAATTTTTGGATAACAGGTGGCTATGAGCAGAACTACCTGCATGAGTTCACCAGATATGAGCAGTTGAAAGATTTGAGTGCCTGGCAGCAAAGTGGATTAATCGGCTTAACCAAAAAATATAAACTGGGTAAAAAAACACACCAATTTCAAATGCTGTGGGATGTACTGAGTTATCAGCAAACACCTAGAGCACAGGCATTGAAGTTTAGGGTGGGTTATGTATTGTAAAATAAAATTGTATGAAAAAAAGAGTAATGATGCAGTTGTGGCTTTTTGTTGTAGCCATTTGTTTTTACGGAAATTTAAATGCACAGAATGTACCTACTGAAAATGGTGCATTTGTTCCTAAAATTACCATGCCGTCACCTGAGGCTTTCTCTTTTACAAGATATGGTGATATTCCAGTTGGGTTATTTACTGGCTCAATGAATTATTCAATTCCATTGTTTCAATTGAAGACAGGAAAGTTGAGTGTCCCCGTTTTATTAAACTATGCCACCAATGGTATAAAAGTAGATGCAGTTTCGGGCAGAACTGGTATGGACTGGACACTGAATGCAGGGGGTGTTATTACGAGAAATATTTTAGGCAAGCCAGATGATGAAGCTGCTTTACTTACACCATCGAGTAACGACAGTTCGAGTTGGACCTTTTTTAATTATTTAAAATATATAGCCAATACCAATGGAAATACCCAACCCGATGAATTCTCTTACAATTTTCTTGGACAGTCGGGCAAATTTTATTTTGATTATGCTGGCAATTTAAGAGAGCTTACACCATCGGGTTTAAAAATTGTGAGCAACAGTGATTTTGATTTTTTTAAAATAACTGCACAGGATGGTACATTATTCGAGTTTACTTCTGGGGATGAAACTTATAGTTATAGTTTATATGGGGACAATAATGCATTAAATAATTCTAATGGTGGCAGAACCTCTTGGTATCTGACCAAAATTAAAACCATAGCAGGGGATTCAATAGTATATACTTACGGCAATCCATATACCTCAAATACATCCATTGGAATTATCAGCTATTTATCGGGAGTTAGTCAAACGTATAAAGCTGTTGATAATCTTAATCAAGTTAATTCTCATTTTTTTCAGTCAGGACAATGTAATCCATTTGGCAGTTTAAGTTATTATCAAGGTGCAGGTAATATGGGGAATGTAGGCCTAAATACAGACGTGAGAATAAGTTCAATGAATACATGTTTAGCATTGTTAAATATTCAATCTAAAGAGGGTACTGCAACTTTTCATTATTCTCAAAGAGAGGATTATCCTGGCGAGGTGAAACTGGATAGTGTAAGATTAATAGCCAATTTTTCCTCAGAGTTAATAAAAACGATTGGTTTAAATTATATTTATAGTCAGTCTAGTTCTTTCGAAACACCAATAGGGAACGGCGGACTACAATCTACTTATACATATTTGAGAAAAAGACTTTTTTTGGATAATGTGAAGTTTTACAACCAAAATAATACCGATTCACAGTATTATAGATTTGAATATAATGCAATCAATGATTTGCCCCCCAGATTATCTTTTGCACAAGATTATTTTGGATATTTTAATGGTAAAAATAATAGTACATTATTGCCTACAAACACAATGTTTTTAAATAGTCTTTATTTTAATTCTTTCATTTCTAATAGAGCCACCGACACTAATTATGTGAAGAAAGGGGTACTAACTAAAATAACCTACCCTACTGGTGGCTTCACGAAAGTTAATTATCAGAGTAATTATATATCAAATCATTTAGCTTCAATTGAAGTTTTTGATACAATAAGACTCGATGCAAACTTTTCCCAAATTTTTACAGTAATAGGAGATAATTTTAGTTGTAATTTTCCATATAAAATTAAATTAACAGCTGAGTGGATAACTCCTCCTGATTATAATGGACCATTAAGTGATTCAGCTGTAGAGTTTTCGATAAGCAATTCATCCTATTCCTTAGGCACGCAACAGATACTTGTAGGACATCCTGTAGAAATACTAAATAATTTGCATCTTTTAAAGGGTTATGCAGACAATGTTATGACTATGACATGTGGCAATACCAATATAAAAGCTAAAGCAGAGTTTATTCATTATCAATATATTAAAGATTCAGTACCAAATTACCCAATAGCAGGAGTAAGAGTTAGTGGAATAAGTAATTATGCAGGAGATAGTTTATTAGTAAGTAATAAAAAATACTTTTATACAAGGCCTGATGGCATAAGCTCTGGTACCTCACTAATAAAGTTTAATTCAGGTGCTGATTATAGTTATCCAGAAAGAGGTATTGCAGGGGGGCAGTATTTAGCCAACCATGTATTAAGTTCTTCAAGTTTTTTTGGAAATTACACGACAGATTATGGAACATTAAACTATGAATTTGCTACTGAATATTTTGATTCATTGGGTTTAGGTGGAAGTGTTACAACCCAGTTTTTAATAGGAGCAAATACTTTAGCTACTGCTATGGTATGTAACCCACCGAATTACGTATGGGATTATAGCCCATTTTTAATACAAATGGCTCCTACTACAAATACAGCACAATTGCATGGAAAAGAATTTAAAAAAACATGGTATAAAAATCAAAATTCCATATCAAGAAAGATTAAAGAAGAGTTCAATTATTACTCCATGGATCAGCGGTTGTACAATGTAGATAGTTTTTTTGTGATTCGTAAAGTTTTCGAAAGGGATAGTTATGATAATACATGGAAATATTTTGCCGACTATGATGTAAATAAGTATAAGCGAATTTCGGCATGGACTCATTTAGATAGTACTATACAAAAAGAAATTGATGATAACGACAGGGAACTTACAATTAAAACAGCGTATACTTATGGTAATGCAACGCATATGTTGCCAACGGAAGTAAGTCAGATCAATAGTAAGGGAAATGTAGTTAAAAAAAATACAGCCTATACACATGACCTACTAACGGTTCATCCTGGGAGCAGTGTTTTAAATGCTTTATACACTGCCAATATTATTAATACGCCTTTGGTAAATAGTGTTTATTTAAATAATACATTTTTGTCAGCAGATTCTACTAATTATGGTAGTAATTTATTTCCAGCATCGATTTATACCAGAAAATCAAGCTCTCCAGAGTATAAAGAAATAGAGTTTACGCAATATGATGCTCAGGGCAATTTAGCAGAATTCAATGCCAAGGGTATGTATAAAAGCATTTTAACAGATGATGAGTTAGGCAATCTTGTTGCAGGTTGTGATAATTGTTCGCAAGCAAATCTTGCATATACAAGTTTTGAAACCAATTATGCTGGTAATTGGACCATCACTTCAAACAGCAGAAACTACTCCAATGCAGTTACAGGTTTTAAATCTTATGATTTAGGCAATGGAAGTATTACCAAAAACAGTTTATCCAGTTCAACATATTACATTGTTTCTTACTGGCGAAACAGCAATGCAGGTGCATATACGGTAAGTGGCTCAACTGCTGTAACTACAGGTGCAACTATTAATGGCTGGACTTATTATGAGCATATTGTAACCAATGTAAGTTCCGTTACTGTAAGTGGCTCTGGTTTAATTGATGAATTGCGTTTGTATCCCAAAACTGCATTAATGACTACTTACACTTATAAGCCATTAATTGGTATAACCAGCCAGTGTGATGCAAATAATAAAATTATTTATTACGAGTATGATTCGTTTGGAAGGTTAAAATTGATAAGAGACGAAAAAAGAAACATACTCAAAACCTACCAATACAATTACCAGTCTAATACCAACCAATAAAATTCAACAGCATGAACGTGATGAATAAATACAAGGGATTGTTTGTATTGGCGTTAATGGCTGGTACATACGCTAGTGCACAAATAAAACCATCAACAGCAACACAGGCACCAGCCCCTACCCAAACAGTGGCAACAGTACCTGCTGCCTATAACAGCAACAGTAAAGTAAATTTTGTACGCAGCTGGGAAGCCAGTATACCTTTTACAAACGAAGCAGATATTATTTCTACAGCAAGAACCAATGCAGAAGTAAAACAAAGCACCCAATACTTTGATGGACTGGGCAGACCATTGCAAAGTGTTGTCAAACAAGCCAGCCCAAGTAATCAGGATTTGGTATCGATGCATACCTATGATGCATTTGGAAGAGAAGCTTTAAGTTACCTCCCGTATGTGCAAACCAGTAGCAATACCAATGATGGAAAGTTTAAGCTCAATCCATTCAATAACCAGTTGGGCTTTATGCAAAGTCAATATGCTGGTGAGCAGGTTTTTTATAACCAAACTGTATTTGAAGCTAGTCCATTAAACCGCCCACTAAAAAGCATGGCAGCAGGCAATAGCTGGGCAGGCAGTAACCTTGGGGTGAGCATTAGCTATGAAATCAATGAAGCCAATGAAGTGCGTTTATGGGATATTGGCAATAGTCTTGGTGCAGTACCCACTACAACAGCCAGCTACAATGCAGGTGAATTATATCGAACCATTACAACCGATGAAAGAGATAAAAAAGTAATTGAATACAAAGACAAAGAAGGGAAAGTAGTATTAAAAAAAGTACAGATAAGTGACAACCCCTCCTTTGGAGGGGCTGGGGGAGGCTTCCATACTGGCTGGTTATGTACTTATTATGTATATGATGATTTTGGTTTATTGCGTTTTGTAATACCACCATTAGCTGTAGAAAAATTGGCTGGCAATGGTTGGGACTTTAATGCAACTGCATTACAAAATGCAGTAAATGAATTGTGTTTCAGGTATGAATATGATGGAAGACATAGGATGGTTGAAAAAAAAGTACCAGGAGCTGGTTTGGTAGAAATGGTGTACGATAAAAGAGACAGACTGGCTCTTACAAGAGACAATAATTTATTAAACATAAATAAATGGAATTATATCAGGTATGATGAATTAAATAGACCAATTGAAACTGGATTTGTAAATCACTCAGCTTCAAGAGTTCAATTTCAAAATGCAGCCGATGGTTTAGATTATAATTTGCCTTATCAGTGGTGGAATAACGAAATACTTACCGAAACCTATTACGACAATTACACTTGGGCTACAGGCATAACAGGAATCAGCAGTACGCTTGACAATAGCTTTACGTCATCCGCTGATTATATCAGCAGTTCTAACACTTCACCTTATTATGCACAAGCTTTTACAGCCAGTACTGCCACCAGAGGAATGGTTACAGGCAGTAAGGTACGCATCTTGGGAACCAATAATTATGTGTACAGCTTAACTATTTACGACGAAAAGGGACGCCTCATTCAAGTACAAAGCACCAACCATACTGGAGGAACAGATATAGTAAGTACTCAATACGATTTTAGTGGCAAGGCATTACGCACCCATCAAAAACATACCAGAAACAGTGGAGGTACACCTATACAAATTGCAACAGTACTCAGCTACGATGCAATGGGCAGGTTATTGAATACAAAAAAACGTATCAATAGCGGAGCATTAAAAACCATTGCAGTAAATACCTACAATGCATTGGGACAGTTACAAACCAAAGAATTAGGCAATCATCCTGTAACGAATACACCCTTAGAAACACTGGATTACAGCTACAATATCCGAGGCTGGTTAACAGGTATCAATAAACCCTATGCCAATAGTACTGATGAATTAGATGAAAGTAGAAAGTTTGGTATGGAACTAAACTATGATTATGGGTTTACCCAAAACCAGTTCAATGGCAATATTGCAGGTATTAAATGGAAGAGTACAGGAAGTGATAAACAAAGAGCCTATGGGTTTGATTATGACAATGCCAACCGGTTATTGAAAGGAGACTTTACGCAAAACGATGGCGGTTGGAACCAAAGTGCAGGCATTAATTACGATATGAAAATGGGTGATGGTATTAACTATAGTTCAGCCTATGATGCGAATGGCAATATTTTACAAATGCAGCAATGGGGTTTAAAGCTCACTACCAGCAGCCAGATAGATAACTTAACTTATACGTACAATAGCAATAGTAATAAGCTGAAGAATGTAATTGATGCCCATAATGACCCACAAACCAAGCTAGGCGACTTTAGGTATTCTCCTGCCTACAATACAGTATTGGGTGGAACAAAAACAACTGCAGCAACTGATTATGATTATGATGCGAATGGTAATTTATCGTACGATAAAAACAAAGACATAAGCAGTATTGCTTATAATCATCTGAACCTGCCAGAAACCATTACCATAACAGGTAAAGGAAGCATCAGTTATACTTATGATGCAGCGGGTAATAAACTCAAAAAAGTTACAGTAGACAATACGGTGAGTCCTGCTAAAACCACCACTACCTATTATGTAGCAGGATTTGTGTATGAACAGGTAAACAGTAACCCAGTAACCTTACAATTTTTTGGACATGAAGAAGGCAGGATAAGAAAAAGGATGCCTATTACACCAGAAGAAATAGAAATGGAGGCAAACGGTGATTTTGATTTTTACTGGTATGACTATATGGTAAAAGACCATTTGGGTAATGTAAGAATGGTGCTGACTGATGAGCAAAAAAACGATATTTATTTTGCTGGTGTTGGAGACTACAATTTACCTAATGAGCAAGCATTATTTATAAATCTAAACAATATTGTAGAAAAGCCAGCCTGTTTTGATGAGAACACTGAAAATGGTAAAGTACAACTTGTTGGAGCAGCCGATGGACCCAATGAAATGCAGGTAGTGGGTATGGGTAAAGTACTAAAAGTGATGGCAGGTGATAAAGTGAATGCACAGGTATTTGGTTGGTTTAGCCCAGCAATTCAAAACAACACCCTACCCCAAGAACTTACACCCATACACGATCTTTTATTATCTCTATTTGGTAACGGATTAACAGGAGCAATAGGAGAAACAAATGGAACGGCAATTAATAACAGTGGTTTGTTAAGTAGTGGGATAACAGAGTTTTTAAGCAACCAAGAAAACTACAATGATCAAGGAGCTTATTTAAACTGGATATTGTTAGATGAAGAACAATTAAAGCTCGTTAGCAGTAGCAGTGGGTTCGAATCATTGGTTAAATTAGCAGAAGCAACCGAATGTGGTGGGTATAAAAAATTGTTACAAGCAAATAATGGTGATGGAATTGACATAAAAAAGAATGGATATCTGTATATTTACGTTAGTAATACCAATACGCAATACCCTGTTTATTTTGATGATTTGCATATAGAGCATATCAGAGGTTCTTTGACTGAGGAAACACACTACTACCCGTTCGGGTTGACAATGAGTGGGATTAGTTCTAAGGCGGCGAATAGTTTAACCAATAAATATAAGTTTGGTGGTAAAGAATTACAATCAAATGAATTTATAGATGGAAGCGGTTTGGAGCAATACGATTTTGGGGCAAGAAATTACGACCCTCAAATAGGAAGGTGGCATACAATTGATCCATTATCTGAACAGTTTAGAAAATGGACTCCATACAACTATGCAGTAAATAATCCGATAAGATTTATAGACCCTGATGGAATGGCAGCACAAGATTGGGTAAAAAATAAAAATGGAGAAATTAAGTGGGATGAAAATGCAAAGTCACAGGAAACTACTAAGGAAGGAGAAACATATTTAGGGGAAACCGTTGTAGAGTTTAAAGGATCTAGATATGAAAAGTTGGGTACAAAAAATGGCAAAGAAGGTTATATAAATGGAGAAGGAGCTGTAACTGCAACTGTAACTATTTATGGCTCTGGTGGGGAAGATGATGTTACCACTTATACAGGCTATACAATGGGTTCCGACCCTCAAAAATTTGGAGCAATTGATGAAGGTTTATACAATGGAAATTTTGATGAAGCGGGAAAGAGTGGTTCCTTGAAATCAAATTTTGCAATTGAACAAAGAGGTAAAGTTAGGATGATGGATGGAGCAGAAAATCCTAACGCCCCCAGTCAAACCGACGCTAATGGAGAAGGGTATAAGGATGGTATATTCATACACACTTCAAATAGTGACGGATATGCTGGCACAATTAAGGGAGGGAAAAGTGGTATCAGCGTAGGTTGCTTATTAATTGCCCCTGCAGATTGGGGTAGATTTAAAGAAAAAATGGATGGAGTAAAAAACTTTAAAGTTCAGGTAACTAGAACAAGGGTATATGGAAGTCCATTTATGGGTGGTTTACGAAGCTATCAAAAAACTGATTAATAATGAAATTAAAGATAACACACTTTATCGCTATTGCGAGTATGTTTATATCATTATCTTTTAGACAGGATACTCAGAATAGTTGTGATGTATTTTTAGCGATAGATTATAAAAATAAAGTTACATTTTATAACACCGCAACTAAGCAGAAGATAATAAAGCAACTTGGACATAATTTTAAAGACGAAGACTATTTGTTATTCTCTATTCATGACAGTAATGACAGCATGTATTATGTTGAAGCGTCTTATGCAATAGCAGGTAAGCCTATTAAAGGGTGGATTAGCAAAAAAACGAAACTTTCAGTTTTTGCGAAGGCGTACAATAAAAGATTAATACTTTATAAATCTTATAGCAAAAAAATGGGGAAAACAACAATTGACTATGTAACAAAAGAATTGGAAATTCTTAATTACCATGATGGTTGGCTCAAAGTTAGAGTTGCATTAAATAAGAAATCTTTTTGGGGATGGATTCCTCCAGGAGAGCAGTGCAGTAACCCGTACACAACGTGTAATTAGTCCTCATTCGCAGGCGAGTGTCGTGTTAGCCAATGAGCGTTGGGTTTGTGGCACTCGCCGTTTACAATAACGCCACAATTGCATAAATTTAAGTTGGAGAACAAGTTTAAGTTTCAAGGTAAAGAACTTCAATCAAAAGAGTTCAGCGATGGTGGGGGTTTAGAGTGGGAGGACTTTCCCTTCCCAGCAATGTCTTCCCAGCAAGACATAAATCCGAAGAATTTTCCAGCATCTTCTCTTTGCATAGCTTTGGGTGTTGGGTAAAGGAAGATGCGTTAATTTAGGGTAAGCACAAATGAAAACTTGTTGTACAAATTATTGATTGTATAACGATACCAATTTCTTTAAACCACCCATTACACATATTAGTGCAAATTTTGCATCGGTAAGTAATTAACTATATATTGATATTTTATTGAAGAGAAGATCAATATATAAATTTGTTGTTTCTCTTTACTGATTTTAA
>CALRLF020000066.1:0-24708 GCA_943368475.1 Allobosea thiooxidans
ATTAGTTGCCTTTTACCATTTTAACCACTTTGCGTTGTGTGCCTTGTACAATCTCTGCAAAATAAACGCCAGATGTAAAGTTGCTGCCTACTCTTACTGCTGATCCTGGTACTACTTTGTTTAAGGTAGCTACCAATTTGCCATAAGCATCGGTTACTTTAATATTCACTAAATCATCCGTTTTGCTGTTTACGATTAACACAAAATCACTCATTGTTGGGTTTGGTGCTACTCGTACTTCTAATTTAGCTACTGGTTCTTCTGCTGCATTTACATCTGCATAGTTCGCTATTGGGGCTACACCACTTGCATTGCTGCAGGTGTAGTTGTTCCAATGTACATACTTGCCTTCACTCTCTACTTCATCGGCTATAAACAAGCCTATCATATTTACAACACCTCCACTGCAATTACCACTATTGTTGCTATTGCCATGGCTATCATGATCATCATCGTCGTCGTCGTCATGACCATTGCCTCTATGGTTGTTGTTACCACTGTTGCTATTGCTGCCACAGTTTCCATTGTGGTTGTGGTTATGACAGTTTGAGCCGCCTGTTACTTTAATCTTACCACTTGGTGCATAGATATTCGCTGTTACAGTTGTATTGCCTCCTTTTACATGGAACTTCTCTTCATCACACTTCGCATCACCTAAGTAGAACGTTACTTGTACACCATCTGGATTGATGATACAATCTTCTTCTATCTTAACCTGTTTGCTTACTCGTACACTTGTATTGTTCGCAAACTTCACTATCGTTGCTCCATTGTTTGGTCCTCTACCTACTTTCATATCGCCTACGTTAATAGTTGTTGATGTGAAGCGTACTACTGCCCCTTCTTCTATGCTTATGCTACCAAAGATTGTTCCACTTAAAGTAACATTTGCTCCTCTGCGTATTGTTATGCTCTTGTAGTTGGCACTTAATGCTATCGTTTGATTTTGGTTTACTGTATAACTTGGTAAGTTATTGTAACTAGCTATTGTATTTAACTGCATGGTTGGTAAGCTTACTGTGGCTATACCTATAACCCTGTTTGGTACACTGGCTCCATTATCTACTTCTATCTTAGGTGCTTTTACAAAGGCTCCTGCACCAGTCATCGCTGAATATTTCTCGAACTCAGCTTTACCGCCTGCCTTCATAAGGCCTACACTACCACTTTGCACTTTGTTATAGCCATGTAACTCTACTTCTTTGTTTGCCAAAATCGTGTAGTTACTGATGATGTTTTGTTTCTGATAGTTGTACACCGCTGGTACTGCACTTCTGCATCCATTTACATCGTACGTGTACACACTATAGTTACCATCGCCATTGGTATTGTCTAACTGTATTTGTTGGGTACTTGCAAAGGCTGCATTGTTGTAACTCCATGCATAGCTGTATGGCCCACTTAAGGTTGAATTGGCTGTGATGGTTAATTTGTTACAGAATGCATCGGCATTACTGGTTACATAACTTGCTACTGGCAATGCCCATATTACTACAGTTGTAGTACATGTTGTGGTATTACCTGTTGCATCTTTTACTGTCCAGTTTACATAGCTGGTGCCTACATTAAAGCCTACTGTTGCTGTGGCAGATACTGTTGTTGCTTTTACTGTTGCTCCACTTACGGTGTAGCTTACAGTTAACGGGCTATTGCAATTATCTGTTCCAGTTAACGTTAGGGTTTTTGTATTGCCTGCTAAATCATTACATACTGGTGCTATTGCAGGACAAGTAATTACCGGTGCTGTTACATCTTGTACAGTAATGATTTGTGTTTTGATTGATGCATTACCACATGCATCGGTTGCTGTCCATGTTCTCGTTAATGTATAATTATAGAAACCTGCACTTGTTACATCTGTACTTTGCGTACTTGTTTGTGTGTACACAACTGTTGGTGCATCGCAATTATCAGTGGCTGTTACTACAACTGCTGCTGGTACTGCATCGCACTCTACTGTTGCATCTGCTGGTGCTGCACTTAAGACTGGTGCTTGTGTATCTTGTACAGTGATGGTTTGTGAAGCTGTTGTTATATTGCCACATGCATCGGTTGCTGTCCATGTTCTAGTTAAGGTGTAATTGCTTGGGCAGTTACCATTGGTTCTTACCTCAGCATACGTTACTATTGGTGCATCGCAATTATCAGTGGCTGTTAATACTGCTGCTGTTGGTACTGCATTGCACTCTACTGTTGCATCTGCTGGTGCTACACTTAAGACTGGTGCTTGTGTATCTTGTACAGTGATGGTTTGTGACTTACTTGATGTATTGCCACATGCATCGGTTGCTGTCCATGTTCTAGTTAAGGTGTAATTGCTTGGGCAGTTGCCATTGGTTCTTACCTCAGCATACGTTACTGTTGGTGCATCGCAATTATCAGTAGCTGTTAGTACGGCTGCTGCTGGTACGGCATTGCACTCTACTGTTGCATCTGCTGGTGCTGCACTTAAGACTGGTGCTTGTGTATCTTGTACAGTGATTACCTGTGAAGCTGTTGTTGTATTACCTGAGGCATCTGTTGTGCTCCAAGTTCTAGTTAATGTATATCTACTAGGACAATCTCCATTGGTCCTTGTTTCTGTATATGATGGAACTGATGTTGCACAATTATCAGTTGCTGTTACTACTGCTGCTGCTGGTACTGCATCACACTCTACTGTTGTACTTGATGGAACTCCTACTAAGACAGGGAATTGTTTATCTAAAACAGTAATCGTAAATGTACAACTTGAACTTCCTACTACATTGGTGGCTGTTGCTGTTACTTGTGTAGTACCAACATTAAATACAGTACCTGGTGCAATTGAATAAGTAATGGTCGATGCAGGTATTGCAGTTGTTTCTGTGGCTTCGAAACTTACAACTGCTCCGCACAAGCCTTCTGTTGCATCTACTACAATATTTGATGGACAAACAATTACTGGTGGCAATCCTGTTACAGTTACAGTGAATGAACATTGAGCTGTATTTCCTGAAGCATCTGTTGCTTTAAAAGTAACAATTGTTTCGCCAATTGGGAAAGTTGAACCACTTACTAAACCTGTAGTTAATGCAGTAGTTACTCCACTACAATTATCTGTTGCAATTGGTGTTGCATAGGTAACAACGGCTCCTGCTGCACTTGTTGCAGTTACATTAATATTTGAAGAACAACTAATTGTTGGTGTTTGCGTATCTAATACTACTACATTGAAAGTACAAGTTGATGTGTTACCAGAATTGTCTACTGCTGTAAATGTTACAGGAGTTGTACCAACTGGAAATACATCGCCAGATTGATGACTGCTTGTAAATGACGCAACTCCACAATTATCTGTTGCACTTATTGATGGGCTTGCAACGGCTACATAAGTCTTGAAGTTTAATTTCCAACCTGGATTTAAACCATAACTATTAGAATAATAAGTTCCTTGGTTAGAAGGGCTACCTCCTAATAACATTAAACCTACACCATAATCTCCAACTGGGCTTTGTATTCTGATTGTGTAGACCTGACCAGCAGTTATATTTGGTTGATTACCAACTGTAATTGGTAAATTGGTCCAATTATTTCCAGTTGGCAAGGCATAAGTATCAGTACAAATTGCAGTACCACTAACTCCCACACCTTGATAAATTGTAAGTGTGCCATTAAAAGGTTGAATCCCATTTCTGTATAAATCAACCTGAGTTAATAAGCCTGTTTTACCAGCAGTAAAAGACTGCCACTGATCTGTTCCTACAGTACCAGTAAATATATCTGTGATTTGTTGATCTACTGTTGGTGCTAGCGGTGGCAAAGAAAAACTAACTGCTGCACCACACTGACCAGAAGTTGCATTTGCTGTAATTGTACTAGGACAATTTGCAATTACTGGATTTTCATTATCTACTACAGTTACTGTAAATGTGCAAGAAACTGAACCACAACTATTTGTTGCTGTAGCTGTAACCTGCGTTGTACCTACAGGAAATAAACTTCCACTAGCATGAGAATAAGTAATTGTTGGTGTTGGTGTCCCTGTTGCACTAGCTGCATCAAATGTTACTATTGCACCACACTGACCAGAAGTTGCATTTACTGTAATATTTGACGGACAAGTAATTGTTGGCAACGGATTTACAGTTACTGTTGTTGCTACAGAAGTTGCTTTGCAACCACCAGCACTTGTAACACTTACACTATAATTTCCAGCTGTTGTTACTACAATTGATTGAGATGTAGCTCCTGTACTCCATAAATAACTGGCACCACTATTAGCTGTTAAGGTAACTGAACTTCCTGCACAAAAAATTGTGGCTCCACCTGCTGTAATACTTGCTACTGGTGCAACGAAAGCTGAACATGTGCCAGAAAGAGTACCAGCTGTCCAGTTGGATGTTGCTCCATTTAAAGCAAAATTGGTAAGTGTTCCATTATTATTATTTCCACTAATATCGTTTAATACGGTAACACTTGAATTATCAGCATTTGTAAATCCTTGATTGAAATTATACAAAGCTGCCAATCCTGTTTGACCAGCAGGATTCAATTCACAGTTCATATAAGCTTGAATTTCTCCTTGGCATAAAGCTCTGTTCCAAATCCTTAGCTCATCCATTTTACCATCAAAATTGTTACAATTACAAAAGCCTGGTTGTTGCATACCAATAGTTACAATACCATTATCAGCTCCAGGATTAAGAGCTCCTGTGTGTGTGCTCAACACATTTCCATTCAAATAAAAAGTTACTCTATTATTTGGCACATCAAACGTTACAGCCACATGAGCCCAAACATTGGTTGGCACAGTTCCACCAGAATATATCCAACCCATTGAAGGATTATACAATCCTAAACCAGAGTTACCATTTGGATGTGTTTGGAATAAGTATCTGTAATTTCCTTTATCAATTATGGTATTGTTTGAATTATCATTTAAAAATACTTTTGCTTCAATAGTATAAGTATTTCCCAAATCTAATGTGCCATTATCCGGAACACTCACATAATCAAATACAGATGGATTGGTATTGCTACCTCCCGGATTTGTATTACCCCAACCATTAAAATGTAACGCTGTTGCAGGAGCTGTCCATGTAAAGTTTGCCTGATCAGCTAAAGTGCCTACAGAAGCTCTTACAACATCAGAGCCAGCAACCGAACCTGCATAACAAAAAACTGCATTACCACTTGCGTCGGTATTTGCAAAACCAGAATTACTGCTATTTACACCAGTTATAGTAAAATCTACTCTAACACCTACAACAGGGCTACCATACTGATCTACAACTTTTGCAGTAAAACATGAACTTGTTCCAATTGGATTACTACCAGTTTTTGGTGTAATATCAATATTGGTAACACTTGCAATTGGAGAGTAAGATGCACCTGCAGGATAACCATAAGAATCAAAATTATTAAACCCATAAGCAGATACACCAAAGGGCAATCCATTACTTGTTAATGTATGAACACCAATACTAACTGCAATTTGGGCACCTGAATAACCTGTTGCTCCAATTGTAGTAAAAGAAGCATTAGGAATTGTAACACCATCTAACTTAATTGTACCTACAGCAGAATTAGGGGCTACTACATTTACAAAGTTGAAAGCAAAACCACTAGAAGGTGTATTTACTGTATAAGAACCTAAAAACTGTTCGTAAGGAGAAATCAACATCATAAATGGATCTGCATTTGCACCATCATATCCACTACCATTTGCATATTGTGCAACCAATATAGGTTGTGTTGCAGTTATGTTTAAAGATGTATTATAAATACGTTCAACAAACTGACCTCTGTTTAAGGTTGTTAATACAACTCCATTTACAGATACAATAGTATTATCTACACTTGCCAAAAATCTGTACGTATCTGCGGTTCTTGTTTTCAATGGTATCGAAACAAAGTTTTTACCCCAACCATCGGTAGGTGGCATTTGCTCTACAAGGTGATCACATGCACCCACATTAGAAGGTACATTGGTACACTGATTACCAGAAAAAACAGCGATAGGTTTATTAGAAGTAACTACCGAACCAGTTAAATCTCCACTAGTTTGTAAGAAAAAAGTTTGCCCTTGATTTAAAGTAATTGTATAATTTGTACCAGCAATATAGATACCAGTAGTAGCCTTTAATTTAAAAGAAACACTTGTAGCATTTTGGGTAGCAACCATTCCTATTTGGCTACTGCTCCCGGTATAACTCATTACTAAATATTCTAATCCCAACGCATCCGTTGGTAACCCTAAATATGCATCTGTAGTAAAAGCCCTCAAATTCATACCATATACCGTAACTTCTTGGTTAGAGGTAATATGAATGCCATTGTTTTGAATTGTAGTACTAGATGTTAAAAAAACACTAGTTGGTAATGTTATCGTAGTAATTTGTCCTACTGTTGTTGTAAAATTTTGAGAAAATCCTATACCTGGAGCAGAAACATTACCTGTTCCATTCACTTCTCCTGAAATGTACAGATAAGCTGCACCTGTAAGATTTTGTGGAAAAGTTAGCCAAAAATCTTTGCCTTTACTGTCTTTACCGGCTTGAGCATTGGCCATTAAGCCAAAAGCTAAAAGCAATACAAGCGTAGTAATATTTTTAACTACTTGCTTGCAGGGGTGTAACAAATATTTCATATTAAATTGATTAGAGTAAGGAATAAATTATTAATTGATACTTATAGTTGGAGTAATAAACTTGAATGATGTAATACTTGCAATAAACGTTGGATCAACATCAAAAGCAGTAATGATGCACTTCTTATTATCATTATCGCTACAACTTGAAGGCTCTGTAATACCTGTAGAAATAACTAATTCTTTTACCCCGTAAAAACCATCTATAACACCTGTGGTTTGTAAAGTTTCAAACCCTTCTTTCCAAGATACTTTTACAGAAGCCCCTGTATTGTTTTCGAACTTTAGCAATACAGCAGTTTTACCATTACAACTAACCAGTTGATGGTAAAAACTTACATTTTGTATTACTGTGTCTAATATCCAAGAATCTGATTGTGCTGAATTCATTTTAACATTATCAGCAAATGCTGTAGTATGCAATACAATTGCAACACCGAAGAACAGGAGTAGTCGTTTCATATGAGCGTTTAGTTTAGTTATGAACATTGTTTAATATAAAAATATGGCTTAGGCCAAAATAGTATTAGTACCGAAAAATGCAATTATGGAAACACACAATTCTTGAAGAGTAGATTAACAAGACAGTTTCTTTTAATACAGTCCCATACAAGAAAAAATCAACAGCACTGGTTGATTACATAGAATTGGTGCACAAGAATATTATTATCTTGTATTATTTTGTAAAAAAAGGGCTGAAGGATGCGAATTTTGGGATTAGGCAGCAATATGACTCCCTGTTAGGGCTTTAAAAAATAGCAAATACAATAATTAATGTAAATGAGTAGAAAAAAGCAAGTTTAAAAAGCCTATGTAAACAAAGAGTGTGTAAAAAAAATAATTACGTTTCTTTATAACTACTGAATAACTGTTTTTAACTTACCCCACAATTCATTATCAAAACTAGATAAGGCCAGCTGTAAATTTCCTGCACTTTCGCCCATACGAATTACAACAATATTTTGGGAGGGTACAACATAAATTTTTTGATCATTTTTACCTAATGCTGCAAACATATCTGTAGATGCATTGGGAACCATAAAGCCAGAAAATACATTTTGCAAAGTGGGCAACATATAACTGGCTTTTCCATTTAGCCAGGTTAAATAACCATAAGATAAGTTGTAGGTATTCGATGTATTGGTTTGTGCTGTAAAATAAGCAGCATCGTTTAAAATAGTTGTTGTATCCCATTTGCCTTTGTTCAATAATAACAAACCAAACCTTGCCATAGATCTTGCAGTACTGTAATACACATTATTAGAGCCACTTGGCAACCACAAACCATTCATGCCAATTTTATTTCTAATTTTTTGTTGGAAGTAATTGTTGTAACTCAACGAAGTTGCATTTTCTACTACTTTATCAAGCAATGTGTAAGGTGCATTGTGGTATGCCCAACGTGTTCCAGCATCTGCTTTGTATTGTAAGCAAGACGGAAGTGTGCAATCAGCATCTCCAGTTCCATCATCTAATCCACTAGTCATGGTTAGTTGATGTTTTACAGTAATTAAATTTTCTTTTGCCAGAGGTAAAGAAGTCCAACCAGTACCTATATACTGTGACGTTCTATTATTAATATTGATGTAACCTTCTTGTTGTGCAATTCCTACCAACATACCAGTCATGGTTTTACCAGCAGAAGCCCAATACCAATTGCTATCTACCGTAAAAGTTCCAAAATACTTTTCCAACACAATTCTACCATTCTTTAAAACAATGAAAGCTTTGGTATTTTTTGTTTGCAAATAGGTGTATAAATTATCAATCTCTGTAGTATTCCAATTTAAAGAAGCTGCTGTACTAATTTCCCAAGCAGTAGATGCTACAGGTGGAAAGTATAAACTGTTATTGGTTGTTCCAGTTGCAGTATCATCTTTCTTGGTGCAAGAAGTTACAATAGTGAATATCAAGCAAAATAAATAAGTCCATTTTCTCATAAACATATTTTAATCCCTGATAGATATCCTTTTAAGTAAATAGTTTAATGCCTGTTTAAATTATTCTACAGTAACATCTGCTTCTGACTGAATAAAAATTTGTGGTTTGCCTTTAAATTCTTTTACAACACCTTTAATACAAACAGTTTTGCCATTGTAGAACTCTTCGGGTGCTGTTTTAAATTTTTTTCTATCTTCTTCATTAACAACAATAGTTAAAGGCGATTTTGGGTAAGCTGCTCCCATATTTAATAGAGTAATTTTTTTCTCGCTTCTGTCAAAATATTTACCCCCAAAAATTTTACCACATACTGTTACAGTTTCTCCAATATGTTTTGCAGCGTCATCTGGTGTAATATTTTGTGCCTGAACAGTTGCCATACCAAAAACTAGTGCAGCTAAAACGATTATTAATTTTTTCATGTGGGGTTATTTTATTTTAACTGTAAATGTAATAAGCCTGACGGTTTTTTAAGTAAAATAAATACAGCCTATCAAAAAACATTTGATAATTTGTAGTTGAAAAAACTATTTTCGCAATCAATAACGCTGAAATACATTTATCAGCAGCATTCTATCAATAATATTTTTGTCTATGAACATCTAAGCAGGGCTTAGATTTCTTTAGTAAGAAACTGATCCCATTTTTATTGTCTATCTGGCACTACATTTTGTGCCATACAGTTTTTTATTTTTTCATTATTTAATTTATTTCAAATGACCACGACTACTTCTACTATAAGTATTGGCAGAATTATATCTTTTATTAAAGAATCACTCAGCAGCGAAAGCAGAGATTTTACAACAGGCAGTTTACGCAAAGCTGTTTTTTTACTAGCCATTCCTATGATTTTAGAAATGTGTATGGAAAGTGTTTTTGCTGTTGTAGATATATTTTTTGTTGGTAAACTGGGTTCTTTAGCAACAGCAACTGTAGGTATCACTGAAAGCATGCTTACCATTATTTATTCTCTTGGATTTGGCATTAGCATGGCTACAACAGCTATGGTTGCAAGACGTATTGGCGAAAAAAACACCAACGATGCAGCTAAAGCAGGAGCACAATCTATTGTAATGGCATTGGCAATTAGTATTGTTATAAGCTTGGTTGGATTGTTTTTTTCTAAACAACTATTGCTATTAATGGGTGCATCTGAAGAGATTGCCAATTATGGTAAAACCTATACCACCATTATGCTTACTGGCAATGCTGTAATAATGTTACTGTTTTTATTGAATGGTATTTTTCGTGGTGCAGGCAACGCAGCAATTGCTATGAAAAGTTTATGGCTGGCAAATATTTGCAATATTATTTTATGCCCATTATTCATTCATTTTTGGGGTATTGAAGGTGCTGCAATAGCCACAACTACAGGCAGGGGAATTGGTGTTTGCTATCAATTTTATCAATTGATTAAAGGAAAGGGATTAATTCATTTGCACCTTCGATTTTTCATTCCTGATTTGGCGTTACTAAAGAGCCTTTTTTGTGTTGCCTTTACTGCAACCTTGCAATTTATTATTGCCAGTGCAAGTTGGATTGCAATGGCCCGAATTATGACCAGCTTTGGCAACAATGCAATTGCAGGCTATACAATTGCGGTGCGTTTAATTGTATTTTTTATTTTGCCTGCATTTGGTTTAAGCAATGCAGCAGCAACTTTAGTGGGACAAAATTTGGGAGCACAACAACCACAAAGAGCAGAACAAAGTGTGTGGAAAGTTGCCAAGTACAACGCCATTTATATGGGCTTTGTATCCTTACTTTTTTTAGTGGCTGCCGAATTTTTTGTGCGTTTTATTACCCACGAACCTTTGGTTATTGCAACTGCTGTACAGGCATTAAGAGTTATTAGTTTAGGCTATGTTTTTTATGGTATTGGCATGGTAATGATGAATGCTTTTAACGGTGCTGGAGATAGCAAAACACCTACTATTGTTAACTTTTTTTGGTTCTGGATATTTCAAATACCAGTTGCCTATTTTGTAGCAATTGGTTTAAACTGGGGACAAATGGGTGTGTTTGTTTCTATTGTTTTTACTGAAACCTGTGTTACCTTAACTTCTATGTATTTGTTTAAAAAAGGTAAATGGAAATTGGTTAAAATTTAACTTATAGAAAGAGAATAATAATTGAAGGAGCAGTAATTACCGAATGATCATTACTGTTCCTTTTTTGCTTTTTAGTGGCTCGTTGTTCAACGAGTAAGTGGCAATCCACACATAAATACCCAAATCCATATCAACACCATTTTGCCTGCCATCCCACTTCTCAAAAGGATTGGTAGTGCTATAAATTAATTGTCCCCATCTTCCATAAACACTCATGCTAAAACTGGTTAATGCTGAAAGATTGCCCAACGGACCAAAGGTTTCATTCAGTTTTAAAGGATCTTTGTTTGGAGAAAAAGCCGACGGAAAGTAGATATCACTACAATCTACATTTATCTTAATGGTATCGCTAATGCTACAACCATCGGCATCTGTGGCTTTTACAAAATAGATTCCTGTTTTTGTAACGGTATAAGTTGCTGTGTTCGAAAAATCTTGCCATATATAACTGGCAAAGTTGCCTGCATTTAAAAAAAGCATATTTCCAGGACAAAAAGAAGTATCCTTTCCTAAAAACAATTGTAAATTATTGGTTGAATCTTTCACTATTGCCTGTGTACTGTACAAACAATTATTGGCATCTTTTGCTGTTAAAGAATAAGTGTTTACTGTTAAGTTGTTGATTGCAGCTGCAGTTGCTCCATTGCTCCAACTATAAGTATAAGGTGCAACGCCACCACTTAAAGAAACAGCTGCTTGTCCATTTGCCTGTTTACATAAATCATTTTTAGTAGTAACAGTTCCTGTAAAAATTGCTGGCTGCGTTAATGCAAAAGTAGCTGTGGTTTTACAAGCATTGGCAGCACTTACAGTTACCGAATAATTACCAGCAATTAAATTACTAATGGTGACTGTAGCTTGAGTTGGTGTTGTATTCCATAAATAATTATAACTACCATTGCCACCAGTTACTGTAGCAGTTAAACTTCCATTGGCATTGCCATTACATTGAATTGCTTGTGCAACAACAGTAGTTACATTTAAAACAATTACTGTTTGTGTTTTTGTAACTATAATATTACCGGGAAAAGTAACTGTAAGAGAAACCGTATAAGAGCCTGGAGCTGAAAAAATATGTATTGGATTTTCAGCATTGCTAATGTTCGATGGAGAACTAATATCACCAAAGTTCCATACAAAATTACTGGCACAAACAGATGAGGTATTGGTGAAAGCAACTGTATTAGCTGCATTGCAAGTATAAATAAAATTACTGCTATTAGGCGGTGCTTCTGAAATAGCAATATCATCTACAGCAAATCCATTAAAATTATTACAAGTTGTTCCTGCACCAAAAATAAATCTGAATCGAACACTGCTTTGTCCGCCTAAACCTTGTAAAATATGTTTTGCTGTAACCCAACCATCACTACCACCATTTCCTTGACAATTGCCAGAAGTTGGTAAAATTGTTCCACTCCAGCCTGCAATACCTAAGGTATTGATTGGAGAAAAATTAAACCAGTTTACGCCCAAACAACTGCTGTTAGAATTGGTAGAACCCAATGTTTGCCAATTTGTTCCTCCATCTGTTGAATATTGAAAACTGGCACCATCGAACCTGCGTTCAGTTTCCCAAAAAATGCTGAATGCAATTTGCGGATTGGTTAAAGTAGAAAAATTATAACAAGGGCTCATTAACCATGCATTGGCTCCATTGCTGTAATTATTACCTGTTAAACCTCCAGTAATCCAGCATTTGGTACCACTTGCTGCTGCAGTAATAATATTTTTTGCAGGTGTGCCATATGCCCAATCGCTATTGGTACCTCCTGTTGTCCAGTTTGCTTGTCCAGCTTCAAAGTTTTCAAAATAAGGAAAACTATTAATTGTTGTATTGCATTGGGCAGCACATTTTTTCGAAGAAAGTACAACAAGCAAAAACAACAAAACAATACAATGCCAACGCATGTTTACAAGTGGGGTTAAAACAATAAGCAACAAAGTAAATGAATTAAATGCTAGGCATTAATTTAAAAAAGGATCAAAGGCTTAATACTTGCTAAAAAAAAATTGCTGTAACTTTCCATCTCAAAATATTTATACAATTCTCTTGGTTAAAAATATACTATGCAGCTAAAACTACCTTTACTATCTATATTCTTTATTGTTTTGTTTAGCAATTTTTCTTTTGCACAACTAAAAGATAGTACACCAAAAATTGCAGATACAGTTGCAGTTAAAACAACCCCTCCAACTGCTACTAAAATAAAAGAAATAAAAAAAATTGATGATGCACTATTGGCATTACCTCAAGAGTTGATTTACAGATTAAAAAAAATGACCCCCAACCAATTATTGGTTATCAGTGAACGTTTTGTAAGAAATGAAAAAAGGGTTGATGAGAGTGGAGAAGAATATGAAGTTACAGTAACCGTTAGACTGGGGTTTAGTCAGGATATGATTACAGGCATTGTAAAAGAAGTGCCCCTTTATCAATCGACAGAAAGAGAAACCAATATTATATCAGTAAAAATTCCTGTTCAGTTTTGTTGTACCACACCCATTGATACCATACATAAAAAACAGCACTGTGGTAAAATGAGTGAGTTGAATGATTTTGAAGACAATGAACATTGTAAAGATTGGGCTCAAAAAGATGAAGCACAGGCTGAAGCCGAAAGTGCAGCTGGCTTTGGAAAAGCAGGTGGCAGTAAAACAACTGGTAAGAAAAAAGGTGGAGATGTTACTGGAAAAACAAGTGCTACAGATGATGGTTTTGGCAAACCTGTACCTAAAGGTAAACCATCTAAAAAAGGAAAAAACAGTAAAGGACAAGTTGAAGAAGAAACAAACACCGATAGCACTGGTGCTGCTACTAAACCACCTATTGTAAGCAGTAAAGACAAAGGCAAAAAAGAAAAAACAGAAAAAGCAGATAAGGATAAAAAAACAGCACCAGAAGCAGAAGAAGGTTTTGGAAAACCGCAACCAAAAGAAAAAAGCAAAAAGAAAAGCAACGAAAAAAAGCCTGCTCCTAAAGATGATGGTTTTGGTGTGCCTAACTATAAAGAAGAAACCAACGACGATAGTACGAAAACAGAAAAGAAAGAACCAGTAAAAACCAAAGAAAGTAAAAAGAAAGAAAGCAAAAAAGAAGAATCGAAAAAGCAAACAGCTAAGGATGAAGGCTTTGGAAAACCTGTAACAAAAGAAGAAACTAAACCCGATGAAACACCCAAAGATTCAAGTGCAGCTGAAAATAAAGAACCTGTAAAATCAACTGATAAGAAGAGTAAGAAAAAGAAAGGATAGGTTTTATTTACGAAAATTATTAGAGTGGTCTTCTCTGGCAGAGAAGACCACTCTTTTTTATGATCGTAATAAATATTTAGTATTGCTAGAGTTCGGTTTAGTCAGACTTCATTGATCAGAATCTAAGAAAATGTTCATAGAAGATTATATAGCACATGGGCTGCACGACTGGCAGTAGTAGCTGGCTTTAGGTTTGTGGGAACACAAACATTGGCTATGTGTGTTGGCAAAGCCACTACTACAAAAGGCGTGAACAGGTGTTGGGATTTGTTTTATTGCTGAGAGCCCCAAATGGATATTTGAATAAAAAACATCTTGACGTAAGTCTAAAACCAACCTCGTCGTTTAAAAATAATAACCATTACTACAGGAATAAAAATCATTGCACCAACTGTACTATAAAAACCCCAGTTTTGATGTGCAATTGGTATTACATCGAAGTTCATTCCAAAAATACCACCGATAACCGTGGCTGGTGCAAGCAAGCAGGTAACTACAGCCATTACCTTCATTACCTCATTCATTTTTAGGTTTACGTTGCTTAAATATAAATCTTGCAGATTCATCATCATATCACGATAGTTTTCTACAAAATCTGTTGCTTGTACAATATGGTCATGCACGTCTTTAAAATACTTAGTAGTTCTTTCTTCTAAAACATTGCTATCGCTGCGAATAAAGCCATTTACAATATCACGAACAGGTGCTACATTTCGTTTTAAAATAATGAGCTCTTTTCGTAAATCGTTTATCTCGGCCAAAGCTCTTGTGTTGCTACTACGAATAATTTTTTCTTCTAATAATTCAATTCTTTCTCCCAGTTTTTCCATTACTAAAAAATAATGATCTACAATCATATCTAGTAAAGCATAACACAAATAATCGGCACCAGTTTGTCGCATTTTACTGCTGGCTAATTTCAATTTTTCACGAATCGTATTAAACACATCACGTTCAGGATCTTCTTGAAATGTTATTACAAAATCTTTACCCAACACAATGCTAATTTGCTCCTGCTCTACATCGCCTGTTTGTTCATTAAAATATAGCATGTTTAAAAGGCAGTACAATAAGTTATCCATTTCATCCATTTTAGGACGTTGCCCCACACTTAAAATATCTTCTACAATTAGTTGATGAATGTTGTAGCAGCTGCAAATTTTTTCTACTTCCTCTTTTTTAATACCTTCTACATTTATCCATGTTACACGATTGTTATTTTTAAAAACTGAACATTGTTGTACAGTTTCAAAATGGTGTAGCTCTATACTTTCAGGTGTATAATCATATACATCGATATCTATTTTTTCAGGCTCATTGCGTTGTGCTGGCAAGGTTGGATTTACCTGAAAAATATCTCGTGTTCGTTTGGTGTCGAACAATGAAAACAGGTTAAAATATTTCAAGTATTTGGCAGGTTGCATAAACAAAGATTGATAAGGAATAACTTTAATCGAAGTACAATATCAGCAATATTTAGCAAATAAAAAATCCCGTTCGTAAACGGGATTTTTAAACGTGTGTTTATAGAAATGCTTAATAGCAATAACCATTTGCTTCTAGCATTTTATTGCAAACTCTTCTGCGAGCTTCTTTGGTATTAAAAGGTTCTACTTTGGTAAAACGTTTTAAGCCAATATGCATCATGCGTAATTCATCGCCGTCGGCAAAGCTGTTCAATGCATCTTTACCAGCTTTATTTATTTTATCTGCTGCATCATATAAATAAGTACGCATCATATCAATTTGTAAAGCAGTTGCAGCTTCGCCTTGTTTTTCTACCAATTTCATTACACGTAATAAAGCACTTTCGGCATGAAAAGTTTCGATTGACATATCAGCAATATTCATTAATACTTCCTGCTCTTTATCTAAGCTCATCATCAATTTTTGAACAGCAGCTCCAGCTACCATTAAAATGGCTTTTTTAAAGTTGTTGATGTATTTGATTTCTTTAGCAAATGCACCTTCCTCTTCACTACCAAAATCAGGAATACTCATCAATTCTTTTTGCACATTCATGGCAGGTGTCATTAAATCTAACTTGCCCTTCATGGCACGTTTCAATACCATATCTACTGTGAGCAAACGATTGATTTCGTTGGTGCCTTCATAAATACGATTGATACGTGAATCTCTGTAAGCTTTGCTAATTAAATATTCATCGCTAAAACCATTACCACCATGTACTTGCACACCTTCATCAACCACATAATCTAACACCTCACTGCCAAATACTTTTAGCATGGCACACTCAATAGCAAATTCTTCTGCAGCACCCAATAATGCTTCATTAAATGGTTTGCCAGCAGCAAGCATTTCATGTTCTTTATCAGCAATCCATTTGGCTGTTCTGTACAATGCACTTTCGCCTACCCAAATACGAATGGCCATTTCGGCAAGCTTATGTTTTATTGCACCAAACTTAGCAATAGGCAATTTAAATTGTTCTCTTGTATTGGCATATTGAACACTGGTTGTTGCAGCACCTTTACTACCACCCAATGTTGCAGCTCCTAATTTTAAACGACCAATATTTAAAATGTTGAAAGCGATAATATGACCTTTACCAATTTCGCCCAACAGATTTTCTACTGGTACTTTACAATCTTGAAAATACAATTGCACTGTTGAAGAACCTTTGATGCCCATTTTATGTTCTTCTGGACCTTGTGTAAAACCTTCCATACCACGTTCTACAATAAATCCAGTGAATTTGTCACCATCAATTTTTGCAAAAACGGTATACACATCTGCAAAACCACCATTGGTAATCCAACATTTTTGTCCATTTAAAATATAATGCTTACCGTCTTCACTTAGTACAGCAGTTGTTTTAGCACTCAATGCATCGCTGCCACTATTGGGTTCTGTTAAACCATAAGCTCCCTTCCACTCACCAGTTGCCAGTTTAGGAATGTATTTTTGTTTTTGTGCTTCTGTTCCAAAATATAAAATGGGTAAACTACCAATTCCAGTATGAGCTGCAATGGCAACACTAAAACTGTAACCACCACCTAAGCCTTCATTTACAATGGTAGCTGTAATAAAGTCTTTACCCAAACCACCTAAATCTTCTGGGAAAGAAGTAGACAGAAGTCCTTGTTCACCTGCTTTTTCCATTAAGCTAGGCATTAGACCTTCTTCTTGTTTATCAATTCTGTCAATGATGGGATGTATTTCAGTTTCTAAAAACTGATGACACATATCCATTACCATTTTTTGTTCTTCATTAAAATCTTCAGGAATGAATGTTTCAAATGGATTGCTGTCTTTAATAATCCATTCTCCACCTTTTAATGCTGTGGTAGCACCAGATTCTTGCGTTGGAGCAAAAAAGAAACGATGTAAGAATTGTAGTTTCATGGCAAAAACGGTTTGGTTTATTATTTTATTTTTTGATCGTAAGTCGGGAATCGAAAATCGCAAGATGATAGCTCAACTATCGATTCACGTTCACTCACGACTTACGTTTCTCTATTTCAAATTATCATACACTTGTTGCAATACATTTTTCACTGTTTCAATATCCGTTTTACTTACACCAACTAACGCTTCATCCATGGTTTGATTGGCCAGATTAATGGTTACATCATGCAATTGCAAAGCAGCTTCGGTTAAGAAAATAGAATTGATTCTTCTGTCTTCTTTGCTGGCAACACGTTTTACGAGTTTCAGTTTTTCTAAATTGTCTAATAAACGTGTAATGCTGGGTTTGTCTCTAAATGTACGATTGCACAGTTCTTGCTGG
The DNA here is from genome assembly GCA_943368475.1 of Allobosea thiooxidans. Lineage (GTDB taxonomy): Bacteria > Bacteroidota > Bacteroidia > Chitinophagales > Chitinophagaceae > UBA1930. Next base: position 17,669 of record CALRLF020000066.1, read on the forward strand.
CTAAGCCCATCTTCTTTCCATAAATGGTATAAAATACTCCATTGCTCAATGGTAATATCCAGTCCTTCGTTTCTAAAATGCTTTTGCAGCCTACGTGCAATTGCAGTAGCTGCCATGGCATTGATAACGCTGTATAATTCGCCTCGTTTAAATTGGTTGTTTGGCATATAGTTGTTTATGCAACTATTCAAAGGTAGGAGGAAATTTTATTTGAACAAGAAAAGTTTTGTGAAAAAAATTATTGGGGTTTACTGTTGTAAATGTTGCTAAAAGCAACAGAATAGAATTTCGAGAAGATGACGTCTCGAAGAGCAGGTTACTTGATTAAGCCTAAAGGGCAGTAGTTATAATTGTTTCTTCCAGAAGCTATTATAAATAAAATAAACAAACGATCCAATAACAGGAATTATCAAAACAAAGAATGTTAGATTTACTTTTTGGCGTTTAGCCAGCTTTGGATTTTGCTGAATATTGATGATTGAATAACCAACTACTGCTAAGCAAAGACAAAGAATTAATATTGGCATATACTTAATTTTAATTTAGACATTCTATTTTTATAGATACATTTTTTTAATTCTTAAGCCCAAGGGCTGGGGATTGCAGCAAAGTAGCTGCTGACGTAGGAAGCACTACTTGCGTAAAGCCCCAAACTGGTGCTGATAAAAGTGATGCAGTTGATAGCCCCTATTTATCATTCTTTATCACTGCTGGCCTTTGCGAAATTTCATGGTAACATAAAACCCCATTGGCGTAATAATGACCTACCATACTTTTACGGGTAAGTGCTGTATTTTTTATGGTACTTCCACCATGCAGCAGGTTGGCATGCCAAATTAAAACATCACCTTTTTTTGCATGAAAATAGTGTGGCTGCAAATGGTGTTGCTGTATGAGTTGTTCAATTTTAGTTTCGTAATTATCGTAGTTGTGTTCGCCAATTAATAAAGCATTATTGCCAGTCTTGTAATCTTCACTCATTACATAAGGCAACTTGTGGCTACCAGGATAATACACCAGCTCTCCACTGTTAGTTTGTATATCTTCTAAAGCAATCCATTGGGCACTTAAATATCCCATTGGCTCAGTAGTCATGTGTATAAAATCGCTGTGGGGTTTTTGCTCACTGCCATACACAAAATTGATGGTTTGAAAAGGTATGGGCTGCTTTTGAAAAATGAATTGTAAAATGCGTAACACTTGTTCGTCTCTAAACACTTCATTAATTAGTTGGCTATGTTGCCATGCATCCATAATTTTTCGTCCTGTAAAATTAAAATCAACGGTATCTTCTGTTTTCAGGCGTTCAATTTCGGCATTGATTGCATCAACTTTGTTGATAAATAAACCGGGAATAATTAAATAGCCTTTTTCGGGCCAATCCAATAAAGCTTGTTGTGTAATTACATCAAACTCTTTAAAATTGGGGTGAGTAGCAATGGCTTCTTTGGTAATAGTGGGTTCATCCATCCAAGGAATATCGTTAGAAGCCTGCTTTATATCAGCATGAGCAATGCTTTGCCAAACAGGCTTTTGTACACCAAATTGTTTGTATAAAGCTTTGTTTTTTTTCAGTTTGCCAATATTCGAAATATTGTATAACCAATACATTGGACGAAGATTTCTAAGAATGCCTGAATATTTTTGAACCCATTGCTTCATATTGTAAAAATAATCTTTAAACAACAGCCTCACAAAACAACTATTTGTATTGTAGTAAATTGTTTCTTTGTAACAATGTGGTTAACAATTTTTACAGCAGAACTAACTGTACTGTTTATTGTGTACGCTGTAATATTACTGCTGTACCGAAAATGGTTTTTGCAATTGATTCCATTTGCAAAACCTGCTACTATTGTACCTTGTACCACATTCAGCATTATTATTCCTGCTCGTAATGAGGCTTTGCATATTGGCAACTGCTTGCAAAGTATTGTTGCACAAAAATACCCAGATGACTTGGTGGAGATTATTGTAATTGATGATCATAGCACCGATAATACCAGCCAAATTGTAGAACAATTTAGGGCTACACATTATAATATTAAACTGATAAAGTTAGCCGATGAATTAAATGGCGAAATCTTAAACTCGTATAAAAAGAAAGCCATTGAAAATGCCATTGGCTATGCCACAGGCAATTGGATTATTACCACTGATGCCGATTGTATTACAAAAGAAAACTGGTTGGCTAATTACGATGCCTGGATACAATTGCAACAACCTGTTTTTATTGCAGCACCTGTGGCGTTTACTAATAATGGCAGTGTACTGGAAACCTTTCAGTACATAGATTTTATGAGCCTACAAGGTGTTACAGCAGCATCGGTACACGCTGGCTTTCACAACATGTGCAATGGTGCAAATTTAGCCTACCGAAAAGATGTTTTTTTTGAAGTAAATGGTTTTAGAGGAATAGATGCCATTGCTAGTGGAGATGATATGTTACTAATGAATAAAATTAAAAAGCAATATCCCGATAAAGTAAATTTTTTATTTACCAATGAAGCCATTATTACCACACACCCAATGCCTAGTTGGAATAGTTTTTTTAACCAACGCATTCGTTGGGCTAGTAAAGCAGAACAATTTAAAAGTAAAGACCGAAAAGTATTTGCAGTACTTGTACTTGTTTATTTATTTAATGCTGTATTATTTATAATGCCACTGGGAATTTTTATCAGTATAAAATTTTTATACCTGTGGTTATTATTTGTTGGGTTAAAAACCTTGGTAGAAACTGCTTTTGCTTTGCCTGTTGCAAAGTTTTTTAGACAACCGTTTATATGGTGGTTTCCATTTTTACAACCCTTGCACATTGCATACATTGTTATTAGTGGTTGGCTGGGAAAATTTGGCAGCTACCACTGGAAAGGCAGAAATGTAAAATAATAACTATTAACGAAATTATTCACCGACAACATTTTTATCTTCTGGCCACCAAGCATATACAATAACACAAATAAGGGCAATTAGTACAAATGGAAATAAAATAATGTTTTTCATGTGCGTATATTTAGATGGTGTAACTAGCGGTATGGTTTTTCATTGCTATGAATTACAGACTGTTTATTCTTAGTTACGTTTAATCTGTTCCAAATTAAAACATAAATACTTATTCTTATACATGGCTATCGGTCAAAATAACAATGCTTTCGGTAAAAGATTTCTTAAAAACAAAGGAGCATTGTTTGCATTGATTTTAATAGGTATAGCTTTATTACTTGCTGTTTTTGGTTATTTTATAGCTCCTGACAACAGCACCAATGCCAACAGAATGATTCCAGAAATTGGCAGCAAGAAACCCGGCTTTACCGTACAACTATTGATGCTTCAAAAAGAGCAATCCGCTGCCTCAGAAAACATAGTTCTACAGCTGTTCGTCGGTAAAGAAGACCTTTTCACCTATATACCTATAACCAGCTATCAGTTAATTGGCAGAGATTCTATGGTATATGAAAAATTTGTGGATGATGGTATCAGCGAAAAAAAATCCATTAAATTATCTTCCAGCAATGTTTATAAAGTAAACAAGCAAACATTTTATTTGGGTACTGATAAGTTTGGACGAGATATTTTAAGTCGTTTAATTATTGGTGTACGTGTAAGTTTAGGCGTTGGTTTAATTGCTGTGCTTATTTCTATAACCATTGGTATTTTTTTAGGTTCATTAGCTGGATACTTCAGAGGCTGGATAGACGATGTAATTATGTGGTTTATTAATGTTATCTGGAGTATTCCAACATTGTTACTGGTATTTGCCATTACGCTTGTTTTAGGCAAAGGCTTTTGGCAGGTATTTATTGCTGTTGGCTTAACCATGTGGGTTAACGTTGCTCGTTTAGTTCGTGGGCAGGTTTTGGCTGTTCGAGAATTGGAATATATTGAAGCCACCAAAGCCCTTGGCTACAGCCATACAAGAACAATTGTTAAGCATATTTTGCCCAATATTTTAGGTCCAGTAATTGTAATTGCTGCCAGTAATTTTGCTAGTGCTATTGTTATAGAAGCGGGTTTAAGTTTTTTGGGTGTTGGTGTACAACCTCCACAACCCAGTTGGGGATTAATGATTAAAGAAAATTACAATTTTATTATCACCAACAATCCAATGTTAGCCTTGGTGCCAGGTATTGCCATTATGTTATTGGTATTGGCGTTTAATTTATTGGGCAATGGATTAAGAGATGCATTAAATGTGAGAGGCAGAGTGTAATTTTTTGTGTAACCAGCAGTAGTAATTCTATTCAACTTTACAGTCTGTACTGAGCTAGTCGAAGTATCGCACAGCCGATAGCTATCGGCTTCAGGGTTCAGTACTTTAATCAGCTAAACTTCAAGCAATACTCTCCTGCTCTTCTTTAAGTTGTTTGGTGAGTACAACGATTACACCAATACTCAACCAAAATAAACTACCTATTTTATCGGTTTCAATCATATCACTCATTAAGTTAATAGCAGTAATCATTACAATAATTACTCCCACAGTTAGTGCAACAGTTCTGTAAAAAATATTATGTAAAGCATGATATAATTTTTGTGTATACATAAGCATCGTAAACAACAAAGCACAAAACAAAAGCAAGCCAACAATGCCTTGTTCTAATGCGGTTAACAAAAAATAATTATGAACACTACTATGCTCAGGATTATTACTTACATAGGTTTTAAAAGCATCTACTGTGTAGTTTTTATAGTTACTGTAAAATGTGTTGGGACCAAAACCAACAACGGGTTTCGCTGCAAACATTTTAGCACCTGCTACCCAACGATAAAACCTTTCGGCATTGCTTAAATCTTTTAAAGAAGTGGTGCTTTGCAAATGAGCTCCCAAATCGTCATGAAAAATAGTATGTTCATAATCAGGTGCAAATCGTACATAATTATTATCTGCAACAAGCCATGTTACTAATAGAATAAATGCTGTGCAAGCAAGAACAATAATTTGCGTCATCCATTTTTTTTGAATAATAAACACGGTTGCAATACCTGCAAATAAAGCTACCCAAGCTCCTCGTGAATAGGCAAAAAATAAAGCTATTAACCCAAGCACCAAACCAATATTAATCCATTTGTAATATTGGTTTTTTGTAGGAGTTAACTTTCTCACAGCCCATAAAACAGCCAGCAAACAAACCAGCATAGCTGAATAGTTTACATGGTTTCTAAAAAAGGGAGAAAGTGTTTGCTTAATACCTTCAAAAGAAAAACCAGTTAATGCATGCCTGCCCAAACATTGTATTACTACAAAAGCCATTGGAAGCAGTAACAATAATGCAGCTTTTTTAAACTGTGTTTGCGTAGTTAAAAAGAATTGAGGTAATAGTACAAAAGGAACAATATACCATACACGGGCTAAAAAAAACTTTATTGAAAGAAGCGGATTTTGAGAAAAAATACAACTAACCAATAACCACAACAATTGTAATACAATAATAAAAAACAATCGATGTTTTAATACAGCTAAAGGAAAAATGGAAGGCTGATAAGTGATTTTAATCAACACAGTTCCCGTAAGTATCATCAATAATAATTCATCTGGAAAATCGACACCTAAATTTGGAGTAATATTCATTTCGGTAGATAATGGCAAAGCCAATATCATTAACCAAAACAGCTGTTCTGTTTGTATAATACAAAATTCTACAACAACAGGTATTAAAACATAAGCAAATGCAATAGCAATAAGCAAAGGCTCTTGTGCAACAATGGCAATACTGCCACAAAGCATAAAAACCAATGCCGCCAGCCAAAATTGTTTGTTATGTTGAATACTGGTAAACATAATTTACTTAAAAAAAACCAAATCTAATATCCTAAGCTATTCGTGTAATTCGTATCTATTTTTTTCTGTTGTACACCAATGCAATTAAGCAACCAAACACAAAACTGATAATCAATGTTGCAATAAGTACTTCTAATTTTTTAGGCTTATCATGTTTGGCAGCAGGTGATGCATTTTCAATAATGTATAAAGCAGGGGATTTATTACTAATAGCTAATTTAAATTCATTCGCAGCCGTATAATATTGCTTAAGTTGTTGCAATAAAGCTTCACGTTTATTGGTGTACATCAACGCAGCATCTTTGGTAATATCCATGAGTTTTAATGAGTCGTTAATAGCGGCAACTTCTTGTTCTAATTCTTTAACAGAAGTATTGATTTTATCTAGCGATGATTGATAATTTTTTTGCCAAATATCTTCTTCCATCTGTTGAACGGTTACCACCATTTTATTAGCAATATTGGCAGAGAGTTGTTTGTCTTTTGTAGTAACCATAAACTTAAACTGACCCAAGTCGGTTTTCTGCAATTGGACATCTTCTCTCAAATTCAACACAGCTTTACGTTTGGCTAAAGCCGTATTTTCATCTTTCAGTTTATAATAGTTGATGAGTTTAAATTCATCTACCATTAATTTAAAAGTGGTATCTAAATTGGCTAAGCCATCAATTCTATCCAAGTCGTCTCCACTTCCAAAATTGGAATATAAGCCTTGTATATTGGTATTAAATAAACGGGCTTTATCGGCCAATGCAGGATTGGCAGCCACAACAATGGCTGTACTTTTATAATATTTGGGCATTACAAAAACAGTGGCAGTTGCAATAACCAAACAAATAAAAACAAAGAGGACTATTTTTTTAAATTGTTGTTGCAATACGGCAACAACATCTACTAAATTCAATTCAGATGATTGCATAGAGGGCTAATGTACAAAGAAGAAACTGTATTTTATACCATTAGATTAAGCCTCTGGTGATACTTGAACATTACGGCTGAAACTTTCTTCCAAAGAAATTAAGGTTTCAGTTCGTTCGATGCCTTTAATACTTTGCAGTTTATCGTGTAAAACCAAACGTAGTTGTTGAATGTCTTTACACACCACCTCAGCAAACATGCTGTAGTTACCTGTGGTATAGTTTACCCTAACAATCTCCGGAATTTGTTTTAAATCTTTGGCTACAGTATCGTATAAAGAACTTTTTTCTAAGAAAATACCAATAAATGCAATTACATCGTATCCCAAACTTTTAAGGTC
>CALRLF020000067.1:0-24314 GCA_943368475.1 Allobosea thiooxidans
GAGTCGGAAGTAAGAAATTTTGAGTTTAAATCATCATCTGTTAACTCCAATAGTTCTTCAATTCTAATCAATTCAGAAAAATACTTTTCTCCTTCTACCTTCTGCCTTTCACCTTTCACCTTATTCCCACCACCTTCTACCTTCCTCAGGTACATTCTACTAAACCCTTTCTGCATTAAAATATTCAATTCTTCCCGAATGGCTCTTTTAGCATGTTGCTTAAAAGGTACAATAATTACAACCTTGCTACTATTGGATAATTGGGTGATACTTTTTATTACATCGGCAACATCATCTTTCTTTACTTCTTTACCACTAATTGGCGAAATGGTTTTACCAATACGTGCAAACAACAATCGCAAATAATCATACATTTCCGTCATGCTACCAACCGTACTTCTTGGCGTACGGGTAATTACTTTTTGTTCTATTGCAATTGCTGGGCAAAGGCCTTTTATATAATCTACATCTGGTTTTACCATTCTTGCCATAAACTGCCTGGCATAAGAACTTAAACTTTCAGCATATCTTCTTTGTCCTTCTGCAAACAATGTGTCTATTGTGAGTGACGATTTACCACTACCACTTACACCTGTAACTACAATAAATTTATTTCGGGGGAAGCTAACAGTAACATTTTTTAGATTATGTGTTTTAGCCCCATGTATATATATATCATCCTGCAAAGGCTCAGCAGCAGCAGGCGATTTTGCTTTTTTTAGTGTACTTGCCATAACGTAACAAAGTAAACATAAAATAATGCAGTTAAGTTTAAATAATGGTGCAATAAATAATTTTAATTAAAAACCAGAACCTGCTGCTAAAAAGTCCCAATTATAGAAAAAAACCCAATTAGAGCATAGTAAAAACACGAAGGAGCATAGTAACAACACCATGAAACCCTTATGTAGCAAGGGTTTCAGAAAAAATATTTTAAAAATAGTTGTTCTAAAATTTGGAAATATAAAATTCTGCTCTACCTTTATGTCAGAAATTAATTACAGGGTTAGAAAACCAAAAATATTCTCACTCCGTATTTAATTTAACATAATCCAAATATCCTAATATTTTATCCAGACACTAAAAACCTAATTTGTCTATGAAAACTTTAAGTCAAGCAACTGACAACCAGTTAATCCGTGCATTTCAGGAAGGAAATGCAAATGCCCTTGAGATTTTAGTAAATCGTTACAAGGACAAAATCTTTTCTTCTATCCTTTTTTTAGTAAAGGATAAATATTTAGCCGAAGATTTATTTCAGGATGTGTTCATTAAAGTAATTGATACTTTAAGAGCCAATCGTTACACTGAAGAGGGTAAATTTTTACCTTGGGCTTTGCGTATTTCACACAACTTATGTGTTGATTATTTTAGAAAAGTAAAACGTTCTCCAGCTATTAAAACCAGCGATGATAGAGACATTTTTGAAGTAATTAATGTTGTTGAAGAAAGTGTTGAAACCAAAGTTATGGCTGCACAAAGCCACGACAGGGTACGCAAAATGTTAGATATGTTGCCAGAAGAGCAACGTGAAGTAATTGTTTTACGCCACTTTGCCGACATGAGCTTTAAAGACATTGCCGAAATTACCAACTGCAGTATTAACACAGCATTAGGACGTATGCGTTACGGTTTAATTAACTTGCGTAAACTAATGGTAGAAAAACAAATTGCACTTTAGCATCAACTTTCTGTCATTCTGTTTACAACAACTAAAACGCTTTATTGGAAAGCTTGCCTAAACAGCTGTTTTTACAGAATGACAAACTAATTATACAATGCCCCAAATGTTGGGGCATTTTTTGTTTTTGTAACCAACTTTAGTACATGTCTCAACATCAGTTTAGCCTGTACTGAGCGTAGCCGAAGTATCGCACTCTTGTACGTTAGAATACAATTCAGCAAAAAAACAGTACGGTTTCTAAATTTTATAATTGCGTTTTAGCCAATAAGTGCAATATAAATTTTCATATTTGCTCTTATGCAAAGAAGAAAGTGTAAAACAATATAATTTAATGAAGTCTCAGAACACAACTAGTACTTTTCTACTCTCAATACTTATTTCCGAACTTTCCCTTTTTTAACAGCAGTATTTAATGTTGTAATATCCTTTTTCAAAGAATCTAATTCAACTTTAATTTTATCAATGGTTTTTGTTAATTCCTCTATTTCTTTTTTACTGGCAAAACCATACGGTTCTTTTTTATCATCTAACCTCAAACTAACTGTATTTTCCTGCACTAAGTCAGAAACAGTAACTTTCAATATATCTGCAATTTGCTTTAACCTTCCAATAGATGGGTCTGTTTCTCCACGCTCAATTTTTGAATAAGCTCCATGAGAAATAGCCAATTCATCAGCCATATTCTGCTGGCTGAGGTCTTTACTTTCTCTTAATTTTCTAATGCGGTATCCTACTTCTTTTTTCACATTGCAATTTCATCAACTCCTTATTTTTTGATTTAAAATAAAGTAGAAATAAGCTACATAAAGTAGCATAATATATACTTAAAGTATAAATTTGGCTTTTAACTACACTAATTGCACTTTAAGTAATGCCCATTTTACACTGGATAGGAAAAGAAAAAGTTATCAATCATCATCAAGAAGTGCCTTTTAAAGTACTCGACCAACAATATGTATTTAATGAAGCTTCCTCTCCTTTGGAGAGGAAGGGAGGAGAGGCTGAAAACAAAATTATTCATGGCGATAATTTAGAAGCCTTAAAAGCTTTATTGCCCGAATATGAAGGCAAAATAAAATGTATTTATATAGACCCACCTTATAATACAGGTAACGAAAGTTGGGTGTACAACGATAATGTAAACCATCCCAAAATAAAAAAGTGGTTAGGACAAGTTGTAGGTAAAGAAAGTGAAGACTTAACAAGGCATGACAAATGGTTGTGCATGATGTACCCACGTTTAAAATTATTGCATAAATTATTGAGTGATGATGGTGCCATTTTCATAAGTATTGATGACAATGAACAAGCCAATTTGAAATTGATTTGTGATGAGGTGTTTGGGATAGGAAATTTTATAACTGATGTTATTTGGCGTTCAAGTGACAATAGTAACAATGACGCAAAACAATTTTCGATAGACCATAATCACACAATTGTTTACTCAAAGAAAGCTGATTGGCTATCAAATAAGTTAGATAGAACAGAAGACCAAAAAAGTCATTACTCAAACCCAGATAATGACCCTAGAGGAGAATGGTTTGAAGGAAATCCAATATCATCACCAAATCCAAGAGCAAATCTTACCTATTCATTAATATCTCCAACTGGATATGAAATTAAACCTCCAAAAAATGGATGGAGATGGTCTAAAGAAACTATCGAAGAAAAAATTTCAACTAATGAAATTCGATTTACTGCAGATGGAAAAAACATTAGAAGGAGAACTTATTTAGCTGACCAAAAAGGGTTGCCACCCTCATCACTTTGGATAGACCTAGAAATTACTGGTCATAACCGTCAAGCTAAATATGAGTTGCTAAAAATTTTCTCTGAGAAAACAAAAAATGAAACTTTTACTACTCCTAAACCTGTAAAATTTATTGAAAGAGTTTTAGCAACTGCATCAGACAAAAACTCCATCATCCTAGATTCATTTGCAGGTTCAGGAACTACAGCCCATGCAGTTCTTAACCTTAATAAACAAGATGGTGGTAATCGAAAATTCATTTTAATAGAAATGGAAGATTATGCAGAAAGCATAACAGCCGAAAGGGTAAAACGTGTTATCAATGGCTATGCAGATAAAGAAGAAACTGGTGGCAGTTTTACGTATTACGAATTGGGTCAACCTTTATTTATAGGGGATAACAGCGAATACATTAATGAGGCAGTTGGTATAGAAAAAATAAGGCAATACATCTGGTACAGCGAAACAAGAACAACATTTGCTAAAGATGCAGCATCAAGCTCTGCCAATCAATTTTTCTTAGGCAAGAAAGATGCAACAGCTTACTATTTCATTTATCAAAAAGATGCTCTCACCACATTAGATTATGAAACCCTTGCCACCATTGATGTAAAAGCTGGAAGCTATGTTTTATATGCCGATAACTGTTTGCTGCCTAAAGAATTTATGCTGCAACACAATATTGTTTTTAAAAAAATACCGAGAGATATAACGAGGTTTTAAAAAGTTTAGCTCTGCGAAATCTCTGACTTCGCAGCCTTTATGTTATTGCTAGTCTGAGACTAGAGAGAACATAGTTTATACGAAGTCGGAGACTTCGTATAGCAATCAATGATATATAAAACAAAACAAGTGGAATTAAAAAGCTATCAATATAAAGTCATCAAAGATTTAGAAAGCTATCTAAACTATGTACAACAGTACAAAAAAACAGATATTGCCTTTAATAAATACTGGGAAGAAAAAATTGGACCCTACAATCCAATAGAAGGTATTGGTATGCAGGGTTACAAAAATACCATACCCAATGCAGCACATGTGTGTATTAAAGTACCCACAGCTGGCGGGAAAACTTTTATAGCCTGTAATGCTTTGCACACCATATTTACAGCTTATAGCGACAGAATTCCAAGAGCAGTAATTTGGTTGGTTCCCTGGAGTAATTTATTAGATCAAACAGTAAATAGTTTACGCAATCCCGATCATCCTTATCGCCAAAAACTCAATGCATTGTTCAATCACAGAGTTGAAGTGTATGAGAAAAAAGACTTGTTGCAAGGTTCGAATTTTAATCCAACTGTTATTAAAGAACAGTTATCTATCATAGTGATGAGCTTTGCCAGTTTAAGAGCAAAAAATAAAGAAGATAGAAAAGTGTATCAGGAAAATGGACAACTGGCAGCATTTGCAAATTCATATAAAAATACCAATCATTTGTTGGATGATATTGATGAAACTGCATTGATAAATGTAATCCGAAGTTTGCATCCAGTATTGGTGGTAGACGAAAGTCATAATGCAGAAAGTACATTGAGTGTAGATATGCTGAACAACTTAAATCCTTCGTTTGTATTGGATTTAACGGCAACTCCTAAAGACAACAGCAATATTGTAAGCCTTGTTCCTGCCATAGAATTAAAAAAGGAACACATGGTAAAGCTGCCAGTAATTGTGTACAATCATCACGATAAAACAGAAGTCATCAATAGTGCTTTGCACTTGCAACGTAAGCTGGAATTACTGGCAATAGAACAGGAGAAAAAAGGTGGAAAATACATTCGTCCAATTGTATTGTTTCAGGCTCAAAGCAAAACCAATGAAGACAATACCACTTTCGAAAAACTGAAAGAGCAATTATTAAAAGTAGGTATTCCTGAAGAACAAGTAAAAATAAAAACAGCCAATAAAGATGAATTGAAAGGCATTGATTTAATGAGCAAAGATTGTACTGTTCGTTACATCATAACTATTAATGCTTTAAAAGAAGGTTGGGATTGTCCGTTTGCTTATGTATTGGCATCATTGGCAGATAAATCTTCGTCTGTAGATGTAGAGCAAATTTTAGGTAGGGTTTTGAGGCAACCCTATGTAATAAAGCATACCAATCCATTGCTCAATATTTCTTATGTATTAACAGCATCAGCTAAGTTTAATGAAACATTGCAAAACATAGTGAAAGGCTTGCAGGCAAGTGGTTTCAGCGATAAAGATTACAGACAAAAAGATGTGATGTTGGAGGAGGAAAAGCAAGCTGCTATTGAACAACCATTGGAACAGTATTTATTTCCTGAACAACAAGACGCAAGTGTAAATGCGGAAGAAATTATACCTGAAAGAATTGTATTTGATGCTACAATAAACACTGAAACAGTTATTGAAAATACCGTACTTAAAGAAATAGAACAAATTGCAGTTGAACAAAACAATGCAATGGAAACCCTTATTCAACAACAAAGTTTGCAACCGGTAGACGAAAATATTTTTGAAGAAATGGGAGATAAAGTAAAACGCTATAAACTGGTTGGAGCCGATAAAGCAATGATTAGCCAACTACAACTACCACAGTTTTTTTTGAATGTGCCTGATAATATGTTTGGTGCAAATAATATTTTGTTGAACCAAGAATCTTTATTGAAAAACTTCAAGTTAAGCAATGAAGATTCTAAAATTGATTTTGACCAAATTAGTTCCGATTTGTACAAAGTAGATATTGACAATATTGGTTCAAACGAATATGATGCAAGATTTACCAAAATAGAAGACCTTACTTTAAAAGAACCAATTGTAGAATATATTTTAGCAAAGCCAAAGGAAAATCAGGTAAAAGATATTGCACATCAACTGATAAAAATGGTGGGTGATATGTACCCAATTTCTGACCCAGAAATAAGGGCATATATAGAACGTATATTACACAGCTTAAATGCAGAACAATTGCAGGATATTTTATTAAGAAAATTAAGTTATGCCGATAAAATAAAACAAAAAATTAAGCAGCATGCTACAAGATTTGCTGAAAAGCAGTTTCAGGATTTAATTAAAATTGGCAAAGTGGTTACTGAACCTTCCTGGAAATTTCCAACTCAAATTGTACCGGGTTTATTGGGTTCTTCAATCAGTAAATCATTGTACGAAAGAGAAGGAACTATGAACAATTTTGAAACCAGTTTTATTGTAGATATTGCCAGTTTACCCAATATTGTTTTTTGGCATAGAAACTTAGTAAAAGGTAAAGGTTTTGCTATCAATGGTTATAGTAGTAATCATTATCCTGATTTTATTGTGTACACCACTTCGGGTAAAATAATTATCATAGAAACTAAAGGTGGTGATAGAGATAATACTGATAGTACAATCAAATGTCGTTTAGGCAATGAATGGGCAAAACTTGCTGGTAAAGATTTTTATTACTTTATGGTGTTTGAAAAGAATGAAATTAAAGACGCATATAGCGTAGAGAAAGCCAAAGAATTAATTAAACAATTGTAAAATAAAAATTGCTAAAGATTTTGAAAACTTTATAGCTCTTCAACCAAAATTTAAAGTCTAAAATTCATAGCCAGCGTAATTCTATGATCTGTATTTCTTAGATCTGGCTTCCAATTATTAATTGGTGTTGTTGCCCATCCATCAGGTGATGTTGTTCCTCCAGTTCCTACAAAATAGGGAACATTGCTTTTTCTGAATCCATACTCCAATCTAAATGTCACATAATCATTTGGTATAACATCGAATGTTGAAGTGAACTGAAAAATATTAAGCTTTTGTTTGGGGTCTTTTGCAATGGCATCTGTAAAAGCATTGGGCGTAACTGGTGAAGGTGAAAATGCCAAGTAAAGACCTGGATTGGAAACAAAATCACCCCGAAAAGTACAGGCCAGTTTATTTTTATTGAACCATACACGATTGGCTATTGAAGTGCCAATTAGGTAATTTGCTTTTGCTGTTACACCATCTCCATTTTGAAAACCATAATGGCTGTTGATGCTAAAAGCAGCTTGGGACAAGCCTTTGCTAGAAACATTTTTAAAATAACGAGCTACAATACTGTTGTCGTGGTGAAACCGAACTGTATTTGTTCTATTATCTTTTCCAACATAAAAATTGGCAACCAATTGCAGGTTTTCATTAGGACGATAATAGTTTGAATTGCCAAAACCAATTCCTTTGTTCCAACTGTTGTAAGATTGCCAACCATTCAGCAGCCACAATTCTGTTCTGTATTTTTTGGTTGGGTAAACCTGCAGCCTAGCACCAGAAAAATAGAAAGGTGTAAAATCGCAAACCATTGAACGTTGATAGTTCCAGTTTTCTTGGGTTACATAACTTTCTAAACCAATGTAACTCATAAAAATACCCATCTCTACGTTAACGCCATACCATTTATTAAAATGGTAACCAGCAGCTGCTTCTCTAATATTTTTTAAATTGCTGATAGCTGTATTACGTCCTCTTAAAACTGTTGGATCTTGTTCCTGCACTAAAGATGCCATTTGCCCATATTGTAGCCAAAGCCTGCCTATAATATTTTTATAGTTTGTTTCGATACCAATACTTGCCAAGTTGAGTGTAAACTCGTTATTTCTTCCAATGGTCGACGAAATCGTTTGTGTATTATCAATTGGTTTTGCAAAATTGTAATTGAAGTAAGTATCTAGGTATGCAACACCTGTAAGAATAGTTTCACCAGTTTTTTTATCACTGAATGTTAAGGTAAATTCCTTCTGCCTGTTCTGTCCATTTATCCAAGTTAAATCCATCCCTTCTAAAGGCATTTTACTGATTAATGAATCTTGTGCCATTGAATGAATAACTGCTAAAATGGAAAAAATGAATGTTATTTTTCTCATACAAACAGATTTTTATTTTTAATTAATTGTATGTTTTGCACAGGTTGATATATCAATGGAATTTGCTCTACTATTACATCAGATTTATCAAGACCAAATGCTTTTTCATCACTTTGCCCCAAATGCTTTAAAGAAAAGTAAGCGTTTAACAGTAGGCCTTCTTTTAAAGTAAACTCATTCTCTACCGAAAGAAATTTTTCAATCACTACAAATTTAAAATCAGGCTCACTATTGTATTTTGTTGAACCATCAGGACGTATGTGAAGGTTCAATTCTTTTGCTGCTACAAGCTCCTGTACAATCTTCTTGAAATAAAGTTCTGTTCTCGGCTGAATGCGAAAGCCAATATTAATATTCACTTTAATTACTTTATCATCGATAAGTTCAGAAACATTGTAATCTAATGTGTATGGATGTTCAGTTCTATTGATATGCACAAACCAATACACATCGGCACGTTTTGGCTTTTTAGAGAAAATAGAATTAATGATTTTCTCTTCAATATGGTATCTATTATTTGCCTTTGATAAGTAAATAAGGTGTGTTGAAAATTTTGGAATACTATCGTCGATACTCAGCTCATTTATTTGATTGGTAAACTTTCCTAGGTCAACAAATTTTGTAAACCGATTGCTGGTTTTTCTTGCATAATACCAAACATACATAGTGAGAAAAATGAAAAGTTCAAAGAAAAGGAACATCCATCTTTCCTTAATCTTGGCTACATTGGTAATAAAAAAAGATGTTTCAACAATGCTAAATAGTAGCAGTAATCCAATTACTGCAAGCTTGTTCCATTTCAATTTATAGAAGAGATAATAACTAAGCAATATGGTGGTCATCATCATGGTAACTGTTATAGAAAAACCATAAGCAGCTTCCATGTGGGCAGAAGACTGAAAATAAACAATCATCAATACACATCCTATCCATAAAATAGTATTAACGCTTGGAATATAAATTTGCCCTTTTGTTTCGGTTGGTCGCCTTACAGTAACCCTTGGCCAAAAATTGAGGTTCATAGCTTCGCTAATTAATGTGTATGAACCACTGATTAATGCCTGTGATGCAATGATAGTAGCAGCTGTGGCAATTAAGATGCCTGGCAACAAAAACCATGAAGGCATCATTTCAAAAAAAGGATTTCTTCCATTTAGCGTAGTTCCTCCTTGATGCAATATCCATGCAGCCTGACCAATATAATTTATCATCAAACAAATTTTTACAAATGCCCACGTAATGCGTATGTTTTTTCTTCCACAATGTCCAAGGTCTGAATACAAAGCTTCTGCACCTGTTGTTGCCAAAAAAACTGCACCCAACAGCCAAAAACCATGAGGGTATTTTACCAATAACTGATAAGCATAATGTGGGTTAATGGATTTTAACACAGTAGGATAATGCACAATTTGACTAATGCCTATTATAAATAGCATACTAAACCACAGAAGCATTATCGGACCAAAAACGCCTCCAATTTTTTGTGTTCCGAAACGTTGAAAAAAGAAAAGCACCGAAAGAATAACAATAACAATTGGAACAGTTGGAATTTGTTCCAATCCTCTAATCATTGTTAAGCCTTCTATTGCTGATGCTACAGATATTGGAGGTGTAATGATACCATCTGCCAATAAAGTAGTTGCTCCTAAAATGGTTGGTACCACCAGCTTCTTGCCATATCGTCTTACCAAGGCATACAAGGAAAAAATACCTCCTTCACCTTCATTATCTGCCTTTAAAGTAAGCCAGATATACTTAATAGTTGTTTGAAAAACCAATGTCCAAAAAATACAGGAAACACCACCAAATACCAATGTTTCATCAATTTGTTTTTCGCCAACAATGGCTTTTAAAACGTACAATGGGCTTGTACCAATATCGCCATAAATAATACCCATAGCCACTAAAAGTGAGGCAATAGTTACCCTGTTCAAATGGTTGCCATTCGATTTCATGTTTTGCTTATTTAATATGTTGTGATGATTATTCTTTACTTACAAACCTGTAACCAACACCTGATTCTGTAACGATCAATTCAGGTCGGTTGGCATCTTGTTCTATTTTTTTTCTGAGTTGTGCAATAAATACACGTAGGTACTGTGATTGATTAATATAGCCTGGGCCCCAAACTTCTTTTAATAAATATTGGTGCGTTAAAACCTTGCCTTCATGCTTTACAAACAAGGCAAGCAACGTATATTCTGTTGTTGTGAGTTTTATAGCTTCGTTATTTTTCTTGATTGTTCTTGCATGAAGGTTTATTTCTAAATTGCCATGTATCAATATTGGATTGCTATCTTCTGTTACTGCATCTCTTAATGCAGAACGTATCCTAGCCAAGAGTTCACCAGTACGAAATGGTTTTACCAAATAATCATTGGCTCCATTATCTAATGCGGTAACTATACTTTCTTCAGCGTTTTGTACTGATAAAATAATGATAGGTTTGGTGTACCATTCACGTAGCTTTTTCAAAACAATATGACCATCTTCATCAGGCAGGCCCAAATCAAGTACAATCATGTCTGGAGGGTGATTGGCTGCCATCATCATACCTTCTTTTGCAGTGCTTGCTTCGTTGAAAGTAAAGTCATTAC
Organism: Allobosea thiooxidans; assembly: GCA_943368475.1. Taxonomy (GTDB): domain Bacteria; phylum Bacteroidota; class Bacteroidia; order Chitinophagales; family Chitinophagaceae; genus UBA1930. The sequence continues at coordinate 10,882 of CALRLF020000067.1, forward strand.
TCTGCAACGTAATCTGCAATAGTTTACGCATTTGTGGCTCATCGTCAATTACCAATATACTTGCCTTATTCATGCTTCAAATTTTTTAAGTATGAAGTTTCGGCAGGAATTTTTACTATAAACTTTGCTCCTCCTGTTGATTTATTTTCTAGATAAACATTACCATGCATGGCTTCTGCAAAACCTTTTACAATAGATAATCCCAAACCAGTACCTCCTGCCTTTGAATGTTGCAATCGATAAAATTTATCGAAAACTTTTTCGATTTCTTCTTTGGGAAAACCATTGCCATTGTCTTCAACAATCAACTGTAAAACATCTGCATAGCAAATAGCAACAATATTAATGCTACTTGATGGTGGAGTGTAGCGTACAGCATTCAACAGCAAATTATAAATGATTTGCTCAAGCATTCCTTTATCTAGCTTGAATAGTGGAATAGCTGGATTTATATTGATGGTAATGTGTTGTGTAGGTTGAGATTCATCAATCCGTTTTACAGTATCATATACTAATTCATTGATATCACACCAATCATTTTTGGGTTGTATAAAACCAGATTCTAATCTTGACATATTCAGCAGATTTTCTACTTGCTGATTTAAACGAAAAGAAGCTTTTGCAATTTCATTAATCAAGTCTGCTTTATCATCAGGAGATAATTTAACATTGCTTTGTTGCAGGTTATCTGTTGCTCCAATGATCGCTGCAATAGGAGTTCTTAATTCGTGTGAAAGTGAATTCAGCAAAGTATTGTAGAGTTTTACATTGTTGGCACGTTCCTCCTTTTCTCTAGCCAATTTTTCTACCTGTCTTATTTTATAAGTTAATGCTGCATTAATCATTGATACAATAAAATACAGCAACAACATAATCGCATCATCAGTAGAACCAATATGAAACGTAAACCTCGGTTCAATAAAAAAGAAATCCCAAATTAATGCACTTAAAGCTGCTGCAAGTAAAACAGGAAGAATGTCGAATAATACAGCAATTACAGATACTGCTAATAATAAAACAAAGCCAATTAACCTGTAACCCATATATGCTGCAAATGGATAACAAAGCAATGCTGCTATTACAATAATACCTATGCTAAAAAAATATTGCTTAGGTTTACTGAATCTATTGATAAAAAGTTCCTGCATTTTTTGCTTTCAATTACAGAACAAAAGTAGATGGAACTTTGATGGTAGCATGTAAAATGATTGCCATTTCATATAAAGATTTTATAAAGAAAAGTAACCCAATAAAAAAAGCTGCAAAGTTTTCAAAACCCTACAGCTCTTAAATTTTTTGTTCTAATTGGTTGAATTCGCTTGCAGCGTTCCGACCCTAATTATGCCTGTGCAGTTGGCCCACCAAAATTCATAGGAATTTCAATTTGCTCTAAGTCCTGTACATCGCCATGTGCAGCTTCATAACGTTCGATATTTTCGGCCATGGCTTTCATAAAACGCTTTGCATGCATGGGTGTAAAAATGATTCTGCTTTTTACTTTACTTTTAGGTGTGCCAGGCATTACGTTTACAAAATCTATTACAAACTCAGCATGGCTATGTGTAATAATTGCAAGATTGGCGTAGGTTCCTTCAGCAATTTCTTCACTTATTTCAATGTTTAATTGATTGTTGGGTTGTTGTTCCATTTAATTATGTTGAATGTTTAAAGTTTACTGTTTAACGTTGAAGAATGATTTTTGAAGCTTGATGACTAAAAGAGGTTTTATAGTTCAGCAATTCGTAATCCGCAAATTCGTAATTCACTAATTCGCCAATTACTTATCTTAATCGATCTACACTTTTTACCAATTGTTCGTCTTTCCAAACGCCTCTTGCTGCCAATACTAAAAACACAGGAATCGCAAATGATGCAAGGGATGTTAAATCCATTTTACCTTCTATGTAATTTTTGGTTTGCAAGTAATACAATCCAATATTAGCAAGCGATACAGCAAAAACTCCTAGTGTAACTTTCAACTGCATTTTTCTGTCCTTAAACAAAAAAACTGTTACCAATGCAGCTACTGCAATTGAAACTGTAAGAATTAAAATAAAGATATTTTCACGGGCAGTTAATGGTACAAACTTGCTTACATTTTCTACCAATTTATTGCCACTGTAAAAAGAAATACTGTTGCTTAAAGTTGCAAAACCCAATGCACTTGCAATTAATAACCAAACTGTTTGAATACGTTGTAACATAAAATAAGGTTTAAGGTTTAAGGTTTAAAGTTTAAGGTCAAGGTTTTGCAAATTGCTTTTACCTTATACCTTACTCCTTCTGCCTTTAACCTAGTTCTGGATATAAAACAAATTGACTCATAAACTCATTTACACTGGCTTTTGTTTTTGCCAATACTGCTTCATCGTCAGCATTCATTAAAGCAGTGTCAATGGCATCTACCACAAAATTCATATGATCTTCTTTCATACCTCTTGTAGTAATAGCAGCTACACCAAAACGAATTCCTGAAGTTACAAATGCACTTTTATCGTCGTAAGGAACCATGTTTTTATTGGCAGTAATATCGGCATGACCCAAAGTAATTTCTGCTTTCTTACCACTAATATTTTTGTTCCTTAAATCAATCAACATTAAATGATTATCCGTTCCACCACTAATAATATTATAGCCTTTGTTTACAAATGCTTTGGCCATAGCTTGAGCATTGCTTTGCACTTGTTTTGCATATACGGTAAATTCATCGGTCAATATTTCTCCAAATGCAATGGCTTTTGCTGCAATCACATGTTCCAATGGCCCACCCTGTGTTCCAGGAAATACAGCCATATCTAGCAAATTACTCATCATACGAATATTACCTTTCACATCTTTCAATCCAAATGGATTTTCGAAATCTTTACCCATCATAATTACTCCACCACGAGGGCCACGTAAAGTTTTATGTGTAGTACTCGTAACAAAATGGCAATGATTGAATGGAGATGACAGTAGTCCTTTAGCAATTAGTCCTGCAGGATGTGCAATATCAGCCCAAACAAAAGCTCCCACTTCATCGGCAACCTTTCTAATTCTTGCATAATCAATATCACGGCTATAAGCACTGGCTCCACAAATAATAACTTTAGGTTTTACTTCACGGGCTTTTGCTTCAAGCATTTCATAATCAATTAAGCCTTCTTCCTTGGTAACACCATAAAAATGGGGGTTGTATAATTTACCACTAAAGTTTACAGCAGCACCATGTGTTAAGTGACCACCCATGCTTAAATCCAATCCTAAAATATCATCACCAGGTTGTAAAATAGCTAATAATAAAGCAGCATTGGCTTGTGCTCCACTGTGTGGTTGCACGTTGGCATATTCAATTCCAAAAACCTCTTTCAATCTATCAATAGCCAATTGTTCAGTTTGGTCCACAATTTCACAGCCACCATAATATCTACGACCTGGGTAACCTTCAGCATATTTATTAGTCATAACCCCACCCATTGCTTGCATTACCTGCAAACTGGTAAAATTTTCAGAAGCAATTAATTCAATACCACGTCTTTGTCTTAATAATTCCTGATGAATCAGGTCAAAAACCTGTGTGTCTCTTTGCATGATGTTTTCTTTACAAATTTTTTGTTGATTTTTTATGTGAAGGCAAACCCAATAGGCTGCAAATTTAACCGATACGAACTTGTAAGCAAGGTTTTGTTGGTTTTGTTTTACACAGAAGCTCAACTGTTAAACATAAACGGGCTGTAGTCCTGCTTTTCACTGCAAGTCCTCGCCATTCGTACCTCATGGCTGTGGGCTTTTCGTTGCAATCAGGGCTAGATTCTCAACAATCTAAATTCTATTCTGCTAATCATCTTAATATTTTCAATAAACACTCATTTTCCCCAAAAAATTGCAAATGAATGAGATTTTGCTATTTTCACATTCCCAATTGATAGAAGTGTATGTTTTACATTATTTTTTGTGCAGTTGAAATTGGGCAAAAAGCAAACATTAAATGAAAGCAATTATACCAGTAGCAGGAGCAGGAACAAAGCTACGTCCACATACCTATACACAACCCAAGGCTTTAATTCCTATTGCAGGCAAAACGATACTCAGTTTTATTGTAGATCAGTTGCATGAAGCAGGCATTAACGAATTTATTTTTATAGTTGGTTATTTGGGAGAAAAAATTCAGGATTATGTGCATCAATCATACCCTCATTTAACTACACATTTTGTGTACCAAAATGAACGTCAGGGAACTGGTCATGCCATTGAACTGGCAAAAAATATTGTGGGTGATGATGAAGTTTTTGTGGTACTAGGTGATACCATTTGTGAGTACGATGTTGCCGAGGTGGTGAACAGTCCACACAGCATGTTGGGCATTAAAAAAGTAGATGATCCAAGAAATTTTGGTGTTGCAACAATTGCTGAAGATGGCTTTATTGAAAGTGTTGTAGAAAAACCAGCCATACCTAAAAGCAATATGGCATTGGTGGGCTTGTATAAAATAAAAGAAACACATTTTCTATTCGAATGCCTGCATCATTTATTTGTACAGGATATAAAAACCCAAGGAGAATATAATTTAACCGATGCCTTGGATTGTATGATAAAACGTGGGGCAAGGTTTCAAAGTTTTAAGGTTAAAAACTGGTACGATTGTGGCAAAAAAGAAACTTTACTAGAAAGCAACGCCACTTTAATGAAAAAATATGGTGGTAATACCGAAAACGGTAATGCTTTTGAAAATACAATCATCATTCCACCAGTTAGTATTGCAATTGGTTGCGAAATAAAAAACTCTATTATTGGTCCACATGTTGCAATAGGAGCCAATACCAATATTTCTCACTCCATAGTTCGTGATAGTATCATTGGTTCTTACACCAATTTATACGAAGTGGTTTTAGACAACTCTTTAATTGGCAGCGATGCAAGTGTTAAAGGCCTCAGCCGTAGTTTAAACATTGGCGATAATACAGAGATAGATTTTGGGTGATAGGAAGTCGATAGTCCATGGACAATGGTCAATGGACTAAAAATGATATCTTTATTGAAACGAATATATCATGGCTTTTAAGTTTGAAAATTTAAAGGTTTGGCAAAAATCACTTTCCCTAACTACAGAAATAAGTAACCTTTGTAATTCATATTTCCCCGACTTTGAAAAATATAGTTTAAGCAACCAAATAAGAAAAGCATCTGATTCAGTAGTACTAAATATTGCTGAGGGATGTACAGGACAATCGAATGCGGAATTTGCAAGATTTTTGGGTTATGCTCTTCGTTCAGCAATTGAAGTTGTAAGTTGTTTATTTATTGCAAAAGATAAAAAATATTTACCTGAAGAATCTTTTAAAAAGTATTATACAGAATATGAAGTACTCTGTAAAATGATTACTAAACTGAGAGATTCTTTATAATAACTTCAATTCGCTACCATGGACAATAGACAATGGTCCATGGTCTATAAACTACAAACCATCGATTATGGACTATTTTCACTATCACCCACAAACTATTGACTATGGACTATCGACTATCAACTAATAAAATCACCCAACTCTTCAACATTCAATACCCTATTATTCAGGCTGGTATGATTTGGACAAGTGGCTGGCGTTTGGCAAGTGCTGTTAGCAATGCAGGTGGTTTGGGAATTATTGGTGCAGGCAGCATGTATCCAACTGTTTTAAGAGAACATATTCAAAAATGTAAAGCTGCTACCAATAAACCTTTTGCAGTAAATCTACCCTTATTATATCCTGATATTGATCAACACATTCAAATTATTATTGAAGAAAAAGTACCTATTGTTTTTACAAGTGCTGGTAATCCAAAAACCTGGACTTCCATATTAAAAAAGCAAGGCATTAAAGTAGTACATGTAGTTAGCAGCAGCAAGTTTGCACAAAAAGCAGAAGCTGCAGGCTGTGATGCTGTTGTGGCCGAAGGTTTTGAAGCTGGTGGCCATAATGGACGAGAAGAAACCACCACAATGGTGCTAATTCCTGCTGTAAAAGAAGCAATTACAATTCCACTGATAGCAGCAGGTGGAATAGCTACTGGCAGGCAAATGTTAGCAGCAATGATTTTAGGTGCCGATGCTGTACAAATTGGCAGCCGATTTATTTGTACGCCTGAAGCTTCATCTCACCAAAACTTTAAAGAAGCCATTTTAAAAGCTGAAGAAGGTGATACGCAATTGCAAATGAAAAAAACGGTACCCGTTCGTTTATTGAACAATGCATTTGCTGAACAAATTAGAGCAGCCGAATTAAAAGGAGCATCGGCGGAGGAATTAAAAGAAATTTTAGGCCGAGCAAGAGCAAAAAAAGGCATGTTCGATGGCGACTTAAACGAAGGTGAATTGGAAGTTGGACAAGTAAGCAGTAGCATAAAAGAAATTAAACCAGCGGCACAAATAGTTGAAGAAATTTGGAACGATTTTTTGCAATTTCTTGAAAATCCATTGAGTTAAAAGATGTTAAATTTTAAATTATTTATCATCTTTTCATCAATTAGAGTTGCAAACTTGACTCGAAGTGCTTAGTTTAGTATTTCCAAAATCAATTACTTATGCGTAAATTTTTCCTTACGGCTGCTGTTGTGGTTTCAGCTCAATTAGCATTTGCAAATGGAGGAGTTGAAAAAAAAGGTGATCCTGTAATTGCTGGAAATGTAACCGATGCCGGCACAAAAAAACCAGTTTCCGATGTTACCATTACTGCAATTCATACAGTTACCAAATTGGAACATACCGTTTCTACCGATGTAAATGGCAATTTCAAAATCAATCAGCTGCCAATTGGAACGTATAAGTTTAAGTTTGAGAAAGACAATTACAAACCTTTAGAAAAAACAAATATTGTTATAAAGCAAGAAAGTACCACTACCACCACCACCACCAAACTAAATGTTGAAATTATTAACTACAAAGATGAAGAAGTTGAAGACCGCAGAAACTGGTTATTTAAATTCGACTACTAAATATATTCTTCTATGAAAAAAGCAGCATGCCACAGTTTAAAACTGTGGCATTTTTGTTACCATCATTGCCTACAAAGCCTTTCTATAATTAATTGATATTGTGGAAATAGTTGAACCAATTCAGCTGCTTTAGCCAGTTCAAAATCGGTAAAATCAAAACCTGGAGCAACCGTACAACCAACAAAGCTAAAATCACTTGCAGGTGCTGGCTCACTTGCAAACCAACAATTAGCGGGCACAACATATTGAAAAGTTTCGCCAGCAGCAATATTATTTCCCACTCGAATAATATCTAAAGTGCCATTGGGATTTAGAACATACACCAATAAAGATTGTCCAGCATAAAAATGCCAGCATTCATCACTTTTAATTTTATGAAAAGCCGAAAAATTGCCTTGCTCCAATAAAAAATAAATGGCAGTAGAAAAATAACGATTCCCATCAAATCTATTGGGCAAAGCGTCTTTATTAATGATTTCCGCCGAACGATAGGTTTCTTTATAATAACCACCTTCGGGGTGTGGCAACATGTTAAACTGTTGCACTAAGTTTTGTACTGTAAGCATAACACCAAAAATAGTAAATAAAAGAACAGCTGAATATTGAACTAAACGTACAAGGGTGTGACACAAGTAAAGCCAAATAGAATTACAAAAGCCGATCAACCAAAAAAATTTCCTTCTATACAAAATAATATGAACCGCTGTTCGTCAATCTAAACTAAGATGAATAGAGTGGCTACCTTAGATGCCTTAATGGCTAATGGGCAAAAAAGAAATATTACACAGGTAATTAATGATTACAGCAAACGGTTGCTGGGTTTCATTAAAAAACGTGTACCTAATGATGCCGATGCCGAAGATATTTTGCAAGATGTATTTTATCAATTTATTGGCAATACACAACCTATTGAACAATTAACTGGCTGGTTATTTACAGTTGCCAGAAATAAGATTACCGATAAAAAAAGAAAGCATAAACCCGAATTATTAGAAGATATTTTTAGCGGTGATGAAGAAAATGGTTTTTCGTGGACGGATTTATTTTTTAATGCTTCTAACAACCCTGAAAACGAATATTTAAAAAATATTTTTTGGGAAACCTTGAACAATGCATTAGACGAATTGCCTGAAGAACAACGAACTGTTTTTGTACAAAACGAATTAGAAGGTATTTCTTTTAAAGACATTTCAACAAAAACCGGTGTTTCCGTAAATACACTATTATCTCGTAAACGTTATGCTGTTTTGCATTTGAGAGAACGTTTACAAATATTGAAAGACGAATTATTAAATTATTAATTGAAGATTATGAGCAATAAAAATTTTTGGATTAAAAAAGCAATTGGCTTTGGTCTTTGTGCTGTAAGCGTTGCTGCATTAATTGGCTGGGTGGTAATGTTATTGTGGAATAATGTTTTGGCAGAAGTTACTACCGTAAAACTAATTACTTATTGGCAAGCATTGGGTTTATTACTACTAAGTAAAATTTTATTTGGTGGATTTAATAAATGGGGAGGAAAACAAAAAGCATGGAGCAACGAAATGAAAGAAAAATGTCATCATATGAGTGCCGAGGAAAAAGAAAAATTTAAACAGGAATGGCGTAGTAAATGCAATACTTGGAAAAAGAAAACTGAAGAGCCAATTGCTGGTACAGAATAATTGTAAAACAATAAAAATTCATTTTATGAATATTCATGTTTTTAAAACCAATATCATTAACAGCAATCATGTTAAACAAATTAGCCCACACATGAGCAGTATTGATGGTGTGGCAAAATGGAATGTTGATTTACACGATTGCGATAAGGTTTTACGTGTAGAAGCCAACGATTTAACCCCAGAAGCTATTGCAACTGTGGTACAAATGGCTGGCTATTACTGTGTAGAATTAGATTAATAATGTACTACAAAAAAGTGGTCTTCCCTTGGCAGAGAAGACCACTTTAAGTATAATGTTATTTATAATTTAAGCCTCTATTAACCCATGTTTTACAGCATATAATATTAAGCCTGCTGTACTTTTTGCTCCTGTTTTTATTTTTAACCGGTCTCTAATTGCTTCAACAGTACGTGGACTGATTTCTACAATTTCTGCAATTTCTTTGGTACTTTTTTCATCGCACATGAGTTTCAATACCTGAATTTCTTTATCACTTAAATCGGCATCATCCTCATTTTTACTAGGTGCAGCTTGGGTACGCAGCCCACTTAACATGGCCCTATTGGTAAACTCATTAAAGTAAAATTCGTTTTCGTAACAGGTCTTAATTGCCTGATAAATGGTATCGCTATCCGAATCTTTTGTAAGGTAACTGTTGGCACCTATGCCCATTAATTTGCTAATTAAGGTAACCTCATTGTGCATGGTAAGCATGATAATCTTCGTTTCTGGAAGTATTTTTTTAACCTCTGGCAACGTAGCAATACCATCCATAATAGGCATTTGTATGTCTAACAATATCACATCGGGCTTCATAAATTTTAATAAATTGAGCAATTGCATCCCATTTTCAGCCTCTCCCATAAACTCAATATCTTGTCTAAAACTCAATGCAGCCTTGACTCCTTGTCTAAAAAGAGCATGATCATCAGTGATAATTACTTTAATTTTTTCACTCATTGGGGTTGTTTGTAGTTCATCTAAATTCAATACGTAAAATAACGCAAAAGCAATTGTGTTATTTTACCACGAATGTATTAGAAAAAATACGAAGCAGGGCATCCTATTTTTACCACATGTGTGCATGATACCGAAGTTCCAAAAAAGGGAAGTTTTGCTCTTGTTATGGGAATAACCTGTGCGTATGTTTGCATTGTCAATTTGATACAACGGTTTACCCCGTTTTTATCCAAATATCCGAAAAACCAAAAAGTAGAATCCAAAAACCGAACAACAACAAAATCCGAAACCCTACGTAAAGCCAAAACCGAAGTATTAAAAAAGACATTTGAAAAAATCCAACGATCCCTGAAAAGCTATCCCGTTTTAAGGATCCATATCGAAAAACCACTTTCTGAACCATCCATTCAGAAAGCCAATATCCTAAAGGACAGAAAAACCAACTAGTCCAACATTCCTGAGAGCCTTAAGGCCCAGGTTTAAAACAACCAGGGTCTGATGAAAATCAGACCTTTTTTTATTTTCCGAACTTCTTATCTGCTGCATACACTACATTTATGATATGAAAATTCAGCAAATTATTGCAGCCTTAGAAACCCTTGCTGCTCCTGCATTGCAAGAAAGTTACGACAATACAGGATTGCTTACAGGCAATAAAAATTGGGATTGTACTGGCGTTATTTGCTCATTAGATACTACCGAAGCGGTTATACTTGAAGCCAAAGCCAATGGTTGCAATTTAGTGGTGGCACATCATCCTATTATTTTTAGCGGATTAAAAAAAATTAATGGCAACAACTATATTGAACAAACCATAATTGCTGCAATTAAAAACGATATTGCTATATATGCAATACATACCAATTTAGACAATGTGTTGCATGGTGTAAACCATAAAATGGCAGAGAGACTAGGTTTGATAAACACCCAAATTTTAGCTCCTAAAAAAGGTTTATTACAAAAGCTGTACACATTTGTGCCTATACAGCAAGCTGAACAAGTTAGGGCAGCAATATTTAATGCAGGTGGTGGAAATATTGGCAATTACAGCGAATGTAGTTTTAATTCTACAGGTACAGGTACTTTTAAAGGCAATGAGTTAACCAAGCCTTTTGTTGGAAAACAAGGAAAAAGACATGAGGAAGAAGAAATTAAAATTGAAGTTATTTTTCCTGCTTGGTTAGAAAACAGCATTGTTTATGCACTTAAAAAAGCCCATCCATATGAAGAAGTGGCTTACGATGTAATTAATTTAACAAATGAATTTGCCCAAATTGGCAGTGGATTATTGGGTAATTTACCTGAACCTATTGAAGAACATTATTTTTTGCAAATGCTCAAGACATCGTTTGATTTACAAGTAGTTAGACATACAAAACTATTGGGAAAACCCATACAAAAAGTGGCAGTTTGTGGCGGATCAGGTAGTTTTTTAATTGGCAAAGCTGCTAACGTTGGTGCTGATATTTATATAACTGGCGATATTAAATACCATGAGTTTTTTGATGCCAACAATCAATTGGTTGTGGCCGATATTGGACATTGGGAAAGTGAACAATTTACTGTAGAATTATTGATGGACGTATTACAGCAAAATTTCCCTACTTTTGCCGTCCTTAAAAGTAAGGTGAAAACGAACCCAGTTGAGTATTTTATCTGATAAGAAACGTAAATCGATTATCGTAAAATCGCAAATTGTTTTACAACACTAAATTCAGATAAATAAAGAACAAAAAGTAAAAGCCGAAACTATCGGCTGTGCGACACGAAAAGGTTGCATGAAATACTACAGTTCGTAACATTAACATACTGGTTTCAAACAATTAACAACAAACGTTAAACTACAATCATACAATGGCAGCAGTTAAAGATTTCTCCGTTGAAGAAAAATTAGCAGGCTTAGTTAAGCTTCAAAAAATCGACAGCAAATTAGATGAGTTTCAAATTTTAAAGGGTGAACTTCCTTTAGAAGTAAGCGATTTAGAAGATGAAATTGCTGGTTTACATGCTCGTAGAAATAGAATTGAAGAAGAAATTAATGGTATTACCGAATTTATTGAAAGTAAAAAGGTAGCTATTAAAGAAGCTGATGATTTGGCTAAAAAATACGAGAAGCAAAGTGAAAATGTGAAGAATAGTCGTGAGTTTGAAGCAATCAATAAAGAAATTGAAATGCAACAGCTTGAAATGAAATTGGCTGAGAAACACATTAAAGATGCCAACGAAGAAATTTCTGAAAAAGCAAGATTGCTAGAAGGTGCAAAAAAAACAATTGCTACTAAAGAAGGCGTTTTGAACCATAAGAAAAGTGAGTTAGAAAAAATTATTGTAGACACCGAAAAAGAAGAAGCTCAGTTTCGCAAAAAAAGTGAAGAAGCAAGAACACATATTGATGAACGTTTATTATACAGCTACGACAGAATTAGAAAAAGCTATAGAAATGGTTTAGCTGTAGTACCTGTAGAACGTGATGCTTGTGGTGGTTGCTTTAATGCTATTCCTCCTCAAAAACAAAGTGAAATTCGTTTACACAAAAAGATTATGGTTTGTGAAAACTGTGGTCGTATTTTGGCCGATACCGATTTGGCTGACAGCATTGAAGTAAAATAGTTTTCGAAGCAGTATTCAACATTTTAAATACTATTTTCAAATAATTAAGATAAAGGGCAATCATAAGTGATTGCCCTTGTTTATTTTTAGCATAATGAAAAAGTTAATTGGCTTAATTGTATGTATAATTTTTTGCTTTGTTGCTAAAGCAGAGAAAGTGTATGAATTTAACAGCACTTGCCAGCAGGCATATAAAGAAATTATGCAACTGAAACTAGACAATGGCTTGCAACTTATTCGTAAAGCACAGCAACAAAATCCAGATAATTTAATACCACTTGTTTTAGAAAGTTATATAGACTTTTTTACGTTATTTTTTAATGAAGATCCTGCTGTATTTAAGCAACGATCGCCAAAATTTGATGAACGTATAAAACTACTAAAAGAAGGCAATAACAGCTCTCCATTTTATAATTTTTGTTTAGGTGCTGTGTATTTACACAAAGCTGCTGTAAACATAAAATTCGATAACAAAACCCGTGCAGGATTAGATTTTCAAACAGCGTATAAATACATAAAGCAAAATAAAAAAGCGTTTCCAACATTTGTACCCAATCAGCTGCTGTTTGGTGGCTTACAGGCTATTGCTGGTACTATTCCTAAAGGTTATCAGTGGATAGCTGGAATACTGGGTATTAAGGGTAATATTAACGAAGGAATGAAAACCGTTCAGGCATTTGTAAACAGCAACGACCCATGGGCAAAATTGATGTTTAGTGAAGCTGCATTTATATATTGTTACCTTAAGTTTTACATAGAAAATAAAAAGGATGAAGCCTTACAATTTATTAAATCAAAGAAAATGGATGTTGTAAACAACCATTTATTTACTTACATGGCAGCCAATTTGAGCATTAATAATAAGCAGATTGATTATGCTGCATCGATTATACAAAACAGAAATAAATCTGCCGAATATTTGAATACGCCTGTATGGGATTTTCAGATGGGATTTATTCAACTATATCATTTAAATACCAAACAAGCCATCGATTATTTCACTACCTATTTAAACAAGTTTAAGGGTAGTTTTTATGTGAAAGATATTTACCAAAAATTGAGTTGGTGTTACTATTTGCAAGGCAATACAGCCGCAGCAGACGAAGCCAGAAAAAATTGTATAAAAAAAGGTGCCGATTTTAGCGATGCCGATAAGCAAGCTTTAAAAGATGCCAAAAAAAACCAGTGGCCTAATACTGTTTTATTAAAAGCAAGAATATTAAACGATGGTGGCTTAAACAACGAAG
>CALRLF020000068.1:0-23887 GCA_943368475.1 Allobosea thiooxidans
TCCTGCTGATGCAAAAACAGTTCAATTGGCAGTTAGTTATTCGGGTTATGCAAATGAAACTTTTACCGTTGCTGCAACTACTGATGCCAATTTACGTTTGAAAAGACAAGTAAATGATATAGAAGATGTAGTGGTAATTGGTTACCAAACTGTAAAGAGAAAAGATGTGCAAGCATCTGTAGCCAGTGTAAGTGCAAAAGATTTAAAAGATGTGCCTATTAATTCTGTGGCTGAAGCATTGAATGGTCGTTTAGCTGGTGTTACAGCAAATGCATCTGAAGGTTCTCCTGATGCTGAAATTCGTGTTCGTGTTCGTGGGGGTATGAGTATTACAGGAGATAACAATCCTTTATATATTGTTGATGGTGTGCAAGTAGAAAATGGATTAAACAGTGTTGTATTACAGGATATACAAAGTATCGATGTATTAAAAGATGCATCGGCTACTGCAATTTATGGAGCTCGTGGTGCAAATGGTGTTGTAATTATTACTACTAAAAGTGGTAAAAAAGGAAAGATGAAAGTTTCTTACAACATGTTTGTAGGTAAAAGAGTATTACCTAAAACTTTGAAAGTACTTAGTCCGTATGAATTTATTTTGTACAACTATGAAAGGAGTTTAACCAATTCAACAGATAGCTCATCTTTTGCAAAATCTTTTGGTAGCTATTTCGATACATTGAATGTGTATAAAAATTATGACCCTGTAAGTTGGCAAGATGAAGTAATGGGACAAGCAGGTTTTACACAAATGCACAATCTTGGGTTATCTGGAGGTACTAAAAAAACAAACTACAATTTTGGGTACACTTATAACGATGATAAAGCAATTGTTGTGAACTCAAGTTACAAAAGACATCAGGTAAGCTTTAAAGGTGATCATAAAATCACTGATAAGTTAAAAGCACAAATTACAGTTCGTTATACAAATCAAAATGTTTATGGAGCTGGTGTTTCTGACGAAAGAGGTTCTTCTTATAGTCGTTTAAGAAATGCAGTAAAATACCGACCATTTTTATTTGCAGCTGAGGATTTAGAAGATGATGATCCTTTCGCAGATCAAAATGTGGGTAATGGTTTGTCTTTAATTAATCCTTACACATTGGCTTTTGCGGAATTTAGAAGAAAATCTTCTGATCAAGTTAATATATCTGGGGCATTAACCTATACAATTAGTAAAAACTTATCTTTCAAATCTACATTTGGTTACGATACAAGAAGTACCATTGATCGTCAGTTTTATGATAGTGCAAGTTCTTATTCAAGAAATTTTGGTAGCAAAAAGCCAGCTGCATTTTTAGACTCTGTAAAAACGCAATCTATCATTAATTCCAATGTACTTAGCTATTCTTTAAAAAAGAAGAAACACAATTTTAGTGTATTGTTTGGTCAGGAAACAGTTACATTTAAAACTACGACCGATTCTAGATATTATAACTTATTGCCTAACTTTATTAATCAAGATGTAGCCTTCAAAAACTCTTCTTTGGGCACTTTAATTGCAGGTTATCCTAAGCACATAGAAACAAAATCTACCTTGTTGAGTTTCTTTACACAAATGAGCTACGATTTTGCTAAGAAGTATTATTTTACGTTTAACGTTAGAGCAGATGCTTCTTCTAAATTTTCACCAGAAAATCGTTGGGGCTATTTTCCTTCAGGATCTGTGGCTTGGAAAGTTAAAAACGAAGATTTCTTGAAAGATGTTAATTGGGTAAATGATTTTAAATTTCGTGTAGGTTTTGGTACTGTAGGTAATAATAGAATCAACGATTATTTATATCAAACTACTTTTAGAAACGACCAATTTTATTATGGTATCAATGGCTTATTGGCACCTGGTTATTCTGAAACAAGTTTAGTAAATAGAAACTTAGTATGGGAGTCTTTAGTTAATACAAATTTTGGGTTAGATTTTACCTTATTTAAAAATAAGGTAGATGTTAGTATCGATTATTACATTAACAACAGTAGCCAACTGTTACTTGATGTTCCTGTAGCTTCTACTTATGGGTTTTCAACACAACTACAAAACATTGGCAAAACACAAAATAAAGGATGGGAATTTCAAATTAACTCTACCATTATTAGAAAAAAAGCGTTTACTTGGAATGTTGGGTTTAACATGAGTTTTAACGAGAATATTGTAAAAGCTTTGGGTGTAAATCAAACTCAGTTTTTCCCAGCAGCAAGTTGGGGTGTTTCTGGTCAGCCAACAGATTATATTGTTAGAATTGGTCAGCCAGTTGGAGCAATGTGGGGTTTAATTAATGACGGATTTTATACTACAGACGATTTTGATTACAATACAACAACTCAACAATACACTTTAAAAACAGGTGTTGTAAGAAGCAATGTTGTAGGTGGTGTTTCTCTTGGTATGATAGAACAACCAGGTTCAATTAAATTCAAAGATTTAAATGGTGATGGCATTGTAGACTTAAATAACGATAGAACAATTATTGGTAATCCAACACCTAAATTTACGGGTGGGTTTACTAACAATTTTACCTATAAGACTTGGGATTTAAGTATGTTCTTTAACTTCTCTTATGGCAATGACATTTATAATGCCAATAAGATTGAATTTACCAATGGTTATACATCAAGATCTAATATGCTAGATATCATGTCAGAAAGATGGAAAACAATTGATGCAACAGGTAAAAGAGTACAATGGGTTTCTGGTAACAATGCTTATGGTGCTGCACCAGATCAGCTGAAAGCAATAAATGCAAATGCAAAAATTTGGCAACCAATCACTGGTACTGGAGCATTTTACCCTAGTTCATGGGCTATTGAAGATGGTTCTTTCTTAAGGGTAAACAATATTACTTTAGGTTACTCTTTACCAGTTAAAGCTTTGGTTAAGTTGAATAAATTAAATATTTCTCGTTTAAGAGTTTATGTAACTGCAAATAATCTAGCTGTATTAACCAGTTATACTGGCTACGATCCAGAAGTTAGTGTTAGGAAAAGCCCTTTAACACCAGGATTAGATTATTCTGCTTATCCTAGAAGTCGTTCTTATGTATTTGGATTAAACGTAACCTTTTAATTAATTAACTATTTGCAATATGAAAACTCAAAAAATAAGTAAATTCTTCACGCTAGTAGCCTTTCTCATGGCTGCATTAACCGTAAGTAGTTGTAAAAAATATTTAGATCAACAACCTATTACATCTGTAAGTACTGATTTTGTTTTTAAAGATGTAAATACCACCTATCAAGCAATAATTGGTGTTTACAGTAGAATGGTTGGCGATCCAGCTTATGGCATTCGTTTAAGTTTGTATTATCCTTTAGATACAGATGAAATGCAAGGTCCGTCAGGTACATCAGATAATGATAGAAGAGATTTGGCAAGATACCAAGCAACTTCTACCAATGCACAAATCGAACGTCCATTTAATCAGTTATTTACAGGTATTGAATATGCAAATGTTTGTATTGATAATATTCCTAAAATGGGTCTTTATACAAGTGGCTCTGATCAAGAGAAAAAAAAATTACAAAGAATGTATGGAGAAGCTTTAACGCTAAGAGCCCAATACTATTTTGAAGCTATTAGAAATTGGGGCGATTTGCCAGCCCACTTTGTACCATCTTACAGACAAGCATCAGATAATCCTTTTCCAAAAAGAGTAGGGGCAGATACTTTATACGACCAATTATTAAGCGATTTAGAAATGGCAGCTACATTAGTGCCTTGGAAAAACGAATTGGCTGCAATTGGCGACCCTCAAGATGAAAGAATTACTAAAGGAACTGTAAAAGCATTAAGAGCAAGAATTGCTTTGTTTAGAGGTGGCTATAAATTAAGCCAGCAAGGTGTTATGAGTCGTACTACTAACTATGCAACTTTTTATGCCATTGCTAAAAAAGAGTGTGAAGAAATTATTGCTTCTGGTCAACACAGCTTAAACCCTAGCTACAAAGATTTATGGAAAAACCAAGTTGGTGGAAGAGTTTCAGTAGATCCAAATGGTGAGTTGATGTTTCAGGTTTCAGGTATTGGACAAAATGCAACTGGGGATACTAAATTGGGTTACTACAATGGCCCTAGAGTTGGTTCTTTTGGCAATAGCAGTATCAATCCTTTACCAACTTATTTTTATGCATTCGATTCTACTGATACTAGAAGAGATGTAACCATTGCTCCCTATAACAATTCAGGAACAGATGGTGTAACAAAAATTGGATTGGCAATCACTGCATTAAATGATGGTAAGTACCGTAGGGATTGGATTAAAAATCCTACAATTTCTCCAACAGATGCAATACAATATTTTACACTTAAATGGCAACTCATAAGATACAGCGATGTTTTATTAATGTTAGCCGAAGCTGAAAATGAAATTAATGGACCAACTACTGCTGCTTACAATGCAATTAACCAAGTAAGGAGAAGAGGTTTTGGTAAAGCAATTAACACTCCTGACGCAACTGTTGATTTAACTGCAGGATTATCTAAATCTCAATTTTTTGACGCCTTAGTAAAAGAGCGTTCATTGGAATTAGGTGGAGAGGGTGTAAGAAAGTACGACTTAATTAGATGGAATTTATTGGGTACAAAAATTGCTGAAACAAAAGCAGCATTGCTTGCAATGTCTACTTTAAGTGCTCCATATAATACATTGCCAATTGCTATGTATTACAGACCAACATCAACTTCTGATGATAATACATTTGGACCAAATGGTTTATGGGTAAATTCATTTTATAAAACTGCACCAACATCAACACCAACAGGTACAACCAAAATTACATGGCTAAGTGCTGCTATTAATACAGCAGCTTTGTCAAGATTTGCAACTGGTTATACTGCAGGTAAATCTGAGTTGTTGCCAATACCACAACCAGCAAGAGATGCCAACTTTAACTTAACACAAAATAAAGGTTATTAATACACCAATTTTTTTCAAAAAAGCCACTTTTTTAAGTGGCTTTTTTATTGTCTATCACTCATTGAAATGATTGGCATCGTTTGCGTAAATCGTTGTACCAATATGCTGTAAGTAAAATAATTTTACTCCATAAAATAATGCTTGTTATGAAAAAAATATCTACTCTTTTAGCGGTAATTTTAACTGCTTTTTCTTTTGGTCAATTAAATGCACAAACAACCACTTGGGATTTTACGGCAAGTAGTCCTTCTTGGCCAGCAGCTGGAATGGGAAATAATCCTATACAAATTATTGACAACAAAGGGTTGGGGTTGTATGGTATTGCAAGCAATACCAATTTTGCAGCTTGGAATAGCACATCTTCTTCAACTTGGGCTGCACCTAACGATGCTTATTCAGGAACTGTTCGTATGCAAACCAATGGTGCTGGATTTGCAGGTGGTGCTAATGAATCTACACCTACACAACGATATTTCTTTATTCAGGTAAATCAGGCCTGTACGGTAAAAGTTTGGTTTAAATCAGGTTCTGGGGGTGCTCAAAGAAGCGTAATAGTAAGTAACGGAACTACAAACTACGGAAAAGCAACCGCTAACACTGGTGCATCTGGAGTACCTTCGGATGGGGCATTTCTAAGTGCAAGTGTTACAGCAGCAGGAACATTCTACCTTTATGGAGATGCAGCGGTAAACATCTTCCAAATACAAGTAGTGGGTGCAACAGTAAGTTTAACACCTACAAATCCCTTAAATACTACTGCCCCAGTAAAATTTGGAGCAGTTAATGCATCATTAAGCAACGGATTAGCTAAAATTTCTTGGGATGTAATTTCTGAAATTAATACTGCTAACTATTACGTTGAAAAATCAGACGATGGTAAAAACTTTGCAGCTGTAGGCAGTCTAACTGCTACAAACGCTCCTAAGTATAGCTTTGTTGACAATATACCTGCGTCAGGAACTGGTTATTACAGAATTAAAGCTGTAGATAAAGATGGTACAATTGGTTATAGCAATACAGTTAAAATAAGTAGCAAAAAAATGGATGCAGCAATTGCTATAACTCCTAACCCAGTAGTAAATGGTACACTAAACTTACAAATGAGCAATTTTAGTAAGTCGGCCTATACAATCTCTTTATATGATTTCACTGGGAAGCAAGTTTTTGTAAAATCAGTTAGTATTGAAAATGGAACTTCTTCTCAATCAATTGAGTTGCCAGCTTCTGTAACAAAAGGCATCTATCAGTTACAAGTAACCAATGGTGCTATTAAATTAAATAAATCTGTAGTTATACAATAAACGATCTCGTGTTTATAGTTTTTGCAAGCAATAAAAAGAGGGCTCCTTTCTAGGAGCCCTCTATATTTTAGCAAATGGTTGATGTTTGTTCTTTTGATGATGGGCTGCTGGATGGAAGTGAAAAGCTACCGATGCAATCGGTACTTGTAACGTACAGCCAGAGCAACTGTTGATTAAAGTTGTGTAGTTAACAGCCCCTGTTTACATTTACAAGTATTAAATAATTAGAAAAATGAGAAAAATTAAAACAGCGTTGTGCAGCTTTGGTATGAGTGGTTGGGTATTTCATGCTCCATTTATAGCATTACATGAAGGTTTTGAATTATATGCAGTGTGGGAACGTAGTAAAAATTTGGCTCAAGAAAAGTATCCTGCAATACTTACTTACAGAACTTATGAGAAGTTGTTAGAAGACGCATCTATTGAGCTGGTAGTTGTAAATACACCCAATAATACACATTTTGATTTGGCAAAAAAAGCATTGCAAGCTGGCAAGCATGTAATAGTTGAAAAACCATTTACCATAACTGTTGCCGAAGGAGAGGAGTTGATAGAATTGGCAAAAGATAAGAACAAATTAATTTCAGTTTATCAGAACAGAAGATTTGATAGTGATTACTTAACCATTAAAGATGTACTGGATAAAAAATTATTGGGTGAGGTTGTTGAAGCTGAATTTAGGTTTGATAGATACAGTGAAATATTAAGCTATAAAGTGCATAAAGAAACACCTGGACAAGGCACAGGAAATTTATACGATTTGGGTTCGCATTTAATAGACCAGGCATTGCAATTATTTGGTTGGCCAAAGGCTGTATTTGCTGATATTTTTGCTATACGAGCCATTAGTAAAGTAGATGATTATTTTGAGTTGATTTTATTTTACGATAAGCTGCGTATAAGAATTCACAGTACTTATTTAGCTAGAGAAGCAAGTGTTGGATATATTTTTCATGGCACAAAAGGTTCTTTCATTAAGCCTAAAACAAATGTTCAAGAAATGGCATTGGTTAATCATCAAAAACCCAATGAACCTAATTGGGGAGTTGAGCCTGAAAGTGATTGGGGCTTATTACACACAGAAATTAATGGAGAAATTGTTCGTGAAAAAATACCTTCTTTAAGTGGCCAGTATATGAATTATTATGAAGGTGTTTATAATGCAATTGTAAATAGTTTGCCATTGCCTGTACAGGCTGATGAAGCTCTTGCAGTGGTTAAAATTATAGAAGCTGCTTATAAAAGTAATGCAGCTAAAAAAGTAGTTGAGCTTTAAGTTTTATGCATTAAAAAATTCAATAATTTTTTTACTTACTTTATGATCTCTGTAAATTTTGCTATGTCCCATACCTTTGGTAATGTAAAACTCTACATGGGCTAACTGCAGTTTTTGTGCAGGTAAAACATCTTCGTAAGGGCAAATCCAATCGTCTTGGTCGTGTAGCCAAAGTGTTGGTTTATTGTGTTGTTGCACACTTCTTACAACTGAAAAATAGGAGAGTGGTTGTTGGGCTAATTCAATAATGTATTGTACCAACTCTTCCTTTATTGAATTGCCTAATGGAACGAATTTAAAAAAGTTATCGATGGCTCTTTGTGTTTCTGTTGCAGGAGCAATCAAAATTAATTTTTGTAAGGTAGTTATTTCTTCTGCTGCCAATGCAGCAGCAATACCACCCAATGAGTGAGCCATAATTCCATAAAGCTGCCCAAATTGTTTTTCGATTTCGAGAAGGGTATTTTTTAGCATAAGGGCATTTACCATTTTACCATCACTAATGCCATGACCAGGGGCATCGAAAGCTAAAACTGTATAGCCTTCGTGAGTAAGAAGTTTAATGTATTTGTCAAATTTGTAGCTGCAACTATCAAAGCCATGAACAATGAGTATTTTTTGGCCATTGGCATAATGCTCAGGTTGCCATTGCCAACCTCTTATGGTTAAGTCATTAATTGTAACAGTCAACTTTTTTGCATGATGAAATACTGCTGGGGCTTTTCTTTTGGGTTTGCCACTGTAAGGTGTACAAAATAATTTAAAGGCTTTTTCAGCAGCTTTACGTTTAGATAATAGCCCAATTGTTTTAATTTTCGTTTTATAGTAACCAATTGCTATTCTTTGTCCTAATTTTAGTTTCATAACAATTCAAATATAGCATGAAGGTTGTAATAATTGGCTCAGGTAATGTGGCAACTGTGTTTGCGAAAAGATTGTATTTACATAATCATGAAATTGTACAGGTGTTTAGTGCTACAAAAGCCCATGCTGTACAATTGGCTGAAATAGTTGCTGCTGTAGCAGTTGATGAAATTACACAACTTACAATAGATGCTGATTTGTATATTGTTGCTGTAGCCGATAAAGCAATACAGCCAATTATAAAACAGCTAAATGTAAGCGATAAATTGTTGGTGCACACCGCAGGTTCGGTATCTATCGATGTTTTGAAACATGCCAGTAGTAATTATGGCGTTTTATATCCTATTCAAAGTATTCGAAGAGAAATGGATTTAACAACACCAATCCCTTTTGCGGTTGACGGAAGTTCGGTTGCAGTAATTGAACAATTAACAGAATTGGCTAAAACCCTAAGTGTTAAGGTGGTTCATTATACCGATGAACAAAGATTGAAACTACATGTAGCAGCAATTTTTGCCTGCAATTTTGTAAATTATATGTATCTACAAAGTGCACTGTTTTGTGCAAATGAAAACTTGGATTTTACTGTACTTCAATCTTTGATTGAAGAAACCGCCAACCGATTGCAGTGTAAACATCCTTCAGAGGTTTTTACAGGACCAGCTGTAAGAGGCGATATAAATACCATTCATAAACACCTTGAATTGCTGCAAGCCTATCCGGATTTGCAGCAACTGTATAAAATGCTGAGTGAGCAAATTATGCAGCAGTTTAAGGTAGAAGGAAAAAGCTAAATGGTGTAAGGTTTAGGGTAAAAGGTTGGGCTGTAAAAGAATTACTCTACTGACGGAAGTGTGTATTCTTGTAAAAATTTTACTGCCTTCATCATATCATCGTGTAAAATTCTATCGGCTTTATTAAAAGAAACTTGCTTTCTAAAATCGGTTACAATGGTTTCAACAAATTCCGAACTTCTCAAAGGTCTTCTAAACTCTAAAGCTTGTATTGCAGTTAATAATTCGATTGCTAAAACACGTTCTACATTGTTGATTAAACGCAAACACTTGGTAGCAGCGTTAGCACCCATGCTTACATGGTCTTCCTGATTGTTAGATGATGAAATACTATCTACGCTGGCTGGTGTACACAATTGTTTATTTTCACTCACAATTCCAGCAGCCGTATATTGAGGAATCATAAAGCCAGAATTGAGTCCTGGGGCTTTAACTAAAAACAAAGGCAAGCCTCTTTGGCCTGAGATTAATTGATAGGTTCTTCTTTCACTAATGTTGGCAATTTCACTCATGGCAATGGCTAAAAAGTCTAATCGTAAAGCCAAAGGTTGGCCATGGAAATTTCCTCCACTCACAATTAAATCTTCTTCAGGAAAAATATTGGGATTATCGGTAACTGAATTTATTTCAGTTAAAAAAACTTCCAACACATTCTCAAAAACATCTTTACTGGCACCATGTACCTGTGGAATACATCTAAAGCTGTATGGATCTTGCACTTGCTGTTTTGCTTGATTGGCAATTGAGCTATTGTTTAAATAGCCTCTTAATATTGCGGCTGTATTGTATTGACCATTATGTTTTCTAATGCGATGTATTGCTTCGTGTAATGGTTCTCTAACACAGTCAAAAGCATCAAAACTAATTGCTGCAATTGCATCGGCAAATGCCAATAACCTTTCTGCTTTATACAAACAGTACATACCATAAGCACTCATGAATTGTGTGCCATTAATCAAGGCCAAACCCTCTTTACTTTGTAATGCAACTGGTTTAAATCCCAATTGTGGTAAAATACTTTTAACGTTAAATTTTTGTCCATTTATTTTTACTTCACCCATACCAATGAGTGGTAGACTCATGTGAGAAAGTGGAGCTAAATCGCCACTTGCACCTAAAGAACCTTGTGTAAAAATGACTGGTAAAATATTATTGTTGTGTAATTGTAATAGTGCGTTAACTGTTGCTTCTTGAACACCACTATGACCATAAGCTAAACTTTTAGCTTTAAGCAACAGCATTAATCGGACAATGATTTCAGGCACTTCATCGCCCATACCACAAGCATGGCTCATAAGTAAATTGTATTGCAATTGCTCTGTTTGCGAAGCATCTATTTGTACGTTTTGCAAAAAACCAAATCCTGTATTAATGCCATAGTATAATTGGTTGTTATCAGCTGTTTTTTTGTTTAAATATGCTCTACATTGGTTAATTGAAGCTTCAGTAGCTTCACTTAGTTTTATTGTTGATGGATAGTTAATAAAGCTTTTAATACTGTCAAATGAAAGCCATTGGTTATCTAACGTTATTGTAGTTGTGTGCATGAAGACAGGCAATTTTAAGGCTGCAAAGTAAATGTTTTCAAACTATGGGAAAACAAACATTTGTTTATATTTAGAATAAAATAAAATGCCACGTGTTAAACATGGCGTTTTGTTGACCGAGTTGAGTTTAGTAAAACAACCTGATTAGTGTATGGATCAATTTATTACAATTTCCAGTTTCTCATCAGGTATTGAAAAAGAGGTTTATTATCACTTTGCTTCAATTTTCATGATTGTTTTGAATATTTGTTTATAAGAAAGACATAGAAACAATACAGATTGCCAAACGGCATTTGTTTTACAACAGAGCAACGAAACAAAGAAGTTGGGTTTATTAATAAAATTCTTTGAAATCAATTTAGTCTGTGTTATCCATGTTCCAATATCTAATAAACTGATTTTACAACACCATCTTGTTTTTTTACAAAGTAGAGTTTTTTGTTTTCTAAAAATTGGGGGGAAGTACTTTCTTTATTTATAAGTACAGGTTGTATATCAAATGCATTGAAAAGTCTAAAATTAGCATCTGACAGGTGATTCATAAAATCTGAGTTGTATTTAACCAGTAAGTTACTGAAATAATACATGCTTTCATATCCTTTAAAAAACCAATCACTGGCACGGGCAAAATATTTGTCCTTGTATTTTTCAACCAATAGTTTACCCAGTTTATCTGTCTTCGAAAAATTATAAGGTGTTGAGTAAATAAGTTCAATGCCTTTATTTACCTCATCAAAAGCAATTGCCCTATTAAATTCTTTGATACCATCCCAAGTTGGCATTCCAATAGCAACTGCAGGATATTTTTTAACAGCATGCAACGCTTTTACTAGTCTTATACCAAAAGTTTCGTTGATGGTGCCACAAATTACAACGTTTTGTTTGGTACTATCTAAATAGGCTTGCAGTTGTTTGGTAGTAAATGTATCGCTGAGTTCTATGGTCTTATATTTTAAAGGAATAGCAGGTGTTGTTTTACCCATGTTGCTGAATATGCCCAAGATATCATCTTCAATTTTTCCTTTACGTTTTATGTACACCAAATTACTGGTCGAGTAATTTTTTTGAATAAACTTATAAATACCTTCGCAATGTGTTTTTAAAGTGGAGTTTAATAAAACAAAATAAGGGTTGTTACTTACACCACCTTCATTAGGAAATGTAGCTGAAATAAGTGGTATTTTTTTCGACAATGCAAAATCTGCCA
This sequence comes from Allobosea thiooxidans, assembly GCA_943368475.1. Taxonomy (GTDB): domain Bacteria; phylum Bacteroidota; class Bacteroidia; order Chitinophagales; family Chitinophagaceae; genus UBA1930. Next base: position 11,897 of record CALRLF020000068.1, read on the forward strand.
AAGGTTTTATCTCTTGTCTGTCTTTAAAAGATGCAATAATTAAAGAAACACTATCCCAAACTTTTTGGGCTAGCACTTTATTCATTGGTTCTGAAACACTTTTTGTGTCGTAAAAAATAACTTCAATATTGGCTTTTTCTTTTTGTAAACTATCTATCGCCATCATTACACCATTGTAAAAATCTAAACCTGGCAAAATTGTTTTAGGTAAGCTATTACCGGTTACTTTATACGTATTTCCGTTAAAGGCAGAGTCTATAAAAATAGGAGCTAAGACAACAATTTTATAAGAGCTAGTTTGATTGTTTTTTTGGGTAAAACCATTTATTACAAACTGAGAAAAGAGTATATACACCAAGAGCTTTTTCATACAATTCTATTATTGCTTACATTCTTATAAATATAGTGCCAAATATTGGTTAGCTGTTATTCCCACTCAATAGTTGCAGGTGGTTTACTGCTTATGTCGTACACTACTCTGTTAATGCCACGAACATTATTGATGATTTCGTTAGAAATATCAGCTAAAAATTCATAAGGTAAATGAGCCCAATCTGCTGTCATTCCATCCACGCTGGTAACAGCCCTTAAGGCAACTGTAAATTCATAGGTTCTTTCATCGCCCATTACACCAACACTTTTTACAGGCAATAAAATGGTGCCTGCTTGCCACACTTTTTCGTATAAACCAGATTTTTTTAAACCATTGATATAAATGGCATCTGCAGCCTGCAACAATTTTACTTTTTCTTCAGTGATTTCTCCTAAAATTCTAATGGCTAATCCTGGTCCAGGAAATGGGTGGCGATTGATCATATCTGCAGGAATACCCAATTCTAAACCTACTTTTCTTACTTCATCTTTAAACAAATAACGCAATGGTTCTACCAAATCTAAATGCATGGTGTCTGGTAATCCACCCACATTATGATGACTTTTAATGGTGGCACTTGGTCCATGCACACTCACACTTTCAATTACATCTGGATAAATGGTTCCTTGCCCTAAAAACTTGGCTTCTTTTATTTTTAACGCTTCTTGCTGAAACACATCAATGAATAATTTACCAATTACTTTTCTTTTTGCTTCAGGATCAGTCTTGTCTTTTAATTCATCATAAAACAATTGCTTGGCATCAATTCCTGCAACATTTAAGTCAAGCTGTTTATACGTTTCCAAAACCTGTTCAAATTCATCTTTTCTTAAAACACCATTATCTACAAAAATGCCATGTAATCTTTTGCCTATGGCTTTGCTGATTAAAGTTGCAGCAACAGTACTATCTACACCACCACTTAGTGCCATGATTACATGAGCATCGCCAATTTGTTTTTTTAATGCGTCTACTGTTTCTTGTACAAATGAAGCTGGAGTCCAGTTTTGGCTGCAACCACAAACTGCTGTAAGAAAATTTTTAATAATTGTTTTGCCTTCTTTAGAATGGTAGACTTCTGGATGAAATTGTAAACCATATAAAGCATGTGTATCGGTAGTTGTTTTTTTGAATGCAGCAACAGGAATACTTTCAGTTGTTGCCAATATTTCGAAGTCTTCTGGTAAAGCAACAATGCTATCGCTGTGGCTCATCCAAACCTGAGAGTTATCTGAAACACCATTAAATAAAATATCTTCTTTTTTCTTTTCTAAAATAGCACGACCATATTCTCTTTTATTACTTTTATCTACACGACCACCAAATTCTTTAGCAGTTAATTGGGCTCCATAACAAACACCCAAAACTGGTAATTGCTGTATAAAAGCAGGGATATTCACTGTTGGGTTTTCTGTATCGTTCACACTAAAAGGACTTCCACTTAAAATAATACCTTTTAAAGAGTTGTCAATTGTAAAAGGTTTATTGTAAGGAATGATTTCGCAATACACATTGGCTTCTCTTACACAACGGGCTATAAGTTGTGTAAACTGGCTGCCGAAGTCTAGAATTAGTATTTTTTCAGTCATGCAGCGAAGATAATAGTTTGCTTGCTGAAGCGATATTTTCTATATGCACAATCCTGAAAAAAGGGTATTCAATTACCGTTTATAGCACCAAATCATCGATAAACAAATAAATAGTTTAGTTTCTTATTTATTTGTTTTTATTTTGAAAAACAACATACTTATATGAAATTGATTATAACTGGTATTCTTGTTGCTATTTTGGCTACATCTTGTTTTTGGTTGGGTAATGAAAAAATTAAAGGGAACGGTGTTTTTACCACAGAAGTGAGAAGTGCAGGAGCAACAAAAAAAATTAAGATTGCTGGTAACATTAATGCAGAAATTACACAAGGCACAGCGAATGCAGTGGAAGTGAAGGCTGATGCGAATTTATTATCTTATATAAAAACAGAAAATGAAGATGGTTGGCTGATTATTAGCACTAAGAAAGGATATGATTTACGCTCTAACAATCCTATAATCATAGCTGTAACAACAGAAATGTTAGAAGCTGTAACCATTGCTGGCAATGGTGATGTAAAAAGCTTAAATAAATTAGAAGGAGGCAATCAATTAAAAATAAAAATTGCAGGCAATGGTGATGTAAATCTTTCTGTAAACACGCCCAAAGTAGAGGCAACAATTGCCGGCAATGGAAATATTGTTTTGGAAGGAGAAACAAAAGATGCTTCTATTAATATTGCTGGCAATGGCGATTATAAGGCACAAACCTTGAAAACAGAAAATGCGAAAGTGAAAATTGCAGGTGTAGGTAATGTGTATGTATTTGCTTCGAATACTTTAGATATTAATATTGCTGGAAGTGGAGATGTACACTATTTAGGTAATCCTACCATAAATAAAAAAATTGCTGGAAGCGGCACCGTAAAAGCCATACAATAAATTAAAACTATATTTTGTAAACGTGAACTGTATGAACGGTTCACGTTTTTTGTTTATGGTAAACAAGCTTGCTGTAATAATGGCACCTTTGCTGTCTTAATTTATACTATGGGTAAGAAAGAAAAAGTGATGTTGTTTTTACTGGCTTGTATCAACTTTACACATATTCTCGACTTTATGATTATGATGCCATTGGGTAATTACCTGATGCCATATTTTAAAATCAGTACACAGCAGTTTAGTTTTTTAGTAAGTGCATATACATTTAGTGCAGCAGCATCAGGCTTTACAGCTGCTTTTTTTGTAGATGGTTTCGATAGAAAAAAGGTATTGCTATTTGGTTATACCGGATTTATTGTTGGTACACTTGCTTGTGGTTTGGCTCCATCTTTTTATTTATTACTTGCTGCAAGGGTTTTAGCAGGTTTGTTTGGAGGCTTAATTGGGGCTCAAGTGCTTTCAATCATCTCAGATATTTTCCCATATGAACAAAGAGGTAAAGCAATGGGCAGTGTTATGAGTGCTTTTGCTATTGCCAGCACTTTTGGTGTGCCATTTGCATTGTATTTAGCCAACTTAATCAGTTGGCATGCTCCATTTATATTGGTAGGTATAATTGGGATAGCATTAATTCCATTATTGGTAAAGTATGTTCCTACAATGGATAAGCATTTACAAAATCGTGATGAAAAAAAATCACCATTCGAAGCATTGATTATTGTAAAACAAGATAGCCATTTAGGCTTGGCATTATTGTTTAGTGGAATGATAATGATGGGGCATTTTTTAATTATTCCTTTCATTAATCCATTTATGGAATTTAACAATGGTTACTCTAAACAACAAACGCCTTTAATTTATTTAGTTGGCGGTATTGCCGCATTTTTTGCAGCCAATATTTTAGGCAGGCTAAGCGATAAATATGGCAAACTCAATGTATTTAGTATTTGCGTTTTTTTAAGTTTGCCATTGGTAATTGGTGTAACACATATACCACATATTCAACTATGGTTAATGCTTAGCATGTTTGCAATTTGGTTTACACTTTCAACAGGTAGGGGAGTTACAGCTCAGGCAATGGTTAGCAATGTTGTACAGCCTATGCACCGAGGTAGTTTTATGAGTTTTAATAGCAGTGTACAACAATTGGGCAGTGGTATTGCGTCATTATTTGCTGGTTTTATTGTAGTAAAATCGGCTGATGGAAAAATTGAACATTATGGTTGGTTGGGCTATATAAGTGTTGGCATTTTATTAATTTGTTTGGTTTTGGGCAGATACTTATTTGCCAAAATAGATAAAGCAAAAGCTGCATTAAATGCAGCTTAGTAATTTGTTTGTAAGCAATATATCTGTAATCATCTGTTGTTGTGTTATACAGCCGATAGCTATCGGCTTCAACTGTACAATTTCTATTGAGTTTTTTTATACTCACTTCAATTTATAAACTGGGTATCTTAAATGTATTGGTTCATAGTAGGGTGAGTTTTTATAAACAAAATCCAGCTGTGCTGATGCTGATGCAGCAAATTTTGCATCGTCTTTTTTCTTTTGGTCTAGTTTGCTCCTCAACTCAGGATGTTGTTCTAAATATTTTGCTGCAACATCTTCCCAACGGTAGTCACTATAGCCTTCTTTTTGTTGTAAAACAGCATCAAAGAAATTCCATTTAAAATAGCTATCATCTGCTTCAGGTTCTAATGTTTCAATTAAAAAACGATCGCAGGTTTGTCCTGTATAAACAATATAATCTCCTTTTAAAAATTGAATAGTTTGCTCTTGTTCTGTTACTGTTACAGCATTATGTTTAAAGTGTTTTTCATAAGGTCTTGTACTGGTCTTATAATTGTCTATTTTATAAGCAGTAACACTTAATAAACTGTCTTTTGGTAATACCTGCAATTTTACTTTATTTACCTGCAACAGTTCAATTACTTTATACCAACCTTGTGGTATAATATAAGCTTTAGGTTTTTGCACTATTTTTTCTCCAGTGAAATAATTATAAAATTTCACTTGTTTGCTAAATGGTTTTGTATGGTCGTAAAATAGTCTCTCCATACCAGTTACTTCACTTTTTTTTGTGCCAGCTTCATAGCCATTAAACTGAATTATGTCATACTTGGTTGTATCTGCTTTCCACATCAATGGAAAAGATTGCTGCTGTTTAATTTGCTCTAAACTTGCTTTTCTTACAGCTTTAATTTCTTTAGCAAATGAAGCAGCTTTCTCTATAATGCTTTGCATCAAGGCATAGGTACTTTTTACACGTTGTTCAAATGGTTTAAGCATATGCGTTTCTGGCACAAAAGCCATTGTAGCAAATAAAGCAGCATATCCACTGCTATAACGTGGAGCATCATAAAAAGCCATCCAGCCTTTATCGGGGTTAGCGGTTTCGAAATTTACATAGGGACACATTTGAAATTGTTTAACCTCCATACTTTTATATAAAGCAGGTTCAAAAGTGTCATGTAGAAATTTCCCAATTGCACCACCTAGTTTATTTTGCTGCGTAGTGAGTAACGTCATGGTGTGTTGATAATCTGCTCCATCACTTACATGATTATCTACCAAAATATCTGGGTTTAAAAATTGAAAAATTTCAGCAAAGGCTTTAGCTTCTTTACTATCACTTTTAATAAAATCTCTGTTTAAATCTAGGTTCTGAGCATTGCCTCTAAATCCATAACTCACAGGACCATCTTGGTTAACCCTGCTCGATGTATTTCTATTTAAACTTCCGCCAATATTATATACTGGAATAATTCCTATAACAACATTTTTTGGTAATAATTGCTTTCCAAGAACAATATCTCTGGCAAGCATCATGCTTGCATCTATACCATCTGGTTCACCAGGGTGAATGCCATTGTTAATCATCAATACAACTTTATTTTGTTTATGCCAATCGGTTGGATTAAAGGTTTTATCGCTGCTGATTAAAACCAAGTGTAAGGGGTAGCCAGCATCGGTTGCACCCATTTTTTTCATAACAATATTGCTCGATAATTGTGTTAGTTGCTGATAGTACTGTATGCATGCTGCATAAGTTGAAGATTCTTTTCCATTCGATGTTTCGAAAACAGTTAAATGCTTTTGAGCAAGTAAACGAGTAGCAGTAAAAAGAAAAATGAATGTCAGTACTTTTTTCATTATTTTGAGTTGAATTTTATATTGAAAGTAATGCAAAGTATTCATAGAATTTTATTGGCAGAGGATGAACCTAAATTAGGGCAGGTAGTTAAGCATGAGCTAATTCGTCAAGGGTATGAAACAGATGTAGCAATAGACGGTATTTCTGCTGAAAAATTATTTAAACAACATACCTATTCACTCATACTATTAGATATTAATTTACCCGGTAAAAACGGTATTGATTTATGTAAAGCATTCAGAATAGAAAACAAAGATGTACCTATAATAATGCTTACAGCTTTAGATCAAATTCAGGATAAAGTAAATGCCTTTGAATTAGGTGCAGATGATTATATAGTTAAACCTTTTCATTTTGATGAACTTTTTGCACGAATTAAAGTTTTTTTAAAGAGGGCTGAAATAGTTTTCGAAAAAATTTATATAGCCGATTTAGAAATTGATATGGGTAATAAATCGGTATCAAGAGATGGTAAAAATATTATACTTACTTCCAAAGAATTTAAGTTGTTGGTTTTGCTGGCAAAAGCAAAAGGCAGAATCATTTCTAAGCAGGAAATATTAGAAAAAGTATGGGATTTAAGTTTTGATACAGGAACCAATACCATAGAAGTGTATATTAGTTTTTTAAGAAATAAAATAGATAAACCTTTTGAAAATAAATTGATACATACCAAACAGGGTTTTGGTTATTTTATAAAAGAAATTAGTATTTAATGAATATTAAAATACGCTTTGCTATTTTATTTACCTCATTTGTATTGTTGATACTTATAGCTTCAGAAATAGCAATTTATTTTTTATATGCCGATTTTAGAACAGAAGAATTTTACAGTAGAATTAATAGGGAAGCTATATACACTTTCAATCAGTATAGCAACGATAAAACTCCAACTCCTAAAAATGCAAATGATATAAATTCCGAAGTTGCATTGGTAAGTTTCTCATCGGTTATTTTCGATTCAGCTAAGCATGTTCTTTATAAAACCATTGATTCAATAAACGTTTTGCCACCCGTTGGCTATTTTAAGAAAGCTCAAAAAATAGGAGAGGTTAGATTTATAGCAAATAATAAAGAGTGCTTGCTTCTTTACTTTGCTGATACAGGAAATTTTGTTTACGCAGATGCATTAGATAAATATGGTTTGCGAAAATTGAACAATATTAAGCTCATTTTATTGGGGGTATTAATTGGTGGTATCAGTCTTACCATTTTTATTTCTTTCTTTTTTGTAAAGCAGGCGTTTAAGCCACTCAAAAAATTAAGTGATCAAATGTTGCAAACAACCGAGTTGAGCAACGCAGCATTTGTACATATTGATACTAGAAACGATGAGGTAAGTTTAATTGCAAAAAGCTATAATGCAATGATTGAAAGATTAAAAAAAGCATTCGATCATCAATACAGTTTCGTTAACCATGCTTCACATGAGTTAAGAACACCCTTAGCAATTATGCTATCTCAAACAGAAGCGGCCATCAGCAATAATCTTTCCAATGAACAACTAAAAGAAGTATTAACATCACTAAAAGAAGATCAACAAGGAATTATTGAGTTAACGAATGCTTTACTATTGCTGTCACAATTCGATAAGTCTGTTAATATACAAAGTTGGGAAACCATTCGAATTGATGAACTCATTTACGACTGCATCATTGAGGCAAAAAAAGCATTTCCTGAAGCCAATATCAATTTTAATTTCACAGCTTTACCCGAAGAAGAAGATTTGTCAAATAAAGCAAATAAATCTTTGTTGATAACAGCTATCAGAAACCTTATTAAAAACGGGTATCAATACTCCACAGATAAACAGGTAGTAATTAATTTATTTGTAGATAATAAGATTACCAGCATCAGTGTAGAAAATAAAGGAAAACCTATTGCAGAAGAACAAAGAGGAAAACTATTTATTCCGTTTTTCAGGGGCGACAATGTAGATAAACAAAAAGGTCACGGATTGGGTCTTTCTATTGTTCATTCAATTATTAAAGTACATGCAGGAAAAATTGAATACACTACAACCGCTGAGGGGATAAACTGCTTCACCATTACACTACAAAAACAAAAACCGGTTGAATAATCAACCGGTAAATAATATTTTAAAACTGTAAATAATTAATTAAGCAGCTTTTTTCTTAGCCAATTTACTTTTTAAGTTAGCAGCTTTATTCTTATGAATAACGCCACGTTTTGCCAACTTATCAATCATTGATTCTACAGAAGGTAATTTGTCGCTGTAAGCAGCTTTGTCTTCGATAGTTTTCAAATCTCTGATAGCATTACGTGTAGTTTTGCCATTATATCTGTTTCTGTCTCTGCGTTTAGCTGCCTGACGTGTATCTTTTTTGGTAGCTTTATGATTTGCCATACTCTTTCTTTTTAAAGGACGGCAAAAGTAAGCCTTATATTTGAAAACGAGAAAATTTTTATAAAAAAATATTCTTTTCCATCTTTTTACAGCTAAATCATTAGAAACTAATCCAAAAATCGAAAAAACTTTGCCCTTTTTTCTGCTTTCAATGCCCGATATTTGCCATCATTTTAAAATAAAGCAGTTCAACTTTTGTTCCAATGAAGGATTTTACCTACATCACCAATTCTCATCCATCATTCATCGAAAATTTATACAACGATTTTGTAAAAAATCCTGAATCAGTAGACCCCGATTTAAAAAAATTCTTTGAGGGTTTCGACTTTGCCATTGCCAATGGTACAAAACCTAACGTTGCACAGCCCAATCAGCCAGTTGTAGCGTCAACAAGTATTGGAGCTATTGACTGGATGCATGAAATACGTGTGTATCGCTTAATTCTTGGTTATCGCAATAAGGGTCATTTAATTGCAACAACTAATCCTATCAGACCAAGGAGAGATAGGGGAGCCAATTTAGATTTGGCATTTTTTGGGTTATCCGATGCCGATTTAGATAAAACTTTTCATGTAGGCAATTTGGTGGGCTTAGGTTCTACAACTTTAAGAAATATTATTGCTCATTTACAAAATGCCTATGCTGCTCATGTAGGTATTGAATTTAAATACATCAGCGACCAAAAAAAGATAGATTGGTTAACGAACGAAATGGAGCATAAATTTTCTAATCCATTGCCATTAGAAAAAAAGAAAAGGGTTTTAGATAAATTGAATCAAGGAGTAATTTTCGAGAAATTTTTGCATACAAAATATATCGGACAAAAAAGATTTTCACTTGAAGGTGGCGAAACAACCATTGCAGCTTTAGATGAAATTATTAATACTGCTGCTAATAACGATGTGAAAGAAGTAGTTATTGGTATGGCTCATAGAGGCAGATTGAACATATTAGCAAACATCATGGGTAAAACCTATGAGCAAATTTTTAGTGAATTTGAAGGTACTGCCATTATGGATCAGACCATGGGCAGTGGAGATGTAAAGTACCACATGGGGTATGGTAGTGAAGTAACTACAGATGAGGGCAAAGAAATTCATTTAAAGTTAATGCCTAATCCATCGCATTTAGAAGCTGTAGACCCTGTGGTAGTTGGTTTTGCAAGGGCTAAGGCCGATGTTTTATATGCAAGCGATTTTGATAAAATTTTACCTATACTAATTCATGGAGATGCTTCTGTTGCAGGTCAAGGTATTGTGTATGAAGTAATGCAAATGAGTAATTTACGTGGCTATTATACCGGTGGAACGATTCACTTTGTAATCAATAATCAAATTGGATTTACTACCGATTTTGATGATGCACGTACAGCCGATTATTGTACATCGGCAGCAGCCATGATTCAAGCTCCAGTATTACATGTAAATGGAGATGATGCAGAAGCTGTTGTTAAATGTGCTGCTATTGCAACACGTTATCGTCAGGAATTTAATTCAGATATTTTTATAGATATGGTTTGCTATAGAAAGCATGGCCATAACGAAGGAGATGATCCTAAGTATACCCAACCACATTTGTATGCTTTAATTGACAAACATCCAAATCCAAGAGAAGTATATGTAAAACATTTGTTGGAAAATGGAGAACCCGATGCTCAGAACTTGGCCAAGGATATGGAAAAGAAATTCTGGACCGATTTGCAAGAACGTTTAGATGACATAAAGCAAAAACCTTTGCCTTATCATTATCAACAACCAGAATTGGTTTGGAAAAGCTTACGCAAAGCCACTCCAGAAGATTTTCATGCTTCTCCAGTAACAGCCATTCCAGAAGTAGAAGTAAGAAGGTTGTTTAAAGGACTGATGGTTTGGGCAGATGGATTTACACCTTTGAAAAAAGTAGAGAAACTTTTACAAGACAAAGTAAAATTATTAGAAACCGAAAATAAAATAGATTGGGCAACAGGAGAGCTGTTGGCGTATTCATCAATACTTGTAGAAAACAAGATTGTAAGAATGAGTGGTCAGGATGTACAGCGTGGTACATTCAGCCATCGTCATGCTGTTTTAAGAGATGAATTAACCGATAGAAAATATACTCGTTTAAATCACTTCCAAGAAAATCAAGAAAAGTTCCGTATTTACAATTCTTTATTAAGTGAATATGGTGTACTTGGATTTGAATATGGCTATGCAATGGCCAACCCCAATGCATTAACTATTTGGGAAGCACAGTTTGGCGATTTTTGTAATGGTGCACAAACTATGATTGATCAGTTTCTTGCTGCAGGTGAGCAAAAATGGAACAGAATGAATGGTGTGGTAATGTTATTGCCACATGGTTATGAAGGTCAAGGACCTGAGCATAGCAGTGCAAGAATGGAACGATTTTTACAAATGTGTGCTGAGTTGAATATGGTAATCACCAACATCACCACTTCTGCTAATTTCTTTCATGCATTGCGTCGTCAGTTGGCTTGGTCGTTTAGAAAACCACTAATTAATTTTTCTCCAAAAGCCAACTTGCGTTTTGCTGGAAGTTATAGCCATATTAATGAATTTACGAGTGGTGGATTTAAAGAAGTAATAGACGATTCTACTGTTGCAGATAATAATGCTGTTAAAAAAGTACTATTCTGCTCTGGTAAAATTTATTTCGATTTAGCCGAAAGAAAAGCTAAAGAAAATAGAACTGATATAGCCATTGTTCGTGTAGAACAAATTTATCCTACACCAGAAAAACAATTGAAAGGTCTACATGAAAAATATAGCAAAGCCATTTGGTTTTGGGTACAAGAAGAACCATTAAACATGGGAGCTGCATCATTCTTAAAAATGAATTTACACAGCATCAACTTTGGTATCATCAGTCGTCATGCAAGTGCAAGTACAGCAACTGGTTATTCTAAAGTCCATAAACAAGAACAAGAAGAAATTGTAAATACTGCATTTACAGTTTAAAATATTGCAAGCAAACTATTAACACTATTTACAGAAACCGATTTTATGATAGATATAAAAGTTCCTACAGTAGGAGAATCGATAACAGAAGTTACTTTATTAAAGTGGACCAAAAAAGATGGCAGCTATGTTGAACGTGATGAAGTAATTGCCGAATTAGAAAGTGAGAAAGCAACCTTTGAAGTAAATGCAGAACAAGCTGGTGTTTTAAAGCATGGAGCTAATGAAGGTGATACAATTATTATTGGAACTGTATTGGCTCAAATAGATGAAACTGCTGCTAAACCAGTTGATGTAATGCCTAAAGCAGAAGTTGTTGCTCCTAAAGTAGAAGCTGTTGTATCAACTGCACCTGTCACAGCTGTGCCTAACGATGTTAAAGCTACACCAGTTGCAAGTGCTATAATTGCCGATAAAAAAGTAGATGTGAAAGCCATTGAACCCAGTGGTTTTGGTGGTAAAATTATGAAGAATGATGTGTTAGAGGCTTTGAATAATCCTGGCAAAAAATCTTTTGGAGCGAATGCTTTATTTACCAGAAATGTTCGCAACGAAAAGATGAGCAATTTGCGTAAAACTATTTCTAGAAGATTGGTTGAAGCAAAAAATACCACTGCTATGTTAACCACATTTAATGAGGTTGATATGGGAGCAATTATGGA